>JANOZT010000021.1:0-46172 GCA_031429515.1 Sphingobacteriia bacterium
TGTGCTTAATCGATGTGCTACTACTACCACTGTTTTACCTTCAAAGAAAGTCTGTAGGTTTTTAATGATGGTGCTTTCATTATTAGCATCTAGTGCATTGGTAGCTTCGTCTAGTAAAATAATATTGGGGTTCTTGTAAACTGCCCTTGCAATGAGTATTCTTTGCTTTTGACCAGCACTCACCCCTGTACCTTCTGATCCTATCTTGGTATTATATCCTAGTGGTAAGCTTTCTATAAAAGGGGTGATATTGGCAATGCTTGCGGCATACCTTAAACGTTCTCTATCAGGATAGTCTTCTCCAACAGCAATATTCTTTGCAATGCTGTCTGAGAAAATAAAACTATCCTGCATCACTACCCCCGCTTGTTTACGCCATGCCCTATGGCTGATGCCATTTAAGTTGAGGCCGTTTGATTCAAGGCTATTGCCTATATAAATATCTCCTTTTATAGGGTCGTAAAACTTGAGTAGTAATTTTAGTAAAGTGGTTTTGCCACTGCCGCTCGTTCCAACAATAGCTGTTACCTTACCTTGGGGTATTACCATACTAATGTTCTTCAGCACTGGCTCATTGCCTGCGCCAGGATAAGTAAAACTGATTTGTTCTAAGTGGATGGTTCTATTCGTGGGTAGTTCGCTTGTTAAGGTTTGATGGATGTTTTTGCTATCATCTAGCACTATTGGTTCTTCATCGGCTAATTGATTGATCTCATTCAAACGCTCTAAACTAATTTTTGCTAGTTGCCAGTTTTGTACAAATCCAATCATCTGTTCTATTGGTGCATTGAGTTGACCAATGATATACTGTATGGCAAGCATTGCACCCAAAGTAATCTGCCCTTGTATCACTGCTGTTGCAGCAATAAAGGTGATGACAATATTTTTTCCTTCATTGATGAAAAACGCCCCTGCTTGTTGCCATTGGTTGAGCGATAAGCCCTTCATGCCTAGCTTAAACAATCTTGCTTGCAAATGCTCCCATTGCCAGCGTTGTTGTTTTTCGCTGCCATGCAACTTGATCTCTTGCATGCCTTGCACCAATTGAATAGTACTACTCTGCTCGGCAGCAGCTACATCAAATTGTTGATAGTCGAGTTGTTTCCTTTTTTGTAAAAAAAGAATAATCCAACCGATATATACCACACTCGCTCCTATAAATACACCAAAAATTGTGACATTATAATTAAGCAGAACAATAGAAAAAACTAATAAATTAAATAAAGAAAATAGCGTATTCAACGATGTGCCAGTTAAAAAGCTTTGGATGCGCTTATGATCATTCATTCTTTGAAGGATATCGCCAGTTTTCTTGCTATCAAAATAAGACAAGGGTAAGCGCATCAGCTTGATTAAAAAACCAGTTAGGATGGTAATATTAATCCTGCTACTGATATGGTAGAGTATCCAACTGCGGATGAACTCTACACTCAATCTTCCTACAAATAATGCCAGCTGGGCAAAGAGAACTATATATACAAACTGAAGGTTTTGGGTATTGATACCTACATCCACCACGCTCTGCGTTAAAAAGGGAAAAACCAATTGCAATAAACTACCAAGCACCACACCGAGGAATAATTGAAACACTAATTTTTTATGAGGGCGGATATAACTCAATAATTGACTGGAGTGCTTATTAGTCTGTTGGTCAAAATCTGATCCATAGACATTATTATAAAAATTAGAACCAGGCTCTAATAACAATGCAATACCTGTTGGTTCTCCATCCGTATTTTTATCACTGATCCATTTTTGTAAAAAAAGTTCTTTGCTTATAGTTATAATACCCTTTGCAGGATCAGCAATCTCAATGTTCTTGGGTTGCTGTTTATTATATAAAAAACTGAAAAGTGTTTTTTTTTGAGGAGGTAAAACAATGAAATGATTTTGTCCCCAATGAAGAATGGCTGGTTTGGGAGAATCAACCATTAGTTTACTGAAGCTTAGTTTTAATGCAGTTGTTTGAAAACCAATTTGCTCCGCTGCATCGCTTATACCTAATAAATTTACCCCCTCTTTACCAATCTCTGTTAACTGCCTTAATTTCTCTAAACCAAATACCCTTCCGTAAAACCTACTAACCATATACAAGCAAGTAGGTCCACAGTCCATTTGGTTTTGTTGGGGGGAAAAATAAAAAGTCATTTTTTTTAATTCAAATTTGATAATAACATAATAAAATGAAGCATAAAAGATAAAAGTTAGATTCTAGATTTTCGCAACAAATACTCATCCATAAGAATTGTTGGAGCATACATATTCGTAACAAATCAAATCACTTACCGAATTAGTTTATAACTATTGCTTTAAAACAATAAAACAAATTATTTTAAATTTTTTATCAATGCATCCATAAGTGTCTTATTCCCATCAGAACCTTCGTAACGCATTAAAATTGTCCCATCTTTGCCAATAAGTATTTTAGCAGGGATTGGTTGAATGGCATATAGTTTTCCTAAATCATTATTTGTTCCAGATCCACTTAAAATGTGTATCCAACTACCTGTATTGTCATCTTGAATAGCTTTTTTCCAAGCAAATATTCTTTCATCATCATTCGCAATACTGATAATTTGAAGCCCTTTATCTTTAAATTTTGTATTCAGTTCAATTAAAAAAGGAGATTCTTCTCTACATGGTTTACACCAAGTAGCCCAAAAATCTAATAATATGTAACTTTTCCCTTTAAATTGTTCAAGAGAAATCACATTACCATTTTGATCAACGGAACTAAAATTTTTTGCCTTAGACCCAGGGTTTCCACCTTCAAGAGCTCGAATGCCTTCAGAAACTTTTTTTCCATAATAACTACTTTGTAGCTCTTTAGAATAAGAATTGAATATTCCTTTTACCGAATCTATTGGGAGACTGTATAATAGTATTTGCAAATAAAAAACGCTATAATAAGATTTAGTTTTCTTGATTGTGAAATCAAGATGTTTTCTATTTATTTCACGATAATATGGGTCTAATTTATTACGAATTTTTAGTGCACTGTCTTTTGAATGCTTATTTGATTTATTTATTTTGTTAGCCAAATCAAGATAAAATATTTCTCTCTGCAGAGAATCAACCAATTTTTTATTTAAAAAAGAATTATTAAGCGAATCAATTTGCCTTTGTGTTTTAGAACCTTTAAGTTGTAGGTATTTGAATTTATCTTTTTCTAAAGTAAGTTCCATTTTCCCTGGCTCTATGAAAATTGAATTAAAATTTATATCATTTGTATTACCAAAATTAATTTCGCCATAGATATCTGCACTTATAGGGTGAGAAATGAAACCTTTCAACGTAAAGTAACCTTTTGTAATCTTTGCACTATCTTTTATATACTCATCTTTATAGTTAATGTACTCTATTTTAATAAATCCTGAGCTTTGATTTTTTATTTCGCCTTGAATCGTAAATGGTTTTTTATTTATTTGGGCCTCAACATTTATTGAAAGAAATAAAATTAATAATACAGTAAAGTTTTTCATTAATACTATTTTTAATTATAAAGATTAATGGATTATTTCAATAATCCATTAATCTAATACAAAATCAAAGCCTTCTACTAGAATGGTTGTTCGCCACCACCATTAAAGCAGAATTTTTGATTACCCCATGCGCCTTTTTCGCAACTAGGACAAGTTGTATCACAATCTGCATTAGAACTACATGCATAAGCACATTTGTTTCCGCCATCGCCACCATTTACAGATTTGATGTCTTTTTTTGATAAAACTTTACCAAGATTTGAATACTTCTTTTCCATGTTTTTAATTTAATTTAATTTTAAAAAAATTGTTACCTACCTACAGCTTAAAGCATCAGCAGATTATTGGCTCGCTCAACCACCTATTCGTCAATAGATGAAGTACCGTTAAACTATTCTTCCTGGTACTCTTCGGAAGAAATGACTTATAAAGCTCTTTAAGAGAGAAAATAATTTATATCACTAATTTTATAATTTCTAGGTAATTCATACCCATCAATAAAGATGGTTGGTGTGTACTTAATCTTAGCTCTATCACACCATTTCCTCATTTTACTTATTTTTTCAGTTTGTATTCTCAAATCAACATTTATAGGATACTTAGCAGCAAATGCATCATAATCTTTTTGACTAGCTAAATACCACTCATCTAAAACATGATTTGTCAATTCAGAATTTCCCATTGCTGCAATAGCTAAAAAGTGTCTAACAGGTTTTGCTCTAAAATCTCTCTCATCTTCTGATACAGAGAATATTATTCTTGCCTTAATATCTGAATTATTTTGAATAACATTCTCTAATTCAGGATGAGCTAAAGCACATGGTCCACAATATGGATTACAAACTTTAATAATGGTATGTTTTGCATTAGGGTTTCCTATAGTTATCCCTAAACCGTCTGACGGATATTCAATTACTGAAGCCTGTTTTTGTAATAGTGTCCAAAAAACTTCATCATTGTATTTTAACTGTAAATAGCTCCTTTTTTCGTATTTAGCTGCTTGATTTCTCTTTAAAATTGGTTTTAATAAAAACCAAACTGCTATCGGAACAAATATCGCTGTAAATGCAGATGGCCAATGATTAATTATTAATTGCTCTATTGTTGCATAAGAAATAGAATAATCAATAGCAGTAAAAATTCCCTCTACTAATAATACCGATTGTACGGCCAAACACAATACGCACCATTGCTTGGCAATCTTCCACTGATAATAAATAGAGAAAATAATATAAGGCAAAACCAATAATGAAAATATGTTTAGTAAAGGTAATATAGTATTGATTCCTGAAAAAGCTGCAAATAGTAAAGAGGAGGCAAAGTAGATAAAGCCCACTTCGC
Organism: Sphingobacteriia bacterium; assembly: GCA_031429515.1. Taxonomy (GTDB): domain Bacteria; phylum Bacteroidota; class Bacteroidia; order Chitinophagales; family Chitinophagaceae; genus Sediminibacterium. Next base: position 4,824 of record JANOZT010000021.1, read on the forward strand.
TCCAAGTAAGAATACCAAACAATGAAGCAGCTTTGGTATTCAATACAGCACTACAGTTAGCTTTTTGTATACCAGAACAGATTTGTTTAAGCAATGGGTTTCCTTTGTCTATATCGTACCACAATAACAAAACCGATGCTGTTAATCCTATTAATTTAGCAAAAAGATAAAGCGTTGCAATGATTTCAACTGTACCATTAATAAAAGGTACCAACACATATGCAAGAATTCCCAATGGAATAAGAGCAATGGCAAATGTGTTCAATATTTGTATTAGTTGCTTTTTATTGTAATTCTTTTCACCGGAATTTTCATTGGATTCTGCGACGATAATAGTTTCACTCCATTTTTCTAAAAAATACTCCATCTTCAGAAGTTCTATTTTCCCATGCTGATTGACGACTTTGATTTCATCGCCAAAGAATTGGTTAACTACTATGAATTGACCATTATTATAGTTTGTAATGAATGGTGTTGGTAATGATAATAATTTATCAGCATTGGTTTGTAACGCCAAAGAATCGATATTCCATTTCCTTAAAGTATCAGCAATAGATAAAAAACTCGGATAATCAGGATGTTCTTGTAAGGTTTGGTCAATAGTGTTTAAACTAACTTTAACTTTCATCAATTTTAGAAAAGCATCTACCACCAATACTTGGTTTTCATATATGCTTTTAAAAATCAAGCCAGCAATCATAATTAATTAATTGTTGAGTAAACTTCGCAGAGAAATTTAAACAAACAAAAAAAGTAGGTGGGTACAAATGTCCCTTTTTTTGTGATTTATGCACTTTTTAGCATTTATTTAAATAAAAGAGACAAAAGTCCCCCCCCCCTATTACATTTTTATTGCATATATTACATTCGAAATCCGCAGAATAACATTGTCCTTCCCCCCACACATCATTATTCTAGCATAAAACCAATTACTATGCCATCCATTTTAATTTGTGATGACCATGTTCAGATGTGTGAAACCTTGTTTTATTATTTAATAGAGCACACCGAATGTGACATTTTAAAAACAGTAAATAGCGGGGAAGCTTGTTTAGAATTCATTAAACACCAGCAAGAACCAACAATACTAATCCTAGATGTCCAGATGCCAGGAGGTATGTCTGGTTATGAAGTAGCCAATCAGATACAAAAGCATTATCCTAATATCAAGATTATTGCGAATACTATGTTTGGAAGCAGAGATGTATTAGAAGGCATGATTCGGTATGGAGTGAAAGGGTTTATAAGCAAAGAGAATAGTTTGAATGAATTAATACTTTCAATCAATACTGTATTAAATAATGAATATTATTTTGGCGAAAATTTTGGATTGACTCCAAAAGATATCATCTCAATTCAGAATACCCCATTAGAATGGTTAGAAACAATCACTCCAAAAGAATTTAGGTTGGCTAATTTACTAAATGAAGGTCATTCATTAGTTAACGCAGCAAAGGAATTGAATATTTCAGCTTCGGTAGCTAAGAAAAAAAGAACGAGTTTGTTTAAAAAAACAAAGACAGATAATATTGTAGCCCTACTAAATCGACTTAAGAAATTGTGTATTATTTGGAGTGATGATGAAATCAAAGCCGCTTAATCATTTAATCCTCACCGCTTCTCAAAAAACCACCACAATCTTTTACGGGGTTTTACTTTGTAATTTCTTTCTACGTAGGTACTTATATGGTTCATGGCATCGTCCATATTATCGGTGAGTAATACTAATTCTAAATCTTCTGGAGAAATGGTACCTTGTTCCGCCATATAAGTACAATAATCCATTAGCGGTTTAAAATACTCAACCCCAAACAATACGATCGGAAAATCATTGATGGTTTTAGTTTGTACCAAAGTAAGGGTTTCGAAAAATTCATCCATCGTACCAAAACCACCTGGCATAATTACAAAAGCATAGGAATACTTTACCAGCATTACTTTTCTAATAAAAAAATAGTTAAGCGTAAAAGATTTGTGCACGTATGGATTTTCGTGTTGTTCAAAGGGTAATTTGATATTGATTCCAACCGAAATGCCCCCATTTTCAAAAGCGCCTCGGTTGGCTGCTTCCATTATACCAGGGCCTCCACCGGTCATGGTGGTAAATCCTAATTCAGCTATCCGTCTACCTACTTCTCTTGCAGCTCTATAATGAGGATGATTTTCATTGAACCTTGCACTTCCAAATACGGTAACCGATGGTCCAACAAAATGCATAAATCGAAATGCTTTGACAAACTGAGTAAAAATTTCCCATGCAAAAGCTAATTCATTCATTCTTGGCTTGGGACCTTCTAAGTACACCGATTTTTTGGCAGGGATGATTCGTTGCTTATTCTCCATAAAAGATGCCTATTTTTATCCTCATTCAAATTAACGAAATTGAATGAAATTCTAGGATAATTTCAAGAATAGCATATGCTAAAATTAGTTACTGGTTTTATTATTTCGCTGACCTGTTTGCTTGCTCAAGCTCAAACCACTATTTACCCTGGCAATTTTAGATGCATTTCGGTAAAGGGTCCTCTAATGGATTATTTTAATCATAATGATTACACCAATTTAACAGTAGCAAATGATCTGGATTCTGTAATACGCTTAAAAAGAAATTGGGAATTAACCAATTTAAATGCCATTCGATTTTTACCAATTAATAAAAACAGCGAATCCATTCCTGTACTTAAATACCCCCACTTGAATGTTGGTTTGATAGAATATGGTACTTATGATTATATCAAACAATTTAACCTAGACATTCGTGACACAACTTTTGCTAGAGAAGTTATATCTGTATTACATTTACAAGTTCAATTAGAAGGAAAAAATCAATCTATTCTTTTTGAAAAAGAGTTGGATGTTTTTGTTAAAAAAGGCACTAGTAATGGTATTGGAATACCCTTTAATAATTTACATTTTACAAGAAAAGGATTTCTAGAAACATTAAAAAAATCTTTTGCCATTCTATTTGATTCAACCACAACTAATGAAGCAATTGAACTTACTGTGGGAGGGGCATTTGTTGGAGATAATTTTATTTTGGCGAAAACAAATGGATTGCCTAGGAGCCAAGTAGCTACTACAAAAGGCATTAGTAAATTTAAATACAATGGCCAAGAGCAATTGATTAGATGGGGGGAACAATTGTATAAAGATGTTTTGCTCAAAGGAAAAAATAAAACAATACTCCCTGATAACCTTTCCAATGCATTTGAAGCCAGCATTAACAAAGAAGGAACTAAGCCTATATTTTTAATTCAAGAAGGAAGGGATATAGTGTCCAATAAAAATTATTTATTACAAATTGCAGCACATATTGGTGCAGATCCAAACAGTTATGTTGCACGACCACTTGTAGAAATAATTCCAGGAAATTTTCAAGTATTATTAAATGAGAAAGACAGCTTGGCTGTTTTTGAAATTGAAATTAATAAGATAGATTCTACAAAAAAAATGTTTTTATCGCAGGTAACTAATGGTGTTGATACCAATTCTATTGTTGACTTACCAGGTCCAAAAAAAGAAATATCCCTTGTTTACGATTTTTGGATAAAAGGAAATTTGAAATCACAACCGTTCGAAATAAAAGTTGCTGGTGACCGATACCTTCGGGAATTTTACTTCAACAATGAATTAATTTGTGTTGCTAATGGAAACAAAGCACCTGAAAGATTTGTTGTACTAGATAATAGTATATCACCAGAAATATTGAATGCATTATTCATTATCGGCTTTAATTCATTTTTTCAATAAATAATTATGCGCATCATTTCTTACAATGTAAACGGAATTAGAGCAGCTATTAAAAAAGGATTCGCTGATTGGTTGGCCACTGATCCTGCAGATATTATTTGTTTGCAAGAAAGTAAAGCCACTATAGAAGATATAGACCATGCCCATTTTGAAAAAGCTGGCTACACAAGCTATTGGTTCTCGGCACAAAAAAAAGGATATAGTGGTGTGGTGATTTTATCTAAAACTAAAGCCGATAAAGTATTTTATGGCAATGGTATTGAACAAAGCGATTTTGAAGGTCGAGTAATTCGTGCCGACTTTGGAAAAATAAGTATTGTAAATGCCTACTTTCCTTCTGGTACTAGTGGAGATCTTCGCCAACAATATAAATACCAATGGTTGAATGAATTCAATACTTATTTAGATGCACTTAAAAAGAAAAGAAAGCAACTCATTGTGGTCGGCGATTACAATATTGCACACGAAGCCATTGATATTCATGACCCTAAGGGCAATAAAAATTCATCCGGGTTTTTACCAGAAGAAAGAACATGGATGACTGAATTTTTGAACAATGGCTGGGTAGATACTTATAGAACAATAAATCCGGAAACAGTTGGTGGGTATAGTTGGTGGAGTCAACGCTTCCCTTCGGTGCGATTGCAGAATAAAGGTTGGCGCATAGATTATATATGTATTACTAAAAACTTATTGCCAGCACTTAAAACAGCAAGCATTTTACCAGACATTAAACACAGCGACCATTGCCCCATTTATATGGAACTTACAACCCCATAACCCAATAACCTAATAACCAATAACTATGTACATATATAATGTAACTACTAAAGTATCCCCCGAAATTCATACCGATTGGTTGCATTGGATGAAAAATGAACATATTCCTGCAGTAATAGCAACAGGCTGTTTCACCCATACCGTTTTTGTACGCTTATTGGATATAGACGAAGAAGATGGGCCTACTTATGCTGTACAATACCATGCAGCTACCCTAGCAGATTACGATCGTTATATAGCCGAATTTGCTTCATCACTTAGAAAAGATACCATGGACCGTTGGGGTAATCAAATCATCGCTTTTAGGAGCTTAATGCAACATGTGCATTGAGTGTGGATAGTTTAAGAAAACAAATTTGTTATTTAAAAAACTTGCTTATATTCTTTTGAAACCCTTGTGGGTATTGCCTTTCAGCCATATTTTACTAAAACCCTTTATGGTATTGAGTTTCAGCGATTTTTTATCACAAGTTATTCGATAAATAGATAGCTCCAATTCTTCGCTAACCCTTTATCTATAGGGGTTTTACCGCAAAAAATAAATTTAAAAAAAAGAAGAAAATATTTTGTTGCTATTAAAAAGAAGATAAATTTGTTCTAGTTAACAAAAACACTAAAAACACTTCTATGAACAAAGCTGAATTAATCGCAGTATTGGCTGACAATGCAGGTCTTACTAAAACACAAGCAAATGCAACTTTAGATGCATTTGTTGATGCAGTTACAAAAACTTTGAAAAAAGGAGATAAAGTAACTTTAGTAGGTTTTGGTACATTCTCTGTATCTAAGCGTGCTGCTCGTACTGGCCGTAACCCACAAACAGGTGAAGCCATCAAAATTAAAGCGAAGAAAGTTGCTCGCTTTAAGGCTGGTAAAGAATTAAGCGGAAAGCTCTAATTCCATCTAACAAAAAGAATTGAACCCCGCTTTGGCGGGGTTTTTCTATTTTTGCACTTTAATCATCTTTATTACAAAAATTTATTATGGGCAGAGGCGACAAAAAAACAGCAAAAGGAAAGAGATTCCAGGGTTCATTTGGTAAGTCAAGACCAGTAACTCCTCCAAAAGGAAAAAAAGTAGAAAAGAAAGTAGAAGAGAAAGCTTCTTAGTAAGTAAATAGGGATCAGTTGAAAAGCTCAGCTGATCCTACTCTTTTAGTTTAACTGGATTGGCTTTATAGGTACTCTGTGCAATAGTAGTAATTGCATCTACCAATACATCTAAATCGGCCGGTCTTGTATATACATGTGGCGTAACCCTTACGCATCGGATATTTTCCCAAACAATCCCAACTGTGTGAATTTTATATTTAGTAAATAATTGTTGATCTAATTCTGCGGGAGTTAATCCATCAATAGTTACTCCAGCAATAGCGCAAGAATATGCATCTTTTAAAGAAGTATGTATGCGCACACCGGGTACTTCTTTTACTTTTGTAGCCCAATAATTTTTTAAATAACGGATTCTTTCTTCTTTACGTTTACTACCAATCGCTGTATGAAATGCAATGGCTTCACCAATACCTTGTTCTATAGGAAAGCTACGTGTACCAAGGTTTTCAAACTTTCGTATATCTGAGCTATTGGGTTTTTCCGCACAGATCAAAGGCCAAACTTTTTCAATCTTGTCTTTCTTGATCCAAAGCATTCCACTCCCAATGGGTGCACTTAAAAACTTATGCAAACTGGTACCGAAATAATCGCAACCCAAATCAGGTACATTAAAATCAAGCAATCCAAAACTATGCGCGCCATCTACCAATACCTCCAATCCTTTACTATGTGCCATTGCACAAATTTTTTGTACTGGTAAAATTTGACCCACCCAATTAACAATATGGGTTACATGCAATAATTTGGTTTTAGGCGTAATAGCTTTTTCGAACGCACTCACAATCGCATCATCGTTCTCTATCGGAAAATCAAAGCTAATTTGTTTATACACTATGCCATCTCTCAGCGCTCGTTGATTCCATGCATGAATCATGTTGGGATAATCTTGCTTGGTACCAATAATTTCATCGCCTTTATTAAAATTCAATCCATAAATCACCGTATTCAATGCCTCAGTAGCATTGCGATTGATAGCAATTTCCTCCGCACTGCTACCCGCTAATAATGCCAGTTTTTTACGCAATGGCTCTCTGCCTTGGTCTAGAATTCGCCACATATAGTAGGAAGGAGCTTGATTAGACAAGGAATTATACCTTTCTACCGCTTCTTGAACCACCCGAGGAGAAGGGCTTACTCCACCATTATTGAGGTTGATGATATTGGAATTGACAGTATACCCCTGTTGAATTATTTGCCAATAGTCTTCATTGGTGGCAGCTTCGATGGGGCTTAAATGATTGATTTTATCAGCTGCATCCGAAAAAGAAGCTGCATTCAGTTCATTAAAAATGCCATATCCGGCAATAACACCGGACAATGCACCTATTTTTTTCAGAAAACCCCTGCGTTGTTCCATGCTGTTAATTTATGGGTTAAGATAAACAATATGGTTGAATTAGGGTTATTGATATGGTATATCTTTGCACAGAAATGGATCTAAAATGACTCGAAAAAGATGGATATTGGTTTTATTAGTGACATTGTTTAGTTGCAGTGAATCATTGATTGCACAATGCTCTATTTGTACCAAAACAGCTTCTCAATTAGGAGATGGACCTGCAGCTTCACTAAACTCTGCTATCATTTATTTGGCATTCGCACCCTTTGCCATTGTAGGATTTATCGGCTATAAATGGTGGAAACGCGAAAAAGCGTTTAATCAAGATTGATGAAGATGAGGTTCTCATCTTGCATTTCAAAAGAAAAATTATACTGGCTGATAGCTTTAAAGACAGATTTTGAAGTTCCTCTTTTCATATTATCATGTAGCTCAATTACAATGGCTTTGCATTTAGGCAACCAATTTTCATAATTCAATTCAAATACTTCTTTTTCCGATCCTTCTATATCTACTTTTAAAATATCAATACTATCCCAGTTTTGTTCTCGCATGATTGAATCAATAGAAATAGCAGGCAAGGCCCTTGTATTGTCTGCGGTAGTTTCTGCTACCATAAATGCATTTTGAACGCCATCCGTATTGATTATTTCCAAATGAACATCTTTATTCCATAAACCTTTACAATAGGCTTTAATGTTTTTATAAAGTGCTATGTTTTTTTGTAAAACAGCAAAATTATCACTGCTAGGTTCTATGGCTACAATATTTGCTTGAGGATATCGATGCGAAAAATAAACTGCCGCTAATCCAATATTTGCGCCAGCATCCAAAATGGTTTTAGGCTCAAAAGGGAAATGAATATTGTATTGATCGCGCAAAAAAACCTGATCGAATGTGTAGTAATCGGAAGTATCTTTTCTTAAATGAAAACTACCCTTATAATTGGAAGCTTGTAATTTACCATATGGTTGAATCTTTACACGTCCGTACAATTTAATTGCATCCAACAAACCAAAAGCCTTTACCATTTTCTTAAACCGTGAAGCCATAACTAGAAATTAATTAAATGATTGTTCTATATAATTGAAGATACGCATTCGCGGCTTTTTGCCAACTGAATTGCTTTGCATGTAGTTGAATAGTATCGCGGCGGTTCATAAAATCATCATGCGCCAATGCTTTGTTTAAAGTTTCTTGCATTGCTTGAGCAGTGTAATCTGTAAAATAATGGGCTACCGAACCACCTATCTCGGGCAATGGTCCTACGGATGAAAGTAGTACAGTTTTTCCAAAATGCATTGCTTCAATAACAGGCAAGCCAAAACCTTCTGCCAAAGAAGGAAATAAAAAAGCGGTACAATGTTGATAGTACCAATATTTTTCGCTTTCTGAAATAGCACCAGTAAATACCAATTGATGAGCAACGCCTAATCGGTTCGCCTCCTCAATAATAAATTGCTTGTATTTTTCATCCTGCGTAATTCCTACGATAATGAGTTGATAATTGGTCCCTATTAATAATTTTAGTAATTCATGAAAGTTTTTCTTCGGGGCAATAGTACCTATTGTAAATAAGAAAGGAATCGAGGGAATAGCTTGAGGAGCTAGTGCTTGAACAGCATCATCTATTCCGCAGCCATTGTATATCACGGTGATTTTTTTGTTTCGCATATCTACAAACTGCTCTAACTCTTTGGCAGTAAATGAAGAGATGGTCACCACTGCTGTTGCTCTATCGATTTTACTTTGCAAATTTTGTTGATATACTTTTTTTCTGTTTTCAGATTTGTTTGAATCATACAAAAAATTCAAGTCATGTACTGTTAATACAATCGGTATTCGTTGATTTTTAGGGAAATACACACTGGTTTGATTGGTTGCATGCCAGCAAGAAAAATTTTTCAATGGAGGCATCACCAGTTTATGCAAACTCGATTGATCAATATATTGTACAGAAGATCCAAAAATTCCGTTTAACTGTTTGGGCAAATAAAAAGAAAGTATTTCTTGATTTGGATCTGACTCCTTTACCAAAGCCTCTCCCAATCCTTTGCAGAAATGATACAAGCCAGTATTGGGATATTTCATCCTTTCAAAATCAAGAATAATATTTTTAGGGGATTGAATCATCAAACAATTTTCACAAACATTTTTAAGCAGTACAACCATCTACGCAATAGATTCCTTCTTTTAAATGCCAATATCCTTTTATTGTATTTAAAAAAAGTTCTCATCCTCAACCAGTTATTGTAGATGGAAAAATTTTGGTAACTTTTATTCAATAAGCGAAACACATTTTTTTGTTCTGCTAAATCATTCGGGCATTTATCAAACATCAATTGCATTCTTTGCCGAGCCAATTTAATTGCTGACTGGGGAGTTTTTTTCTTTCTTACAGGTATTGTTCCGTCTGCAGATTTTATTTTTGTAGCGCCAAACACATTCTCACTGTGCTGTCGATATAATACCAATGGCTGATCAATATATTTGAGTTGACTATAAAATGTAGCAACAAATCCTAACCAATAATCATGGGGAATCATTGTAGGCAATGGAACTGAATCGGCAACTAATTTTTTAGGAAACAACATGCCATGACCTGGGGCAGAATTGCCGACTGTATAATTCAAGCAATCATCAAAAGAAATTAATTTTTTTACATCGGATAATTTTTTGCCAACCGGATTGTCTTCATCGTCAATTAATTCAGAATTGCAATACACAATTGCATTATCGCCAATCTCTCTCATCAATATGGCTAATTTTTTCGGTAACCAAATATCATCCTGATCACTCGGCGCTATAAAATCTCCATTGGCCAGCAACATGCCTTTTTCAAAATTTTTTACATAACCCAAATTTTGTTCATTAATGTATATATGGATATTCGAAAAGCGATTTGCATAATCATTTAAAATCGAAACAGTACGATCACTAGAACAATCATCTACAACCACCAATTCAATATTGGTATAGGTTTGAGATAAAATACTATCGAGTTGTTTGCCAATAAATCGCTCCCCATTATACGTTGCTATCACAACAGAGATGAGCGGGTTACTATTATTGTTGGTCATTCAAATATTGTTGTGTAAAACTAAATAAGTTAAAATCTGGTGATTGAATAGCGGCTCCGATCGCTTTTTTAATAGCCCCTTTATCAATTCCCTTCATTTTATTTCTTTGAATCAGTTGATAAACTCGATCGGCCATCAACCAATATTTTCGATCATGATTATTGATCGCCATTTCGCTTTCTTTTATTGCCAAACACAAAGCATCTATACCCTCTTTGGTAGATGCAATTGTTTTGAGTACAGGTATTTTTTTATCGGCATTGAAAGCTGGGGCCAACATCATTCGTAGGTTTCTTACAAAGCTGTCAGCATCAGGCCGATCACTTTTATTTACCACAAAAATATCGGCGATCTCCATTAATCCCGCTTTCATGGTTTGCACTTCATCACCCGCTTCGGGAACCACCACCACTATTGTTACATCTGCCAATCCAGCTATTTCAATTTCTGACTGCCCCACTCCCACCGTTTCTACAATAATATAATCAAATCCGGCAGCCTGCAATAAGGCAGTTATTTCTATGATATGTGGGTGCAATCCACCCAATGAACCCCTTGTTGCCAATGATCGGATATAAACATTCGGATGATTGTACCAATCGCTCATGCGAATTCGATCACCTAGTAAAGCGCCTAAATTAAAAGGCGAAGAAGGATCTACACAGAGCACAGCAACTTTTTTTCCTTCATTGGCCCATTGCCCAATCAAAGCGTCTACCAAGGTACTTTTACCTGCCCCTGGTGGACCTGTAATGCCAATCACTGGCGTGTCACCCAAAGGAAGTTGCTGCAAAAAAACAGCATGGCCTTCTACTTCATTTTCAACCAATGAAATGGCCCTTGCCAACGATTTTTGATTGCCCTGAATAATGTCTTTTAATAATTGATCCCACATATACGTTCTGTAAATGTAAATTTATGCTATTGGTATGCCAAAAAGAGCAACAAATATTTTATTGACAGTAAGCATTGTAATGCTTGTTGGCTTACTATGGAGCAGGGCCTTACTCTCTATCAGTATGGGTTTGGTGCTTATTTACGCATTGTATTATTGGAATAAAAACAATATTGGTTCAGCAAAAAGTATCACCCTCTATCTTAAAAACCCTTTACTCATTTGGTGTTGCAGCCCTATTCTCTTGCTTTTTACTGGAATCTATCAAGAAGGATTTACTGCAACAAATCTCCAACTGTTGCTCACATTTTCGGTTTATCCGATCGCTGGACTTACTGCTATTGCTGCCGAAAAATTCGATTTTACCAAGACCATTTCACAGCCTTGGATTCATTCAGCACTTATTGCTTTATTGTACCCCCTTGGTTGGTTTGTTTTTCATTCAACAAGCGTAATTGAACAATATGGAACGGGTAAATCCTTACCCGTTTTTATGGACAATGATCATTTGCGTTTTAGTATTTTTTTATGCAGTGCTCTACTATTTACAATATTGCCTGTAAACAATGCACGTTATAAAAAAATATCATTCGCTATTTTACTAATAGCTATTTTATTTCTTTCAGTAAGAACTGCTTGGATATTGACTTTCATCATTGTTGTTGGATATGGCATTCACTTTTTTATGCAGTATCGATCATTCAAAAAAAATCTACCCAAAATAATTATTGCCTTAACAATCATCACTGCCTTGTTTTGGATTTTCCCAACAACTCAACAAAAAATTCGTTACAGCATTTACGATTGGCAACAATACAATAGCAAGGGATATGACTCTACTTATTCCGATGGAGTAAGAAGGGCAATGAATACAGCCGCTTGGAGGTCAATAAAAGAGGATCATGCAGCTGCTATTGGATGGTCGGCAATTCCATCAACAATGAAAGAAAAATTTTCGCAACAATTCAATGGCAGTAAAACCCAATACGGATGGCCATTTAATCAGTGGTTGTTTTGGTGGATGGGAAGCGGATTTATAGGAATGATTGCATTTACCATTTGGTTATTGTATCCTGCCTGGTATGGGTTCCGGCATAAAAATCCATTCCTAATTATTTGGACCCTGGCCATTGCAGTTTCGTGTTTAGTAGAGAGTACGCTCAATTATCAATATGGAGTATTCTTACATGTATGGCCCTTGCTTATTTGTTGGCAAGCGTATCAAAAAAACTATCGCAGTAATTTATAATTCCTAAAATCGAATAAGCGAATACCTGTTGTTTTTTCAAAATAGTAAAGCAGCTTGTCTTTTAGGGAGAATTTCTTTTTTGTAGGATCGAGTTCTACTTTCCAATTCAACCGTTTAATCCTTTCATTCATTACATAAGGATGAGTGCCCTTAAATTTTTCTAAAGAATCAAATTGACCGTAATCGAAAAAATCTGGAATCAATTCAAATCCTTTCATGCCCTCATCGTTATGCCAAAACTTTCCTACCTCCTTTTGCTTCTTCATCATTTGCTCTGGTGATTTTACCCATCCATAATGATACACATATGCGTCAATGGCTTTCACCATCAACTTCTGCTCTCCCCTTCTAAAACCCTGTGCGTCTTTATAAGATTGAATGGTTTTATCGTTGCGAATAATTCGCACTTCATGGTTATACCATTTTCTACTATCTCCCACATAATCATAAGTTCCATAAAAATGCAAATACTTAAACAGTAATCCATCTACTGCTTGATCGTTTTTATATTTTTCACATGCTGCGCGAATAGCACCATGGTATTGTTCGTGTATCACTTCATCTCCTTGAATATAAAAAGCCCAAGTGCTTTCCGGATTGATCAATTCAAATGCTTTATTGGTTTCTACCGCTAATACAGTTCCTCCTTTTCTTAATGAAGCATCCCAAATAGAATGATGAATTTTGATTTTAGGATCTCCAATGGACTCCATCAGGGCAAGGGTTTCATCGGTACAATCTCCTACTAGTATGATCATTTCATCTACCACAGGCAAAATAGATCGGATGGCTTCAACAATTGGATAATCGTTTGAAACAGCATTCTTGATAATGGTGAACCCTGAAATGAGCATTTTTACTAAATTGTGCCCCAAAGAACCGAAAACTTCGGTTCACTTCACTTAAGCCCATGATTAATTTTATTCCAATTTTTCCTTTAGCCATTGTTGTGTTTCCTGGCGAATCATTGAATCTGCACATTTTCGAGCCGCGCTACAAAGAATTAATTACCGATTGTTTTGCCGAAAAAAAACCATTTGGCATCCCTACTGTGATTAAATCCAGCGTTGCAGAAATGGGAACCTTGGTAGAAATTGAAGAGATTGTAGCGGTTCATCCAGACGGCAAAATGGACATTAAAACCAAGGGTATCAAAGTGTTTTCCATTTTGGAACTGGTTAAATCAATTCCAGATAAATTGTACAGTGGGGCTATTGTGAGTTATCCCGAAAATGACATAGCCAACGAAACTTTATTGATCAAAAAATTATTGGCATCCATATTTGAATTACATCGATTGCTCGAAGTAAAAAAAGATTTCAAAAAAACAAGCAGCGAATTATTGAGTTATGATCTGGCACATCATGCTGGATTATCCTTAGAAGAAGAATATGAATTATTGGGTTTATTCAAAGAACAATTTAGAATAGAATACCTAAAAAGACACTTAAGCAAGGTTTTGCCGATAGTGGCTGGAATGGAAACATTAAAAGAAAAGATTCAGTTAAATGGTCATTTTAAAGAATTGAAAGGTTTTAACTTTGACCAATAATCACCAATATGCAAAAAACTATTTGTTTCGATTTTGGTAACACCCGGCTAAAAGCGGCCATCTTTCATGAAAATGAATTTATTCAAGAAATTATTCTGCCAGATGCCCAAGCCCAAACCATCGAGCAGATGCTGGATCAATATCAACCAACAAAAAGCATTTTATCTTCGGTAATACTACATCCACCTGAAATAGAAGCTTTGTTGAGCAACCGTACTCAATTTCACAAACTGAACCATACAAGTAAATTACCTATCTCCACTCCTGTTGGAAAGCCAGAAACCATCGGCGCAGATAGGCTGGCATTGGTTTCCGCCTCGGTGCATTTATACCCTAATCAGCATAATTTGGCCATTGCACTAGGGTCATGCATTACCTATAATTTTGTGAATAATCAGCACGAATTCTTAGGAGGGAGTATTTCTCCAGGAATGAGCATGCGTTTTAGGTCTATGAACGAGTTTACCGCTCTTTTACCCATTGTACAACCCGAACACGACTTCCCTCTAGTAGGTTATGATACCAAAACCAACCTTTTAAGTGGTGTTATTTTGGGTATGGCCAAAGAAATTGATGGAATAATTGACGCTTACTCATTGAAATACAGCAACTTTAACGTGCTATTAACCGGTGGAGACATGCCTTTTTTTGTACCGCACCTAAAAAACAGGATATTTGCCGACCCAAACCTAATTTTTAAAGGCTTATATGCGATTAGTGAGTTCAACAACAGGTAGGCTGGCTTTTGTGGTTAGTTTCATCATCATTTCAATTAATTTATCTGCACAGGTAAATTCCCCTTATTCTAGGTATGGCATTGGCGACCTTAATGGTTCTAATCATATTATTAGTAGAGGAATGGGTGGTATTAGGGCAGCTTATGCCGACGGATTAAGCAATAATGTTGGTCAGTCAGTTAATTTCGGAAATCCAGCTACTTATGGGTCATTTTATATGATTTCTTACGATTTAGCTTTATTGATCGATTCAAGAACTTTAGTGAGTAAAGTTCCTGATGGAAAAAATAATTCCATCTATTTCATTCCCAATTATATTGCAATAGGAATGCCTTTGAACAAAAAGAAAGGACTTGGTTTAGCATTTGGTATCAAACCGGTAAGCAAAATAAATTACCAAGTAATCACTCGAGAAAGAGCTGCAGGGGATAGTATAGGAACGGTATATGAGGGTAGTGGTGGATTAAATCAGGCTTTTGTGGGCATTGGTAAAAAATGGAAAAATTTACAATTAGGCTTAAATACTGGTTACTCTTTTGGAAGGAAAGAAATCAGCACCAAAAAAACTTTCTTGAACGATACTGTTCCGTACAATCAATCTAATTCTGCAGCTATCACCAATTTTGGAAATGTGTTTTTAGAGTTAGGCTTGCAATACGAATTTTCTGTTTACAAAAAAGTCAATGACATTACCAAGTCTACTCAAAATTATTTATTGCGATTTGGAGCAACTAGCACACTTCAACAAACTTTGAATGCTACGCAAAATTTAAACAAAGAAACCTTTGCAGTGAACTCCATAGGAGCATCTATTGGCATTGATACTGTTTTTAAACAAGATAATATCAAAGGGACAGTAGTTCTACCAGCATCTTATGAAGCAGGATTAGTATTACACAAAACACTCAGTAACACTAGTGGATTATTTGAATTATGGTCTTTTGGCGTGGAGTACAGTAGCACTCAATGGAAAAATTATCGTTTTTATGGTCAGCAAGATGCATTGAATAATAGCTGGATGGTAAAAATTGGCGGTCAAATCAGTCCTAATCCCCAAGCGCAAAGAAATTACTTGAATAATGTGAATTATAGAGTAGGTTTTAATTTTGGTCAAGATTATGTAAATGCTGATGGAAAAGGTTTAAAAACCATGAGCGCTTCATTTGGTGCAGGTTTTCCAATTCGTAAATGGAGAGCATATGAAACACAATTCACTGTACTTCAGACTGCATTTCAAATTGGCAAAAGAGGATCGGGTACAAATAATATTACAGAAAATTTTCTTCAATTTACATTTGGGTTGAGCTTAAACGACAATTGGTTTATCAAACGTAAATATGATTAACACCCATCATACTAATAAATGGATTGCAGCCTTTTTGATGGGCTGCTTTTTTATGGTCGGATGCGAAAACGATGTGAATGAAGTAAAACAATTAGGCGTTAAAAAACCAGGTATAGAAGAAGGCAAAGACATAGTAAGTTATTTAAGTGTGGCTGGTGTAATGAAAGCGAAATTAATGGCTCCCCTTTTATTGCGTTATCAAGGAGACAGTGCACTAAAATCGGAATTCCCCAATTCTCTGTATGTAGAATTTTACAATGATAGTTCTAAAGTAGAAACAAGGCTAAGGGCTAAATACGGAAGATACCTAGAGCAGGATAAAAAAATATTTTTGCGAGATAGTGTGGTGATTATTCGCGTTAATGGAGATACTTTGTTTACCAGCGAATTGTATTGGGATCAAACAATGGGGAAATTTTACACCGATAAATTTGTAGAAGTTTCTCAGAAAGAGCCACGTCAAAAATTATTCGCCAAAAAAGGATTTAGTTCTAACCAAGAGCTTACACAAATCACTTATAATGAACTACAACAAGGAAGTTTCATTATCTTACCAGATACCACCGCTGCGCCAATTAAGAATTAAGAAAGAAGAAAGATGAATTAAGAAAGATAAAATAAGAAAGATGAAAGATGAAATAACCAATAACTAATAACTATTTATGGAATACAGGTACATGGGTAAAACCGGATTACAACTCAGCACTTTAAGTTTTGGAAGCTGGGTAACTTTTCACAAGCAAATCAAAGACAATAGTGCCGATGAATTGATGGGCATTGCCTACGATAATGGCATTAATTTTTTCGACAACGCCGAAGTATATGCATTGGGTGAAAGCGAAAAAATGATGGGCAGGGTTTTGAAAGAAAAAAACTGGGACAGAACTTCTTATGTGCTTTCTTCAAAAGCTTTTTTTGGTTGGAGAGGAAAAAACAATAAACCCAATCAAATGGGTTTAAGTCGCAAACACCTTACAGAAGCTTGTCATGAAGCTTTACAACGTTTGCAAACCGATTATTTGGATTTGTATTTCTGTCATCGCCCCGACAAAGCGGTTCCTATAGAAGAAGTGGTATTAACGATGAACACATTGATTCAACAAGGGAAGATTTTATACTGGGGAACCAGTGAATGGAGCGGTGTAGAAATTATGGAAGCACACAGAGTTGCTCAATCCTATCGCTTGATCGGACCTTCAGTTGAACAACCGCAATACAATTTATTCGAAAGAGATAAATTGGAAAACGATTTTTTACAAGTGTTTAAAAATGTGGGCCTAGGCACTACCATTTGGAGTCCATTGGCATCAGGATTATTAACCGGTAAATACAATGATGGAATTCCAGCAGACAGCCGTTTAGCAGTGGAAGGATTTGATTGGTTAAAAGAGCGTACTTATGTAGAAGCTAAAATTGAAAAAGTAAAGCAATTACAAACCATTGCCAATGATCTAGGGGTTTCTTTAGCAGCATTAAGTATTGCTTGGTGCATCAAAAATCCGCATGTAACTACCGCCATATTAGGGGCAACCAAGAAAGAACAATTAATGGACAATCTAAAAGCAATAGATGCTTTAGCGCTAATTACCCCAGAAATAACCCAAAAAATAGAAGAAATCATGCAAAACAAGCCCGTTTTAGCTGATTTTTAGTGAATAATACCAATTTTCTAATGGCAGGATTAATCTCCTGCCTTTTTAGTATCTCCCCCTATAGAAAAATAGTTCTATCTTTTTTCCAACCTTTATTAAAACCTTTACTCTTATATAAGAAGACTGATTGGAACAGGTATTAACCATACAAACGGCTGTTGTAAACAAGGCCTGCAAAGGAGATGCAGCAGCCAAGGCTTGGTTATACGAACAATATGCCAAAGCGATGTTCAATATCTGTACCAGAATGGCTTCCAACCGCAACGATGCGGAAGATCTTTTACAGGACGCTTTTATTATTGCATTCAATAAATTACATCAACTAAAAGAAGCCGAACAATTTGGTGGCTGGTTGAAAAGAATTGTAGTGAATGAATGCATACGTTATACCAAAAAGTCAATTGTTTTACACGATTTAGAAGACAACAATGTTGATCAAATTGCAGAAGATGCAACTGAATGGTGGAAAACGGTTGACATGAAAGTGGTGCATCGGGAAATCAAAAACCTTCCTGAAGGATGTAAACAGGTTTTCACTTTATATGTGGTTGAAGATTTTTCTCACAAAGAAA
The DNA here is from genome assembly GCA_031429515.1 of Sphingobacteriia bacterium. Lineage (GTDB taxonomy): Bacteria > Bacteroidota > Bacteroidia > Chitinophagales > Chitinophagaceae > Sediminibacterium. Next base: position 22,887 of record JANOZT010000021.1, read on the forward strand.
TAGCATCTGAATTGGGAATTAGCGAATCAACCAGTAAAAGTCAATACCATCGAGCAAAAAATTTATTAAAAACTAGCATCAATCAATATTTAGCAATACATGGATAAGTTTAAAAAATATATTCAGAACAACAAAGAACAGTTGGATGAAGACATGCCTTCTCCAAGGGTTTGGAATAATATTGAACTGGGAACAACTCCAGTTAACAATTCGGTTCCGGTTGTTAGAATGATTCGATGGGCTGTTGCCGCATGTGTTATTGCATTAGCTGGCATTGGATCTTGGTATTTCATCAATTCAAATCAAAAAGGAGTTACTGAAAACAAACCGATTGCAAAAACAATTTCAACACCAACAATTGTATTACCGAATAAGCCCGATTCTACTTTATACAAGAATGAAGTTGCAAAAAATATTGAACCAGCAATCATTGCTAGTAGTACTTTTAAAAAGAAAACAACACCCAACAGCAATTTTAGTGCCACTCCTTCAAAAGCCGATCCAATTGTAAATGACCCTACATATACTGCCTTATTGAACAATGTAGAAACCACATTTACGCAAGTAATTAATTTACAAAAAGCAAGAATCAGCACCTATCCGATGTTTGCAGAAACTGCTGATTATTTCAATGATTTTAATATCCAAATCAAACAAATGGAGAAAGAAGAAAAGAACATCAAGTCAACTATTTCCAGACGTGGAATTAATAACGACTTAATGGATCAGCTCATCAATCTCTATCAACAAAAACTAACTATTCTGAAACAGCTGCAGCTGGAGATGAATAAAACCAACAATCGATTTAAACAAAACCGCGGACCAGTAGACACTACCCGCACTTATTTCTTAAGTATTTAAATAAAATATATGAACAAGAGAAACCCTTTTCTACAAGCTGCCGCAGCTATTCTTGCACTTGCAATAATGGTGCAAGTATCTGCGCAAACAATTTCGTCTTCCACACCAAGAGCCGCTAATCAAAGACAAAAATCTTCAGCTATTGAAAATCAACAAGCTGCTCAACAAATGAAAATCTTGGCTGAGATGGATGCAAAGAATGCTCAAACCATTCGAGGTAATTTAGGTGCATTGGCTGCAATGCCTCCGATACCACCAATGCCTGCAATGGCACCTTTGGCTGAATTTCCGGAAAGAATGGAAATGCCTGAAATGCCCGAATTGCGTGAATTAGCAGAAGTAAATGGAATGACTTTCTTCAATGGCAAAAATTTTACCAATGTAGATGATTTAAAATCCAAAGAAGTTTCTCAAGAAATCAGTACTTCTAAATCGCCAGATATTTATATCGACAATTCTTCTCGTGGTATTCTAGTGAAAATTTGGGATCAGCCTAAAGTAAAAATAACTACCACCGTTTTTTATGAGGGAGATGGAAAACTATCCGACGAAGAATGGTTGGAGAAATTAAACCTTTCATTAAGAATGGTCGGGTCTTCTGTGAAAATAAAATCAGGCAGTATTGGAAATGGAAGTTATACTACACCATCTGGAACCTATGCATGGAGTGGCGGCAGTAATACCAATGGTGTTGCAGTTTTCAACGGAAATGGTCAAAATATCGGAACTAAATCCAATATCAAAAGATTGGTAACAGTATATGTACCTGCAGGTAGCAAATTAGATATAGAAAGCAAATATGCCGATGTGCAATTAAGTGGCGTTTTCACTGATGCCAATATAGACCTTACCAATGGAAATTTAGATGCAGAAAATATTAATAAGCTGCAATTGCGTTCTAAATATTCCAACGTTACTTTAGAGAATATAGTTACTGCCGAAATAGACTTCATCAATGGAAGGTTTAGTGCAAAAAATATTGAAGATGCAGATATCGATACCAAATATTCTACCATTGAAATGGCTTCAGTAAAGAAAATAATATTTAGAAGTACCAACGACGAATATGAAATGGAAGAAGTGGGAGAAATGCGCGGAAGAAAAAATTATGGTAACCTTAGAATAAGCAAACTAAATGGCTCAATGGAATTAGATGGCACCAATGCTGATGTTAAAATCAGAAATGTAGGCTCCAACTTAAGTATGGTTAAAATTGACAATAAATATGCCGATATCCGTATTCCTTTACGCAATAGCAAAAGTTATTCCATCAATTATATAGGCGCTTATAGCACAGTCTATGGCAATTTCGAAAAATTACCTTTGAAAGAAGAGCCAAAACCTGCATCTAGAGACAAGGAAGACAAGTTGGCTGAAGAAATCAGATCAATTAATCGTTCTGTAATGAGGGCTTCTGGCGCTGAGGAGAATAATAGTTCACGTTTTTCTGCCTTGGTTGGAGATGGCAAAGCTTTAAAAATTAATATGAACTGTCAAAATTGTACAGTTGACTTTAAATAAGATACATCAGCCGATTTTTCTCATGTAATTAAATTATCGGTACCGTACCCCGTTTCTACGGGGTACTTTTTTGTATAGATATCCCTTAACTTTGAATTATGACACATATCTATACCATTCTTTGTATAGTAGGCACATTGCTTTTTATTGGATTTTTTGCTGGCTATGAAATAGCATTTGTAACTGCCAACCGATTAACTATCGAGTTGAAAAAAAAGCAAGGGAAAAAAAGCGGTACTATACTAGCTCGCTTTATGGAATTTCCTGCCAGATTCATTGGCACATGTTTAATTGGGCTAAACGTTTTTTTGGTTATCTATGGCCTACTCTTCGATGAGTTACTGCAAATGGGTATCTGGAATCCATTAAAAATCGAAAACGAATATTTGAAATTAGCTTTTGATACATTCTTATCTACCATTGTAGTATTGATTGTTGGCGAATTCTTACCCAAAGCCATTTTCAGGGCAAAAAATGATACACTACTAACTTTTTTTGCGCCCTTGGCAAACTTCTTTCACAACTTATTTCTGCCGCTAACTGACTTTTTTGTAAACATGTCTCAATGGATCTTGAAATATGTATTTAATGTTAGAGTGAACAACAGAAATGAAGTTTTTACTAAAGTAGACTTGGAACATTTTTTTCAGCAAACAAAGGAACAAGACGAAGAAACGCAGGAACTTAATACAGAATTATTTGAGAACGCTTTGAGTTTACCAACCATTAAAATCAGACAGTGTTTGGTACCTAGAACAGAAATTGTTGCGCTCGATATCAATGCAAGCATAGAAGAAGCTAGAACAGAGTTTATTAGTACCAAATTGAGTAAGCTATTGGTTTACGAAGAAAGCATCGACAATATCGTAGGATATATTCATCAATTAGATTTATTCGATAGGCCATCCAATGTAAAAGACATGTTGCACCCGATCATTGCTGTGCCTGAAAGTATGAGCGCTACAGACCTCATCAACAAATTTTCCAAAGAGCGAAAAAGTATTGCTTGGGTAGTAGACGAATTTGGTGGTACTGCAGGTATTGTAACTATGGAAGATGTATTGGAAGAGATTTTTGGTGAAATTCATGATGAATATGATGTGGAGGAATTTGTAGAAAAACAGCTAGCCGATGACGAATTCATATTAAGCGGAAGGCTAGAATTAGACTACTTGAATGAAAAATACAATTTGGAACTTCCTGCAGGTGAATCTGAAACTTTGAGTGGATATATTATCAATGAACATGAAACGATTCCAAAACAGAAGGAAACCATTATCATCAATAATTTTAAGTTTGATGTTCTTACAGTTAGCGATACCCGTATTGAAATGGTAAAATTGAAGGTTTTACGATAAATCTTCCCTTCCATACCCCTAACTTTGCGCCCTAGCTTAGAAATTGCAATATGGCATTATTCAACAGAACAGCCGGTGAAGGAAAAGAAGAGATGACATTTATAGATCATCTCGAAGAGTTGCGCTCTCATATTATTCGATCGGTATTGGCTATTTTAGTAGGCGCCATTTTCATTTTTGTTTACCGGAACTGGATCTTCGATCATATCATTATTGGCCCGATCAATAAAGATTTTATTAGCTACAAGGCTTTATGCGATTTTAGTCATTGGGCACATATGGGAGATGCACTTTGCATGCCTCCTGTTCAAGTAACCATGCAGAGTACCACTTTTGGTGGACAATTCTTAAGCAGCATTACCATGGCTTTTGTAGGTGGTATTATCATTGCTTTCCCTTTTATTTTTTGGGAGTTCTGGCGTTTTGTAAAACCTGCTTTAAAAGAAAAAGAATTAAAGAGCACCCGTTTTGTTATTGTATGGGTTTCCTTTTTTTTCTTCACAGGCGCAGCCTTTGGATATTTTTTATTGGGTCCCTTTACTTTTAATTTTTTGGCTGGTTTTCAACTGGGTACCGAAAACATGATTGTTACTCGACCTACTTTTGCCGACTATTTGGATAATCTTACGAATATTATTTTGGGTTGTGGATTGGCATTTGAATTACCGGTATTAGCATTTATTCTCACTAAAATAGGATTTATTACCCCAACTTTTTTGAGAACCACTCGAAAATACGCCATTATAGTAATCCTAATTGTTGCGGCCTTTATTACACCTAGCCCAGATTGGATGAGTCAATTAATTGTATTCATTCCATTATGGTTATTGTATGAATTAAGTATCTTGGTTTCTGCAAGGGTATATAAACAAGATAAAGAAGCAGAAGATAAAGAATGGGATTGAGAATGATGAATTAAGAGAGAAGAAAGAAGAATTAAGAATTAAGAGATAAGAGATAAGAGATAAAAATTAAGAGATAAGAGTTATGAGTTATGTATTTAATGTTGCTTTACCCATTGCCATCGGCTGTGATCATGCCGGATTAGAGTATAAAAACGCATTGGTAAAAAATTTAAATGATAAAGGCTATACCGTTACCGATTTTGGTACTTATTCTGCCGATTCGGTTGATTATCCCGACTTTGCCCACCCAACTGCAAGTGCCGTAGAAAAAGGAGAAGCTGCGTTTGGAATACTGCTTTGTGGTTCTGCAAATGGGGTGGCCATTACTGCTAATAAACACCAGGGTATTCGCGCCGGGCTCTGCTGGCAGAATGATGTAGCTCAATTAATTCGTCAGCACAATGATGCCAATATGATTTGTATTCCTGCACGTTTTGTAGCACTCGCTTTAGCTGAACAAATGTTGGACATATTTATGAATACACCATTCGAAGGTGGTCGACACGCAACCCGTGTTGGAAAAATTGCTTGTAACTAAAAAACAACTTTTAATGAAAAAATGGTTAGTGGCGTCATTACTGTGTATTACAGTTATTGCCAATGCACAAAAAGAAAATCCAGCTGTAAAATATGCTGCAGTGATTACCCCTCAGTCTATGAAAGACAAATTGACCATTTTAGCCGGAGCTGAAATGGAGGGAAGAGAAACAGGCATGCCTGGTGAAAAAAAGGCTGCTGCTTTTATTGAAGACCATTTTAGAAATATTGGACTAAAGCCTGGTAATGGCGAAAGTTACAAACAGTTGTATCCTTTATATATGGATGAATTAGAGTCCAAACAATTGCGCGTAAACGGCCGCAATTTTGAATGGGATAAAGATTTTAGTTTCCCATTACAAAGCTCAGGTGATATTACTTTAAACGAAATTGTATTTGCTGGTTACGGTATTGTTGACAAAACCGCCAATAGAAATGATTTTGAAGGAATTGATGTGAAAGGGAAAATTGTTGTTGTATTAGATGGTAGTCCTTCAGATTATAAAGCTCCAGTTGTTGCAGCCGGAACTAGAGCTCCTAATCCTTTATCTTCAATTGGAAAAATGAATGCGATTCGTACAATGGGTGCAGCTGGTGCATTGGTTGTAACAAAAGATTTCCCTCGCAAAACACCTTCGCAATTAAAAGGTAGAATGGGTTTAACTAAATTGGAGACTGCATCATTTATTATGGGAACTATTTCAGAAGAAGTGGTATCTGCATTAGCTGGCAGAACTTCCAAAATGAGTAGTACTGATTTAGCCAACCTTCAAAAAGGAAAATATATATCAGAAGTAAAACTAATGTCTAACAAAAAGGTTAATGAATTACAATCAAGCAATGTAATTGGCATTATTGAAGGAACAGATAAAAAAGACGAATATATTTTTATGACTGGTCATCATGATCATTTAGGCAAAAATGGCGATGTAATTTATTATGGTGCTGATGATGATGGATCTGGAACAGTAGGTGTAATGCAGATGGCAGAAGCCTTTGCTGCAGCTGCAAAAAAAGGTGTTAAACCTCGCAGAACATTAGTATTTATGACAGTGAGCGGCGAAGAAAAAGGATTATTAGGATCTCAATATTATTCAGATCATCCTGTTTTTCCAATGGACAAAACATCGGTTGATTTAAATACAGATATGATAGGCAGAGTAGATACAGAGCGCAAAACTGGGGATACTTTGAATTATATTTATGTAATTGGTCATGATAAATTAAGTAGTGAGTTACCGATCATTAATGAAGCAGCTAATAAAGCACATGTGAACATGACATTAGATTATAAATACGATGACCCGAATGACCAGAACAGAATTTATTATAGAAGTGATCATTATAATTTTGCAAAAAAAGGAGTTCCTATTTTATTCTTCTATGATGGAATGTTAAAAGCAGATTATCACCGTCCAACCGATACAGTGGAGAAAATTAATTTTGAATTGATGCAGAAAAGAGCGCAACTGGTTTTTTACACTGCATGGGAAATGGCCAACAGAGACAATATGATTAAGAGAGATATTCCGTTGCCAGCTACAGCTAGATAGAGCAGAAAGATGAAAGATGAATTATGAAAGTTGAATTAAGAAAGAAGAGATAAGAATTAAGAGATAAGAATTAAGAGATATAAGATACAGAAAAGGGAATGTATCTAAATAAAAAACCTCGCAGAATTAAACGCTGCGAGGTTTTTTTATCTTTTTAGATTTATTTTTCAAAAATAATAGGAATTGGATAATCATCCGCAAACAAGTACTCAAATGCTGTACTGCCGATCTTTTTATCATATAAATCTAACTGACTGTATGAAGGTCCTTTTTCAACGTATACGTTATTCAAGTCAAAATGAGCATAGTAATTATCGTTAGAATATATTTTAGTATAATTTTTTATGATATTATTTATATTGCTATTTAATTCAATTTCTTTATTAGAAAGAAAGTAAAATTTAGCAAATTCAGGAAATTTTCTCCCATTCTCATTGATATTTTTTTTAGGAAAGTATTCATCTTTAAAAAAAACTGTAAACCCATTAATTAGTAAAGATTTAATAAGTACAATAGAAGAAGTGATTTCGAAATTATCATCATCTTTTTCTATAGGAAAATCAATATATAAGTACAAACTTGGAAACTGGTACCCCGCCATATCTCCAATAATAGAATTCGGAAAACATAATTTAAGGTCATTAATGAACCGATACCATTGTTTATTTGATTGATTAATCGAACTACTAACTTTTGAAGTGATTATATCAATGATTGCTTTATTTTTTTTAGAATTTCTTTCCCCATTTAAATGAACAAGTGGGTAAAAATTATTTATAGACAAAAGTAATTCATCGAAAATATCCATAAAAGTACTGTTATTAGATGCTTTCTCTAGGTTTATTATCACAATATTTCGGCCAACTAATGTTAATGCCTGCTCCATAACATTGACCATCTGTAAATGCTGATTGAGATGTTGGCAACTGTTTTTTTAACTCAGTTTTAAATGCCTGTTTTACTGTCCAATCAGTTGGTGCAGGAATTTGATTATTATCTAACATATCTTTAATTATTGAGACAGTTGTATTCCATGCCTCATTAAAAACCACTGTTGCATTATTTGTCGTTCCAACAGCAGATATTGGTAGAGTAATACATGCCTCATTAAAAACTACTGTTGCTGATAAACTTCTATCATCTCTTTGAAAGGGGGCTACTAAATTATTAATTTGAACCGTAAAACCATTTACTCCAGTGCTTACCCAACCATAACTTGGGGTACAGAGATTCTTGAAAATTGGCCCAGTTTCATCGCCAGAAATAACAATAGCTGGACTTCCTCCAATGCCGCCATCAGAACAATTGGAAACAATTTTATTTTCTCCTGTTCTAATATCAACAATTCCAGTTTGTTCACATGGATTTCTTATACAAGTGGTATACATATACTCGTATGTTTTACTCCCATCACTCCAAGTTGTCACCCAATAATATGCGGTGCAATTTGAATTTGATTTAATTTGACCTTTAAAACTATTGTTTCGAGATTTAATTTCTTTAATATAACTTCTTCCTGTTTCTTTATATCCAATTTCTCTAATGAATTTACCAGTAATATTATACTCAGTTAATTTTCCGGAAAATTCAATATTTGAATTCGAATAATAAGAATTTACAATTTTAATATCATTCACATTATTATAACCATAGTATTTATCAATTATAAAAACATTGCTAGCTAGTAATCGATCATTTTCAAAAACAAAAACCCAATATCCAGAATATGCATCTGATTGTAATGGAATACAAATCAAATCGCCAACATATTCAATATTATTTTTTATTGCTTTACTCCAATTTATAATTGCTAATAACGAGTCTACTTTTTTTTGCTCAAGATTATCAAAATTACTTTTTTGACTTTTAACCCAAGCTTGAATTTTCGGTATATAATCTATCTTTAAAGAACTATCTTCATTGAAATAATCAGATTTTTGGCAACAAAAAGAAATAGTAACTAGACATAAAAAAAGTAGAATTTTGGCTTTCATAAAGATTTTTAACTGAATTTATGAAAACTTATTTATTTAAAAAATATTATCAGTTTCATAAGCTATAATTATTTTATTTCATATATCTATCTAAATATGAAACTTTATGTCAAAATAATCAAGTGACCCTACCAACCCAATAAGTACGCAAATATCAACGGCACAACAATCGTTGCATCACTTTCTACAATAAACTTAGGCGTATGAATATCCAATTTTCCCCAAGTGATTTTTTCATTAGGAACTGCGCCCGAATAAGAACCATATGAAGTAGTAGAATCGCTGATCTGACAGAAATAACTCCAGAACGGAACATCATGCCATTCTAAGTCCTGGTACATCATTGGAACTACGCAGATCGGAAAATCGCCTGCTATACCACCACCAATTTGAAAAAAACCTACACCCTTTCCGCTACTATTGGCACGATACCATTCTGTTAACCAAACCATGTATTCAATACCACTCTTCATGGTACTGGCTTTAATTTCATTCTTAATTATATAAGAAGCAAAAATATTTCCCATAGTACTATCTTCCCATCCTGGAACAACAATAGGTAGATTTTTTTCTGCGGCAGCCAACATCCAACTATTTTTCGGATCAATTTCATAGTACTGCTCTAAGTCTCCGCTGAGCAACATTTTATACATGTACTCATGCGGAAAATAACGCTCCCCTTTTGTATCTGCATCAGACCAAACCTGATGAATATGTTTTTGTAATCTTCTAAAAGCTTCTTCTTCTGGAATACAAGTATCGGTAACTCTATTATAATGGTTCTCTAATAGATCCCATTCTTCCTGTGGACTAAGATCCCTGTAATTAGGTACGCGCTTATAATGACTATGTGCCACCAAATTCATAATATCTTCTTCTAAATTGGCTCCAGTACAACTAATAATAGCTACTTTATCTTGACGAATCATTTCAGCCAAACTAATACCTAACTCGGCTGTGCTCATTGCACCAGCCAAACTCACCAACATTTTCCCCCCTTCTAATAAATGGGTTTCATATCCCTTAGCAGCATCTACTAAAGCAGCTGCATTAAAATGTCTGTAATGATGTTCTATAAAATGTGAAACAGGTCCTTTACTCATGGATGATTATTTTGAGGGGCAAAAGTAAATTTTTAATATGAACTGCCTATGAATATTCCTGAAAGTTGTAAACCCAAAAAGGGATCTAACATAAAAGTATTATCTTGAATTTAAGTTATTAAATAAATAATTATCGTTATATGTTAAGCTGGGGCAATTATTGGAAGGAAAATCCAAAACTTTTTATGAAAGTGATGGAAAAAAGCACCGAATTTGTTGCTGAAAAGCTAGAATCTCATCAATTGATCAAACAATCCACTCATTTATTCGATTTTGGATGCGGACCAGGCTATTTGGCCAATGCTTTAAGAGGAAAAATAAACAGTTATTATGGGGTCGATATTTCTACTAAATACATCACAATTGCCAAGGACAAATGCAATGATGCTAAAAATTTCGAATTTAGAGAATTCCCTTTAGAAAAATCAATCAGTTCATTAATATTACTCAAGCAAGAAGCCAAACAATTTGATACCATCATCATATTAAGTGTAATTCAATATTTTGAAAATAAAGAAGATGTACTCGAATTACTCAACAATTGCAAGGCTTTATTAGTACCAGGAGGTAAAATTTTGTTGGTTGATGTTATTGAAAATGAAAATGGGCTTTGGAAAGATGCTTTAAGTGTTATGATGGATAGTATCAAAAAAGGTTATTTAGTCTCTTTCATACAATTTATGTTTAGGGCAAAATTATCTAAATACAACTCATTAAGGAAAGCACATCAATTATTCATGCTTTCTAAAGAGGAAGTATTTGAAATAGCAGCTCAATCTGCACTTCAAGTAAGCATTTTGCCTTGCATTACACTTCAAAGTAGCAGGATAAGCTATTGCTTGAGCGTCTAAAAATATATCTTTGTAGGGTTATGTCTTTTTCAATCAAACAATTAACACAGAAGCCTTTCTTTAATAGTGAGAAAAATCTCATTCGCATTTATTTGATTGCCTGTGTATTGATCAGTTTAAAAATTGCTTTTTTAGAGAGCTATGATAACTACGATAGTTTTGTTGCTGCTTTTGAACATTTGAAAAAGCAATATGATTTGTACCTGATGTATCCTGCGGAATACCATACAGAGTATAATTATAGTCCCACATTTGCTTTTTTCATGGGCCTATTTTATTATTTTCCAGATTGGATAGGTATCTTATTGTGGAACCTTTCCCATACAGTGGCGCTACTCATTGCAATTCACTTAATGCCCATCAACCTAAAGAAAAAAATATTCATCTATTGGTTTTGTTTGGTTGAATACATTACTGCTGCAGAGAATGTACAAACTAATGCTACGGTAACCGCCTTAATAATGCTTGTATTCATTTATCAAGAAAAAGGTAAAACGGCTTGGTCGAGTCTGTTTTTTGTTTTTGGATTTTTCTTTAAAATTTATGTACTTACGGCAGGTGTTTTCTTTTTGTGCTATAAAAAAAGAGGTGAATTTGTACTCAAAGGATTGGGATGGGCGCTATTATTTTTTGCCTTACCATTATTCATTGTTTCATTTGACCATTTATTATTTTTATACCAGAGTTGGATTCATAGACTACAATTACAATCAATAAGAGATTCATTGAGTTTGATTGGTGTAATAGATATGTTTAAGTTTATTCAAATAGACCAGGGTTGGATTATTTTAGCAGGAACTCTCACTATGTTATTGGTACTATTTAAAAAAGAAGTTTATCAGAATAGCCAATTCAGGCAATTGTACTTAGGAGGAATTTTATTATTTACGGTGGTGTTTAATCCGGGTGTAGAATCACCTACTTATATTATTGCAGTAGCTGGTGCTGCAATATGGTATATCACAATGGATCGATTAAGATGGCATCAATGGTTAATGATCATTCTTTTTATTTTTACCTGCCTATCGCCAACTGAAATATTTCCCAAACCAATACGAGATCATTTTTTAAAACCATACCATATCAAAGCAATTCCATGTATTATTGTTTGGGTAGTTTGTATGGTTGAATTATTTACATGGAAAAAAATCAACCCAATAACAAAATCAAGCACATGAAAATATTAGTAACAGGGGCAGATGGATTTATTGGATCTCATCTAACAGAAATGTTGGTGAAACAAGGTTTTGATGTTCGCGCATTTGTGTTGTATAACTCATTTAATACATGGGGCTGGCTAGATCATTGCGATGCAACTGTAAAAGGGAAATTTGAAATATTTACTGGCGATATTAGAGACCCATATGGTGTAAAAACTGCCATGAAAGGATGTGATGTGGTGTTGCATTTAGCAGCTTTAATTGCCATTCCTTATTCGTATCATTCTCCAGACACTTATATTGATACCAATATAAAAGGAACATTAAATGTAGTGCAGGCAGCTAAAGAATTAGGTATTCAAAAAGTAGTTCAAACATCTACTAGCGAAGTATATGGCACTGCTCAATTTGTTCCAATCACTGAAGATCATCCATTGCAAGGGCAATCTCCCTACTCTGCAAGTAAAATTGGAGCAGACCAAATTGCGTTGTCCTTTTATACATCATTCAATACGCCTGTTGCAGTATTAAGGCCCTTCAATACTTATGGACCTCGCCAATCAGCGAGAGCAGTAATACCAACCATTATTTCTCAAATTGCTGCAGGAAAAAAAATCATTCAGCTAGGTGCTTTAAGTCCTACAAGAGATTTTTCTTTTGTAGAAGATACAGCCAATGGATTTATAAAAGCCATGCAATGCGATGCTGTAAATGGAACAGTTACTAATATTGGAAGTGGTTTTGAAATCTCCATTTTAGATACTGCAGAATTGATCGCATCTTTAATGGGCCAAGAAGTTGAATTTGTTTTAGACCCAGAAAGACTTCGTCCAGAAAAAAGTGAAGTAGAAAGATTGTTCGCGAGTTATGATAAAGCAAAACGGCTAATGAATTGGGAGCCAGCATATGGCGGTTTAGAAGGTTTCAAAAAAGGATTAGAACAAACTATTAATTGGTTTACACAACCAGCTAATTTAGCTCGATATAAAACGGATACTTACAACATATAATTTTAATCATGGGTAAACACGCAGTTATTTTAGCAGGAGGAAAAGGAAAGAGACTAAGACCTTATACCGTAGTACTTCCCAAACCGTTGATGCCAATTGGCGAATACCCCATTTTGGAAGTCATCATCAGACAATTGGTGAAACAAGGTTTTACACATATTACTTTAGCGGTGAATCATCAAGCAGAATTGATAAAAGCATTTTTTGGAGATGGATCTAAATGGGGAATTGCCATCAATTATTCTTTAGAAGACCAACCATTGGGTACCATGGGGCCGTTAAAATTGATTCAAGATTTGCCGGATAATTTTTTGGTAATGAATGGAGATATTTTAACAGATATCGTTTTTGCTGATTTCTATGATAAACATGTTCAAAGTGGAGCGATCTATACCATTTCCTCTCATTTAAGAGAAGAGATGATTGATTATGGAGTATTACAAACAGAAGCTGGTCAATTAACAGGGTTCAAAGAAAAACCAAAGAATACCTATGAAGTGAGTATGGGTATTTACATGCTCAATAAAAGAGTGCTTTCATTTATTCCAAATGATACACCTTATGGTTTTGATCAATTGATGTTAGCACTCTTGGCAAAAAAAGAACCAGTAGCTGTAAATACTTTTACGGGTTTATGGTTAGATATAGGAAGACCAGATGATTATATAGAAGCCATTGAACAATTTGATCAATTGAAAAGTAAAATAATGTATGAGTAAAATATTGGTTACTGGTGCAAATGGTTTTATCGGAAAAATCCTTTGCAATCAACTCCTACTCCAAGGCCACGAAGTGCTAGCTATTAAAAGTGATCGTGGCAATATTTCTTTAATCAACACTTGGGAGCAAATGCCTCCTGCTGATACCGTAATTCATTTGGCTGCTAGAACCTTCGTACCCGATAGTTGGAAAAAGCCAGATCTATTTTTAGAAACCAATACATTGGGCACGCTAAGGGCTTTAGAATATTGCAAGCAGCATAAAGCTAACATGATCTATATCAGTTCTTATTTATATGGAAATGCCAAGACTTTGCCGATTAATGAAGAAGCTCCAGTATATACACCCAACCCTTATGCTTTATCAAAAAAAACTGCAGAAGAATATTGTAGACTATATGCCGATTCTTATGGCGTGAATACAGTGATTCTAAGGCCATTTAATATTTATGGATCGAATCAGAATCCTTCTTTTTTAATTCCTGAAATTATTGATCAAGTATTGCATAAAAATAGTGTTCATGTAAAAGACCTTGCACCCAAAAGAGACTATTTATTTATTGATGATTTTATAGCATCTATTATTAAATGCCTCGACGTTCATCAATTTGAAATTATTAATATTGGTTCGGGTAGTAGCTACTCAGTAAAAGAAATAATTGATATGGTGCAACAGATTTGCGGAACCAATTACCCCGTTACAAGTAGCAACGAAACCAGAACTGCGGAAATAATGGATACTATTGCAGATATTTCAAAAGCTGCAGCAATACTGAAATGGAAGCCTATTATCTCCATGCAGGAAGGGCTTTCTCGAGTGATCGAGTCAGCTAAATAGCAGGTTTAAGCATCGCGGCCTTTAGATTGGTGGCATAATAAATAAGTTTTAGCTTTGTTACACACCAGTGTATTGAATATGCAGCCCCCTGAAGCACTTAAAACCATTTCGATAATTGTTCCCGTTTGGAATGAGCGCGGCAATTTGCCTATTTTAATTGATGAAATTAAAAAGGCTTTAACTCCTTTGAATTATACCTATTCCATCATTTTTGTGGAAGACAGTAGTACTGATGGAACGCTTGAGTATATTAAAGATCAGGCAGCTAATACCAATTATATCTATTATATCTCATTGACCAAAAGCTTTGGCCATCAGAATGCTTTGAAAGCAGCACTCGACAGAACAGAAGCCGATGCGGTAATTATGATGGATGGAGATTTACAACATCCACCTGCATTATTACCTGCATTAATTCAAAAATGGGAAGAAGGATTTGATATAGTGTATACCATTAGAAACGATCACCAGGATATTCAATACCTAAAAAAGAAAACCTCTAATATATTTTACAATATCATCAACAATTTATCTGATATAGAATTAGAGCAAGGAACTGCAGACTTCCGATTGATGGACCATAAAGTGGTGAAAGTATTTCGGACATTTACCGAATCAGATATTTTTATGCGGGGTTTAATTAAATGGATGGGCTTCAATCAAATTGGCATAGAATATACTTCTGCTTTAAGAGGTTCTGGAGAATCTAAATATACAGTGAAGAAAATGATCCGTTTTGCATTGCAAGGGATTACTTCATTTAGCACAAAACCCTTGTATATAGCAGCTTATTTGGGATTATTCTTCTCCTTATTTTCTTTATTATACATTCCTTATATCTTAATCAGCTTTATTTATGGTCATGTAGTGTCTGGTTGGGCTTCAATGATTGCGACCATTGCTTTTTTTGGTGGATTGCAATTAATGATCTTAGGAATTATTGGTTTGTATCTAGGAAAATTATTCATGCAAAGCAAACAACGCCCTCATTATATAGTTAAAGAAACCAATCTGCTTTAATGAACCGTTCTATTTTGTTGAGTTTTGATGTAGAAGAATTTGATATTCCAATGGAATTTGGTCAAACTATTAATGATTCAACACAAATGGAAATTGGGAAAAAAGGATTGGATGCCATTGCACCAATTTTGGATGCTGTTCCTACAACATTATTTACTACTGCAAATTTTGCGGATCATTTTCCTTCTGAAATAAAAAAATTAGCTGAACAACACGAAATAGCTTCTCACACATACTATCACGGTTCTTTTGTTATTAAGGATCTATTGAATTCAAGATTAAGACTGGAAACAATTACAGGAAAATCAGTTACAGGATTGCGTATGCCGAGAATGAAAGTGATAGACATGCCTTCTGTAAAAGCAGCTGGATATGCCTATGATTCTTCCATTAATCCAACATGGTTACCAGGAAAATACAATAATCTACATTTTTCAAGAACAGTATATCTAGATGAAGGAATGAAAAGAGTTCCTGCATCTGTTACACCCAATCTGCGCATTCCTTTATTCTGGTTGAGTTTTAAAAATATGCCTTATTCGGTATTTAAGAAACTTTGTATTCAAACTTTACAAAAAGATGGATATATCTGTTTGTATTTTCATCCCTGGGAGTTTACGTCAATCAATGAATTTGGTTTACCAGCTTATACTAGAAGATGGTGTGGGCCTGCTTTAGTGAGCAGGTTATTACAACTGATCAAAGACTTGCAAAAAGAAGGAGATTTTACTCCGATCAATCAATTACCCGGTTTGAAATATTAAAAATGACTTAATTGGGAAATTAAATTTGTTGAATCGAAATAGTATTTAGACATTTGTCTAAATATATAAATAACTAAAGTGAATATTCTTTTTAAAGCGCTAAACGATTCTACAAGGCGGGAGATTTTGGAGCTACTCAAAGAAAAAGATTTAAATGCAGGAGAAATTGCCGACCATTTTAATATTTCAAAACCCAGCATCTCTCATCATTTGGATCTATTAAAACAAGCCGGGTTAGTTGAAGCTGTGAAAGATGGTCAATATATTTCCTATTCACTTAGCACTACTGTAATGGATGAAGTGTTGAAATGGATGATGCAATTTAAAAAAACAAAAAACAAATAATATGCTCAATAACAAAAAAATTGAATGGCTGGTTATTATCATTATACTGGCTGCACCATTTGGGTATTTATACAGTATATACAATAACTTACCCCAAACGGTACCTACGCATTTCAATTTACAAGGTAAGGCAGATGGCTATGACGATAAATCAATATTGATTTTTACTACAATCATCATGTCTGCGTTTGGAATCGGAACTTACTTTTTAGTAAAATATGCCCATAAAATAGATCCTAGAAAAGCTGCAGGACAATCTCCTGAAAAATTGAAAAAAATAGCACTATGTACTTTACTATTCTTGTCGCTCTTACAATTAATCATTATCCATTCGAGTCTGGCTGAACATTTTGATGGTACAAAATATATTTTCCCTACGGTGGGTATCTTCTTAGCCGTTTTAGGGAACTTCATGCACAGTATCAAACCCAATTATTTTATCGGATTTAGAGTTCCATGGACATTGGAAAATGCAGACAATTGGCGTCAAACACATTATTTAGTGAGTAAAGTTTGGGTAGTTGGTGGAATTTTGATGGCTGTAATTTCATTAATAGCAAACCCAACATTTGGCATTATAGCATCTGGCATTATTCTTCTATTCATGATAATTGCTCCAATTATATATTCATATAAATTATATAAAAATCAAAACATCGCTAACAAATAATCACATGAAAAAGATAATATTAATTGCAAGTATCTGTTTTATATATTCTATATCCACTGCTCAAACAATCATTGGGTCTTGGGGAGGAAAGATAGATATCGGTCCTAGAAAGATTTTATTTGTAATGCATGTTCAGCAAAATGGAACATCACTAAAATCAATATTTGATAGTCCCGATCAAAATTCATTTGATATTAGAGGAGGAGAAACAAAATTAGTAGGCGATAGTATTATTGCATTAATACCAGTGATGCAAAGCAGCTTTGTGGGGAAATGGGATGGTAAAGACAGTATAACTGGAGTTTTAAAACAAGGTCAAAGAACTACCATTTTAGGAATGAAGCGGTTAAATGATTCTGAAATTCCCAAACCACCGATAGCAAAAACTAGGCCTCAGATTCCCAAACCCCCTTTCGATTATACGATTGAAGAAGTTGAATATGATAATGCAGATAAAACAGTACATTATGGAGCTACATTAACTACACCAAAAAATAAAACCAATTTTCCTACAGTCGTTCTTATTTCAGGTAGTGGATCGCAAGACAGAGATGGCACTATGCTAGGACATAAATTATATTGGGTGCTTGCCGATTATTTGACTAAAAATGGCATTGGTGTATTAAGAGTTGATGATAGAGGAACTGGTGTTTCAACTGTAGGGCCAGATCCAAAAAGCTTAACAAGTGTAGATTTTGCGAATGATGTAGCAAATTCTGTTGGATTTTTATTGAATAGAAAAGATATTGATGCTAAAAAAATCGGATTGGTTGGGCACAGTGAAGGTGGGGCTATTGCACCTATGGTAGCATCAACCAATAAAAACATAGCATTCATAACCCTTTTAGCCGGACCTGGTGTGAGTGGAGATGTAATATTCAAATATCAAATGCGAAGAAACTTTGTAAAAAAAGGTTTGAGTGTAGATGATGAGAAAATTGCTTCTGAGCTAGTGAATGATATGATTGAACAATTAAAAAAGTCCAGCAATTATGATAGTATTAAAACTGGAATGAAAAATATTTATGTCAATTGGAGAAAATTCTATTCTGAATCAGATGAATCTAGAGTATTAAATACAGTAGGTGATAAAGCCTATTTAGCCGTAGTTGATCAATTTAGAGGGGGACTAATTTGGTTAAATTATTTTATGAACATAGATCCTTCAATAGCTCTTAAAAAAGTTAAGTGCCCTGTATTAGCAGTAAATGGAGAAAGTGATATACAAGTATTAAGTAAAGAAAATTTAGAAGGGATAGAGAATGCCTTAAAGAAGGGTAAAAATAAAAACTATACTATTCATTCATTTCCAAATTTGAATCACTTGTTTCAAACATGTAATAATCCGGAACAAAATTATGAATCCATTGATGAAACCTTTTCCCCTATAGCATTGTCGTTTATTGCCAATTGGATCAACCAAATAGTAAAATAATCGATGAACTATTTAGCCCACGCTTATTTATCATTTGAAGACCCTGAACTGTTATTGGGCAATATGATCAGTGATTATATCAAAGGGAAAAAGCAATTTGATTATCCCAGTCCAATACAAAAGGGTATTAGGCTCCATCGAGCAATTGACCAATTTACCGATGAACATGCGATTACTCGAGAAATAAAAAAATTCTTTGCTCCAGCTGTTCGATTGTATGCAGGTGCATTTGTGGATGTGGCGTATGACCATTTTTTAGCCATCGATGCTACTATTTACACCGATCAAGAGTGGATGGATTTTACTCAAAGAACATTTAATAGTTTAGGTCAACAGCAATCTTTCTTTCCAGAAAGATTTGCTACTATGTTTCCCTTTATGCAATCTCAAAACTGGTTGTACAATTATCGATATACCTGGGGAATTGAAAAAAGTTTCGAGGGATTAAGCCGAAGGGCTAAGCATCTGGACAGTTCGAAAGATGCATTTGATCTATTTATGCTCCATTACAATGAAATAGCTATTATGGCTGTGCCATTTATAAAAGATGTACAAAGTTTTGCAATAGCTCAAATTGAATCGCAACAGATTCAATAGCTTATATTTGCTTTTACCAATAAATAAACGATTCCAATGAAAATTGCTACTAAATACATCCATGCTGGTGCCACCCCCGATCCATCAACTGGTGCGATCATGACCCCTATTTACCAAACTTCTACTTATGTACAGGAAGCCCCAGGGGTGAACAAAGGATTTGAATATGCTAGAAGCCAAAACCCTACCCGAAAAGCGTTAGAAGAAGCATATGCAGCCATTGAGAATGGGCAATATGGTTTGGCATTTGGAAGCGGAGTTGCTGCAACAGATGCGGTCATTAAATTATTGGTGCCTGGAGATGAAGTGATTGCAGCCAATGATATGTATGGTGGTACTTTTCGCCTATTTTCTAAAATCTATGAAAAAATGGGTATTGTATTTACTTATGTAGATACAACCGATGTAAACAATATACAAAAAGCCATTAGTAGCAAAACAAAACTCATTTGGATTGAAACACCTACTAATCCACTCATGAATATTACCGACATAGCTGCTGTTGCTACTATTGCAAAAGCAAGCAATGCTTTGCTATGTGTAGACAATACTTTTGCTTCTCCTTATTTGCAAAACCCATTAGACATGGGAGCAGATATTGTAATGCATTCTGCCACGAAATATTTGGGCGGACATTCCGATGTTATTCAAGGGGCATTGATGATGAATAGTACTGAATTGAGGGAACAATTGTATTTTATACAAAAAAGTTGCGGAGCAGTTCCTGGGCCGATGGATTGCTTCTTGGTATTACGTGGTATCAAAACCTTGCATTTGCGTATGCAGCGTCATTGCGAGAACGGAAGAGCCATTGCACATTGGTTGCGCAATCATCCAAAAGTAGCGAAAGTGTATTGGTGTGGTTTTGAAGACCATCACAATTATGCAATTGCAAAAAAACAAATGCGCGATTTTGGTGGTATGTTATCTTTTGAATTAAAAGATGAGAGCATGGAAGCAGCTAAGAAAGTCTTATCATCTACCCATTTGTTTTCTTTAGCAGAAAGTTTAGGTGGTGTAGAAAGCTTGATCAATCATCCAGCTTCTATGACACACGCTTCTATACCAAGAGAAAAAAGAATTGCCAATGGGTTGAGCGATACACTCATACGTTTGAGCATAGGAATTGAAGATGCAGATGACTTGATAGAAGATTTGAATACAGCTTTAGGATAGTTTGTGAAAAAATTAATAGTTAGTATAGGCTTTTGCTTTGGTTTGCTTTTTACAAGTAGCGCTCAGTTGGTTGTGATTCAACAAAAAATTGATAGCTTAGTAACTGCCAAATCAATAACAGGTATTATTGTTGGTACTTTAAATAAAGGACAGCAACAATTTTATACTGCTGGTTGGGCTAATGTAGAAAAGCAAGAAAAGTTTACTGAAAATACTCAATTAGAAATAGGCAGCATTACCAAAACATTTACAGCTTACATTTTAGAATCAGTTCTAAAGGCTCAAAAGATTTCCGATACTGCATTTATTCTTCCGTATTTACCTGATAGTGTGCAAGCTAACAAAGGGCTAGCAGCTATTCGCTTTATTCATTTGTTAAATCATACTGCTGGTTTTCCTCGCTTACCAAGCAATATGGGCACACCAACCAATTTATTACTACCTTATGAAGGATATACGCGTAGTAAACTTTATAGTTATTTGGTATCGGCAAAAATTCAGCCTATTGGGAGTGTAAATTATTCCAACTTAGGGATGGGGCTTGCGGGCGATTTAGCCGAAACGATATCTGATAAATCTTATGAGCAACTATTAAAAAAATATATTAGTAAGTCTTTTAAGTTGAAGCATACGGAACTAAGAACAAATACTAAACTTCCTATTAGCACCGGATATTTTAATAAGGAACAACCAGCGATTTATTGGAACATGGAAGGATTAAAAGGTGCGGGTGGTATTAAATCAACTGCTACAGATATGGTACAATACGCTGCATATATTCTATCACATCCGAATGATCTTATTCTACAAAATATAATTAGCCCTACAACTAAAATGAATGCGCAAATAAGTATTGCCAAAAGTTGGCATATCTTTTCTATCCCTAACAATGCACCAATTTTTTGGCATAATGGTGGCACTTATGGCTTTTCTACTTTTATTGCAATAAATATTACTACTCAACAAGCTGTATTTTTAGCTATCAATGAATTCAATAAAAATAAAATTGGAGATAACTTAGGTATTACTATTATCACAAAACTATTGGGTAATAACGAATGAATGAATTACAAGAGCTACACCATTTTTTTAATGCCAAAGTAGCTAAATACAATAGCCCCCATTTTATTGCAACCGACCCAGTTTGCATTCCACATTTATTTAGTAAAAAACAAGACATTGAAATAGCCGGATTTTTCGCGGCTATTTTTGCTTGGGGCAATAGAACTACCATCATTAACAAGTCGCGTGAATTGATGCAACTCATGCAAATGCAGCCTCATGATTTTTGCATGCACGCATCGGAAAAAGAATTACAAAAATTAGAAGGATTCAAACACCGCACTTTTAATGCAACTGATTTATTGTATTGCATTGAATTTTTCAGACAACACTATTCAAAGTACAATACTCTAGAAGAAGCTTTTCTAATAAAGGGCAAAAAGCCACAATCTGTATTTGATGCTTTGGCCCATTTTCATCATTATTTTTTTTCTTTGGAAGATGCCCCATCCAGAACTAAAAAACATATTTCCAATCCGGCAAAAGGCTCTACTTGTAAGCGTTTGAACATGTACTTGCGATGGATGGTTAGAAAAGACAATAAGGGAGTAGATTTTGGTATTTGGAAAAAAATTAATCCATCGCAACTCATCTGCCCCATTGATGTGCATGTTGCCAGAGTTGCTAAAAGATTTAATTTATTGGAAAGAAAACAAATCGATTGGCAAGCGGCTGAAGAATTAACTACCTACCTAAAAAAGCTGGACCCAATGGATCCAGCTAAATATGATTTTGCCCTTTTTGGATTGGGCGTAATTGAAAAATATTGATTATTTCAAATCAAATGAACTCATCATTGTATTTTTTGAATCACCTCCAACAAATACGTTGAACTTGCCAGCTTCTAAAATTGTTTTCCCATTCGCATCAAAAAAAGATAAATCTTTAGCCGACAATGTAAACTCAACTGACTTCGACTCACCTGCTTTGAGCATGATTTTTTGAAAACCTTTTAATTCCTTTACAGGTCTTACAATAGAAGCAGTTAAATCTCTAATATACAATTGCACTACTTCTTCCCCATCATATTTTCCTGTGTTGGAAACTGTTACAGCTACTTTTACTGATTCATTTTTTGTGATTGAGTTAGCACTTAATTTCAATCCAGAATATCCAAATGTGGTATAACTCAACCCATAGCCAAAAGGATACAAAGGTTCGTTCGGAATATCACGATAACGCGATTTCCAAGCACCATCACCTGAATCTGGAGCAGGCCTGTTGGTATTGAAATGATTATAATAAACAGGTATTTGTCCCACAGCATATGGGAAACTCATGACTGTTTTTCCTGAAGGATTATATGAACCAGTTAATACATTCGCAACAGCGTTTCCAGTTTCTGTTCCTAATATCCAACATTGTACAATTGCTGTGCTAAGATCTTGAATTTGTGTAAGTACCATCGGACGACCACTATTTACTAAAACTACAATGGGCTTTCCCGTTTTTTGCAAAGCTTTCAATAATTGAATTTGAGCATCAGGAATATTAATATTGGCAATTGATCTTTCCTCTCCTCCTAGCTTTCCACTCAAACCAATAGTTGCTACTATAACATCTGCATTGCTTGCGGATTTAACCGCTTCATTGATTAATGCATCATTAGTAGTATTGTCAGCATTGTATCCTTGAGTATAATCTATTGTTCCTGCACCTAATTTACGCTGCATTCCTTCATAGATACTTACTGCATTATTAGAATCTCCATTAGCCACCCAAAAATCAAACATATCCCCTTTGCTTTTTGCATACAATCCAACCAAAGCAATTTTGGAAACTGATTTTTGTAATGGCAAAACCTGAA
>JANOZT010000022.1:0-50959 GCA_031429515.1 Sphingobacteriia bacterium
CACGCTGGGCATTCAATCTGGCTGCATATTTATCTACCCAA
The DNA here is from genome assembly GCA_031429515.1 of Sphingobacteriia bacterium. Classification (GTDB taxonomy): domain Bacteria; phylum Bacteroidota; class Bacteroidia; order Chitinophagales; family Chitinophagaceae; genus Sediminibacterium. The sequence continues at coordinate 42 of JANOZT010000022.1, forward strand.
CCAAAATCATCCAATCCCAAATAACTATCTGCAATGGTATTGGTTACTGAAGAGAAAAGGCCTCCCCCTCCATTTTCGGTATTGGTTAAAATCACAATGCCAAGTTTGATATCTGGATACATCGTTACAATAGAAAGCATACCTGGCAGGCCACCGGTATGAGAAACTTTAAGATTGCCTTTTACATCAGACAAATCCCATCCCAATCCATATCCACTAAAATGGGAATTATATCGAGGGTTTGCATTTGCAGGAGTAATCGTATGAAGCCTCCACATCTCGTTATGGTTTCTTAAAGAAAAAAGAGATGACTTTAAATCATAACCATATTTCCCTTTATTCATCCGAACAATCATCCACTTTGCCATATCGGCCACATTGGAATAAATACCTCCCGCTGCACTTCCCATCCCAATATCATACGCATCAATAGTTTTGATTACTCCAGATTCCGAAGAATGTGGGTTTGCAAGATTGGTTTTATTTTTTAGTAAACTTCCAACATAGGTATTATTCATTTGCAAAGGCTCAATGATTCGTTTTTGTACAAACAATTCATAACTCATGCCACTAACTCTCGCAACAACTTCGCCAGCAACAATGTACAATAAATTATCATAATCAAATTTTGTTCTAAATGCAGATTCAGGTTGAAAATGTTGAAATGATTTTACTACATCTTTAACAGTAAAATTAGATCCATCAGGGAAAAACATCAAATCACCAACTCCTAAACCAAGGCCGCTTCTATGTGTTAATAAATCTTGAATATTAAAGTTCTCAGTAACATAATCGTTATACATTTTAAACTCAGGAATATGGTCTTTAACTTTATCTGTCCATTTAATTTTTCCTTCATCCTCAAGTATTGCTAAAGCTGTTGTAGTAAATGCTTTTGAATTTGATGCAATTTGAAAATTGGTATTTTCATCTACCAATTGTTTATTGTTTACGTTAGCATATCCATAACCGCCGGTATATATGAGTTTTTCATCTTTCACAATTGCAATTGATACACCAGCTACTTTGAATTTATTCATAGCATCGGTAATTAGTGTGTCAATTTTATTGAGTGGAATTTGAGCAAAACTTAAACTGGATAAAATCACAACTAAGTTAAGTACCAACAAAAGCTTAAACGTTTTTTTCATAATATTAAATTTAGTTTACCGATTGCTAACAACCTCAATTGTTTCAGAAGTTTTACAATCAAATATATGCAAACTGGTTGCAATAGAGTGTTTACACATTCAAATTAATCATTGATGCTTTGATAGCATTATACCTGTCAACCATATTCGTGGGCGTTTCAATAACTTGAATATTATCTGGAAGTGTATGTTTGAGCAAAGCATCAATGTATTTTAAGATGGGGCTTCCTTTCCATCTATAAATAATTGTTGGTACAGTTAGTGACTGCACTTTGGAGGCCCTTTCATGTAAAAATGCTGCTCTATAAGCATTGGCATAATTTGGGCCAGCTAATAAATAATCTCGAATAATAATATCTATTGCGTTATCTGGAGGAAGATCATTAGCAATCCTGTTTTCTTCACGTTGGTCATACCAAGGGAAAAACAAACAACTTGTTTTTACATGATTATATAAGTTTTCAATATGGCTATTATCTAATTTTAGATTAATGTCAATGAAATAGTTTCGTAGAATCTCATTGCGCAATCCATCTTCAAAATGTGCCGCATTGTCTAAAAATAATTGAGCAATATGATTAGGATATTGAAGTGAATAAGCAATTGCCAATTGTGCGCCACTGGCGGATCCATAGAGATAAATTTTCTTTGCATCTAAATGATTTCGTAATGCTTCAATGAAATAAGTATAATCCTGCATCGACTCCAGTTGCTGAGTAGGTTGCTGCGATTCACCATAACCTGGCGTATCTGGAGTAATCACCGTAAAACGGCTAGATAATAAATGCATTAAAGGCTCCATCATAGCTCCATTTCTAGGGGATGGATGCAGTAAAAAAACAAATGGGCCATTTCCCAATTTCCGATAACATAATTGGGCAGTATTTATTCTAATATAATTTTTTTCAATAGCACTCTTCATCCCATAAATTTAGTTAACTTCATTAACTATTTAAAAATAGAATAAATAATGAATAAGCAAGTTTTGTTGGCGCAGAGACCCTCGGGAATATTAAAGGAAACAGATTTTTCAATTGTAGAAAAAACAATTCCAGATTTACAAGAAAACGAAGTATTGGTTCAAATGCAATATATTTCTCTGGACCCTGCAATGCGTGGCTGGATGAATGCAGGCACCACTTATATCAAAGGGGTAGAGATTGGTGAAGTAATGAGGGCTTTTGCTGCAGGAACAGTTGTAGATTCAAAGCATCCCAATTTTTCAAAAGGAGATGCAGTAACTGGCACCATGGGAGCACAATCATTTGCTGTAATGCAAGGAAAACATTTAACCAAAGTAGATGCAAGCAAAGTGCCATTGAGTTGGTATGTTGGTATTTTAGGAATGCCAGGTTTAACTGCTTATTTTGGATTGCTCGATAAGGGAATGCCAAAAGCAGGTGAAACTGTTTTAGTAAGTGGTGCAGCTGGAATGGTGGGGTCAGTTGTAGGGCAAATTGCTAAAATTAAAGGATGCACTGTAATTGGCATTGCAGGCGGAAAAGACAAATGTGAAGTATTATCACGAGATTTCGGTTTTGATGCAGCCATCGATTATAAATCAACCGAAAATATCGGCAAAGCAATCAAAGAAAGAGCTCCCAATGGAATTGATATTTATTTTGACAATGTAGGAGGAAGTATATTAGATGCCGCACTACTCAATTTAGCTATAAATGCAAGGGTTGTTATTTGTGGTGCAATATCTCAGTACAATGCAACCGAAGTTCAAGGAATTAAAAATTACATGAAGTTGATTAGCGCAAGGGGTACTATGGCTGGCATTATTGTATTTGATTATTATCCAAGAGCTGCAGAAGCTTTAACCGATTTGAGTACTTGGTTAAACGAAGGAAAGATTGTTTACAAAGAACATGTGGTTGAGGGGTTAGATCATTTTGCGAATACGCTTAACATGTTGTTTACCGGAGCCAATACCGGAAAATTGGTTATTAAAGTTTAAATGATATGAAAAAAATCATTTTCGTTCTTGCGTTTTTTTTAATAGGCAGGTTTAGTAATGCGCAAAAAGAAGCCATTCCCAATACTGGCATCAGCGGCGTATATGAAGTGGTAATGGGTGCTGCTAGTGCAGCTTATACCATCCAATATTTTAATGAGTTCGGATTTACGGTGATTGATTCCGCTCGATTATCAAAAGCTCAATCAATTGAATTGTATGGAGTACCTAGTGCAGCTAGAGTTTTTCGTTTACAAAATGGAAAAATAGATTCACATGGATTATTAAGAATCATTGAATGGGATCAACCTTTAGGAAACGGTGTAGGATATGCAGAACCCGAAACAGTAGGGCAAAGAATGAGTGTAATGCTCACTTCCGATATTATTCGATTAGAAGATATCTATAAAATACTTCGATCGCAACAATTAAAATGGTTACCCACAATTCCTGTTTTTGATGACCCATTGAGAATCAATAAGTCTAACGACATCAGTTTTTTCAAAAGACCTGTTGGTGTGAGAGAGAATGCAGTTTATGGAGAACTATTTAACCATGTATTTTTTCAACGTTATGGTTACAACATTCCTGGATATGGTACCATTAATGAAAACGCGCCATTAAAAACAAGTGAGTTTACCCATCATGATTTTATGATCTTGGTGGATAGTATGCAACAACTCATGTATTTACAAACAGCTTTAGGATTAAAAGCGGAACGTGAACCAACAACAGATGGTGATTATTTAAAAGGACCAAAAGCTACTTTTTTAATGCCAGATGGATACAGTCATCAATATCAAGGTTTTGTAAGCCCCAATAATATTTGTGGTAAGCTGAAATTTTTTATGGCTTCGAATAAAAACAAACCAAATGCAGCTGCACATCAACGATTAGGAGAGCCTGGAATAACCATGCATAGTTTTTATACGCCAAAATTATCGATGGTACATGATTTGGTTGTTAAGCATGGATTAAAACCAACGCTGATTCAAAAAAACGAATTCGGAGAAATGAGTTTTGTGTTTAGAGGACCCGAGGGAGCAACATGGCAGATTATCGAAAAAATGAGTACTAACAATAAACCGGTTACTGAATTAAAAACCATTATCAGTTATTAGTTATTGGAGGATTAGTTGATAGTTATAAGTTATTAGTTATTGGTAAAATTAAATATAGTAATATGAAAAAAATTCTTACAGCTGCAGCGCTCTTGATTGTTGTAATAGCTGGAGCACAAAAAAAACCAGCATTCGATTTAAGTAATCCAAAAGATAATATGGATGCTTATGTAAAAATGCGTGCCTCATTAGACCCTAAAGAAGAAGTGATCTTTTATGCAAAGGGCGCCATCTATGCCTACGACCCAGACAAACCATGGAAGCATGTTTTTAATTTTGAAATGTACAATATCGGCAGGGTAGAAAAAATGGCCGGCGATAGTGGATGGAAATTAATCACTAGAGAAATGTTGGTTTATCAAGACCCCAAAAACAATGAAATTTTAAAGACTTGGAAAAACCCTTGGACCAATGAAGATGTAGAAGTAGTGCATGTTTGGAACGATCCCGTAAATCAAACCTTTAAATATGGTGCCTTTAAAGTGCCTTTTGAAAAATTAGGGAATGACCGAATTTGTTTATACAACGATGTACCCCTTTCCTATCCTTCTCCTTTGAAAAAATCAGATTGGCCAGAGAATACACGTAGCGATGTATATCAGGGTGCCGAATTATTTAATTTCTTCTTAAGTGAAAAAGACTTGATGAATCCTAAAACCAATAATGCAACTGCCGATATTTCCTGGACCAGATTCAGTGATTTTTTGCCTTGGATGAAAATGTCGAGCAAGCCAGGAAATTTATTGTACCAAAGCCGTGGCTTTAAATTAAAAGATGGATGGAAAGAGTTGCCTCAACCAATTAGAGATTTTGTAATAGCCAACTATCCTGAGTATGAACATGCTCCTTCAACTTATACTGCACCCAATATGACCAGTTGGAAATACTATAAAAAAATAATGGAAGAGAGAAAGAAGAAAGGGAACTAAATAAAACAAGACTGCCCTCTTTAAAGAAGGCAGTCTTTGTTGTACTTGTTTGTTTATCAAAACTAAAAATCGAAAGCGATATAAGCTATCCATCTTCTAGGAAGCTGTAAATAACCTTGAGACCAAATAGGAACTCCAGCATTAGAGAATTGAGGTGTTGTTTGTAACTGACCCATTGCAGTAGCATTCTCTGCTAAACCAGCAATGTTCTGTAATCCTTCTCTATTACCAATATTTTTACATTGTAAGCCAATTCTAACTTCTTGTCTTCCCTTAAATGGAGCCCTGATATAACCACCTGCATTTAATACAGTTAGGCCGCCTAAATCGATTAAGTTGGTTGCATCAGCAAAACGCTTACCTCCTACGATATTAGAAGAGAAGTCTAAGCCAAACCATTTACCCTGATACAACGCGGTGCTGTTCCAAATAAAATCAGGAACACCCGGTAACTTATTACCAATAACATTGATAGATGTTTGGTTATTTCCTTCATTAATAATTTGTAAACCAAATGTATTACCATTAATATCAACATCAGGTAAATTAGATTGACGTCCAATAATTCCTCCTGATGCACCATTAGAAATTTTGAAGTCGGTAAACTTAGCACTTTGTAATGTTAAACTGGTACGAACACTCAATCCACGTAAAACGGTAGATGGTGCATAAGACACAGAAATCTCTGCTCCTTTAATTCTATTAGATCCAAATGGCTTTGATACCAATAATCCATTTTCGAAAATGGAAGCCAATCTGTTTTTGATATCATTGTGATACAAAGCAACATCTACTCCAAAGTCTCCCATTTGTTTTCTAAAACCAACTTCAAAAGAAGTAATGATTTCATTGGCAGCTAAACCATTTGGCAAACGCAACAAAGTGCTAGCAGTAGCATTATTAGCTGTTGGGCCAACATATTCCAATGAAGTAAATGCAGAATAATCAGGCATTCTGTATGCTCTATTAAAGTTGGCATACGCAGAAGTAGTTCTGTTGAATAAATAGTTAAACCCAATAGATGCTGAATAGTCGCCAAATTTTTCGGTTCTTTTGATAGCACTATCAAAAGGTGCTTTGCTTTCTTGCAGATCCATAAACAGCCAATCATATCGAGCACCTAAATTCATGGTAAATTTATCGTTGAACTTCACTTCATACCCACCAAAAATCGCATTTACTTGCTCTGTATAAATACCTCTTCGAGTAATAGAACCTCTTTGTGGGCTAGCAGAAGCACTTGCTATGGTAATGTTTAAAGGAATAGTTGTTACAGGAGAAAGGGCAAGTCTTCCCGGAATAACACCGTCTATTAACTTGATATCAGAAGCGTTTGAAGGATTTACAAAATGAGAATAACTATAGGTTGTAGGACGCAAATTGGTACTAGAGAAATAATAACCTAATTGAAATGTTTGTTTGGTAGTTCCCTTGCTCCAAGTTTTTTTAATACGCATTTCATTCATCAAATCATTATCAGCAGCATCTCCATCTAACATTAAACGGAATGCACCACCACTAGAAGTATAGGCTGTTCCTGGTGCCAAAGGTGTAGGTAAGATAGGAGCAGAATATCTTCCATCGCTATTATAAAAAGATGGAATAGAGAATGGATACTTGGTTCCACTGGATAATGCTTGGTACCTTAATTTATTTTCGAAGTACCAGTTATTTCCCAAATCTCTTTCAACTGCAAAATTTATTTGAAAATTTTTCGCAATATTATTATTGGCCAATTCATTGCCAATATTGCGGGTAATTTGAGCGCCGTTAGCATCAGGAACTACTTGACCTCCAGGTCTTGGCAAAGTAGTACTACTTCTTGTTCCAAATACAGAATAACCTATATTAGTAAATGCTGGAAAAATAAATGTGCTTGTATTTCTCCATCCAAAAGGTAATTTCTTTGATACTGGATCAATGGGAACGTCAGTTAAATTTTGGAAACTGTAATTAGCAAAAAGGAATCCTAAGCGAATTTTTCCTTTTTTATCTGGATTGATAAAATCGAAATTACCTCGTAATTGATATCCGTTATCGTTGTATCCAGTTTTTCTAAATCCACGATCGTCCATAAACCACCCACCAATATTATAACGAACCATTTTATCTTTGGTCATTGAACCATTTACATTCCAATCAACACGATAGTTGAAATAACTATTGTCTGTATGAATATTATCGTATCTGCTCAATTTTACTGAACCCTTGGTTTCTTCTCCTCCTGTTTTGCTGATCACATTTATAACACCTGCAGCAGCAGAACGACCATACACAGTAGCCGTACTTCCTCGAACAACTTCTACTTTTTCTACGTTGTCATCAAAACCAAAACCCTGATCCGGTAATCTTCCAGCACTACCAAATGCTGGTAGACCATCAATTAATATACTGGTGTATACTAAACCGCCTAATGGGTTTCCATCAGGAAAACCACGTAACACCACTCCGCCTCTTCTACCTTGAGAGTTATTCGCAAATACTCCTGGCGTAAGCGTTACTGCTTCAGCAAAGCTTTCTGGTTTAATTGATTTTAACACTTTATTACTGATGATATCTACTGCTTGAGTGGTTTCCAATTTACGAACTGGCTGACGACCAGCGGTAACACTCACTTCATTTAATTGATTGGTTTCTTCTTGTAAAGTAATATCTACAGAACTACGGCCATTCAGGGTAATTTTTTGTTCTCCAAAATTAATGGCAGATACATTCAACACTGCATTGGCAGATTTTACTTTAATCATGTATTTTCCATCACGGTCGGTAACTACTCCATTCTTAGTGCCCTTCTCTATTACAGAAGCACCTTCAATGGGTTTCTTATCGGCAGCAATAACTTTTCCCATTACGGAAACCTGCGATATTGCAACCTGTGCAAAAAGCAGCGTAATAGATAAACATACAAATCGTACAAATTTGTTCATAGCAATAAATTTGGTTTACAAAACAGTTAACGTAGTTAATCAATTTTAAAAATAAGACTTTTTTGTTATTACTACTAATTTTAAAATAATTTTATTTATTCATCAAAATGGTTAACTTAGTTAACTAATTTTCATTTCAATCATTTTTATGAACTTACGTTTGTTCCCCAAACATACCGGCATTTGGGAAGGCGTTTATACACGCATAGATGCCAAAGGCAATAAATACGACCAGTGGAAAAGCAAGTTGACCATTAAACTATATGATGGCAATAAATACCATCAAGTGAACGAATATTTTTGGGAAGATGGGCACCACGAATTGCATGATTTTGGTGTATGTGAGTTCAATGAAGACGGAATATTGATTTTCGACAATCCCCGTATTTTAGGCAGATCATGGGAAACACATGATAGCGTTTGTTTAGTATGGTCTTATAAGAACCGACCTGGATCTAATTTGTATGAAATGATTGACCTCATTGGCGATGGCACCCATAGAATCAGAACCTGGAAATGGAGTTTGGGAGATGAATTTCAAGGTAATACCATGATCGAAGAACGCAGAACAGCCACACAAGATCAAATAGATCCTGCATTTTGGGTAGACTTAGCTGCTAGAAGATTTACAGGTGCTTCTAGGTCTGACCATTAACATCAAACTACCTATTTTATTTGACCCCATCAGCATAAACTCAATTTAATATTCTTGAAATGGCAATGACGATTACAGAAAAAATAATGGCATTTAATAGTGGAAGAGAGTCGGTGGTTCCAGGACAATTGGTTTGGGTAGATGTTCATAGTGTAATGACAATGGATTATTTAGGCAAGCAATGTTTTAAAGCATTTGAAAGCCTTGGAGCAAAAACCTTGTTCGATAAAGAAAGAGTGATCTGCGTAAGCGATCATCTAGCTCCTCCTCCTTCACAAGAATATGCCACCATGCTCAACGAATGGAGAGAAATTGTAAAAAGCTATGATATCCCCTATTTCTATGACTTAGGAAGACAAGGCATTGCCCATCAAGTAATGGTAGAACAAGGTCATGTTTTACCAGGTAAAATCTCTATCGGTACAGATTCGCATGCCAACACTTATGGTGCAGTAGGTGCAGTAGGAAACGCAATAGGAGTAACTGATGCAGCCATTGCAATGGCAACAGGTAAATGTTGGTTCAGGGTTCCTGAAACGGTAAAATTTCATATTACGGGCATTTGGCAACCTTGGGTAATGGCTAAAGATTTGAGTTTGCATATTATGGGAATGATGCATTGGAATGGTCACTTAATTTACAAAGCATTGGAATATACAGGCCCAGCAATAGATGCTTTGGAAGTTGCAGGAAGAATGACTTTATGCAATATGACGGTTGATTTGGGAGCAAAAAATGGAATCATTGCCCCAGATGCAAAAACAGCTGCTTATCTTAAACCCGTTCAAAAAGGCGATTGGCAAATGATCGCCAGTGATGCAGATGCACATTACGATGCGGTCTATGAAGTTGATGTAACTAATTTAGGTCCTACTATTTCTAGGCCAGATAAATTAGACGACACAGTTCCTGTTGAACAACTAGTAGGCACTAAATTTAATAAAGCTTTTGTAGGCACTTGCACCAATGGAAGAACCGAAGACTTTGCTATGATGGCCAAGATTTTGGATGGCAAACAGATTCATCGTGATGTAAATATGATTTGTATTCCAGCTAGTCAGGCTGTTTATTTAGAGTGTATTCAAAAAGGCTATTTTGAAATTCTGGTAAAAGCTGGAGCAGCCATAGAAACCCCTAGTTGCGGGCCTTGCGCTGGAATTCACACTGGTGTTGCTGGAGATGGAGATATTGTGTTGAGTGCAGGAAATAGAAATATGAAAGGCAGAATGGGAAGTAAAAATGCGCAGATTTATTTAACCTCTCCAGCGGTAGTTGCAGCTAGTGCTATCAAAGGAGAAATTACTGATCCACGTTCCGAAAAATGGTAACCACTTTAAATTAATTACATGGCAATAATAACAGGAAAAGCTTGGGTAGCTAAAACCTACGTGATGAGCTTCGACATGATCATTCAAAAATTTTGGACCTCGCCTATTGATAAAGAAGAAAATAGTAAGTGGGTAATGGCTGGAGTTGCAGAAGAATTTAATAAAGAAAATGGGTTTAAAGATTGTGGCTATACATTTATTGTTGCAGGTCACAATTTTGCCGGTGGCGGAAAAAGCATAGAACATTGTGTAACTGGTTTAATGGGCGCCAATATCAAAGCAGTTTTTGCTACTAGTTTTGCACGATTACAATTTAGGAATGCCATCAATTATGGTATGCCATTTATTACCAGTAAAGACATGAATTTGGATTGCGAAACTGGTGATGAATTATCTTATAATACCGACAATGGCGAGATAACCAATTTGAGTAATGGAAAAATATTTAGTAGTGTTCCTGTTGCTCCATTTGTGGCAGAAGTAGGTGCAGCAGGTGGTTTGATGAATTTTATTAGAACCAAAATAGCAGACGGTTCAATTGCTAATTTACATTAGTACCAAATTGATTATAGTGTTATGAGAGAAAATAGTTTACGAAAAAGATTACAAGAACAAAAAACTTGTTATGGAGTAATTTCTCCTACAACCGATCCAATTGTTTGCGAATACATTGGTTTGAGTGGGATGGATTTTTATATCATGGATGCAGAGCATGGTCCACTTACTATGAGTGATGTAGCACATATGATTCGCGCATGTGAATCTGTTTGTATAACTCCTTTGGCAAGAATTAATTCCTTGGATGAAAAAATGATTCTACAATATTTTGATGCGGGTATTATGGGTGTAATGATGCCAGGAACCAATACTGTAGCTGATTGTAAACGATTGGTGCGTGCAGTAAAATATTTCCCTGCAGGAGATAGAGGGCTTGGTCCTGTGCGTGCATCTGATTATATGGCGGGTAAGATGAATCAACAACAATACATTGCATTTGCTAATGAACAAACTTTGGTGTTTCCGATGATTGAAACAGTTGAGTGCTTAGAAAATCTAGAAGCTATGTGCGAAGTAGAAGGTGTTGATGGATTTATTTTAGGGCCACGAGATTTGTCGTTGAGTATGGGTTTTGTTGATGGGCCAGCGCATCCCGAAGTAAAAGCTGCAATAGACAAAGCCATACAAACAGTTGTATCAAAAGGAAAAATATTTGGAACTGTTGCAGCATCAGCAGAACAAGGAAAAGAGCTTAGTGATAAAGGAGTTCGTTTATTACTCAACAGTGTACAAGGATTATTAGGAAGTAGCATCAAACAATTCATGAGCAACAAACCATAAAAAGAATTATGAATTATAAATTATGAATAACCTAATAACCCATAACTCTTAACTCTTATCTCTTAATTCTTATCTCTTAATTCATATCTCTTAATTCTTATCTCTTTATGCCAACAGTCTTAGTACTCTTCAACCTCAAGCCCACAGCATCTCCTAGCGATTATGAAACATGGGCGGTAACTAAAGATATTCCAACCGTAAAATCCTTGGGTTCCATGAATGATTTTCGAGTATTAAAATTAGGGATGCTATTAGGAACCGATAAACCATCTCCTTATCAATATGCCGAATTATTGGAAATAAAAAACATGGAAGCTTTTTTTGCCGATCTTGGTAATGAAGATGTGCAAGCAGGCGCCAAACAGTTTAATGAATTTGCAGATAATCCTATATTTATTGTAGCGGAATCCCTCTAACCTTCCCGACTAGTCAAGACAGGCTTTAAAGGGAGAACTAATTAATTTGTTTATGCAAGAAACGAACACTCAACATACTACAACTCAAGTCTCCCTTTTAAGGAGATTTGGAGGGAAAGTAGCCGTTATTACAGGATCTGGTAGACATAATGGAATTGGTGAAGCCATTGCATTAAAGCTAGCATCGGAGGGTTGTAATTTAGTCATCAGTGATATAGGCGAGGCAAAGGGAGAATCGTTTTCTGCTGAACATATTGGCGCAACTGCAGAGATGAATGAAATAGCTTTAGCCTGTGAATCTTTAGGAGTAAAAGTAATTACAGTGCCTTGCGATGTAAGGAATGAAGCGGATTGTGCCAACTTAATGGCCCAAGCAGTAAAAGCATTCGGCAAGATTGATATTTTGGTAAATAATGCTGGTGTAGGATATATCATGGAGCCATTTACCGAATTCAAAGAAGCCAGTTGGGATGCAGTTTTAGGCGTAAATTTAAAAGGCGCTTTTTTATGTAGCAAACATGCTGCCATTCAGATGCAACAACAAACAACTGGTGGGAGTATTGTAAATATTGCTTCTCAAGCTGCCAAGTCCGGATTTCCTTTTGCGGCCGCATATACAGCTAGCAAACATGGATTGATAGGATTAACCAGAAGCAATGCGGTTGAATTAGGAAAATTTAAAATAAGGGTAAACGCTGTTTGCCCCAATCATATCACCACAGGTCTTGGCCACTGGCAAAACAAGTTCTTTAGCGAAAAACTCGGCATGAATTACGATGATTATCTACAGGCGATTGTTGATAAAAATCCGCTTGGGAGAACCGGAATAACCCTAGATATTGCCAAAGCAGTTGCTTTTTTATGCAGCGATGAAGCATCTTATATCACAGGAGAAGCTATGAATGTAAGCGGCGGCGAAGAATACCATTAATTCAAGGTTTACTTCTATCTTTATAAGCGGCCAAATTATAAATGAATGACCGCCTTATAATTGCGTCAACTATTTGCCATATCATTTTTGGTTTTATTGCTCTTGAGCAATAATGTGTTTGCACAAAAATGTGCTACCAATATTGATTTTGAAAATAGTGATCTTCTATTTTGGAACTGCGATACAGGAAGATCTTCTGTAAACGGGAATACTTATTTTTCTGTATCCGATATACCCAATCGACATACTGTTATTAGAAACAATCCTTTGAATTTAGATCCTTATGGAAAATTCCCCATCAACTGCCCTAATGGAAGTGGATACTCTCTTCAGTTGGGTAATAACGGAACTGGAGCTCAAACCGAAAGAGTAAGTTATACATTTACTATTCCTGCTAATCTGAGTATTTACAGTATGGTGTATTGGTATGCGGTGGTTTTACAGAACCCAGGCCATGCCCCACAGGAACAACCCAAATTCAATGTAAATGTTACCGACCTTACTACCGGAGAAGTGATTACTTGTGCTTCTTTTGAATATGTAGTAACTAAAAATTTACCTGGTTTTCAAACATCAACAGTACAAGCCAATGTAGAATATAAACCATGGACACCAGTTACGGTTAATCTGTCTAACAGAAACGGGCACGCCATGAAAATCGATTTTTCTACTTCTGATTGTACAAGAGGTGGTCATTTTGGTTATGCCTATCTCGATATTGATAGTGATTGTGGTTTACCTCTTAAAGGGGCCGGATATTGTAATGATGTAGATAGTGTAGAATTAGTAGCGCCTTATGGATATAAAGCGTATCAGTGGTATACCAATAATTTTCAAGACTTGGTTAGTAGTAATTATAGGGTAGTATTAAGACCTCCGCCTACTTTGGGTACAAAGTTTTCAGTAATCCTTACCCCTTATGATGGATTTGGATGTACTGATACATTAAACAGTGTGGTAAAAACAGGATATATTCCTCCATTTAACCTTTCCGATAAAACAGTTTGTGAGGGCGACAGCACTGTGTTAGATGTTGGAATAAGCAATCCCGGCTTGAGTTTTAACTGGTTGCCTGTTATTGGTATTCGAAGCCCTGATGCCAGCAGAACCATTGTAGTTCCAAAAGAAACAATATTGTATAAATTAAAAATTATTGATACTGCTTCGGGTTGTACAAAAGAAAAAGATATTAATATTGAAGTAGTCAAACAAAATCCGGCTATAGCAATTAAAGGAGATACTATTTCCTGTGGTACAAAACCATATAACACAGAATTGAATATTACTTCGGGCGCATTTATCCAATGGTTTTTTAATGGGGCACCCATTTCAGGTGAAAATGGACCGAGTATATTTCCAAGAGCAACTGGTTTATATAAAGCAACTCTTCAAACATCAGGTTGTTTGGTTAGTTCCAGAAATATTCGATTAAGAAATAGTCCCTCACCTGTTGCTTCATTCACTACCAATAATGATGCTCAATGTTTAACAGGAAATAGTTTCTTGGCAACTGCCGGTAATGCAAGAGTTTATCCGATTCAAAGAGAATGGAGTTGGGGCGATGGTAGAATTGATTCAGACAGTGTGAGGTCTTATAGTTATACACAAGCTGGAGTATATAGATTATTATTAAAGTTTACTACAGTTGATAATTGCACTGATTCGATCGGTAAAACAATTACTGTTTATGCGCCACCCAAACCCAATTTTGATGTAGAGAATCCTTGCGAAAATACCAATACAAAATTCACAAATACTACTCCGGCAATATCAGGTTCAATTATTGATTTTACTTGGAATTTAGGAAATTCGACTCCATCATTTAATGCTACTAATGCTGCCAATAGCTTCAATAAGTCGGGGCCCTATTTTATTAGCCTAAAAGCGGTTACCACAGAATGTCCTATTCCTATTGAAATACAAAAAAGAATAACCATTTTAGCAGCTCCTCCAGGAAAAAAGAAAACAGTCAACACAGCTATTGCTGTTCCAACAATTCTAGAAACAGTAAATAAAGGATCTTCTTATAAATGGCTGCCTTCAGATAATTTAGACGATGCTTTAATTAGTAATCCGATTTTTTCCGGACCAACAAGTGCCAGATATTTCGTGGAGATCATTAATCAAACGGGATGCAATATTGTAGATACCGTAGAAGTAAAATTATTCGACAAAATTTCCATATTAGTTCCAACAGCATTTACCCCTAATGGGGATGGAAAAAATGATCGGCTCTCTCCTATTTTAGTTGGCATCGATAAATTGGAATATTTCAGAATTTGGAACAGATGGGGAGTGTTGATTTTTGAAACAAAAACACCTAAGCCAGGGTGGGATGGAACGCTCAATGGAGTTCGTCAGGAAACGGGCACTTATGTTTGGGAAGCAGCAGGTTTAGGTATTGGTGGGGCATTGGTTAGACAACAAGGATTATTTACTTTGCTCCGATAAGCATTCAATTAATATAGGTTCTCTAGATTAAATTAGTTAATATTGTTAACTATTTTTATTTTGTAGTATATGCATAAATTAGGCATTGATATTGGTGGAACTTTTACCGATTTGGTATTGTTGGATGAAACAAACAGTGTGCTGTATTTTGGAAAAACACTAACTACTTACCCCGATCCTACTTTGGGAATTTTAAACGGTGTAAACGAGTTATTGATACAACACGGAAAATCCGTTAGTGATGTTGCTACTTTGGTTCACGGAACTACTTTGGTTACCAATGCCGTCATTGAAAGAAAAGGTGCAAAAACCGCTTTACTCACTACTAAAGGTTTTGAAGATGTTTTAGCGATCGGAAGAGAAATGCGTTATGATATCTACGATGTTTTTATCACTATGCCAAAACCATTGGTTCCTAAAGAATTAAGAAAAGGAATTGAAGAACGTACCGATAAATCAGGAAAAGTTTTAACTAAACTCGATTTAGCTGCTGCCGAAAAAACAATTCTTCAACTGCAAAAAAAAGGCGTTCAATCAGTTGCTGTTTCATTATTGCATTCCTATGCGAACACTACACATGAACAACAAATTGGTGAATTGCTTCGTAAAAAATTCCCTGCATTGACTTATTCGCTTAGTTGTGAAGTAATGCCTGAGATAAGAGAATATGAGCGCAGTAGTGCAACTGTTATGAATGCCTATGTGCAGCCACTAACAGGCCAGTATTTAAAAAATCTTCGCTCCAAATTAAATGTATTGGGCTTTGAAGGCATAATACATATCATGAATTCTGCTGGAAGGCTAACAACTTTAGAAGGTGCAAGAAAAACACCTGTTCAATTATTAGAAAGTGGCCCAGCAGGAGGAACAATGGCTGGAGTATTTTTTGGAAAGTTAGTAGGTAAAAAAGATTTGGTTGCTTTTGATATGGGTGGCACAACTGCAAAAGCATCGATGATTAAAAATGGTGCACCGGAAATTACCAATCACTTTGAAGCAGCAAGAGAAAAAAGATTTAAGAAAGGAAGCGGATTACCCGTTCGTATTCCTGTAATAGATATGATTGAAATTGGTGCAGGTGGTGGAAGCATTGCACATTTAAATCATTTGGGATTACTCACTGTTGGGCCAGAAAGTGCCTCATCTTCACCAGGCCCTGCATGTTATAACAGCGGCGGAGAAAATCCAACAGTAACAGATGCCGATTTAATATTGGGATTTTTGAATGAAGATTATTTTTTAGGCGGAACCATGAAGCTGCATAAAGACAAAGCCATTGCAGCAATGAAAAAAAAGATTGCCGATCCTTTAAAAATTTCAGTGGAAGCAGCGGCTTGGGGAATACATAGAATAGTCAATGAGAATATGGCGAATGCGGCTCGTGTTCATATTATTGAAAAGGGACTAGATCCTCGTTTTTTTAGTATGCTCGCTTTTGGTGGTGCGGGTCCAGTTCATGCGTTCAATGTGGCGAGATTAATGAATGCACCGCAATTGATTATACCAAGTGGTGCTGGTGTGTTAAGTGCTTTAGGGTTTTTAGTAAGCCCTGTTGCAACTGAAGAAATCACCAGTTATATCTGTAGGCTCGATCAGATGGATTGGAAAAAAATAAATACCATCATCAAAGAGATGGAAGCTAAAGGAAGAAACTTTATTGATAAAGCTGGCATCAAACAAAAAAATGCCACTACATCTATCGTTGCAGACATGCGCTATACAGGACAGGGTCATGAAATTACTGTATCCATCCCTTCTGGTAAATTATCCAATCAATCCATAGCAACAATAGAAGCAAATTTTAAAGCAGAATATTTATTACGTTACGGAAGAGATATAGACAATATTCCTATTGAAACAGTTACTTGGAGAGTATTGGTCAGCGGACCTTCACCTGAATTAATTCCTAATCAAGCAGTTGTAGGAAAACACAGCAAAGCATTGAAAGGAACTCGCAAAGTATATTGGGGAAAAATTTATGAAGAAACACCTGTCTACGATCGTTATAGTATTCCGCTAAATAAAAAAATAAATGGGCCTTGTATCATAGAAGAATTTGAAAGCACTACAGTAGTAGGGCATAATAGTACTGTTATGATCGATCGTTTTAAGAATATTATTATTGACATGAAGTATTAGTTATGAAAAAAATAATATTGTTGTTTTGTTGTATGCCTTTCTTGTTAAATGCGCAATCGAATTTAACAGGCAAAGAAATATTGCATCAACTCTCCATTGCTGCCGGTGGCAATTTGTGGCAACAACCTCAATCTCTTCAATTAAGTGGAAACGCCACTTGGACCCCATATGGCAAAACAGACGAAAAAGAATCAATTCATTTTGATACTTATAAAATGTATCGAGTTTTTCCATCACAAAATCTTGCAGCACATGCCGCTAATGGAAAAATTCGTTTTGATGCTAAGTATGCCGACAGTACTTATATGCAATTGATATTTGATGGGCAAAAAACATTGAACTATTTGAGTGAAAAAGCAAAGCCCTATCAAAAATATTTTTCTTGGAGCAATAATTTTGGGTTTGGTATTATTCGATTTGCAGATAGAGATTCTTTTACTGTTGTAAGATTAGCAGATGATCAAATAGAAGGATACCCCTGCTATGTTGTTCAAATAACGGATCCAAAAAAAATGGTTACTACTTTTAGTATCGATCAAAAAACATTTTATATAAGAGGCGTAAACTTTATTACTGATATTGGTTTTCACAATCGAATTTATTCCGATTTTGAAAAACTACAACCAGAAAATAAAGTGGGAGGTTATTTTATTCAGGCAAGAAGAATTCGTTTGTACTTTGATGGAATAAAATGGATGGATATTAATTGGACCAATAATAAAGTGAATGGGATTATTCAAGATGAAGTATTCGTAAAATAAAAAGGGCAATGAAAAAACAATTTGACGCAATAGAACTAAGTGTACTTTGGAGCAGACTCATTTCTATTGTGGATGAATCGGGTACTACTTTACAAAGAACCGCATTTTCTTCTGTTACTAGAGAGAGTGCAGATTTTGCTGTGGTATTAATGGATACAAAGGGGCAATCATTGGCACAAAGCAGTGTAAGTGTTCCCTCCTTTTTAGGAGTTCTTCCTTTTTTAGTAAAAGCTTTAGTGAAAGATTTCTTTCCTATCAATACTTGGAAAGAAGGCGATGTAGTAATTACTAATGATCCTTGGCTTTGTGCAGGGCATAAACCCGATATTGGAATTGTTACTCCCATCTTCCATCAAAAAAAATTAATCGGATTCATTGGTTGCATTGCACACTCACCAGATATTGGAGGAACGCTTTGGGGTGCAGGTGCAAAAGATTATTACGAAGAAGGATTGTATATACCTCCATCTAAATTGTACGATCAAGGTAAAAAGAATGATACCCTTTTTCAAATCATAGAAACTAATGTACGTGCTGCCAGACAAACCATTGGCGATATCATTGCTCAAGTAGCCGCAAACGATCAAGGCATCAGATCTTTACACCGAATGATGCAAGAAAATCATTTGACTGAAATTGATGCACTCGGAAAACAAATCATTGATGCCAGTGAAAAAGCCATGAGAGCCGCTATCAAAGCTGCACCCAATGGAACCTATCGCTCGGAATACAATGCAGATGGTGACGGCTTAAAAGAGCCGGTACATTTTAAATGTGCGGTTACTATTAAAGATGATGAAATTTTTGTTGATTATGCCGGAACATCAGCAGCGCATTCATTGGCCATCAATGCGGTATTGAATTATGTATTTGCATATACAGCTTATCCTATTAAATGTGTGTTCAGTCCGGAAGTACCCAATAACGAAGGTAGCTTCAGACCCATACATGTAACAGCGCCTGAAGGCAGTTTGTTGAATGCCAAAAAACCTTCTCCATTAGGTGCAAGAAATGTAACAGGAAACTTATTACATGGTCCAATCATGAAAGCTTTATCAAAAGCAGTTCCAGATAAGGTTCAAGCCGATTGCGGAGCTGCTGTTTGGGTAATGGTATTGAGTGGTAAAAAAGAAAATGGCGGAGAATTTGTTGAATATTTATTTTTAGCTGGTGGATATGGTGGAAGAAAAGGATTGGATGGAGAACCAACCCTTTGTTATCCTACCAATGTTGCCAATGTGCCTATTGAAGTTTTTGAAAATGCCGCACCTGTTCTGGTAACCGAAAAATCTTTGATCGCCAATAGTGGTGGAATAGGAAAATACAAAGGCGGTTCAGGCCAAAGGTTTGCGTATAAAAATATTGGTAAATTTCCTATTCAAATTAGCAATGTAACCGAGAAGATCAATAACCAAGCATATGGATTATTTGGTGGAAAAGAAGGAAAAAAAGGTGCTCTTTATATCCGAACTTTAGCAGGCAAAAAACGTTTCACTCCTCCCAAAGGCCACGACAAATTATTACCAGGAGAAGAATTGGTAATGGAATTGCCGGGAGGAGGAGGGTATGGTAAAATTAAGAAATAAGAATTAAGAATTATGAGATAAGAGATAAGAGATAATAAATTAATAACTAATCATGTCATATCAATTACCACCAGTTTGGACAAAATTGCAACAGCATGCAGTTTTTCCTGAATTCAATCACGACGAAAGAGCGAGATATAATTTCTTGGCTAACCTCAATCGATTTGTAAGCACTGTTATTGCACCAGGAAATAAAACTGCATATGATCAACGAGTTGAGCCTGCATTTAAAAAAGAAAATGGTAGAACTTTTAATGATCGTTTTGAAGTGGGTGAAGCCATGAAGAAAGATCCTGTCTATCAAATGTGGGCAGCACTACGAAGAAGTACTATGGAAATGCGTCAGCAAAATGGAAGAGCAACTGTACTGCGTCAAGCAAGTGCCTTAGCTCAAAAAACAGCCGAGCAATTAAAAGTGCATAGCAATCTTCAATTGAAAGATGGCTTTGCTGTACCGCCCTATTTAACGCATGTAGACAACCACTTAATGCCAGGCAGTTATCATACAGCCTATTTTAAAGGCGATGTTGCCAATGCTGCTAATTATGATAGTGGATTATTTGTAACCAGTGGTGGAATGTTAGGCAGTTTAACTGATGGTGGTGGAAGGGCCATTGCAAAATGGGTGAAAGAAACCTATCCTGATTTTAAGCCAAAAAGAATTTTGGATATTGGATGTGGTTTGGGACATAATATGTTACCCATCGCTCAAGCATTTCCTGAAGCAACAGTAATAGGAATAGATGCTGGTGCGCCAATGTTAAGATATGGTGCAGCAAGGGCCAATGCATTGGGCATAAAAAATGTTGAATTTATTCAAGCAGACGCAGCTTCGATGAGTGAGTTTGCTGATGCTGATTTTGATTGGATACAAACAACCATGTTCTTACACGAAACTGGCGGCAAATCCATTCACAAAATATTTAAAGAAATCAATCGGGTATTAAAACCCAAAGGACTCAACTTACATATTGAACAACCTCAGTATACTGCAGAAATGAGCATGTACGAACAATTCATGCGCGACTGGGATGCTTATTATAATGCTGAACCTTATTGGGGGCATATGCATGATCTAGAACCCATTGATCTAATGGAAGAAGCTGGTGTGCCTAAAGAAAATTTCATGCAAGTAGGAGTAAAAGCAGTGAATGATCTAGACAAGAAAAAACAGGATGGAAATGTAAAAGAAGATTATGGTCGTAGTCCGATATGGAATGTTTTCGGAGGCTGGAAATCCTAACACTCGAACCCAATAACCAATAACCAATAACTCAATAACTAATCGATGGCAACAGAACTAAGCGGCTCACATTCAAGTGGGCAAATCAACGAAGAAGTGGATGCTAGTGTAGTGAATGATATATTAATGGCAGGCGATAAAAGCAAGGGAGCGAGGCCTTATTTCTTTGAAGACCCAGCAGTAGAAAGAGTGTTGAATATAGCAATGGCTGTAGCAACCGAAGTAGCTGTAGTAAGAGAAAGAATGGACACCATTGAAAGATTATTAGAAAGCAAAGGTGTTTTATTGCAAAATGAAATTGAAGGCTTTGTGCCAACCGATGAACAAGCCGATGAACGACAATTATGGCATGCAAGATTTGCAGCTAGAATCATGCGTATTGTACAACAAGAAGTAGATGCAATTGCAAAGCCCGAGAACAATACACCTATGCGTAAAATTGCTGACGATATCAATGAAATGTAAATGAATACAATTCAACAAATAAACGAACATTACCAAGTAATCATTGATAAAGATTTAGAAGGCATTTGTAGCAAATACATTCAGTCTGAAGATACTTATGTAGTATTGGAAGGTCCCAGATTAACTACAATAGGATTTGAAAAAATCAAAAAGGGTTGGACAGATTTTTGTGCCTCATCATTACAATTAATTTCTATTGAATGGATTGAAGGACCATTTGCAGAAGAAGGAGCAGATATGGCATGGGTGGCTGGTATAATAAAGTTGTCGATAAAAGTTAATGACCGAACATTCGAAAATATTTTTCGCTCCTCTTTTGTATTAATTAAAGAGGAAGGAATTTGGAAAATCAAACACGAACATGTTTCTGTAGTTCATCCAGATCCATACGGAATTGGTGATTGGTTAAAAAAATAAACTCATGCAAAAAGAAGGTATACCAAAAGCTGCTATAATCGGTGTAATTGTTGCTGCGCTTGGTTTTTTTGTTGACCTCTATGATATCATCATTTTCAGTGCAGTAAGATTGAATAGTTTTATTGATTTAAGAATTCCTATTAACGAATGGCCAATTCATACTCGCAATATTCTCAATGCGCAAATGTTTGGTATGTTACTAGGTGGATTTATTTGGGGCACCATTGGCGATAAATTTGGAAGGTTGAAAGTGTTATTTGGTTCCATATTTATGTACAGTGTTTTTACATTATTGAACGCTTTTATAAATGATGTAAACGGATATATGTGGTGTAGATTCCTTGCTGGTATTGGACTAGCTGGGGAGTTAGGGGCTGGTATCACTTTAGTAAGCGAACAGATGGATAAAAAATATCGTGGTTTTGCAGTGGCGTTGGTTGGTGGACTCGGTATGTTTGGGGCAGTAACAGCAGGTACTGTGGCTTCTTTTTTTAGCTGGCAAACCTGTTATATTATCGGTGCAGGTTTGGGATTTTTTTTATTGATTCTACGATTTGGTGTTATTGAAAGTGGATTGTTTAATGTGATGAAAGTAGAAGGAATCAGCAAAGGAAATTTTATGCTGATTTTAAAAAATAAAAAGCGTTTGTGGAAATTTATTTGCATTTTATTGGTAGGTATGCCAGGATGGTTTGCAACAGGTATTTTAATTACGTTTACTAAAGAAATTTCAACAAGCATGGGAATGACACAATTGCCTTCTGCTGCAACTGTTATTTCATTAAATTTTTTCGGCTTTGCATTTGGCGACCCCCTTTGTGGTTTACTCAGTCAAAAATTACAAAGTAGAAAAAAAGCGATTTATGTTTTTTTAATTGGCTATACTTTTTTTATTTTACTGTTTTTCCTATTTGCAAAACAATCTATCTATATCTATAACAGTTTATTTGTGTTAATGGGTTTGGGAGTAGGATTCACCATCATGTTATTTACACTTGCTGCAGAACAGTTTGGCACCAATATCAGAACCTTAGTAACCAGTACTTCCTTAAACTTAGTTCGGGGATGGGTTATACCATTGAGTTTTGCCTTTCAATGGCTGGCCAGTTTATATGCTGGCAACTATTATTATAGTGCAGTAACTATTGCGGTTATTGCTTTGTGTCTTGCTTTTTACGCTATGACGCAGCTAGAAGAAACCTATCACAAGGATTTGGATTTTTATGAGGAATAAAAAGAATTACTTCATCAAGATCTTATAAAACTTTTCTACTTCTGCTTTCTCCATTGGGGAAAGCAGTTCATTTTTATCATACTTCGCATACAAGAAAACTACTCGCTTGTGTTGGGGATACTTTTGAAGTATGGTTTCCATTTTTTGGCCTATGGCTTCATCTTTTTCAAAAAGCGGCGTATTGATGGTAGCTGGCGTTTTCTCTCTGGTATGCATTTTATTTATCGTGGCTTGTAATGTAGCCAACCAATTAGGAGGTATATCTGGAATAAGGGCCGCTTTGAGGTATAGTCCTTCTAATTGTTTTTTGCTTAAACTTCCTCGATCCTCGTATTGATGCATCAAACTCATAACAAACAAGGCATCGGGGTTATGCTGGTAACAAGCTTCCAGAATTTTATCAATGATGTCTAGCTTGCCCTTCCCATTCATATACAAATATAACCCCTCTTCAGAGTTTACAAATATTATTCAAATTTTAATTATATTACAAATGCAGAAAATATTAAAAAACTATTATTAATTAATCAATCAATTCATTTTATGCAACTAGTCATTTCCAATTTGTCTAAAAGGTATTCAAATGGAGTTCAGGCACTCAATAATGTAAGTTTTACCATTAATGAAGGCATGTTTGGCCTACTCGGGCCAAATGGAGCAGGAAAATCTTCGCTAATGCGAACAATTGCCACTTTACAGGAAGCAGATAGTGGCAGTATTTTTTTAGATGATCTTGATGTGTTAAAAGAGAAAGAAGCTGTGCGTAAAATTTTAGGTTACTTACCACAAGATTTTGGAGTATACCCAAAAATTAGTTCCGAACAAATGCTCGATCATATTGCATGTTTAAAAGGAATCAGTAATACAAAAGAAAGAAAAGAAACAGTAGATAATTTATTGAACAGGGTGAACTTATATGCTGATCGAAAAAAAGGATTGGGCACCTATTCAGGTGGAATGAAGCAACGCTTTGGCATTGCACAAGCATTATTAGGAAACCCAAAACTTATTATAGTAGATGAACCTACTGCTGGATTAGACCCAGCGGAAAGAAATCGTTTCTATAATTTATTAAGCGAGATAGGTAATAATACGATTGTGATTTTGTCGACACATATTGTAGAAGATGTAAGAACACTTTGCAGTGATTTCGCTATTATTTGTAAAGGGGAACTCTTGAGGCATGATCAACCAGATGATGCAGTGAATGAATTAGAAGGAAAAATATTTACTCGTTCTGCAGATAAAGCAACTATTCAACAATTGAAAGATCAATATCAGGTAATTAGTGTACAAATGAAAAGTGGTAGTTTAAGTATTCGCATTTACAGCGACACCAACCCAGGTGATGATTTTAGGCCTTCTCCACCTGCATTAGAAGACGTATACTTCCATCAGATTGCTTCTAAAATGGATATGGTAACTATTTAAGCTAACTCTAAAACTAAACCTATGTTTTGGCAAATTTTTAAATTCGAGTTGGCTTATCGTTCTAAAAGACCAGCTTCTTATATTTATTTTTTTATTTTTTTCTTGATTGGTTTTCTTTCGATTGCAACAGGCTCATCACCAGCTTCGGAGAAAGTATTTCACAATGCACCATGGACCATTGCAGATGGTACTATAACTTTTAGTCTGTTGATGATGCTGGTATGTTCTGCAGTAATGGGTGTTCCATTATACAGAGATATAGAACATCAAACCCGTCAGTATTTATTCAGTTACCCTATTACAAAGGGCGGCTATTTTTGGGGAAGATTTTGTGGTTCCTTTTTTTATGTAGTAATTATCGGCACTGCTTTTAATTGGGGATGCTTACTGGGTGCTTATTTAGGACCGATTATGGGGCAGGTACCTGTAGAAAGAATTGGGCATTATGGATTGTGGAATTATATGGAGCCTGTATTCTTGTATTCGCTTGGTAATTTATTATTGGCTTCTTCTATTTTCTTTGCACTAGTTGCTGTTACCAGAAATGTGAAAGTTGTTTATAGTGCCAGTATTCTATTATTAATTGGCTATTTATTATCAAATTTTTTAGTGAGGGATTTAGAAAAAAGAGAGTTGGTTAAATTGTTAGACCCTTTCATGATCAACACTTTTCAACTCGAAACAAGATACCTAACACCTTACGAAAAAAATCATTTAGTACTGCCATTTACAAAAGTGTTTTTATTCAATCGTTTAATTTGGATAGGTATTTCAATAATTATTACTGCTTTTGCTTATTGGCGTTTTAGTTTTAATGCCTTCTTAAATGCAGAAACAACTAAACAAAGTAAGAAAAAACAAGCTGAAGAAAAAACACCGGTTGGCCAACCACTAAAAAAAGTTGCTCAAGATTTTTCGCAAGGATATATGCGTAGGGTTTGGTGGCGTTTAACTAAAATTGAGTTTGTAAATATTATTCGCGACAATTATTTTAAAGCCATTTTAATGGGCGGATTGATCTTTTTGATTTTAGATTTTTGGATTGGCAATCTATTGTATAGTGTGCCTGATAGACCATTGACCATTTTTTTAATGGACTATAAGAGTTATGATTATAACCTATTCATATTTATCATTTTATTGTTTTACTCTGGTGAAACAATACATAGAGAAAAAACGACCCGGTTTGATATCATCAATGATGCAATGCCTGTTTCGAATGTGGTTTTCTTGTTTTCGAAATTTTGCAGCATGGTAGGCATTGCATTTATTTTAGTAACTATTCCAATGTTGGTGGGTGTTATCATTCAATTATTAAAAGGCCATACCGACTTAAACTTTTCAGTATACTTTATTGAGCTTTATGTTTTAACCTTACCAGGCTTCATTCAAATGATTCTATTATCATTTGCTGTTCATTTATTAGTGAATAACAAGTTTGGTGGTCATGGAGTATCGATGATGATTTGGATCAGTTTATTCTTACTCAGAACATTTGGAAGAATGGACTATAATTTATTCTTTTATTTCTATACTCCAGGATATCGCTGGAGCGATATGAATGGCATTGGCCATTTTATGGAACCACAATTGTGGTTTAATTTCTATTGGCTGAGCCTGGGTTGCTTACTTACAGTTCTTGCTTACTTGTTTTATCAAAGAGGAATTGCAGGGGGTTTTAAAGAAAGATGGAAGATAGCTACAAGTAGGTTTAATGGAACACCGAGACTATTGGTGACTTTGTTTTTTCTTACATGGATTGGATCGGGTGCATTTATATATTATAATGTGAGTTATATCAATAACTATGTGAGTGAATCGAAATCAAAAACCAATCAAGCATTATACGAAACCACTCTAAAGAAGTATGAAAAAACCCTTCAACCTAAAGTAACACAAGTGTTAATGAACGCGGATATTTTTCCCGAAGAAAGAATGGTAAAGATTTATGCGAAGGTATCTATTAAGAATAAAAATACTATCTCAGTAGATTCGCTTCACTTATTAGCAGAAGATAATGTTAATTATCGAATTGTATACAATGGTAAGCCATTGCAATACCGATCACCGTTGGCATATGGTCATGCTGCTTTCAATTTTTTAAAGAAAGGAAAAGACACTGCCAATTATAGAATTTATGGTTTGCCACAACCCATGCAACCCGGCGATACCGCTTTATTAGAAGTGTATTCCAAAATAAGTAACAAAGGATTTGTAAACAGTGGTTTTTCAAGAGAGATATTATACAATGGTACTTTTTATTCAGGGGGCATTCCTTCTTTTGGTTATGATCCAAATGCAGAATTGAGCGGAGATGAAGACCGCAAAAAATACAAACTACCTAAAAAAGAAGATGAATATCCCGATCAGAATGATCCAAAAGGAAAAGCCACCATGCTCTTTAATGACGATGCCGATCTAATTCATTTTGAAGCAACTGTTAGTACTACTAAAGATCAATTGGCCATTGCGCCTGGCTATTTACAAAAAACATGGGAAGTGAATGGAAGAAAATATTTCCAGTATATTCAGGATACACCAATAGATTATTTCTTTAGTATTCTTTCGGCAAAATACGATGTACTAAAAGATTCGGTAACCATATCTAATGGAAAGAAAATCAATATTGAAATATTTCATGACGCAAAACACAAATACAATCTAGACCGATTTAAGGGAGCATATAAAGATGGGTTAGAATATTTCTCAAAGAGTTATGGCGATTTTCAATTCAGGCAAATGCGTTTGATGGAGTTCCCTAGGTATGCAGGATTTGCACAAAGCTTTCCTAACACAGTTCCATTTGCAGAAAGTTTTGGATGGGTGGCCGATTTTAGAGATCCTAACTCATTTGATTATGTCTACTTTGTTACTGCTCATGAATTAGCACATCAGTGGTGGGGACATCAGGTTGTACCGAATAAAACAAGAGGTTCTAATTTAATATCAGAAGCATTGGCTGAATACACTGCATTGATCTTAACCGAGCGCAAATATGGAAAAGATAATATGAAGCGATTCTTAAAGGATGAATTAGATCGTTATTTATCAGGAAGGGCCAATGAATCAAAAAAAGAAAATACATTTATCAATTGTAATCGACCCTATCAATGGTACCAAAAAGGAAGTTTAATCTTGTATGGCTTACAAGATTTAATAGGTGTTGATAATTTGAATACTGCCTTGCATGAATTCAGAGATAGTTTTGCATTGAAAGAAAACCCTCCTTTTGCAGGAAGCACTGATTTATATGCATTCATAGAAAAACATACACCTGATTCGATTAAGTATTATTTAGAAGATACTTGGAAAAAAATCACTTTGTATGATAACAAAGCTATTAGTGCAAAAGCAATAAGTGCTGGTAAGGATGTATATGATGTAACTATTCAAGTAAATTCCAATAAGTTTTACGCCGACAGTTCTGGAAAAGAAACTATTACAAAAATGAATGACTATATAGACATTGGCGTTTTTGCTGCAGAATCAACTGATAAAAATGGTAGAAAACAAGTGAACCCCATTTTTTTACAGAAATATAAATTAACACCCGGACAAAGAACCATCACTATTCGCGTAAAAGGCAAACCGGTGAAAGCAGGAATTGATCCATACAATAAATTAATCGATCGAATACCAGATGACAATACGGTAAATATTGATTAACATTTAATTAAAAAGCCCCGAAATCGGGGCTTTTTTTATCGTTCTAATTTAAACCCAATATCTGTTGTTGGGCGTTTTGGCGCATTGGCTACTTTCCAACCCAGTCGATACATCCAATCTGTTATTTTTTTCAACTTTGCATAATCAATTCGTTCTGCATTGTCTAAAGGAGTATGATAATCGGGGTGTAATAAAGTAGTAAACATCAATGAAGGAATACCAAGCCTTGCATAAGGTACATGGTCGCTTCTAAAATACCATCCTTCAGGATGAGTTGTTTTATCCCACAAAGTATCTAGTTTAAATTGAGGACCTTCCTGATTTGCTTGATACAACATTTCAACTAATTCAGAAGAGTTTTTATGGGGAGATTGTGTACCCAATACAGCAGCGCTATCCGGATGATTTCTTCCAATCATATCGGCATTCAAAACAGTAACAATATTAGCGATCGGAACAGTTGGATGAGCAGCATACCATTTAGAACCCAATAATCCACGTTCTTCAGCCCCATGAATTACAAACAAGACCGAACGTTTAGATGGAATTTTTTTGAATGCTCTTGCTGTTGCAAACATAGCCACATCAATACTTGCATTGTCGTCTGCTCCATAATAGATGCTGTCTCCGTTGATGGCATTTCGCACACCATGCGCATCTGTATGTCCACTATATAAAAGATATTCTTTGGATAAAACAGGATCGGTCCCATCGATTTTTCCAATGATATTAACTGATGGATAATCAAAATGATCGATGCTGATACTTGCTTTTAAAACTGCGTTATTTGCTTGCAACATATTTTTAGCAGATGATCTCAGCCAGATAACAGGTACGGTTGTAATTATCTTCATTGCAGGGCCGCCATCAACTTCATAAGCACCTCTTTTAAAATTAGCAGTAGCATCTTCCCAAGTTTTTTCTCCAACTTCATCAGCAATAAAAATTACTGCAATCGCGCCTTTAGCAATAAGTGGGTTACCATATTTATTTTGTACACTTCTAGAATAGCGCCAGCTCGGTAAAGAAACAGCTGGGTTGTACATGGCAGGATCCGCTTCCATAGCCACCACTTTTCCTTTTACATCATTGATTTGTAAGTTTGCTGCAGCAGATTTATCTACAAACAATATCGGTGCATCTATATTGCAATTGGCCATTTGAGCAACAGATACATCCGACCACAATTTCAACAATTGATTATTGATCTGAATGGTACTTTGATCGCTAATACGGTTTCTCCACATGTTGAAATATTGAAAATAGGTACCGTCATCTCCGGCGGGTTTCAAACCTATCGAGCGATATTTTTCTGCGATCCACATTGAGGCTTTTAGTTCATCTATAGTACCTCCAGATCTGCCTCTAAAATGCGCATCGGCCAAATCGTATAAGTCTTTTTTTAGATCAGCCTCTGTGATAGAAGCCAATGCTGGTGGAGCTTGTTTTTTTGCAATAGACTGGGCATTCAACAAATAGCATGAAGCTATAAGTTGAAATAATAGGAAGCTTTTTTTCATGTTGGAATATATTAGTACTAATCAATCACCTCGTAAATAGTAACAGGCAATTGTTTATTTTTTAAGCTTACTTCGCCAATTTTTTTACAATTGAATGAATCTTTGATTTGCAAATAAGCGTTTTCTGAAATAATGATTTGGTTGGCTCCCGCTGCAGATTGCAAACGAGAAGCTGTATTGGCAACATCACCTACAACAGTGTAATCGAGGCGACGTAAATTGGATGAACCAATATTTCCAGAGATCAATTCACCAGAAGCCAAGCCAATAGAAATTTGTGGTTTGAATTTGCTTTCGCTTGATTCTGCAGGAAGTTTTGTAATGGTATCGCGCACAGCTAAACAGGCATCAACGGCTCTATCTAAATGATGCTTCCCTCTAAATACGGCCATCACCGCATCTCCAATAAATTTATCTACATGGCCTTGTTGTGCAATTATTTCTTTTACCATTACATCAAAATAATTATTCAACATTTTTACAACTATATCAGCAGGCTCTACTTCTGTAATTGCTGTAAATCCACAGATATCAATGAATACAACTGTTGCATCGATGGTTTCGTTTTGCATGATGGAGTCTTCAAATTCGCGGCTACCCATGAATTTCAACACGTTCTCATCTACATACATTCTTAATATATTGTTCTCCTTAATAGCCTGTAGTGTTTCTTTTAATTGGAGAACATGTTTCAAAGTTTTTTCAATAGTTAATTCTAAATCTTCGAAACCAACTGGCTTACAAACAAAATCAAAAGCGCCACGATTCATTGCTGTGCGAATATTATCCATATCGCCATAGGCAGAAACCATTACAGTTTTTAACATTGGGTTACTATCGTTCAACAATCCCAATAAAGTAAGCCCATCCATTTCGGGCATATTGATATCACTCAATACCAAATCTACATCTGGGTTATCTTTTAATTTCTCAATAGCATCGTTACCATTAAGTGCAAAAATAAATTCGTACTTATCTTCTCTAATTTGCTTCCTAAATTTTTGTTTGATGAGGGTTTCTAAATCGGTCTCATCATCTGCAACTAAGATTTTAGCCATTAGTGTGGTATATGAAGTTTCTCTTTGAGTAAATTAAAATCAACTGGCTTGGTTAAAAAAGCATCAGCCCCTAATTCCATTGCTGTATTATAATTATCAGTATCGCCATAAGCGGTGATCATCATTACAATAGGTGGCGGTTCATTGTATTTTTGCTTGATTTTTTCCAGCAACTGTAGGCCACTCATTCCTGGCATATTGATATCTGAAAGAATTAATACAGCTTCGTGTTTGTTATGATTCATGTATTCAAGCGCCTGTTCACCAGAGTTGGCAAATGCAAATATGACAGTGCCATCTTTTATTTCTCTTCTGAAACGTTGCAAGAACAGGTTTTCCATGTCTTGTTCATCGTCAACAACCAATATTTTCATAGTGTATATTTATTAAGGTAAATTTAAGTATCTAAATTGGTAAATGCGTATTCGGCGATCTACTTATTATTTACGAACCCTTATCGGGTAAGCTGGTGTTTTCATTTTTTTAGGCGGATTGGCTTTTAATTGATCCATAATTATTTGAATTGCTTTTTCTAATTGTGGATCCTTACCCATAATTACATCAGCTGGCCATTGCTCCACTTCAATATCAGGCGGTGTGCCTACATTTTCAATTCCAAAGCCTTTTTCATCATAAAATGCAAGGTTTGGAGCTGTTACGGATCCACCATCTATAAACTCTGGAAAACCCAAAATTCCAACTAAGCCACCCCAAGTAGTTTTTCCTACAAGCGTTCCCAATTTTGCTTGGCGGAATAAATAAGGTAAATAATCACCGCCTGAACCCGCTGTTTCATCTATCAACATTACTTTCGGACCCTGTATGGAAGCATTCGGTGCTTTTTGATCTTTGCCATAACGATAATTCCAATATGACTGAGCTGGTTTCTTTAGCATATCAATATAATAATCTGCTAATTGCCCGCCTCCATTAAAACGCTCATCCACAATAATAGCTGCTTTGTTTGCTTGCGGAAAAAAATACCTTTTAAAATATTCATGACCCTGTGTAGTGGTATTAGGAACATATACATAAGCTACTTGTCCATTGGTTGCTGCCTCCACTTTTTTCATATTACCCTCTACCCAATCGCGATTACGCAAAGCACTTTCATTAGGTATTGGCGTCACTTTTACGCTTCTTACATTAGCACCATCCGAAGAAGATGAAACAGTAAGCGTAACAATTTTTCCTGCAGTATTTTCGAAATAACTATAAAAATTATTTTCGGTAGTAATATTTTGACCATTTACAGAAATAATATAATCGCCAGTTTTTACATCTACTCCTGGTTCGGTAAGCGG
The DNA here is from genome assembly GCA_031429515.1 of Sphingobacteriia bacterium. Taxonomy (GTDB): domain Bacteria; phylum Bacteroidota; class Bacteroidia; order Chitinophagales; family Chitinophagaceae; genus Sediminibacterium. The sequence goes on from JANOZT010000022.1 coordinate 32,073, forward strand.
AGAGCGCAAATCAGGAGACCAGTTTAATCCACCATAAATTTTCTTGATTCGGTAACGATTATTACTCAGTTCATAATCTGCTCCCAATAAGCCACCAGGCACAATTTCAGTATTTACTCTTCTATCGCCAGAGCTAGCAAAACGTTGATGACCAACAGAAAGTTCACTAAACATCCATTGCATAACTCTGTATAGGTCATTGTTACTTGCAATGTCGGGTAAAAATGCTTCATACTTTTTTTTCATTGCAGGCCAATCAGCCCCATGCATCCCAGGATCATAAAAATAATCGCGATTTACTCTCCATGCTTCATAAAAAATATTTTTCCATTCATCTTGAGGAGTAATTTTTACTTGTAAAACAGCTGTATTCAACATGGCATCTGGCCCTGGTTTTTGTCCAACAGTTACGATGCCCCATTTTCCTCTACTATTAAAAAGCATTTTATCTCCCTTCGATGCAATTTCAAAACCATCTGCTGGCATAATCGGATCTTCTTTCCTTTTTTTCAAACTATAATTGTGTAGCATGGTTGTTCCCGCATTATTGGCCGTAGAAGATAAATAATACAATTCCCCTTCTTTGGGTATAGACAAAGAACTATAATTGCCATTTGAAATAGGAAGTGGAATAATTCTGTTTTCCATTCCTTCCCAATCAATTTTCATTGTGGATTTTGGGGAAGCAGTTTTTGCTGAATCAGGTTTACCCGGCGTTATATTCGTTGCTGTTTCTTTTACTTCTTCTTGATCATTTTCTTTTGCTAAAGGCGAAGTCACCGATTTTTGAAGTGTAACTAAATAAATCCTGTTGGTTGCTTTCATATCTTGGTTAGATTGATCAAACCAGTTTACTACAGGGCCTGCATCGGTACTAGCAAGCATATACAAGTATTTTCCTGATGGGTCAAACTTTGGTTCGCTAACATTACTCAAACCATCAGATACAGGATATGATTTGTTTTCTCCAACAGCATAAATCCATGCTTTTTCAAAATTGGTTTCGGTAATAGTAGTATAAGAAACAAAATTTGCATCGGAAGACCAACTTCCAAAAAGTTCTCTGAATGCACCAGGAACATAATGAAGATCTTCCGCAATTTTATCGGTTTTACCAGTTGCAACATCCAGTACATATAATCTGCGTCCATTATCTACAAAACACAATTTTTTGCTGTCGGGGCTCCAATGAATAAATGCATAAAATCCAGAGCCAGTTAATTTAAATATTTTTGGTTCGCCAATTCCGTTTTGATTTTTTACATGAAGCGCATATTCGCCCGATGCATCAGAAAAATAAGCTACCGATTTAGCATCAGGAGACCATTGAGGAAACTTTTCATGAATATCAGTAGTATTGGTTACATTAATTTGATCTCCTTTTTGGCCAGGAATGGTAATAATATCTCCTCTAAAATCAAGCACTACTCTAGATCCTGACGGAGAAATACTAGCAGATCGGATATAGTTATCGCCCTTAACAAATCGAGATCTTAAGTCCAATAGATCAGCAGCGATGCCCACTTTTAACTTGTTAGACTTATTTGTTGCTGTATTATAAATATGCAGATATCCTGACTGAGCAAAAATGATTTCTCCTGAAATTCCATCTAGGCTAGAAATAGGAAGATCTTTGAAGTTGCTTAATTGCTTAACCTGTTTACTCGATGTCTCATAACTAAATAAGTTAAATTCTCCATTTCGGTCGCTACGAAAAAAAACAGTATTGCTTTCCCATACCGGTTTTGTATCATTACAACCTCCTTGAAGTTTAGGTATTTCTGTTACTGCATGAGACTTCATGTCATAAATCCAAATTCTACTCATCGTACCCCCACGATAATTCTTCCACTGTTCAAAGGCATCGGGGATAGTAGTATATGCGATCTTAGTTCCATCTGGGCTATACGATGCCCAAAATGCATTGGGAATTTGTAATTGATTTTCGCTGCCGTTATTAATATCAACTGTAAATAATTGATAATAGCGTCCGGTAAAACTGTTTCGCTGAGAAGCAAACAATACTTTTTTTCCATCAGGTGAAAAATCGCGAACAAGGTCATTGCCAGGATGCCACGTAAGCCTTTTAGGAATTCCGCCAGAAACAGGAACAGTAAATACATCGCTATTGCCATCATATTGGCCAGTAAATGCAATTGTATTTCCGTCAGGAGAAAAAATAGGACTAGATTCTGTTCCTTCACTTACAGTAATGCGTCTGGGGTTAGATCCATCACGATTGGCCACCCAAAGATCTTCTGCATAAATAAATGCAATATGTGTTTTACTTATTGCAGGTTGCCAGAGTAGGCGTGTATCATTGGTATCAATGGCTAATACAACCTGATTAAAACCAGTGATCAACAATAATGCAAATAGCAAACGTGAATACATTTTCATGTGGTAAAATTTAGATTGAATTTAAAGTAATTATTCGAAGAAACAACCTTGTACAAATTATTTATACTGATAATGAAAAAATACAAGCTTCACTACCTCCTTTTAGCGTAATCTCATTTTGCTAAAGTCAATTCTGCAGAACATGATTTTTTTTAATTATATTTATCATTCATGGGGATGGGGTACCATGATTAATGCCACCCACTCCAAATAGAAAGAAAAATACCTTATTCTTAAACTCTTGGCTTTATGAATAATGATACACAACGCATTATTGAACTTGAAAAATTATTGGAAAATCGAACTTCCGAGCTAAATCAGCGGGGTGAAGAGTTAGCAGTTATTAAAAGTGTACAAGAGGGCTTGGCAAAAGAATTGGATATGCAAGGCATATACGATTTAGTAGGAGACAGAGTACAGCAATTATTTAATGCAGAAGTAGCTATAATTGCTGGATTTGACTTTGAAAACAGTTTAGAGATTTTTAACTACCGGTTCGAAGAAGGAAAAAGAAATACAACAGAACCCAGACCCATTGGAAAGCTTCGGCTTCAATTAATTGAAACCAGAAAGAAAATAGTAATCAATACAAAAGAAGAAACAATCAGTTGGGTTGGAAATAATACTATTCCTGGAACCAGAATGGTGATGTCTGGAGTATTTGTACCGCTTATTATTGGTGATAAAGTAACAGGATATGTAAGCTTACAAAACTTAGAAAAAGAATATGCTTTTTCTGAATCAGATATTCGCTTATTAGAAACATTAGCCAACAGCATGAGTGTGGCATTGGAAAATGCGAGACTTTTTGATGAAACAACAAGGTTGTTAAAAGAAACAGAAGAACGTACTGCAGAACTTGCAGTAATTAATAGTGTGCAGGATGGGCTTGCAAAAGAGCTTGACATGCAAGGGATTTATGATTTGGTGGGTGATAGGATCCGTCAAGTATTTAATGCGCAATCTGTAATAATTGCTACACTGAAGAAAGAAACCAACACAGAATATTTTCAATACAATTACAATACAACCCAGGGAAGATTTTACCCTGAACCACGACCATATAATGAGGTTAGAAAGCATCTGGTAAATACAAAAACTAGGCTCGTTATCAAAACAAGAGAGGAAACTATAAGCTGGGTGGGCAATAATACTATTCCAGGAACCGGTTTAATGATGTCTGGAATATTTGTACCCTTAATTTCAGGGGATAAAGTTACTAGTTATGTGAGTTTACAAAATATGGAGTCGGAAAACGCTTTTTCCGAATCGGATGTTCGTTTGTTAGAAACACTGGCCAACAGCATGAGTGTGGCTTTGGAAAATGCAAGGCTCTTTGATGAAACCAACCGCTTATTAAAAGAAACAGAACAACGTACTGCAGAACTTGCAGTTATTAATAGTGTGCAAGATGGATTGGCGAAAGAATTGGATATGCATGGTATTTATCATCTTGTTGGTGATAGGGTTCAAAAACTTTTTAATGCTCAGGTAGTAATAATTGCAAGTTTTAATCTTGAAAATAAAACTGAGCATTTTAATTACTTTTTTGAAAATGATGAAAAAATCAATGCAGAATCTCGCCCTATCAATAAACTCAGACAATTATTGATTGATAAAAAGCATACCATTTATATTCCTAATGAAGAAGTTGTCAATAATGAATATGGAATAACAGCCATTGGTGGTACACAAATGCCAAAATCTTTTTTATTTGTACCACTACTCTCAGGAACTGTAATAAAAGGTTATGTAAGCTTGCAGAACATTGACAAGGAAAATGCATTTTCCGAATCAGATATCCGCTTGTTGGAAACACTGGCTAATAGCATGAGCGTGGCTTTAGAAAATGCCAGACTCTTTGATGAAACAAATCGCTTATTGAAAGAAACAGAACAAAGAACTGCAGAACTTGCAGTGATTAATAGTGTACAAGAAGGGCTTGCAAAAGAATTAGATATACAAGCCATATATGAATTGGTAGGAGATCGTATAATTCAAGTTTTCAAAGCTCCTAGCCTTGTTATAAGAACTTTTGATCATAAAGCCGAAACCGAAATATGGCGTTATTCAATTGAAAATGGTAAACGGCAATATGTAGACCCCCGCCCTATTATGTGGGCGAATAATTATCTGATTCAGACGCAGAAATCAATTCACATAAATGAAAATTATTTAGAATCTGCTACTCAATTTGGTGCCATTGGAGGAATTGGATATACTGTTGGTAAAACGCCAAAATCAGCGGTTTGGGTTCCCATGATTATAGGAGATGTTGTTAAAGGTTCAATTAGTTTGCAAGATGTAAACAAAGAACATGCTTTTAGTGAATCCGATGTTCGTTTACTTACAACATTAACTAACAGCATGAGCGTGGCATTGGAAAATGCAAGGCTCTTTGATGAAACCAACCGGCTTTTAAAAGAAACAGAACAACGAACTGCAGAGCTTGCAGTGATTAATAGTGTACAAGAAGGGCTTGCAAAAGAAATGGATATGCAAGCAATTTATGACCTTGTTGGAAATAAAATACGAGAAGTATTCGATTCCCAAATGGTTGCCATTGCAACATTTAATTATGAAGCAGAAACTGAAAAGTTCCTTTACTATATTGAAAAAGGGGAACGTTTCTATCCTGAAGCCAGGAAATATGACAAGCTTAGGAAACATCTTATTGAAACTCGACAAAAGATTTTAATTAATAAGGATGCTTTAAATTCAGTTAATAAATTCGGATTAAAGATTATTCCAGGTACTGAGTTTCCAAAATCAGTTTTATTTGTTCCTCTAAATGTGGGTGATAAAGTTACTAGTTACGTTACCCTCCAAAACATTGACAAGGAAAATGCATTTAGTGATGCTGATGTTAGATTGTTAGAAACACTAGCGAATAGTATGAGCGTGGCTTTAGAAAATGCCAGGCTATTTGATGAAACCACCCGATTATTAAAAGAAACTGAACAACGAACTGCAGAGCTTGCAGTAATCAATAGTGTTCAGGAAGGTCTTGCAAAAGAGCTAGACATGCAGGGGATTTATGACTTGATTGGTGATCGTTTATGTGAACTTTTTCCAGATTCACAAACCCTTGTTATTCGCACTTTTGACCATGAAAACAATATAGAAAATTGGCATTATGCAAAAGAGAAAGGAGAAAGGCAAATTGTAGCCCCCCATCCATTTAATTGGAACAGTAAATTGCTAATTAAATCTAGGAAGCCACTTAACATAAAAAAAGATTATATCGAAACATCAAAAAAACATGGAGGCAAGGGTGTAACTGCTGGTCAGCCACCAAAATCTGCATTGTTTGTTCCGATGATTTCAAGTGATATTGTTAGAGGTTCTATCAGTTTACAAAATGTAGATGAGGAAGATGCATTTAGTGAATCTGATCTTCGTTTGCTTACTACTCTTACAAATAGCATGAGTGTAGCTTTAGAAAATGCAAGGCTATTTGATGAAACCAACCGATTACTTGCAGAAGCAAAACAAAGAGCAGTAGAGCTCAGCACAGTGAATAACATTAGCAAAGCACTTGCATCACAATTAGATGCGGCAGACCTGATTAAAATGGTGGGAGATCAATTAAAAGATTTATTTAAAGCCAATATTGTTTATCTCGCCTTATATAACCCTACAACTAAAATTATCAATTTTGCTTATCAATTTGGAGAGGAAATGCCATCAAGAATTATTGGTGAGGGTTTAACATCTAAAATATTACTGAGTGGAGAGCCCCTGCTGATTAATAAAGATTTACAGGAGCAAACCTTACAAATGGGTATTCAACGAATGGGAGTAGACGCATCTTCCTACCTCGGTGTACCCATTCCTGTAGGTGATGAAATTATTGGTGTACTAAGCGTTCAGAGTACAGAACAAGAAAACCGTTTTAATGAAAATGATTTGCGCTTGCTAACTACGATTGCCTCTTCAGTAGGAGTTGCTTTAAACAATGCTACCCTATTCGAAGATGTTAAACTAGCAAAAATGGAAGCGGAAGCCGCCAGTAAAGCCGCAGAAAAAGCCAATGAGGCAAAGAGTTCTTTTCTTTCAACAGTTAGCCATGAATTAAGAACTCCTTTAACTTCCGTTTTAGGATTTACAAAAATCATTCGCAAACGCTTAGTTGAAAAAATATTTCCATTAATAGAAAAAACAGATGCTAAATCTATAAAAACCATCAACCAAATTTCTGAAAACTTAAATGTGGTAATATCAGAAGGAGAAAGACTTACCAACTTAATTAATGATGTGCTTGACCTTGCAAAAATTGAAGCAGGTAAAATGGAGTGGAACCAAGAAAAAACATCCATGGCCGATGTAGCCGAAAGAGCTATTGCAGCTACATCTTCCTTGTTTGACCAAAAGGCATTAAAATTGATAAAAGATATTGATTATAATCTCCCTGAAATCACTGGCGATAAAGACAAACTAATACAAGTAATTATTAACCTTATTTCTAACTCAGTTAAGTTTACCGATAAAGGTATCGTTACTTGTAAAGTATCAAAAATAGACAATGATATAGTGGTAAGTATTTCAGATACAGGCATTGGTATTGCTCCGGAAGATTATGGTGCCGTGTTTGAACAATTTAAACAAGTAGGTGGCGACACCCTTACAGATAAACCAAAAGGGACTGGTTTAGGCTTACCCATTTGCAAGGAAATCATTGAACACCATGGCGGAAAAATTTGGCTAGAGAGTGCTGTAGGCAATGGTAGCACCTTTTCATTTTCATTGCCGATTACAGCAACAAATACCCCAGCAATACCAATGCATTTGGAAGATTTGGTAAAACAATTAAAAGAACAGGTAGCTTTTTCACAATTATCCTTAAAAGGTAATTACGCTTCAATATTAGTAGTGGATGATGATGATGCAATTCGCTCTTTATTAAAACAAGAATTAGGCGAAGCAGGTTATTTAATTGATGAGGCGTCTAATGGTAAAGAAGCACTAGCAAGGGTTCGGGCCAAACGTCCTGATCTAATTATTCTTGATGTAATGATGCCAGAGATGAATGGATTTGATGTAGCAGCGGTATTAAAAAATGATCCTCAAACCATGGATATTCCCATTATAGTTTTATCAATTGTTCAGGACAAAACAAGGGGTTTTAGAATTGGTGTAGACAGGTATCTTACCAAGCCAATTGATACAGGAATTTTATTTGCAGAAATTGGCAGTTTATTAGAGCAAGGCAAATCAAAAAAGAAAGTAATGGTTGTTGATCAGGATACTACAACTGCAGGAACTATTATGGAAGTATTACAAACAAAAGGATATGCTGTAACGGAATCGAATGAAAATGATCTAATGGAAAAAGCTATTGCTAATCAGCCAGATATTATTATTATTAATTCGCTGATTTCCGGTAAGCATGATATTGTGCAATCGCTTCGTTTTGAAAAGGGGTTAGAAAATGTTTTATTCCTTGTTTATCAATAAAATTTAATTACATAAAAACAGATCAAAGAAATGGAAAAAAAGATATTGATTGTAGATGATGAAGCGCATATTCGTATGCTAATTGGGCAAACCTTAGAAGAATTAGAAGATGAGGGTGTGGAGTTTCTTACCGCAGAGAATGGTGAAATTGCATTAGAAATTATTCAGCAAGAAAAACCTCAACTAGTTTTTCTAGATGTAATGATGCCAAAAATGAATGGGATGGAAGTATGCCGTAGAGTAAAAAAAGAATTACAAATGAATGATGTGTTTATTATTTTGCTTACAGCCAAAGGCCAAGAACTAGATCGGCAGAAAGGGCAAGAAGTGGGTGCAGATATTTATATGACCAAACCTTTCGACCCGGAAGTTTTGTTGAACAAAGCAAGAGAAGTATTAAAGCTTAGCTAAGTAAGGCAGTGAAATAATATTCCGTTAAAACTTTATCCAGTTATAAGGCATGGCCATTGTTAGTTTAAAATCGCTGATCGGTAAAAAAAATGAAACAGCTGCTTCTTTACTTTCATTGATCGTAAAAATGCAGGCCAGTGTTTGGATTGTAGATAATAATGGAAATATTTTATTGGGGCAGGCTTTAACAATTGCAGAACATTGTATTAGCATTAAAGTAGATGATGAAATAATTGGTTATGTAAAAGGAAACGGTGCTACTGAAAGTATAGCATCCATTCTTTCTCTACTTATTCAAAAAGAGACAGAAAGAAAAAAACTTGGCACCGAAGTTTTAAACTTATACAAGGAGATCAATATCATATTTGATTTTTCGGAAAAACTGGCGGAAAAAATTGATCCCGATGAAATTATTCAATTAGCGTTGGATGAAGCAATGCGTTGTATTAAAAGTAGCGCTGGTGTAGCATTACTTTGGGACGAAGAAAAACAAATACTACTTGTTCCTGCTATAGCAGGTGAAACTTTGTTTAATGTCAAAAAAATAAAACGAAATGTAGAATTACTTACAAATATCGGATTAAGCGGTCAGTCCGAAATTATGACAGATATTTCTTCACTTACTGAAAAAGAAATTATTAACAATAATGTCCAAACAATTATTTATGCTTCATTAAAAGTAAAGCGCCGTATTATGGGTGCTATTATTTTAGCTAGCAAAGAAGATATTACTTACTCAGCAGGTGATTTAAAGTTATTGGTAACATTAGCACTTCAGTCTTCTTCTGCTATTGAGAGCGCTTTACAATACGAAAAAAACATAAAAGCCGCCAGGGACAGGGAAGAAACCATGCGTCGTATTTATGAAGCCACTAACAAATTTGTGCCACATGAATTCATAAAATCTTTGGGGCACAATCTGATTACAGAAGTAAAACTTGGAGATCAGGTTGAAAAAATAGTAACAGTGTTGTTTACCGATATTCGTGATTTTACAGGTATTTCAGAAAAAATGACTCCGAGCGAAAATTTCCAGTTTGTGTCATCCTTTAATGAAAAGCTTGGCCCGATTATTAGACAGTACAATGGTTTTATTAACCAGTATTTAGGCGATTCCATCATGGCTATTTTTCCTGAGAACCCGATTGATGCATTGCATGCAGCAGTTGGTATGCACCAAGCAATCAACGAATTAAATGAATTACGCAATGCAAATGGATTACCAAAAATTAAAGCGGGAATTGGCATGCATACAGGCCCGCTAGTGATGGGTATTACTGGTGATGAAAAAAGATTAGACGCAGCAACAATTTCCGATACAGTAAACACAGCTGCAAGAATTGAAAGTCTTACTAAATATTATCAATCGCCATTACTATTAAGCCATGAAACAATGCAATATGCAGAAAGCACCAATGATTTTATATTTAGACAATTGGGCTCAGTCAGATTAAAAGGGAAGGCCAAACTGTTGAATATTGTAGAATGTATTAATGCTTTTGATGATGGTATTAAAGCAAAAAAATCAAACACACTTCCGCATTTTACTAATGCAATGAATGCTTACCTGAATGGAGAATTTGAAACTGCTATCGATTTATTTGATTTAGTAATTGCGTTAGACCCTGAAGATCAAACTGCTCAATTTTTTGGAAGTAATGCAAAAAAATACATGCACGAGGGGGCGCCTGAAAACTGGACAGGTACTCTTGAGATGTTGAATAAATAGTTTATGCGGGTAGTTGAATTATAAATTCTGACCCTTGTCCCTCTTTCGTTTCCACCTTCAACTCCCCGCCATGTGCCTTCACGATATCGTAACTCAAACTCAATACCAATTCTGTTCCATGCCCGGTAGGTTTGGCATTGTGTTTTATTTTTCTAAGTGCTGCTTTAAGTCGTTGGTAATTTCTGTAGCATTTTGTAAATCGATAGTTGCCCATTCTTTTTTTTGGGTTCTTTTCTCTTTTTCCAAAATAAAAAGCTCCTGTTACGGAGCTTTTTATTTTGGAAAATTCCCCCGAATCCGCCAAAAAAATTATTACTTTAATTGAAATTTTTATTTCATTTACTAATTATTTGTAAAATTATCATTTAAAGTATATTCAAAATCAATCGATTAAGACACAAAAACAGTGAAATAAGACATTTGTTGTACTAAATTAATATTTTAGCTTTTTTACTTTAAACTCGATGGCAGTTCATTATTGTTTACTTTTTTGAATGCCAATGTAAAGTTGCTAGGATTATCATAGCCCAATATTTCAGAAACTTCTTTTACAGAATATTTTTTATTTATTAGTAGTTCACGAGCTAGGCTCATTTGTTTAACTTGATAGTAACCGAAGATTGTATGCCCATAAACTTTTTTAAAATCATTTTTTAATTTGGTAGGACTTATGTGAACAGTTTTTGCAATTACATCTATACCAGGAAATTCAGATGTAAGTGAATTAATAATCATTTTTTCTGCTTTAGATAAATAACTATCTGCAAATATGGGTTTACCGGTTATTGCTAATTTTTCTTTTTTAGATAATATTTTAAGAAAACTAGTAATAATTTCTAGGCAACTAATTTTCATGGATAGTTTATTCAAAAAAGTATCAGTTGGTTCTTTAATCAACTCTACTATCTTATTTATAATTTCATGAGAATTATGTATAACATCTTCCCATACCATATAGGCATTTTCAGAATCTAAGTATTCTTTTAGTTGGTTTTGTTCTTCTAGATTATCTGGAACAATATTTTGTTTAAACCAATCTTCGCTAAACACAAAATTAAAAAATGATCCCTTGTCGCCTGCATTAAAAAAAGCCTTTATTTCTGTTCCTGGTTTATACAATGACCAACCTATGTTTGGTAAATTAATTTCATTAATAGAAATATTTTTTATCAAAGAGGTATATCTAAAGTGAGATAGAAAATAATATTTACAGGGTTCTTGATCGTATAAAGCTTTTGTACAAACATTCTTTTTAAAATTCATTTCTGAAAGTATTATCCAAAGACCGTCTTCCAATTCTCTATAACGCATTGATCCACTAGTAAAAATAGTATCTGAATAAATTATATGTTCATCAGGTACCTTTTTTGTAAAAGGCATATTCTGAAATGAATTAACCATTATTTGCGGCGTATTGGAAAGATAGGGAAGTTCAAAATATCCATTTCGATACAAAAAGAAATATTTCCTAAAGCCAATTGCCCATTTCCTAATCCTACTTTCTAACATCATTTCACACTCAATTATTGGATAGTCTACAAATATGGTACACTTTTGTGAATTATAAAGTATTTGTTTAGCCAATTGGTAAATGAATAATAAAATCACTCCCTTCCCCTTCCTTCGTTTCTACCTTCAACTCCCCACCATGTGCCTTCACAATATCATAACTCAAACTCAATCCTAAGCCTGTTCCCTGCCCAGTAGGTTTGGTGGTGAAGAAGGGTTGAAAGATCTTATCGAAGATTTTTGGAGGGATGCCGCCCCCATTGTCAGACACTTTTATTTGAATACTCCGACCCCCTGAAGGGGGCTGAATCGAGCTTGTTGATATGCTAACAGTTGGCTCGTAAGAAACTCCCCCTTTAGGGGGTTGGGGGGTCTTTGCTTTTTCTTTCACCACATAAAACGCATTCGTAATTAAATTCAAAATAACCCTTCCAATATCCTGCGGTATAACATTGATCTTTCCAATCGTTTCATCATAATCAGTTTTCATCGTTGCGTTGAATGTTTTGTCTTTTGCTCTTAATCCATGGTAAGCCAATCTTAAATATTCATCTGCCAATGCATTGATATCAGTTGGTTCTTTCACACCGCTGCTGCTACGGCTATGTTGCAACATGCCTTTTACAATATCTGCTGCTCGCTTACCATGATGATTGATTTTTTCGAGATTTTGTTTTATATCATCTGCAATGGCTTTCACCTCATCAAAATTTCCTTTATCTACTTCTTCCACCATTTCACTAATTAACTCAGTGCTTACTTCAGAAAAATTATTTACAAAATTCAAAGGGTTTTGAATTTCATGCGCAATGCCTGCAGTGAGCTCACCAAGACTTGCCATTTTTTCGGATTGGATCAATTGCTTTTGTGCAGCTTGCAAATCGGTTAGTGTATTTTCAATTTGTTTTTTTGCATCTTCTAATTTGATAAAATCTTCATAGCGAGCATATGCAGTAGAAAATGCATCAGCCACTGATTGAATAATACTCAGATTATCTGCTGATAATGGTTCAGTATTTCCTACATACAACATGCCTTGTAAAAAAGGAAGTAGGTGCAAATGAATACCTTCTTTAGGAACAGAACTTAAATAGTGTTCCTTGTTCATGCCAGTAGTTTCATCTGCAATTGCATCTGCAAAAACTGCATAGGTATCTAATCCCCAATGAGTTTGATATAATTTTTTAGCTCTCCAATATTCAATAGAATTAACCAATGGAGTTCTTGTATAAGGTAAGTGTAATGATGCAATGGCTTTACCATCTGGTGTTGATAAAAACGTATGAATCATTTCTTCCTGTTCATCCATAATAAATACGCCACATCTTACAAATGGAATATTGAGCACTGTCAATTCTTTCCAAATAAGCGGTGTTATTTTTTCCAAATCTGCCGTATTTCTCATCGAAGCAATTTCTGCTCTTACTCTGTCGAGTGAAGCGCTACGTAAAGCCTCCAATGCATTGGCTTCTGCTTTTTGCAATTCTATATAGCGCCTGAAAGTGAGGTCTATGATTGTTTTGAATCGAGTAAGAATATTAATTTCATCTTCAGTATATGCTCTTGTGGACCAAGAATACATTAAGCCTTCAGAAAATGGAAGATAATAACCGAACTCTTTTTCGTGTTTTTCATTTTTAGTAGATTCAACAATACTAAAATTTTTAACAAATGTAGAATAGTATTTATCCATTTCATTTCCTTCCAAAATAGCTACATACATTTCGTTCTTCAACCACGCTTGATATTGCTTTTCATAAGATTCATGCCCGGCCATTTGTATTTCACCAGCTAGGTCTAATGAATCTTTTCCATGTGCAGAAGTTGTAATATAAGCAGTACACTTTCTATTGTTTTTGTTTAGTAACCCAACACCAGATCTAAAAGATTCTAAGCCAAGTAATTTTAATTCAGTAAATACAGTATTAGCAGCAATAGACAAATCGTTACTAGAATGCATTGCCATAGCTTTGCCACGAACTCTTTCCAATGCTGCTTCAATGTGCGATTCTCTAGCACTTGATTCTGCTTTTTGTAAATCGAGGTAACGGCGATAGGTTTGTCCAAATACTTTTGCAAACCGCTTAAAAATGGAAGCAGATTCATCATCAATTGGTGTTGGTGAAAATGAAAAAATGGCCCCATCTGCAAAATAGAAATCCGTATGAACCTCTTGCTCGGGCAGTTTAGATAAATTAAAACTTGTAGGATAATACTTTGATTTGTTGATTGCTTTGTAATAGGATACAATATCATCGCCCTTTAGAGTATAAGTAAATATTTCTTTCTTTTTTTTCCAGGAACGATAAAACCCATCAATCAATGGATGCATATTTAACTCCAGTTGACCCGTTATTAATGTTGCATTGCCTGATGGATTTGATTTTGCAGTCCACACTTCAGCATGTATTTTACTTTCACTGCAAATGAGAATACCACAGCGATTGGTATTCACTCCTAACTTCACCAGCTCATCAAATAATGTAGCAACAGTTTCTCCTACTTCCTCACTATTGTGCATGGCCATTGTTTTACTTCTGACTCTTTCCAAGGAAGATTCAATCTGTGCTTCTTTAGCCTGCATTTCAGCAGCCAATAAATCGGTAAAGCGCTGGTATGCTAATTGAAATACATTTCTAAATCTTTTTAATACGGAAAGCTTTTTTTCATCAATACTTTCAAATGTAGATATACCGATTGAGCCGATACCTATAGAATAAAAATAATAATGTAAATGAGTAATACTATTCAGCCTTTTATCATCTTTCTCACCACTTTTTTTTCTGAAACTGCGCCAAGATTCAAATTCTTCTCCGTCAAGTGCAATATCCACAAATGCATCTTGTGTAGAACGACATTGCATTACCAGTTGACTGATGATGGGATGAATATGATAACCATATTTGGTAACGGCTTTTCCTGCATATGCAGAATAATCGTAGTTTAAAAAAGTTTCTTCAGCATCATTGTGAATATTAATCATCGTGTTGCGTAGCTCTGTAATATTCAACTTCAACAACTCTACATATATTGATTCACAAATGCTCAATAGTTCGTTAGAGTGATGCATACTCATTGCTACAGAACGTACTTTCTCCAACGCTGCCTCTATCTGCGCTTCTCTTGTTTGTGCTTCTGCTTTTTGTAGATCGAGAAAACGAGTATAGGTTCCATCAAATACTGCTGCAAAACGTTCGAGTGTTTTAAGGGTTTGGTCCGCAAGCGGTATAGGGGTTGTAATAGAGAGATGTCCTTTTGAAAAATAGGACAGAGAAATAACCCTTCGACCACTAGTATCTTTGGATTTAATAATAATGCCACTTATTTTATTCCGATAATCCAACCAGACTCTTAATGCATCGCCGCTAAGATCGAAAACTGCTGATTTATTCCCCGCTTTCCAAGCAGCTATTGCAGGTTTGGCTACTGTGGGCTCATCCATGTCCACCTCAAAAGAACGGTTTTCCTGTTCACCGCCACCAGCCCAGTTGGTTACCCTAAAATCCATTACTCTTTCGGCTTCATTATAAATGCCGATGGTAACCATAAGCATATCATTAACACCTAATTTTTTAAACTCCTGAAAAAGAACAGCAGCCGTTTCTTGTAATTCATTACTGCTTTGCATAGCCATTGTTCTGCTACGCACTTTTTCTAATGCAGTTTCTATCTGTGCTTCTCTTGACTGTTCTTCGGCCCGGACTATATCCGTATATCGTTGATAGGAAAGATTAAATACATTCCTGAAACGTTTGAGTAATACAAGTTTTTCAGGTGCAATAGCTTGATAAGTTGAAATACCAATAGACCCATTCCCGATTGAATAAAAATAATAATTCAATGAAGAAGACTCATCTAATTTTGGATCATCTGGTTCTCCAATTTTATTTTTTCTTAATTCTCTAAAATTTATTAACTCATCACCTTCAAAAGAAAATTCAATAAAAGCATCGCTGATATTTTTCGTTTCAAGAATTTGTTTGTCAATCAATGGATGCAAGCCATATGGGATATTAGTAAGTGTTTTGCCAGGTCTAGGTGCAAAATCATAATTTAAAAAATAAGTTTTGTCTTCTTCATAGATATTAATCATTGTATTCCTGAGTTCATCAAAACCCATTTTTGATAATTCCGAATACAATATTTCACAAATCTCAAGTAAATCCTCAGGCTTGCGCATACTCAATGCTTGTGACCTTATCTTTTCAAGTGAAGCTTCAATTTCAAGCACTCGTTTCTGTTCTTCTACAGCTTTGTTTTTTTGTTCAAGCTCTTCAATGGTTTCTTCTAAAAGAATGCCAGTTGTTCTTTTTACTTTTTCAGTACGTTCAAGTTTGAAATTGGTAATTTCTATTTCTTTGTCGATTGCTTTTACCGACTTTGCTATGAAATTCTTTTCATCATCACTTAAGTGCAATGAATGTTGGATTAAATCCAATAATTGCTGAAGTTTTTGATTCATTTATTTTTCTTTTAGTACAACACAACAATTGGTGAGATTATGCATTTCTAAATTTCCGCCATACGCCCTTGCTAGTTCTGCATTAGAGAACATTCCTGCAAGTGGCACATTCCAGATATTTTTTAAGCCTTCTATTTCTTGGTGTATCATTGGTCCGAGCGCGAGTTGTCTTCCTGCACAACTAAAAATAATCAAAGCGTCTGCATCAGGCATTTCAGTTGCTTTCAATTCCTCACAACCTTGAATTACTTTTTCAACCACATCAAAATCGGGTGGTAAGGAAAAACGAACCTTACTGCCCTGAGGCACAGAACCACTGCAGTAAAACGAATGATCTTTCCAATCAATCACCAGACCTGGCCGCATCACAGGTTCGCCTTTTTCCCTTTGTAGTTGAAGTGGAAAAGTAGAAGCAATCTCAAATATGAGGTTATTATTTTCGGGAGATACATTTTGAATGCCGCCATATTTTGCAGTAATATCTAAGACGGGAATATCGTCAATGGTATATACATGATTTGCTTCGCTCTTTGTTACGGTTCTTACAGTACCAACAGCATTCCATCCACAAGTTGCCCTTCCTTTAATTTTAATTTTATCTTCATCTAAAGTCAATACTATAATGCCTTGTTTGCTTTCATGATGATTAGTAAAAATAAATTGCTCAGTAAAGGAATAATCATCGCCAGCAGCTCCACCATATACATTCACTTGTTTACCAATAATATCTTCAAATCCCAGCAATAACTGCTCCGCATCTGTAGTTGTATGACTGCAGGAAATTAGAAAAGCCGGATTACTAAAATGCGTTAATGATTTTTTGGCAATATCGCGGGCGATTTCACGGTAGTTTTTTTCGGGGAATTCATCGAAGAAAATAGTGAAATAAGCTGGATTCATATCAAGCAAGAGAATAGCGATGCCTCCTGCCATTGTATCCTCATCAATAAACTCTCCATTCGTACTAGCTCCAAATACATCAATGCCTGCATTGTCCAATATCGAACAGATAGTTGTATGATTTTGCTTGATTGAAATAAAAACAATCGCTAACGTTGGCTTGAAACCATCTACTAAGCTTTGCGCTAGTTCCGATTTTATTTCTTCTGGCGAAACACCTTTGATTGATTTTGCTTTCATAATATATTCTTGATGTGTTTTTTAATTTGTAGGTAATTGAATAATAAATGTTGAACCCTTTGCTTCCTCAGTCTCCACTTTCAACTCTCCACCATGCGCTTTCACAATATCATAACTCAAACTCAATCCCAATCCTGTTCCCTGCCCGGTTGGTTTGGTGGTGAAGAAGGGTTGAAAGATTTTGTCGAAAATTTTTGGAGGGATGCCATTTCCGTTATCTTTTACTGAAATCAAAACTATGTTGCCGTCTTTTTTTGTTGTTATCCAAATTGTTGGTTCATGATTTTCAGATGGTTTACCTTCACCCCCTTTAGAGCCTGTCCCGTCTTGTCGGGAGGGTTGGGGGGTCGTTACTGCATAGAATGCATTGTTGATAAGGTTTAGAATCACTCTTCCTATATCCTGTGGTATAACATTAATCTTTCCAATGGATTCATCGTAATCCGTTTTCATGATTGCGTTGAATGTTTTATCCTTTGCTCTTAATCCATGATAAGCCAATCGTAAATATTCATCTGCTAATGCATTGATGTCTATGGGTTCTTTTACACCGCTACTGCTGCGGCTATGCTGCAGCATTCCTTTTACGATTTCACCTGCCCGTTTGCCATGATGAGTAATTTTTAACTGGTTTGATTTAATATCGGTTGCTATATCATTAGCTTCATCCAATTTCCCTTTTTCAATTTCCTGTTTCATCTCATCAATTAACTCTGTATTTACTTCAGAAAAATTATTTACGAAGTTTAAAGGATTCTGAATTTCGTGAGCAATTCCCGCAGTTAGCTCACCCAGTGAGGCCATCTTTTCAGATTGCACTAATTGATCTTGTGTTAATTTCAATTCATTAAGTGTATTCTGAAGTGTTTCAAACGACTGTGCATTATATAAAGCAGCAGAAGTATATGAGGCTAGCGTTTTAAGAATATCCAGATGGTGCTGGGCATAAGCATTTTTTTCATACGACTGAACGGAGATAAGTCCTATAATTTTGTCCTTTACCTGCATTGGAAGATAAATAAGTGAATTTGGATTTTTAGGAATACTGCCATCTTCAAGAATGACTGAAGCCGGAACCGTGTAATCGATATCTGTCAGATACTTTGAAAATTCATTTTGAATATCATTAATAAAAACTTCTTTGTTGTTTTCAATACACCAAACTGCCAGTTGATTCTTGTCGCTCATTTTGCGATGGTAGGGTTGGTATCTTTTGCCTTCCTCAATTGAAAGACGGTATTCAATGGATGCTTCCTCCGGCTTATATATACCAATGCCAAACATTGTCGCATCCATCAGTTCATTCACGTTTTCATAAACGGTATTCAAAATTGTGTCAAGACTAAGCGTTGAAGTGATGTCCCTACCAATCTTGCTTAAGACAGATACACTATTATATGAGTGTTCCAGTTCTTCTGTTTTCTTTTCCAATTCGTCATTTTTTTCTTTCATCACCACATTGGTCAGGCGGTTGATTTCCGCTTCCCTTTGCAATTTCTCCATTTCGTTTTGTATGTTCAGGTACTTTTGTTTGTTCTCCTGTTCATCTTTAAAAACCTCTGATTTGTATTTATGGTAGAGCTTAAAGTGTTTTACAAATGACTGAATGTCTTCCTTACTTTCAAAAAAATCAGCCAGCTCTTCATGCGCCTTATAGATCATGGCTTTTGCTTTAATGTCTTCTGCAACTTTCAGCGATTCGAGAAAATACTCTTTTGCCTTTTCTGTATTTTTCTGTAGAAGAGCTATTTTTCCTAAATGCAATAAGGAGTCCGCTTC
>JANOZT010000023.1:0-20696 GCA_031429515.1 Sphingobacteriia bacterium
ATATTCTGCCATCCATCATACACTGTATGATCTAATGGTTTTTTTTGGGCAAATAGAGCTGATGTTGTAATTAACATCAACCCAAATAGTGTAAATATTCTCATGTTCTAGTTAATTTTGTGGATTACGAATATAATTAAACAAAACACATAAAATACTGTTATATCGGTGTAATTGATAAATAGCGGAAAAATGATGATTTCTATGAAAAAAGCCTTGTTATCTATTGTATTTTTATTCCAATTAGCTATATCCTCTGCTCAGAAAAACGGTGTTATTGCTGGCCAAATACTCGATAAATCCTTGCAAAAACCCATCATTGGCGCTTCTATCCAAATTGGAACTCAAACTAGCCTTTCCGATAGTTTGGGTAAATTCAGGATCAGCAACATAGCTTCTGGCTCTTATGCCGTTAGTTTTAAAGCCCTAGGATTCCTGCCTCAAACAAAATTCAATATCGCTATAACCACTGGTAACGAAAACGTATTAGTTATAGAAATGGAAACATCTGTAACTCAACTCTCAGATGTTACCGTATCCTCTACAAGCAGAAACAAATCAGCCAAAGCAGCTACACTTGAAACTCCATTAAGTGTTCAAAGACTTACCACAGAAGAGATCAAATCGAACCCTGGAGGCAATTTTGATATTTCAAGAGTAATTCAAGCCCTTCCTGGTGTTGGAGGAACAGCTGCCACAGCAGGCTTTAGAAACGATATCATTATTAGAGGTGGTGCCCCTAATGAAAATGTTTACTATTTAGATGGAATTGAAATTCCAGTAATCAATCACTTTTCTACCCAAGGCAGTGCCGGAGGCCCTGCGGGAATACTCAACGTAAGCTTTATTGAAGAAGTAAAACTAAGTTCATCTGCTTTTGACGCTCGTTACGACAATGCGCTCTCATCGGTTTTTGAATTCAAACAGAAAAAAGGAAATAGCAATCATGTACAAGGAAATATTAGATTGAGTGGAACTGAATTTGCAACTACTTTAGATGGCCCACTATCCAAAGATAGAAGAACTACTTTTTTGGCATCTGTACGAAGGAGTTATCTACAATTATTGTTTCAAGCAATTGATTTACCGATTCGACCAAACTATTGGGATTTCCAATATAAAATCAGTCACCAAATTAATAAAAAAACATCCATTAGTTTCCTAGGTGTTGCTGCAATAGACGAGTTTAGTTTTGCTGCCCCCAAAAAAGCTACACCAGAAAAGTTATATACACTCAATAGCAGCCCAGCTGTTAATCAATGGAATTATACCGTTGGAGCAAGTATCAAACATTTATTAAATAATGGATTTTGGAATTTAGCCATTAGTAGAAATGAATTTGACAACCAATTAGAGAAATACGAAAATAATTTAGGGCCAGTTAAGGGAATAAGAACATTGTATTTTCAATCAAGAGAGACCGAAAATAAATTGCGTTTTGATGTAAACAAAACCTATGCAGGATGGAAAATCAGCTACGGTGCAGTAGCACAATTGGTATCACAAAGTAATACTACGCAACAGATCATTAAAACAGCAGTTACTGATAACAGTGGCAATATTATTATTCCTGCAGTTATAAATAATTTTGCAGGTTCAATTAGCATGGGACGTTTCGGCGCTTTCACACAAATTGGAAAGCGATTCATGGATAATAAACTAGGAATAAGCGGCGGATTAAGATTCGACCAAAATACATTTACTACAACTGGCATGAATCCATTAAAAACCTTATCGCCTCGTATCGCATTGAGTTATGTACTTTCAGATAAATGGACATTGAATGCTTCTATTGGATCTTATTACAAAATACTTCCGTATACAGCGCTTGGATTTAAAAACAATGTTGGTAATTATGTAAATAAAGATGGCGACTACACAAGAAGCGACCATTATGTTGCGGGCATTGAGTACCTGCCTTCTAGCACAACAAGATTCACTTTTGAAACTTTTTACAAACAATATAATAATGTTCCAGTTAGTGTAAGAAATGGAATCAGCTTATCCAATCAAGGAGCTGATTTTAATGTACTAGGGAATGAAGATATAACTACTAATGGCAAAGGAAGATCTTATGGTTTTGAATTTTTTGCACAACAAAAATTAAGTAAAAGATTTTTTGGGGTACTTAGTTATACTTACTTCAATAGCCAATACACCAACGCCAATTTAAACTATACAGCTAGTTCATGGGACAACAGACATCTATTGTCATTATTAGGTGGATATAAATTCAATCGTAACTGGGAATTAGGTCTAAAGTTTCGCTTCCAAGGTGGAGTTCCATTTACACCTTATGATATGCTCGCAAGCAGAACCAATTACTTAACGCTAGGAACTGGGCTATTAGATTATACTCAAACTAATAATCAACGATTGAATAATTTCAATAGCAGCGATATCCGTATAGATAAAAAATGGTATTTCAAAAAAACAACACTTGATTTTTTTATTGATATACAAAACTGGTATATGGCAAGAAGTACTGCCCCAGATATTTATACATTCAAAAGAACTGACGACAATACTGCTTTCCAAACAACCAATGGCCAGCCCATACAGCAGAATGGAAGCAACGCAATACCGTTTTTATTAAAAAATACCGACAATAATTTCACTCCTACTTTGGGCTTTATCCTTGAGTTTTAATTATTTGCAGGTTTAATGCGAAAGAATATATTGCTTGTAGTGCCATCCGCTTTTTCGGTAGCACCTCTTGTAGTTGCACCTTGGTAGGAACTTTGTAATAAATATTCTATTGCCGTTTGGTTCTCCCCTCTTGTTATAACGTTGGCTTTTCCATTAGTAGCTACTTTTTCTAAATCAATTAATTTACTTGATGCAAATACTTTAAACAATTCAATTCCAAATGGTTCTCGTAGAATTATCCTAAACTCTTTAGGATTAAAAATAAATGTTTCTGCACTAGGCATAAAAACCAAATCATGCGGTTCAATTGGTTTTTGATTTGCTCTACTATTTTTCTTAGGGAGAATTGCACGAATGATGCCATCAGGTTGTAAATCGAGCACGTTCACATAGGCTATTTTTTTCCCAGTATTTTTAATTGCCAATGTAATGGTATCTCCTTCATTAAACACCATTACACCATTTACTGTTTTTTGTGCAATAAAATTAGTGTCGGCTATCCCATTTATAACAGGTACAAGTTGCACTTCCACACTGATACCTTCTTCGTTGGTTTCTAATGATTGTATAAATTTAAATTGAGTATACATTTTTAGCTGTTGCCGAATATTTTCATTTTTATCCGGTGAATTTTTTATTGTTGCAAATAAAAAACCATTTGATGCAACTATTAATGAGTCTCTATCTATACCATTAGCTATTATCAAATCTGCATCTTTAGCTTTAGTTACTATTTGAGCGGAATTGAAACCATTAACAACGGAAGAAATATCATTTAATGAAAAGACATTGATTGGTTTAACAGTATAAATTTGATCTTTTACAAATGCCCATAATGTTGCTGGTATTTTTGATGAAATTGCTTTACTAAGAGAAACCCTAGCCGAATAATTATTTGCAGAAATAACCGATCCTTCAGTAATCAATTGAGCTGAATCAGGTTTAATGGTTCCAGCATTGTATAAATTAATGGTAGCACCTTCTCCTAGCCCAGCCAATTTTCCCCCTTTAATTACAATGGTTTCATTATTGATCACAGAATCAACTTCCACAAATGGGGTTTGTTGTACAAAATTTCCTCCAAAAATTCTTTTATCTGACCCATTCCCTTCTAAGATAGGATGTTGACCTTGAACACTTAATTGCATAATGCCTTGTATATCTGCAAATAAACTACGGTAAGTATATTGTTTGGCAGGTGCTTTTAAAATTGAATACATCGCATAACTCAATGGCCCTATTGCCTTACCTTGCTCATCTTTGGTTTCAGTACAAAGTTCTTCTGGACGAGTCGCAGAAAATACTACATAAGGCGCTAATTCATCTGTTGTAAATGAATTGGTATTGTCTAATCGAGCCAATAGTGAAGAATCTGACTTTCTGTGTTTAGTTGGATCAAATTGATTACTCACCAGTGGCTTTTTTCCACCTCTTACTTTGTTTGCTCCTCTAGTAGCACCACCAGAGTTACAGAAATCTAAAAAAACAGATAAATCCCCCCCTATTCCCAACTTGGCTCTTATTTTTTTCAACTGATCTCCAAATTGGTATCCTCTCAAATACTGACGCATCGCTTTACCTAAAACTGCTGTATCAATGATATTTACACGATCTGGAGCAATGGCATTAAAAGGAACAATACATTCATCTAAGCCATCAATTTTATTGTTATTGTCTGCTTCTAATTGAGCGCCATGACAAGCAAAATGAATCAGCACAATATCGTTAGGCTTTATTTTATTGATCAAGTTCGAAAAACCATCTAAGATTCCTTCTCGTGTTGCTTTCTGATTTACAACTTTAACAATATTTGCATCAGCAAAACCTTGCATTTGCAGGGCTTTACTCACATGCTTTAAATCGTTCATAGTGCTTAATTGATCCCATCCACCCGATTCAGGATAATCAGCAATTGCAACCAATAAAGCCAATTTATTGGGTAATTTTTGTGAGAATACAAATGTGGGCATAAAGGCCAACATGGTAAAGAATATAAACAACCTCATTAAACTACTTTATTTTAATTAGAATTTCATCGATAATGGATTGAATTGTTTTCTGCTGGTCATTCACTGAACTTGATTTAACAATTTCAGTTCCAATTCTTTTATTTTTATTCACCAATGAAGCTTTAATTGTTATTATTCCATTATTCATATCATAGCTACCTCTTATAGTAAAAGCATCAGGCATATTGTATCCTTCATTAAAGTTTAAGATAGATTCTGCTCCCCTTGCAGACTGCTGATTTAACAATCTATCAAATTCATTACTTATCCTCATTTCATCCAATAACAATGATGGATCACCGGTAAATAATATTGATCTCCCAAATAACTTCTTTTTAGAATTGGATATTTTAATACCATCCATTACATCTTGAGTTACTAAACCAATATCAAAACTAGCTGCACCAATTATTTGAGGATCTTGTCTTCCGCCAATTTCTTTAGCCAATTCTTTTACCTGATCAGAAGCTGTATTAAACCATTTAGAAACATCTATATACTTGCTTTCTCGCAAAGCAGTTTGATATTTAATAGCAGATAATAAACTATACGTTAATAAGCCTTGCCCATATTGACTGGTTTCATAAGCCGATTGCCCAGAAGCAGATGCAGACAAAATAAATGTTCCAGTCTTGTCTTTTAAATTCTCTAAAGCACGTACCTGATCAGCTGGCAAGTCTCTTTTTACAACAAGGTTTTGTATTTCATTGACCATCTGTCCACTATTACATGCATCTAAAATCAATAACTGCTTATTGGCTTTGATATTTCTGAGCCACCCATTTAGTTCATCTGTACTGATTGCCACATCTTTTTCTACTCCATTAATTTCTAAAGCAGAAGCTTCTTGAGTGAGTAAATAAAAGTTCTTTTGACCACTTTGCAAAACTCCATGTCCTGCAAAAAAGAAAACAAATATATCATCCGGGCCAGCCTGTTGGGCTATCAATTCCATTTGTTTTTGTATGGAAGCTTTTGTTGGCTTATTTGGATTATTTATTTCTGTTGAAAACAAAGTTGATTTAATATGTTCTTTCGTATCTATATTGAATAATTTTTTTGCAGAAGCTGTTACTGCAGAAGTGAAACTTTCCGCATCAGGTGAAGCATAATTTAATTTAAGTTTATCGCCTTTGTATTGATTTATACCTACAGAAACCAAATAAACATTAGGATTAACAGTAGATCGAACTATTGGTGCAGTTTCTACATCTCCTCCTCGTGAAGTCATTGAACCTGCATTGGTTGTTGCTTTTTCAGTTTTTGTATTATTAGCGTCTGAAACAAAATATGGTTTCACTTCGTCTTGGGAAATTTTAAATTTAAAAGTATTTTCAGATGCATTTAACTGCGATTTTGGGATTGTTTTTATCATTTTTGCATTCACAAATACCTGAACATCGCCTAAGCCCCCATTTCTTTGTGTTATTGAATATTGATAAATATTATTATTGAACCCATTGTAAACAACTAATGGAGTTACGTTACATATATTGATTTCTGATAACTTTTTGGCTGTAATTGGATCTTTATTAACTCCCATGATTTTACTGATCAACCCTGGCTCCCAACTCAAATCTTTGAATTGATCTAGTTGAATAATTTCAGTACCACAAGTAAAATACAATAGTTTCCGTGCTGCAGGAGTTCCATCGTATCGATCATATTGATCAACCAATAAATAATCTGAACTATCAATTGCAATAAAAGTGTACAACAACTCTCCTGTTTGAGCATTCCACCTTTTCAATGAATTATCTGCAGAGCTGGTTAATATGTATTTATCATCAGCACTAAAATAAGCTTCTACAACATTATCAGTATGACCCATTAATTTTTTATACATACTTCCAGACTCAATATCATATATGGTAGCATTGTTATCTGAAGCAGCTAACAATAATTTTGTTCCGTCATAACTAAACTTAATAGAAAAAAGATCTTCATATTTTACCAAACCTATAAATGACCTAATTAATTGATAATTACTTGCATTCACTACATAAATATTGTTTTCATTATCGATGGATACCAATTTGGTTCCATCAGGATTAAACAAAGCATATTTAGATGGAAGGTTATGAATTGCCGGAGATGATAATAATTGAGCCGTATTAGCATCCCATACAATGGGCCCATTATTTCTTTTAGCATTGGCTAAATAGCTGAATATAACTTTTTTACTATCCGGGCTATAATTGATCTTAGTGATTTCTACATCAGTCGGAACTGCAAATGAATTGATAAAATCACCAGTAAATCCATCCCATAAATAAGCAGCACTAGGATTGGAAGTAACTGTAACTATTTTTTTGAAATCCGGACTAAATCTGGCGTTTGATACTTCACCTTTTTTATGTTCAAATCTCCTTAATGCTTTCCATGCTTTTGTTTTAGGATCTAATACCCATAAATATGCATTTTGATTACTACAAGCAGTTAATAACCTATCGCCTTCTTTGGTATCTTCTGCTAAAAAAATGGGTGCATTATGTCCTGTAAGTCTAAACACTTCTTTTCCAGTATTAGGGTCCCACATTTTAACCAAACTATCCTCAGACGTTGAAATGATTTTGGTTCCTGCTGAATTGTAACTTAATCCAATAATAGCAGCTTTATGAGCTTGAATCACTTTCTCCAGAACGCCAGTACCAGCATTCCAAATTCTAATTCTACCATCATAACTACCAGTAATTATTTTGCTTCCATCTGGACTAAAGTTTTCAATAGAAACGGCCTCAAAATGTCCCTTAAATTCCATTCCATATTTTTCATTATCTACATCGCGTATAAAAGGGAGATTATCTTCTGCAAATGCTATAGATAGACCATTTGGATGAAAAACAGCACAAGTAACATCCTCATATATTTCTTCTTGATAAATAGAAAGAAATTTATCTATATCCCATAAATGATAATCATATTCGAAAATAGTAGCTAATTTTTTACCATCATTGCTGATAGCCATAGAGGTAAAATCAGTATTATCAATTTTAATAGGAAGCTTGCCCAATTGGCTTCCAGTGAATAGATCCCAAATCACAATACTGTGATTATCAGCAACAGATATAAGTTTTTTTCCATCGGGTGTTAATACAAAATTGTGGATCTTAGTTCCAATATTTTTCAACTCTATCGAGCTTATTCTTCCATCAAAAAACAATCGAACAATCCCATCAATACATAAAACAGCAAGCACATTTCCAGTTGAATTAAATTGAGCCCTAACTGGCGCAACAGGTAAAGGAATTGTTGAAAAGGCAAAAGAAATAGCATCAATTAAATAAACAGCTGGCTTCTGCCCTAATAAACAAATTTGTTTTCCATTTGGATTATAAAAAGCTGTGTCCACAGCATCTATATTCATTTTCATTGTCTTTATAAAAGCACCGGTATTAACATCTGTTACTGTATAAATACTATCTAAAAAAGTAGACACAATCAAACTCCCATCATTACTAAATGCAGAAGTCATTAAAGTTTTGGCCGGTCTTTGAATAGAGAACAACATTTTTCCATTTGAAGCATCCCACAATTTGGCAGTTCCATCTAAGGACTTACTAAGTATCTTACTTTCATCGGCACTGAAGTTGGCTTCTTCAACTTCTTTAATATGTCCTTTAAAATTAATCAGTACTTGACCGGTTTGAACATCCCATAATTTAGCTGACTTATCTTCGGATGAAGTAAGCAACCTATTTCCATTTTTATTGAACTTAATTGTGTTTACCGTAAATGTGTGCCCGATTGGCAACATCAAAGCAGGTCCTTGCGCGTGAATTGAATGAAAAAGAAATAAACTAAAAAATAGCGATAAAGCAAACTTCATGAATTGAATGTTTAATACAATCTACTATTTTTTGATAATATTATCAAGTAATACAATTGAAATTTTATTTGTTATACTATTTCAGTTTAAAGTTGTATTTTTTGTGTAAAATATATTTGATAAACCCCTTTTTTATATGAAAAAAATAACAGGATCGATAATGCTCTTCTTTTTTTTAAGCAATTCCTTTATTTTTTCCCAGACGATGTATGAATTAAACTATCAAAACAACCCAATGTTTTTGGTGAGATACAATGATGGCGATGGCTTCCTAAGAGTATCTTATTTTGATAGCTTAGCACAAAAAAAACAGTTTGCACAATACCCATTAACTGAAAAAATATGGTTAAATTCTAAAGGATTACCAGATACAAATACAATCGCTTTACACCTAAATAGCGACAAGACAATAACTACAAAATGGCTACCTGATTATATATTATTTAAATTAAACCCCAGAACAGATTATTATGAGCCAATAAATGCAGGTAAACTATTAGCAAATGGTAAACAGCAATTGAATAATTTTACTAAAAGACCAAAAACAATTACTGAAGCCGATTTGACAAAGGAATACTTGCAAGATTTTTTTGATGAATCAGACCTATTTTTTCAAAATTATACAAAAAGTAAAACAAGAGGCGGACCTAATTTTGGCAAGAACATCCCTACCCTTTTTGTTAGAATCATCGCAGATGTAGACGATGTAAGTATTGGCAAAGGCTGTTTAGAAGACAAGAAAAACCTTTACAAGTTATATACTTTGATTGCACAAAAACTTAAAATACGTTTAGATACATTCGCTGTAATGGGAAAAGATTATAATAGAAAAAGTGTAGAAGATTTACTTTCAAATCTTAACCCTGGAAAAAATGATATGGTTATGTTGCATTATACAGGACATGGCTTTAACAGGGATGATTCTACCTGTCCTGACCCTTTTCCTAATTTATTTCTTTTGCCCATTTCAGAACGCAAGCCTTGGGAAAAATTGGTAGAAACCAAAAAGAAAGTAGAATACGAAAGCATTCTAAGAGCAAACACTTTAAGTACCCAAGAAATATATTCAATAATAATTAAAAAAGGAGCTCGCCTTAATATGGTTTTCAGCGATTGTTGTAATACTGATTTTAGATTAAGAAATCTTCCAAGTGAAGTACAGAAAAAAACAAGAGGTGTGTTTACACTCTATACTGATTATTGCAAAACACTTTTTATAGATCAGAGTGCTAACATATTAACTGCTGCGGTAAAAAAAGGTGAACAAGCTAAAAGCAATTCAAAAGATGGTTCTTATTATACCCTCAATTATGTTCAAACATTATACAAATATTTAGCCCCTTCATTTAATCCGGGAGATGAAACAGTTACTTGGAACACAATTTTAGAAACTACTAAAGCAGGTACCATTGAAAAAACAAAATTATGTTATGATAAAATTTTAAAAGGCCCATGCGTAATGAATCCAATGATTTTGGTAGCCCCTATTCAAAATAATTAATGTCTTTTACCAATTACTACCCTTGCCATTTGTAAAACAACAGACAATAATATCAACCCAACTCCATAATAGAAACTGGTCTGTAATTGCTCATTTTCATGAAATAAAATAAAAGCTAAAATAATCGCATATACCGGTTCTAAATTCAAGCTTAAATTTTGCGTAAATGCAGATACTTTTTGCAAAGCTTCTAACATCAATTTCATAGCAATAATTGTACATATCCAACTTAAAATAAGTAACCAACCCCAATCTGACATACTAGGAAATAACAATTTGGTTGGAAATAGATATAAATAGAGGGGCATTAAAATAGTTAATACCAATAAACCTCCGCTCAACTCATACAACATAATAACTTGTGGGGTTGCAATTTCAATATTTTTTTTATTTAGTACAGAAAACAGAGCAGCCAATGCAGCAGAAACCAACCCTACTATAATACCTGTTTGGTACCTAGCATCAAAATGAAAGATCAAATAAATACCAGCAAGACTTAACAAGCCTAAACTTACTTCTACCCATCGTATTTTTTTAGTGACAATCAAAGGTTCTAACAAAGAAGTAAATAAACCAGTTGCCGAAAAACAAACCAAACCAATAGACACATTAGACAACTTTATGCTACCATAAAAACAGACCCAATGCAATGCAATAATGGCTCCGAAAAAAAACAATTTAATGATAGTTGCTTTCGGAAGTAATGTTAATTTATTGGAAAAATACAAAAGGACAATCAAACTAATAACAGTAATGAATATTCGATACCAAACCAACAGCATTTCGTTAAGACTGATCAATACACCCAAAATGCCAGTAAAGCCCACTAAAATCACTGCAATATGTAGTTTGATTAACGCCGATTTCATGAAGCGAAACTACTGATTCTTTTCGGGGTGCAGATTATAGTATAAAAAAAATCAAAAGAGATTACATAAAATTCAACACGCCAAAATATGGCTAAAATTGTAAGTAGTTTTATATATATTTATCCATATTATCTAATACTAATGGAACCAATCATACAACTTAAAGGAGTATTTAAAAACTATGGAGAAAAGCAGGTACTTAAAGGAATCGATCTCTCGATCAATGCCGGACAAGTAATTGGATATATCGGGCCAAATGGAGCCGGTAAAAGTACTACTGTAAAAATCCTATGTGGCTTGATCTCCGACTATGAAGGAACAGTTACCGTAGCAGGCATCAATCTAAAAGAGGATCCTGTTGCTGTAAAGCGTAAAATAGGTTATGTTCCTGAATTAGCAGAATTGTACGACGTGCTCACACCGGTTGAATTCTTAGGATTGATGGCCGAGTTATATGATATTCCAAAATCAGTTGCAACAGAAAGAATTCAAAAAATGCTTACCGCATTTGGATTAGAAGCCAATATGAATAATCGAATGGATACATTCAGTAAGGGCATGAAGCAAAAAGTATTGATCACATCTGGCCTATTGCACAATCCTGATATCATTATTTTAGATGAGCCACTAAGCGGCTTAGATGCCAATAGCGTGATCATTGTAAAAGAGCTGATCAGCAAGTTGGCTAAAGATGGCAAAACCATTTTCTATTGTAGTCATATGATGGATGTAGTAGAAAAAGTGAGTGACAGAATTATTTTAATTAATGAGGGACAAGTAATTGCAGATGGAAGCTTCACTGAATTACAAGCGCAGCAGGGTAATGAAAGCTTAGAGAAAATTTTTGCCCATTTAACCGCCACATCTTCATTAGGTGAAGCAGCAAATGATTTGATGAAAGCATTCGATTAAATTCAACCACATGTTTATTAACAACTTCTTTCTCTATATTTTACTATTACCGAAATCTATTTATGAAAAAATGGGCGTAAATACCCATCATTTAAAAGCCATATTAACCACCAAGTTAATGATGGACGACAGAAGGCCTCCAAGTATTCAACAAAGACAGAAGAAAAAGAACGCTAAACCCATTAAATGGGCGACCCTTGGCACGATGTTCATGAGTGCTTTTTTAGGTTTATTCTTTATCATTTCCTTTTTTATTTCAAAAGATACAGTAACTCAGTTTTTCCTATTTTTTACTTTTTTTATTTTCTTATTAGCTTCTACACTTATCAGCGATTTCACCAACGTAATAATAGATATAAGAGACAACGCTATAATTTTACCCAAACCAATTAATGATAAAACTTTTCTTTTAGCCAGACTATTACATATTGTAATACACGTTTCAAAGTTGGTTTTACCAATGACTATTCCTAGCTTAATCACAGTTGGAATCATTCACGGAATAAGAGGAGTTTTAATATTGTTTTTATTAATACCCCCTGCAACTTTATTTACCATTTTTTTGATCAATGCATTGTATATATTCATTTTAAAAGTTACCACTCCAGAAAAATTCAAATCAATCATAAGTTATTTTCAAATTGTATTTGCAATAGTGGTTTATGGTAGCTATCAGATTGTTCCAAGAATGATCAATATGTCGGTATTGGAAAATTATCGTTTCCCTCAAACAAGCGTTTCGTTACTTGCTCCCCCTTTTTGGTTTGCAGGAAGTTGGGATTTTTTATATCATAACAATTATTCTATTATCATTATTTGCGCATTTATTTTAAGTATCGTAATGCCAGCTCTATCTATTTGGGTAGTGATCAAGTATTTTGCTCCATCTTTTAATCAAAAGCTGGCTATGATTTCGGGAAGTGATGCCGCTGAAAGGGTCGATCCAACCAAATCAATCTCTGCCAATAATCAAAAGCCATTTGCCGAAACACTTGCTAATTTGTTTACCAAAAAAGGGGCGGAAAGAATGGGCTTTTTGCATGCTTGGTATATTACTTCAAGAAGCAGGGACTTTAAAATGAGGGTTTATCCTGCTATAGGATATTTATTAGTATATATGATTATTATGATTCTTCGATCAAAGAAAGGAGCTCTAGAAGAATTACAAAATCAAACTTTGGGTGGGAAATTTATTTTTCTAGGCGGTATTTATTTTATCAGTTTTGTTATTTTACAAGCATTAGCACAAATAAAATATTCCGATAAATACAAAGCATCTTCAATTTTTTACACATCCCCTATTGCCATACCCGGCCACGTAATTAGTGGAGCGGTGAAAGCCACCATTCTCAAGTTTTATTTTCCATTGGCATTGGTTATTTGCATTTTGGGAGTAGCTATTATGGGTGTAAAAATTTTACCTAACTTATTATTAGGAATGAGCAACCAACTTTGTATTTGCTTTTTAATTGCTTATGTAAGTTTTGTAGAAATGCCTTTTAGTAGAACAGAATCAATTACAGTAAAAACGGGAAGTTTTATTAGAGGAATTATTAGTATGTTGATTCCATTCATCTTAGCAACCTTGCATTTTTTTATCTATAATTTTATGATTGCAGTATTGATATTAATGGTTCTTTCAATGATTGCAGTTTGGTTGGTTTCAGGGAGTGTTTATAATAAAACTTGGAGTAATTTAAAAGTTGGCTATCAAGATTAGCAATCTGTATTAATTACTTTTTACTAGGTGGCGATAATTCTTAAACATGCTTTTCCATTGTATACTAATAACTCCAAGTACGCCCTCTTTAATAATACCTTTGCTCATTTTGCTTATACCAATTTTTCTATCTCTAAAAATGATGGGCACTTCTTTGATAACGAAACCTAATTTCCAAGCAGCAAATTTCATTTCAATTTGAAAAGCATATCCAACAAAGGAAATCATATCAAAATTTATAGCTTCTAATACTTTTCGTTGATAACATACGAAACCTGCTGTTGGGTCTTGAATAGGCATCCAAGTAAGCATTTTTGTATAAATTGCTCCACCTCTTGAATACAACTGTCGGTCTAGTGGCCAGTTTTCGGTTTGTCCACCTTTTACATACCTGCTACCTATAGATAGATCAGCTCCGTCGATTTTACAAGCATTGTATAAATGTTCTAAGTCTATGGGGTCGTGAGAAAAGTCTGCATCCATTTCAAAAACAAATTGATACCCTTTTTGCAAACTCCATTTAAATCCATGAATATATGCAGTACCCAACCCCAATTTCCCCGAACGTTCCTCTAAAAATAATTGACCTGGAAATTGATGCATTAATACTTTAACTAATTGGGCTGTACCATCTGGAGATCCGTCATCAATCACTAAAATATGGTACCCCTTATTCAAATTAAAAACAGCTTGAATAATCGCTACTATATTTTCGCTCTCATTAAATGTTGGTATGATGACTATTTTTTCCAATTACGTTGAAAAATTTGCAATGAAGATACAATATTGATGAATGAAATTGCCCATTTGGGCCAATCTTTACCCAAAAAATACAATTTAAAAACATCAATCGATTGCACAAATAGGATGGTCGGATGAACTATGGCTTTTTAACCAGTGATCGATTTAGAATCTCTGTAAATTTTTGCTTGGTATTCATTGCAAAATCTCCTTTCATCATCCAATCATAATATTGAGGTTCTTCTTTAAGCACTTGAGTAACAGGCTTGCCCTTGTGTTTTCCAAAATTAAAAATTTCAATCCCATTTTCTTTGATAAATCTGCGAGCAAAATCTACAATATCATCTTCGCCTGTAAATTTCACGATTTGCTCCACCGAATTTCCAATTTGAGGGTACCGCTCTATTTGAGCTTCTAATACTTCCCAGGTAGCTGTAGCATCTACTTCGGCTCCATGCGCTCCTTCCAAAACTTTATTGCAATAAAACTTATACGCAGCACTTAATGTTCGTTGCTCCATCATGTGAAATACTTTTTGAACATCTACCAATTTCCGTTCATCGGTTGAAAATTCAATTCCTGAACGAAGAAACTCTTCAATTAACATGGGAATATCAAATCGATTGCTATTGTACCCACCAAGATCACAGTTCTCCATGAATTGTTTAATCTCATTGGCTATTTGCTTAAAGCTAGGTGCATCTTTTACCATTTCGTCTGTTATACCATGCACCTCGCTAGCCCCTATGGGAATGGGCATTAAAGGATTGACGAGTTTACGCTTAACTGTTTTAGTACCATCTATTGCAATTCTAACAATTGCAATTTCAACAATGCGATCGTTACTGATATTTACACCAGTGGTTTCTAAATCTATAAATGCAATAGGTTTTGTTAATTGTAAATTCATAGGAAGGTTGGTCTTTTATTATTGAGTGATTGCTTTTGCAAACGAAAATATGTCTAATCCATCATAATTACCGCTACTCATTAAGAGAATATTGGCATTACTGAAATCTTGTTGAGCCAACCATTCTGATAATTTTTTTGGGTCGTTGATTACAATTAATCCTTTTTTATTAAACCCTTCAATCACTTTTTCGGCTGGCAAATCGGGCATCCTTTTAAGCTCAAGTGCATGTTTAGAATAAAATACTACTCCAATATCTAATTGATCAAATGCACCATTGTATTGTTCCATGAAGGCTGCATTTAAACTACTATAAGTGTGTAATTCTAAAATGCCAAATAATTTCCGTTCGGGATATTGTTTCTTAACAGCTTCAACTGTTGCTTTTACTTTACTTGGCGCATGTGCAAAATCTCGGTAAACGTTGATAGTACCATTAGAAGCCAATAATTCCAATCGTTTGGATGCTCCAGAAAAATGATCCATCACCGAAACAAATTCAGCAGCATTAACACCTAGTTCTTCACATGCATAATAAGCGGCGTTTAAATTCATTAAATTATGGTTACCAAAAACATTGAGTACTCCTTTTGCACCATCAATAGTTACTGTGGTAACACCATTGTTTATCTGATGTTCAGGAACCCCATAAGGTTGATAACGAATATCCGGTCGCTTATGATCATTCACTAATTGATTGAGTACCGGATCTGTTTCATTATATATAAGAATTCCCCCCTTTTCTATCCTATTCATGAAAATTACAAACTGTTCTAAATAAAATTCAAATGTGGGAAATACATTAATGTGGTCCCAAGCAATACCCGTGAGTATACCAACATGTGGGTATAAAAAATGAAATTTTGGTTTTTTTTCTATGGCACTGGCAGGGTATTCATCGCCTTCGCAAACTATCACTGGAGCATCGGTAATATTTACCGATTGGTCAAACCCATTCAATTTGGCGCCCACCAAATAGTCAAAATCCTTATCCAATTGTTTGAGGGCATGCATGATCATGCTGGTTGTAGTGGTTTTACCATGACTCCCCCCCACAACAATTCTTTTCTTGTTCTTACTTTCCTGGTATATATATTCAGGAAAACTGTAGATAGCCAATCCTAACTCTTTGGCTTTCAACAATTCAGGGTTATCATCTTTTGC
Source organism: Sphingobacteriia bacterium (assembly GCA_031429515.1). GTDB lineage: Bacteria > Bacteroidota > Bacteroidia > Chitinophagales > Chitinophagaceae > Sediminibacterium. The sequence continues at coordinate 16,305 of JANOZT010000023.1, forward strand.
GTGCATGCCTAAAATCACCGCATCTAAATCGGCAGTAATAATTCTAGGATCCCATCCAATTTTTGAAGGCAAAAGTCCTTCTTTTGCCAAATTTCCTGCTGCTGGCTCAAAAATTTCATCATCGGTTCCAGTAACCAGATAGCCTTTTTTATGCAATGCAATAGCTAATTGATGCATTACACTTCCACCTATTGAAATAAAATGAACTCTCATACGTTATAGTTTCCTAGAAAGATTATTAACATTTTCAATGATTTCTGGGAGGCAGCATTTTAGCTCAAAACCATATCTTTGTTTTGATGCAAAATACACGCATATCCTACAAAAAATCAAATTGTATGAAAAAGATTGCTTTATTCTTACTTATTTCGGGTTTTGCAACAATTCTATTGAGTGCCTGCGCTTCAGAAAAAGGTAGAGGATGCCCAACTACCAATCCACGTTATTTCAGGGGATAATTTTATCGGAGTTCAATAAATGGAGTAATTTTGTATAAATATTTATATGAAATGGATTCCGTTAACATCCAGTGAACAATTGGATCTGATTAAAGAAAAATCTACCCATACCCCACAAGTAATTTTCAAACATAGTACTCGTTGTAGTATTAGTTCTATGGCTTTGAATAGACTGGAAAGAGAAGTAGCTCCAGAAAATGCAGATTTTTATTTTCTTGACTTGATACAACATAGGCAATTGTCTAATGCAGTAGCTGAAGTATTTGAAGTACACCACGAATCACCACAAATTTTATTGATCAAGAATACTGAATGTACCTATGATGAAAGTCATCAGGGCATTAGTATGCAAGAATTAAGCGAACAACTCTCCGCTAATTAAATAATTCACTATGCACATAACTGTTTTTGGAGCCACCGGACAAGTAGGTAAAAGAATAGTGCAACAAGCACTTAACAGAGGATATACTGTAACGGCTTTTGGCAGAAATGTAGAAGCTTTAATTGATACTGACAATCGGAACGACAAATTAATTGCTCGTAAAGGATACATTTTTGACGCTAAAGATGTTGCCAATGCATTAAAAGATACAGATGCAGTTATTTCGGTTTTGGGCGGTGCATTTGATGGGTCTGACAAGAGTAGAAGCCTAGGCATTAAGAACATTATTACTCAAATGGAAGAAAAGGGTATTCAACGCATTGTAGCATTAGGTGGGTTAGGAATTTTAAATGATTCAGAAGAAAGTTTATTGATTGATAGTGAAAACTACCCTGAAGAATACAAGCCTGTAGGATTAGAGCATTTGAAGTCTTATGAATATTTGAAAGCAAGTAGTTTGAAATGGAGTTTTTATTGCCCACCCAATATTATTGATGCGGATGAAACAGGATTATTTATAACTACTATTAATTATGCGCCAAATCCTAATTTGTATAAGATCAATGCAGGTGATTTAGCATTGTCTATGTTGAATGCGGTAAGTAAAAATGAATTCATTAATGAAAGAGTAGGCATATCGCAATTATGAGATAAGAATTATGAGATAAGAATTATGAGTTAAGAATTATGAGATAAGAGATAAGAATTATTAATTATGAGTTTTTAAGATGATAGAAATTATTGGGTACTGTATTGCATTACTAATTGGCGTTTCGCTCGGATTAATCGGAGGTGGCGGCTCTATTTTAACCATACCGGTATTAGTATATTTATTTAAGATGGATCCTTTGCAAGCCACAGGATATTCATTATTCATTGTGGGTTCTAGTAGTTTGCTGGGGGCAATCATGAAGTTTCGCAAACAAGAAATAGACCTGAAAGCCGCCGGATATTTCGGGCTTACTTCAATTGTTACGGTGATATTGGTACGTAAATATTTATTGCCGATTATTCCAAATGACTTATTTAGTGTAGGTGATTTTATGATCACAAAATCAATGGCAACCCTTCTCCTATTTGGCATTGTAATGATCATTGCTTCAATAAATATGATCAATAGAAAAGCCAATCAATCGAATGAACCGAGAAAACTCAATGCGAACGCTGCATTAATAAGAGGACTTGAAGTTGGTATTCTAACAGGGTTTATAGGCGCAGGTGGCGGATTTGTCATTATACCTGTTTTGTTATTTTCATTTCAATTACCAATGAAGAAAGCCATTGGCACTTCCTTATTAATTATTGCCGCTAATTCTTTGTTTGGGTTTGTGGGGGATTTATTTACAACTCATTTTGATTGGCTATTTTTAATAGCTATTACTTCCATTAGTTGCATAGGTATTTTAATTGGAAATTGGCTGAGCAATACTATTTCTGTAAATAAATTGAAAAGAGGATTTGGTTTTTTTGTACTTTCAGTGGGTTGCTATATCATTATTCATGAAATTATACGACTTAGATAAAAAAATTCAGCATTTCTTCTTTTCATTGAGATGGAAAACTATGGTGTTTTTTTTATTTCCACTATTGTCTGCTTGCAATAATATAAATGAATCTTCAGTAGAAATTATCGATACCAGTTCTTGGGTTGGCCCTGGTATTTATCAAATACCCGAAAGTAAATTTGGTGATTCAATACGATATGGAAGATCACTAATCAGCAATACTGCTTATTATTTTGGCCCAAGGGGAACAATCAAAGCGATCAGCAATGGAATGAATTGTCAGAATTGTCATTTAGAAGCTGGCACAAAACCTTGGGGAAATAATTATGGAGCCGTTGCAGCAAATTATCCATTATTTAGAGATCGATCAGGCTCCATAGAAACGATTGAAAAAAGAATTAACGATTGTTTGGAAAGAAGTTTAAATGGTAGTTCTATTACCAATGATTCATATGAAATGAAAGCAATGGTTGCATATATCAAATGGTTAGGAAAAGATGTTGTAATAAAAACAAAACCTAGAGGTAGCGGGATCCAACAACTTACCTATTTAAATAGAGCAGCGGATCCTCAAAAAGGGAAAATTGTCTATATCAATAATTGTGAAAAATGCCATGGTAAAAATGGAGAAGGACAAATAGATGCTGCAAATATTGGCTATACTTATCCGCCATTATGGGGCAAGCACAGTTACAATATTTCTGCAGGATTATATAGGCTTTCCCGCTTTGCAGGATTTGTAAAAAACAATATGCCTAACACAATTAACTATCATAATCCCATATTAAATGATGAAGAAGCATGGGATGTAGCAGCTTTCGTAAACTCACAACCAAGACCAAATAAAAAATTTATAGCTGATTGGCCGAGTATTAGTAAAAAACCTAAAGATCATCCATTTGGACCCTATATTGACACTTTGAGTGAGTTCAGGCATAAATACGGACCTTGGAATTAAGCCAACTCAATCACCATCGCGCTAGCTCCACCTCCCCCATTACAAATACCGGCGCCACCTATTTTTCCTTTGTGCTGGATCAGTACATTGATCAATGTTACAATAATTCTAGCACCACTGCAACCCAATGGATGACCCAATGATACGGCTCCTCCATGCACATTTACTTTTGCAGGATCCAGTTTCATTTTTTGAGTGTTGGCAATTCCTACAACAGAAAATGCTTCGTTCAATTCTACAAAATCCAAATCGGTCATTTGCATTCCTGCTTTAGCAACTGCTTTTGGCAATGCCAGTGATGGTGTTGTAGTAAACCATTCAGGAGCTTGTTCTGCATCAGCATAACTTCTAATAATAGCTATGGGCTTAATTCCCAATTCATCGGCTTTTTCTTTGCTCATTAATACTAAAGCGGCAGCACCATCATTCATGGTACTTGCGTTTGCAGCAGTAACAGTTCCCTCTTTAATAAATGCGCCTTTGAGTTCAGGAATTTTATCGAACTTAACATTGAAAGCTTCTTCGTCTTTCGAAAATAAAATGGGATCTCCTTTTCGTTGTGGAATGGCAACTGGAACTATTTCGTTACTGAACCAACCATTATTGGTTGCTTGTTGACTTCTTGTATAACTCTCCACTGCAAAAGCATCCTGATCGGCTCTAGAAATATTGCATTCTTTCGCACAAAGCTCTGCTGCGTTTCCCATTGCATAATTATGGTACACATCGGTCAGACCATCTTTAGCCAATCCATCAATCATAGAAACATTGCCGTATTTATTGCCCCAACGCATATTGGGAGAATAATAAGGTACATTGCTCATACTCTCCATACCTCCAGCAACAACTATATCTGCATCTCCTAATAAAATGGCTTGTGCACCTTGAACAATAGCTTTCATTCCACTGGCACAAACTTTATTTACCGTAGTAGCAATTACCGAATCAGGTAAGCCTGCGAATTTTGCTGCTTGGCGAGCTGGAGCTTGCCCCGTATTTGCTTGAATCACACAACCCATTAATACCTCGTTTACCAATGCTGGATCAATGCCCGCTTTTTCAATAGCTCCTTTTATGGCGATTGATCCT
>JANOZT010000024.1:0-6389 GCA_031429515.1 Sphingobacteriia bacterium
AATCAAGCATAATAGCGCGATGTAGATAGATGATTTATTTTTCTTTAAAATCCCAAACGCCATCAACATAATGATGGCATATAAAAGTAGGGTTTGCATTAAATTGATTTGAATGTCTTGGGTTACTGCAAAGGGAATACGCGCTGTATTTTCTATCACTTTATTCATTGTGCGAATTAAAAAGCTGGTTAATTCGCCGATGTATATTGCCAAAAATGTACTTGGAGCAATTACCACTAAAATGATCTCCAGATACAATATTATGCCCGAGAGTGGAACTGCTATAAAGTTGGAAAAAATAAACAGATTGGGAAATTGATGAAAATAGAAAAGCAATAATGGAATAGTACCGATCTGAGCTGCAATGGTTACTGATGTTAATTCCCAGCAAGACCGCAATAATTTATTTTCAAGAAAAAGCTGATTGCGAATTATTTTTGAAAATGCTACAATACTTATAACTGCTGCATAAGACAATTGAAATCCAATATCCCATAATTGTAATGGATGGTAACTTAAAATACAAAATGCAGATGCTGCAATACTATTGTAGATAGGCGTTTTTTTTCTGTATGGCTGGCCAATAATAATAAAACTGAACATGATGGCCGAACGCAGAATGGATGCAGCTGCCCCAGTGAGTACGGTAAATGTCCAAATAACCAATAGCATGATGATCAATCTCAACCAATTGCCTATTCTTGTTTTATTGAGTGGTTTTAATAGAAATAATAATAATCCATAGATCATTCCCAAATGCATACCACTAATGGCAATGATATGTACTACTCCTGTATTGCTGTATGCTTGTAATAATTCAGGATCTAAGTTTTTTTTATAGCCAATCAATAATGCTTCTGCAATACTTTTTTCTTTTGCTCCTTGTATACATTTTTGGAGTGTATTAAGCACGTATTGTTGCAGTGTGGCTATCGCCTGATTGATATAGGATGGCGAAATGGTGCCAATGATTCGGTAATCATTTTTTGTTAAATAGCATTGGTAAAAAATTTGCTGCGATGCAGCATATGCTTTGTAATCAAAACCGCCAGGGTTATAGATGCTAGCGATCGAATCTGGTTTTTTAATTAGCGCTATTTGAGTACCCATTTTAATAGTAGATGCGGTACTGTCTTTTTTAAAATAAAGCAACAACTTTGTTTTACCAATAACACCAATTGTTTTCAACGATTGTTTGCTATTCGATAATGGATCAACAATAGTTACGCTTAAAGGAGCATTCTTGGGAAGAACTGGCTGTTGTTGATGTAATTGAAGGAGCACCCATCCAAATCCAATAAAAACAATATGTATTATGCATCCACCGATCCAACGATACCTGAATTTGAATGAGGGAGGTAAAAAATAGAATCCGATCAAGCAAATCAATCCAATGACTATTCCAATTTTCAAAGCCATTGTTGGCAATAGCAAATAATTACCTAGAATAATTCCTGCAATGAATGCAATGGTGATTCGAATAAAAGGCAATCGGTACCAAGCAGTTTCTTTAAAGACCGTTTTCATAGATAACAAAATAAAAGGCTGCAAAAAATAGTGCAGCCTTTCAATATTATCTCAGGTATAATTACGGAATCTCGAGGGTTATCTACTCAGGTTCATACTGCGCTCTTTATACAAAGTGCGGAAATAAGGATCTCTTAGATCTTTGATGAAGCGAATTGCTTCGCCGGTACTTTTCATCTCAGGCCCTAACTCTTTGTTTACTCCAGGAAACTTATCGAAACTAAATACGGGCTCTTTAATGGCGTATCCTTCTAATTTCTTTTCAATTACAAAGTCTGTAATTTTTGCTTCGCCCAACATTATTTTGGTAGCAATATTCAAATACGGGATTTGATAGGCTTTTGCAATAAACGGTGTGGTTCTTGAAGCACGAGGGTTCGCTTCGATCACATATACCTTATCATTTTTAATAGCGAATTGAATATTGATCAATCCTTTTATTTGTAAAGCCCTTGCAATTTTTTCTGCATAAAATTCCATGGTTTCCACTACGAGTGGAGTAAGGTTGAAAGCAGGTAATACTGCATTGCTATCGCCACTGTGAATACCAGCCGGCTCAATATGTTCCATCACGCCCATGATATGGAAGTTCTCTCCATCAAAAATGGCATCTACTTCTGCTTCCTGGCATCTGTCTAGAAAATGATCGATCAAAATTTTATTTCCTGGAAGATGTTTCAATAAACTGATCACTGCTTTCTCTACTTCCTCATCATTGATCACGATCTTCATTCTCTGACCACCAATTACATAACTAGGTCTTACTAAAACCGGATAACCTACTCTATTGGCCACTCTAATAGCTTCATCTGCATCAAAAGCAGTACCATATTCGGGATAAGGAATATTCAACTCTTTCAATAGATCGCTGAAACGACCACGATCTTCGGCAATGTCCATATTATCGAATGAAGTACCCACAATTGGAACCCCTTTCTCGTGTAATTTTTTGGCTAATTTCAAAGCGGTCTGACCACCTAATTGTACAATAATGCCATCTGGTTTTTCTAATTCGATGATCTCCCATATATGTTCCCAAAATACTGGCTCGAAATAGAGTTTGTCGGCCATGTCGAAATCGGTGGAAACCGTTTCGGGATTACAATTCACCATGATCGATTCAAAACCACATTCTTTAATGGCCAATAAGCCATGTACACAACAATAATCAAATTCAATACCCTGCCCAATTCTATTGGGGCCACTGCCTAAAACAATAATTTTTTTCTTTTTAGAAGGGATCGATTCGTTGGAATTAAGTGTTGGAGTCATTGTCTAGTAGAATTGCGCAAAATTAGGGTTACGGAGCAATTTTTCGGGTTATTTTTTTAAAATTCTTGTATTAGGCGGATTCATGGCGTTTAAGCCTTATTTTAGTAAAGCCGAGCCTGCTCATCAGGTATTAAGGTGGCTAATGCAGCATCTTTGCTTGGCAATTAGTAAGCCTGAATTAATGCTTCTGCCGGAATTTGTAGAATTTCATTAAGTCTTCTGATCATTGCAAGGCTTAATTTTCTTTTGCCCGATAAAATTTCTGATTTTCTAGATCTGTATCCTAGTATATCTGCTAAATCAGTTTCCGACATATTCATTTGATCAAGCCTGAATTTAATTGCTTCAAGTGGATTTGGCTTAGCTAGACCATAGTGAGCCTGTTCATATTCCTTTACAAGAATTGATAGTACTTCTAGTTCGTCTGATTGCCTTGAACCTGCTTGAATATCTTTTTGCATCAAAGTATAGATACGCTCTAAAGCTTCTTCATGCTGAACACTATTTTTTATTGGCTTTAACATAACTTATTTTTTTAGCGTCAATTTTATCATATTGTGTATGCGTACCGAACCAAACAACGAATACTATTTTTAATCTATATTCAATATCCACAATTAATCTAAAGCTGTTTCCGTGTATATTGAATACAACCCTTTTATTTGTTAATACAGAGGCATTTTGATATTGTTTTTTTAATTCATTTGGAGTATTCCAATTTGCCAGTTCTGCCTCTTCGTACCAAGACAATAAAGCTTGCTCAGCCATGGGGAAGGCTTTGCAGCTCGTCTTGATGGTTTTTACAGCTATTATTCTCATTGATTATACAAAATTAGCAAATGTTACCAATACGGTAACATTTATTTTGCCAATTATTTCTAAATACAAGTTACCGCACTTTACACAATTCCTCCCAACGCGAAGTATAACGTGGGCTGCGGAGTTCTTGTCGCATCTTCCAGTTTCTGGTAGTTCCGGAAGCAGCAAATTTGATGAGGTCGTTGCGCATAGAGAAATTCACATTATCGATCATACTCATGAGCAGGCGATTTTTATTGGGTTCGGGTGGAGCAAATAAATTTCCTTGAATGGAATCATCTGGAACAATATTACTGAGTATTACGCCACCTTTTTTATAGATCCTTCCTTTTTCGAATAAGCGATCGACCAATGCCACAGCGGGTTTGATGAGTTCGTTGGTAGATGAAGTTGCTTGCGGCAGTTCTACATAGGTACCGATGGATGGTCCATGCCTGAATCGGGCACCAGGCGCGGTTTCTTCTTTGGGTACAATAAATACACTGATGGTAGCTGCCGCCGAATGTTGCCGCCTTAATTTTTCCGCTGCTCTGGTAACATAAGTGGCAATGGCTTCTTTGATCTCCTTGAGGGTGCTTACTGGTGTGCCAAACATGCGCGTAGTAGCAATTATTTTTTTGTTGATGCGCTCTTCGTTCATCGGCATGGAATCTTCTCCATTCAATTCTCTGATCAATCGCTTGCCAACCACACCGCCCAAATTGCGGTGTGCCCAATCAATATTTTGTTTGCTCAATTCAAGGGCCGTATAAATATTGTAGAGTTGTAGTTTAATAGCATACTGTCTACCCACTCCCCATATATCTTCTACTGAAGTTCTTTCTAGGGCTTGCGCTATTTTGCGCGGACTATCTAGTACCAACACACAGTTGGTGGCCAGTTTATTTTTTTTTGCCAATCGATTAGCCACTTTACTCAATACTTTGGTAGGCGCTACACCGATAGATACTTTAATACCGGTCCATTGCTCTACGGTGTCTTTAAGGTGTATGCAAAATGCGCGCAGCTCTTTGATAGGAATATGACTCAGGTCGATAAAACATTCGTCTACCGAATACACTTCTACTGTATTCGGTGGCAATAATTGGCGGAGCGTTTCCATCACCCGCCAACTCAAATCGCCATAGAGATTATAGTTAGAAGAAAAAGTCGCTACGCCATGTTTGAGTATTAATGGTTTGGCTTTGAAGTAAGGGCCGGCCATTTCAACACCAATCGCTTTGGCTTCATCGCTGCGCGATACAATGCAACCATCATTATTACTCAACACCACTACTGGTCTGGAATACAGTTCGGGCCTGAACAATCGCTCGCAGGAACAATAAAAACTATTGCAATCGATAATGGCTTTCATAACCCCCCTTATACAATTTCCACTTTTATTTTTTTTCCTAAACCTAGCTCTACAATTTTATAAAGTGTAGAAAATTCAGGTTCTATTTGATTATTTTCAATTCTTGAGATATAGGTTTTACTAGTACCACTCAATCTGGCTAATTGTTGTTGCGAAAGTCCTTTTTGTATCCGACTATTTTTAATAATAGTACCAAAATAAAATTTGTTATTTATCTCTTTTGCTGGTTGACTACTTTTGTAAAGTGTATCCGGGCTTAGTTCATAAGGATGAATAGTTTTTCCTCCGTCCATATTAGGGAGTTCTATTTCTATATTCTTCCAAGACAAAGTCTCATTTCTAAGACCTACCTTTTTAAATTCCTTTTGATCGATTAATTTATATTCAGGATCGTTTTTTTTTATTTTCCACTGGCTGAATAATGTTTTGAAATCAATTATTCTTGTTTCTCCATTATTAAAAATACATGTTATAACAAAACCTTCTACTGATTTAATTTTTAGAATTCTCGGTATTTTAATCGTATTCTTCATTTTCTAAGTGAGGGGTTTAGTTGTGTAAATATCTCGAGTAAAGTGACTTTTATCTTTTCCTCTTTTGCCCATTTTAATATTGACTTAAGCTGTTGATTTGGCATGTAGCCAGCATATACATTTAATGTTTTAATTTCTATTAATATTTCATGTTCAGCGTATATGGCGTGGAAATGCGGTGGCAAATGTTCTCGCGCATACAAGTCGATTTTAATTGAATCAATAATATGAATAGTAGGCATTTACTTAATTGAATCATGAAACAAAGTTACCAAATTTGGTAACAAACCCATTTTTATTTTAACTACAAACAGGGTGTATCGAATAAGTAACCACCCCCCATACATGCGCCCTGTCGTCGAAGCCACTGAGTGGGATGTCGGCAAATTTTTTATTCTCCGATTGAAGGGTCATGGAATTAATGGTTTTGTGCAATCGGCGCACCAGTAATTCTCCATCTAATATGGCGATGATGATTTTTCCGCTCACAGCTTTAATGCTACGGTCTACAATCAATGTATCGCCAGTAAAAATGCCCGCCCCAGACATGGCATCGCTGTTCATTCGGAAAAAAAAGGTAGCGGGTTTGTTGCGGATCAGTTGTTCATTCAGGTCGATCCCTCGTTCCGCAAAATCGTCGCTGGCTGCCCCAAACCCGGTGGCATTGGCAGTGGGTACTTCCCACTGATCGTATTGTTTGGTGCCTTTATAGGCGGCCCCATACCATTCTTCCCCATCCATAAAATAAATTGTTTAATACTAAATTATTTAGTAAATTTATACTAAAATAGTTATCAAAGTAAAATTTTATTTATGCAGGCAGGATTTATATTGAACCCTTCGGGAAGGGTGCATATCAAAGAACAATGCAGCCAATATTTGCT
>JANOZT010000025.1:0-2089 GCA_031429515.1 Sphingobacteriia bacterium
CCTGATGGATCTGTGCGAATGCAGCGATTACCATGGCCTTATTATCCATTTCTATCGGCAAGAACGCCCAATCCTATTTCCCAAAATATTGATCGGGTGTTGCCGATATTTCCATCAAGTATAGATACAGTGATGGCGAAGGGTATTCGCAAAACCATTTTATTGGCATCCGATACCAATAGCAGAAGAATTAGTTCGCCAGCAATCGTTTCATTGGCCAGTGTTCAAAGCGAAGAAGATTTGTATTCGTTTAATAAAAGCTATGTTCCTGTAGCTGTTATGCTCGAAGGAAAATTCAGTTCTTTATTTGCTAATCGATTGCCACAATCGGTTCTTGATTCTATTCAGCGGATAACTGGTAAAGCATTTTTATCCAATGCAATTAAAGAAGGTAAACAGATTGTAGTAGCCGATGCAGATATTGTTACTAATGAAATGAGTAATACAACAGGTCCGCTGCCAATGGGAATGATACCTATGGAAAATTACCGTTTTGCTAATAGAGAGTTTTTATTGAATAGTGTAGATTATTTGTCTTCAGATAAACAATTGTTCGAAAGTAGAAATAAAACAGTGGTACTGCGATTGTTAGATAAAGAAAAAGTAAAAGCACAAAAAGCGATCTGGCAATTTCTCAACGTGTTATTGCCTGTATTGATCGTAATGCTGATCGGATTAGTTTTTCAAACATGGAGAAAAAAAGCATACTCATTATAATTTTATATGAATACACATAGTTTAGTTTATTTGGTTTTTGGTATTGTTTTATCAGTGGCCTTGGTTTTTGATTTAGGACTTTTGAGTAAAAAGAACCAAACAATTACTATAAAGCAAGCGTTGATTCAAACATTTTTTTGGGTAGGGCTGGCATTGGCATTCTTTGTTTTTTTATGGATAGAAGGGCCTGCATTAGCCAATGACGGAGGAATTGTAAGGGTTGCTGTTCATCAATTGCCATTGGAGTTTTTAAGCGCTTACTTAATGGAATGGAGTTTAAGTATCGACAATATTTTTGTGTTCATTTTAATTTTTAATTCTTTCGGAGTAAAAGAGAAACATTACTCTAGGGTATTGTTACTAGGGATTATGATGGCTATTTTATTTCGAATTATTTTTATTACGCTTGGAGTAGCTTTGGTGGCCAAATTTGAATGGCTGCTCTATTTATTCGGCGCTTTCTTATTATATACTGGCTATCACATGTTTAGCGCCGATGGCGATGAGCAGTTCGACCCACATCAATCTAAAGTGTATCAATTTCTCAAAAAATTTCTGCCACTGGTAAACCATGATGGGGATGGGAAATATATTGTTACTGAAAAAGGACGTCCAGTTTACACTACTTTGTTTGTAGTGGTTGTTTTGCTGGCTGCTATAGATTTGGTTTTCGCACTCGATTCGATTCCTGCAGTCATGGGTATTTCTAAAGACCCATTGATCATTTATACATCGAATATTTTTGCAGTATTAGGCTTGCGCTCTTTGTTTTTCTTATTAAGAGGAGCAGTCACCAAATTTGATTATCTGCAACAAGGTATTGCCATTGTATTGATTTTTATTGGAGCCAAAATGTTGACAGAGCATTGGTTGAATGAATGGATACCTAAACAAACAATGGTATTTATTTCATTGGGTGTAATATTGGTTTGTATTTCGGGATCAATTTTTTATTCGATGGTGGTCAATAAAAAAGGAACTCCTTCAGATGCCATAGATGATTCTGTAAAATAATATCAATGAGCTATTCAATCAACAATATTGCCGGTATACTTGCTCTTCCTCCTTCGGAGAAAGGACAAATTACGATCCAATATTTGGTGACCGATAGCCGTAAAATTATTTTTCCTCATGAATCATTATTTTTTGCTATAGCGGGTCCGCGAAGGAAAGGAATTGATTTTATCAAAGAAGTTTATGCGAAGGGCGTTCGGGCTTTTGTGATTGATGAAGCCATCGATCAGTCCTTGTTTCTTGAAGCGATTTTTTTGGAAGTTCCCGACGCCGTTAAAGCTTTACAAGCAATTGCAGCTTATCATCGGGCACAATTCAATATTCCTGTAATCGGAATTACAGGTAGTAATGGTAAGAC
>JANOZT010000026.1:0-18898 GCA_031429515.1 Sphingobacteriia bacterium
AACATATAAAGATGTGAAAGATACATCTGCCGTGGCCATGTTCAAAGCGATCAATACTGAACGATCAGCATTTTTATTTGATGCAGTTGCGGCGCATAATGGAAACAATGATAGAGAAATTTTCTTCATGGCATGGACCACTACTCCTTGGACATTGCCATCCAATTTAGGATTAACTGTAGGGCCGAATATTGACTATGTTTTAGTAAAAACGTTCAATCCATATACACATTTACTTGTTTATGTAGTGCTTGCCAAAGCATTGCTGAATAAGCATTTCAAGCCAGAAGGAGAGAATGGAGATTTTGAAGGGTATAGTGAAAAATCAAAATTATTGCCTTGGTCAGTTGTACTTGCTTTTAAAGGAACTGAGATAGAAAACGCGGAATACGAGCAGCTGCTTCCTTATGATGCCAATTCATTAAAAGTGATTACCGAAATCACTCCAACGGCAAAACCATTTAGAATTATTTCAGGAGATTTTGTAACAACAGAAGATGGAACGGGTATTGTTCATACTGCCCCTGCATTTGGTGCGGATGATTATCGTGTAGGAAAGAAATTTGATATTGGCATTTTAACCATGGTAGATCGCCAAGGAAAATTTGTAGACGGATTAGGAGAGTTTAGTAATCGCTATGTAAAAAATTATAAAGACGATGCCGATTATGTAGATGTGAACATAGACATCTGTGTAAAATTAAAAAAAGAAAACAGGGCCTTTAAAGTAGAAAAATACGAGCATAGTTATCCGCATTGTTGGAGAACAGATAAACCCATCCTATACTATCCTTTGGATGCTTGGTTTATTAAAACCACTGCAGTAAAAGACCGAATGGTAGAGTTGAATAAAACCATCAACTGGAAACCAAAATCTACTGGCGAAGGTCGATTTGGTAATTGGTTAGAAAATATGGTTGATTGGAACCTGAGCAGAAGTAGGTACTGGGGAACTCCCTTACCTATTTGGAGAACCGAAGATGGAATGGAGCAGGCTTGTATCGGATCTATAGCCGAATTAAATGAAGGCATTAGAAAAGCAAATGCAATACTCGGTGGCGAAATTAATAAGCACTATTTGCACGAGGGGATTTTAGATTTACACAAGCCATTTGTAGACGATATTATTTTAGTGAGCGATTCAGGTAAGCCAATGAACCGCGTTCCTGATTTGATTGATGTTTGGTTTGATAGCGGTGCTATGCCATATGCACAATGGCATTATCCATTTGAGAATAAAGATTTGATTGATAAGGGAGAAGCTTTTCCTGCCGATTTTATTGCAGAAGGAGTAGATCAAACCAGAGGATGGTTTTATACTTTACATGCATTGGGTGTAATGTTGTTTGACAGCGTTGCTTATAAAGCAGTGGTGAGTAATGGATTAGTGTTGGATAAGAATGGCAACAAAATGAGTAAGCGCTTGGGTAATGTGGTGAATCCATTCGAAACCATCGAAAAATATGGTGCAGATGCCACAAGATGGTATTTAATTACCAATGCATCTCCATGGGATAATTTGAAATTTGATTTAGCAGGAATTCAGGAAGTGCAGCGCAAGTTTTTTGGAACCTTATATAATACCTACCAATTCTTTTGCCTGTATGCTAATGTGGATGGTTTTGCATTTAAGGAAGCATATATACCATTAGAGCAACGTCCTGAAATTGATCGTTGGATTCTTTCATCCTTAAATACTTTGGTAAAAAATGTTACCGAAAGTATGGACGATTTTGAACCAACTATGGCAGGAAGATCTATTGAAGAATTTGTAGATGCTCAATTGAGTAACTGGTATGTACGCCTATGTAGAAGAAGGTTTTGGAAGGGCGAATATGAAATGGACAAAATCAGTGCTTACCAAACGCTGTATGAATGTTTAGAAACCATACTTCGTTTAATTGCTCCTATTTCTCCATTTTTTAGTGATGCGGTTTTTACCAATCTGAATGCTATTTCAAAAAGATTTGATGCTAATTCGGTACATCATATCAATTATCCTGTATATGTTCCTTCTGCTATCGATCCATCATTGGAAGAAAGAATGCAACTGGCTCAGGAAACTTGTTCTTTAGTATTATCGCTTAGAAAAAAAGTGAACATAAAAGTTCGTCAGCCATTGCAAAGGGTAATGATTCCTGTAATGAATGCTCAAATGAAAGGTCAACTGGAAAAAATGGAAGACCTCATTAAAGCGGAAGTGAATGTTAAAGAAATAGAATATATCACTGAAACAGCTGGGGTAATCAGTAAAAAGATCAAAGCTAACTTTAAAACTCTTGGAGCAAAATTGGGCGCTTCCATGAAAGAAGCTGCAGCAATAATTAGTTCATTCGATCAAAATCAAATTGGTAAAATAGAACAAAACGGAAAAACAACCTTGCAATTGAGTGCTGGACCAGTAGAAATAGACCTCTCTGATGTAGACATTATTGCTGAAGATATTCCTGGATGGAGCGTTGCAAGTAAAGGAGCGCTCACTGTAGCCTTAGATATAACACTTTCTGATGCATTAAAAGAGGAGGGAGAAGCTAGAGAGTTTGTAAATCGTGTACAAAATATAAGAAAAGAGAGCGGTTTTGCCCTTACAGACCGTATATTCGTGCGTGTTGAGGATAGCGCTGCAATCCGAAACGCTATTATTCAATTTAACGATTATATTTGCCGCGAAATTCTGGCTGATGGCATTGAATGGGAACCTCAAATTTCTGATGGAATTGAGATAGAAGTTAATGAAATCAGCTTAAAAGTGGTAGTAAACAAAAAAGGATAAACCTTATGGCTACGAAGAAACCAGCCCCTAAAAAGGCGGCACCAGCCAAAAAAGCAGTAAGTAAACCAGCCCCTAAAAAGGTTGTAATAGCTAAACCAGCTGTAGCTAAAAAAGCTGCTCCTGCAAAACCTGCTCCAAAAGCACCAGTTAAAGTTCCAGCGAAAGCAGCAGCAAAAGCCCCTGCAAAAGTAGTCGCTAAACCTGCTCCAAAAGCAGCCCCTGCAAAGGCAGCAGCAAAAGCTGCACCTGCAAAAGCGGTAGCTTCAGTAGTAAAGCCAGTTGCAAAACCAGTTGCTGCAAAGTCCGCTCCTAAAGCGGTAACTGCAAAACCAGTTGCTGCAAAGCCTGCTCCAAAAGCAGTGCCAGCAAAAACTGCAACTCCAGTAGCAAAGCCAGCTGCAAAAGTAGCTCCTGCAAAAGCCCCGGTTCCGGTTGCTAAACCAGCTCCTGCACCTGCTGCAAAGCCAACTCCACCTCCAGCTCCACCAAAGCCGGTAGTTAAAGCTCCGCCAACACCTCCAGTAAAGCCTGTAAAAAAAGTACATGGCCCTATAAAGGATGTGAAAGTGCCAAAAATCAATTCTAAGTCTAGTGTTCCCTATAATCCAGGGTACACTCCACTCGAAAAAAGAGTTGAAGTACAAAAACCACAAGGTCCTTTAGTAAAATACAGCGATGCAGATTTGACTGATTTTAGAGATCTGATCAATAAAAAGTTAGAAGCTGCCAAAAAGGAATTGACCTATTTACAAGGGTTAATTACCCGTAAAGATGAAATGGGTGGCGATAATGACGATGCTCGTTACATGACCATGGAAGATGGAACGATGAGTATGGAAAAAGAACAGCTAAGTCAAATGGCTAGCCGTCAAATTACCTATATCGATCATTTGGAGAAAGCGATCATGCGTATTGAAAACAAAACCTATGGTATTTGCAGAGTTACTGGTAAATTAATCGACAAAGCTCGTTTACGTGCCGTTCCTCATGCAACACTTAGCTTAGAAGCTAAATTAGGTTTAGTGAAGCCTAGTTCAGAATAAGTATAATAAAGAGAAGAAGCTTTATACAAAAAGGCAACCTTTTTAAAATTGCGCGCTTTGAATTCGACATCGCAAAGCGAGGAGAATTCAGCAATTTTAAGGCAGTTGACGTTTGTATAAAGCTTTTTCATTTATTTAAACTCCTGCATATCTACTAGCTTCTTGTAAATTCCTCCTTGCGCTAATAAGCTATCGTGGGTTCCTCTTTCGGCAATTTCGCCTTTTTGTAAAACAATAATTTCATCAGCGTGTCTTATAGTTGATAAACGATGAGCGATTACAATAGAGGTTCTATTTTGCATCATATTATTAATGGCGTCTTGCACCAATCTTTCACTTTCTGTATCAAGAGAAGAAGTTGCTTCATCCAAAATAAGGATAGGTGGATTTTTTAATACGGCTCTGGCAATAGTAACCCTTTGTCTTTCGCCACCACTTAATTTACCGCCCCTGTCTCCAATATTAGTATCAAATCCATCTTCTTTTTTACGAATAAATTCCAAGGCATTGGCCACTTTAGCTGCATGTTCAATCGATTCAATCGAAGCCAGTTCTGTACCTAATGAAATATTGTTGGCAATGGTATCATTAAAGAGAATCGGTTCTTGTGTAACGATGCCCATTAAATTTCTAATACTATTTAATGAAAAGGATTTGATATTGGATCCATCAATCAAAATCTCACCTCCACTCACATCATGAAAACGAGGAATCAAATCTGCTAAACTACTTTTTCCTGCACCCGAAGACCCAACCAGGGCAATGGTTTTGCCCTTTTCAATAGTAAGATTGATATTTTTTAGTATTGGCACTTCATCATAAGAAAAGGATACATTCTTAAACTCTATTTGATGCTTGAATTCTGTAATAGTTGCAGCGTCTGGCAAATCAGTTACTGTTAATGGAGCTTGTAAAATCTCTTCAATTCTGATGATGGCCGCACTGCCTCTTTGCGAATTATAAAATGCGGTTGACAAAGATTTTGCAGGATTAATAATCTGTGTAAAGATCAAAATATAACTAATAAAACTATCTCCCTTTAATCCGGTTTCGTGTCCTAAAACCAATTTGCCTCCAAACCACAAAATGCAACTCAATACCATTACGCCCATAAACTCAGACATGGGAGAAGCAAGGTCCCGTCTGAAGTTCATCTTATTGCGAATATGATTTAAATTATTATTGGTTGTAAAAAAACGATTTCTTAAAATCATTTCTGCATTAAATGCTTTGATGACTCTTAGCCCACCTAATGTTTCATCGAGAATCGACATTAAGCTTCCTAATTCTTCAGCAGATGCAGTGGACTGTTTTTTTAGTGATCTACTCATCCTGCCAATTAAAAAGCCAGTGAGTGGCAATAAAACCAACAAGAACAAGGAGAGTAAAGGACTGATATACACCAATACTCCTAAAATGATCAAAATATTCAAAGGATCTCTGATCAATCCTTCTAAAGTACTCATTACACTCCATTCGATTTCGTTGGCATCATTGCTCATTCGGCTAATGATGTCACCCTTTTTTTGTTCCGTAAAAAAGCCAATCGGAAGCTCTAATATTTTGGCATATAGATCGGATCTCAATTTGGTCATCACATAATTACGCATAGGTGCCAATACCCTATAAGATAGATAAGTAAACATATTTTTAAAAAATATGGAAACGATGATAATGATACAAACAGTTCCTAAAGCATAAATAGCACCTTCACGGGCAATTAATTCATTATAGTAATATTTAAAATAATCCACCAGGTTTTTCAATCCTTCAATGGAAAAACTCATAGCAGGTTTAATTACTTCCTCTTTTTTATCGGTAAAGAGTAGTTTCAAAATAGGCGATAACATGGCCAATGAAACCAGGGAAAATAGGATAGAAAGCAGGTTAAAAACAACGTATAAGACGATATTTCTCTTTTGGTTGCTTAGGTAAAATAAGATCCGTTCAAATCGCTTCATACAGGAATAAATGGTAAAACACCCCAAAGTAAGTAATTTTACACCCAATAAACAGTAGAATATGGAGGAAGGTAAACGTCAAAGACAAATTGCAGGTGCTTTACAGGAACAATTTAACGAAATATTTAGAAGGCTTAATCTATCGATGATAGATGGGGGCATGGTTTCTATTTCGAGTGTTAAAGTAACGCCAGACCTATTAGAAGCAAGAGTTTACATCAGTTTATTTCAAGTGAAAGATGCTGCTAAAGTGATGAAAACGATTGAAACAAGGGCTTGGGAAATCAAAAAGGAGTTAGCGGAAAGAATGAAAAACCAATTAAGAAGAATTCCGGTGATTCATTTTTACAACGATGACACTTTAGATTATGTATTTAAAATGGAGCAAGTGTTTAAAGAAATTAATGAGGGCGGAACTAGCCCCAAAGACACTGAATAGTATTTCATAATTCTTAATTCATAATTCATAATTCTTCATTTGAATCTGCTTTTCGCCTGGCGCTATTTTAGATCAAAAAAATCAACCAATGCAATCAATATTATTGCTTGGATTGCAGTTACTGCTATTGCTGTAGGAACAGCTTCGTTGATCATTATATTAAGTGTATTTAATGGGTTTGAAGATTTGGTAAAAGGACTATACGGAGATTTTTATGCATCTGTAAAAATAGTACCTGCTCAATCAAAAACATTTCATATTTCCACCGATCAATTAAAGCAGATCAAAGGAGTGAAGAATATTGCTGCAATTAGTTTTATTGCAGAAGAGAAAGCATTGTTGATGGGTAATTATCAAACCATTGTAACTGTAAAAGGAGTGGAGGCGAATTACAATGCCATCAATAACATTTCCAAATATGTAAAGCATGGAAATTTTGGTATTGGTGATCGGGAAAACCCTGGAATTGTTATGGGTGCAGGCATTGAGAACGCAGCAGGAGTGGACGTTTACCGTGGCATCACGCCCACCATTCTGTATATGCCTAATCAAAATGCAGCTTCATTGAATTCCTCAGATGGATTGAATTCTTATATAGTTAAACCAACTGGAACATTTGTAATTCAACAAGACTTCGATGACAAATATGCATTTACCAATTTGGCATTTTTAAAGTACATGTTGGATATGTCGGAGGATGAGTATAGTGCTATCGAAATAAAAACCAATGGAGAAGATTTACAGGTAAAAAATGATTTACAACAATTATTGGGTACAGGATACAAAGTGCAAACTCGTTACGAGCAAAACCAATCTTTATATGCAGTTATGCAGATGGAAAAATGGGTGATCTATGCCATACTTTCTTTGATATTAGTAGTTGCTGCATTCAATATGATCGGAGCTTTAACGATGTTGGTTTTAGAAAAACAAAAAGACATTGCTGTGTTAAAAGCTATTGGTGCAGACAATACTAGAATCCAACAGATTTTTTTGTTGGAAGGTTTATTATTGGCAGGAATAGGAACCGGACTTGGATTATTATTGGCAACAAGTATTTGTTGGTTGCAAATACAGTTTCATTTGATCAAATTAGGAGGGTCAACTTTTATTATTGACTATTATCCTGTAAAAACAGCTATAACCGATTATCTATTGGTATTTGTAACAGTGAGTTGTATTGCATTTTCTGCCGCATGGATCACCGCTAGAAAATCCAGCAGGGCCTCTTATTCTCTTCGAACCTAAAAATCCAACAAAAAATAACCCAATAACTCAAGAATCCAATTAAATAATAACTCAGTAACGCTTAATTCTTCATTCATAATTCTTCTTACTTAATTCTTTAATAGTCTCCTAAAGTCTCCGGCAACTGCGCCAAAGCCTTGGCTAATTGTTCATCGTTTGGAGCAATTCCATGCCATTCATGACTTCCTTCCATAAAATCAACGCCTTTTCCCATTTCAGTTTTCATCAAAATACAAATTGGTTTTCCTTGACCAGTCATTGACTTTGCTTTATCTAAAACAGACACTACATCATCCATATCATTGCCATTCATTGCTAAAACAGCCCAATTGAATGCTTCAAATTTGGCTTTCAAACTATCTAAACTCAAGACTTTGTTGGTTGGTCCATCGATCTGTTGACCATTTACGTCAATGGTAATAATCAGGTTGTCTACTTTGTTGTGCGGAGCAAATAAAATAGCTTCCCAATTTTGTCCTTCTTGTAATTCACCATCACCATGTAATGAAAATACCAAATGAGGATCTTTATTCAGCTTTTTGGTTAGAGCAGCTCCAATAGCAACACTCATGCCCTGACCTAATGAACCGCTGGCAATTCTTACACCTGGAAGGTGCTCGTGTGTTGTAGGATGACCTTGTAAACGGGTATTTATTTTTCTGAAACTGGCTAATTCTTTCACATCAAAATAGCCAGAACGGGCTAAAACGGAATAAAATACTGGTGAAATATGACCATTCGATAAAAAGAATAGGTCTTCATTTATTCCATCCATTTTAAAATCGGTATGATGATGCATCGAATGAAAATAAAGTGCAGTCAAAAAATCGGCGCAGCCAAGAGATCCTCCAGGGTGACCACTTTGAACGGCATGTACCATTCTAACTATATCTCTTCTTACTTGACTGGTTATTTTCTTCAAATCATCAATACTTGCCATATGAAAGGGGTTATTTTGGATTGAGCAGCGAAGATAAAACCAATTGTATCATTATAAAAAGTAAAATACTAGAATATTGGTATAGCGGACAAAAAAAGCAATGATTAAGTTTGCAAACCGGTGATCCAATAATAAAGAACTATTTTTATATACCAATCCTTGAAAAACAACGTTTAATACCCAACAAATGGAAAATATTTTGCTGGGGGCAGTAATTGCCTTCGTAATTACGTTTTATGCAATTCCTGTGATCATCCAGGTGTCGAACATGAAGAAATTGTTTGATTTACCGGGTGAAAGAAAAATTCATGCCACTCCAGTTCCATCACTTGGAGGATTGGGCATTTTTGCAGGCTTTATCATGGGTTTATTATTGATGGTAGATTTAACCGACAAAGCAGCCGCTTCAACCTTTCAATATTATGTGACTGCTTTTATGGTAATTTTCTTTTTTGGTATCAAGGATGATATTTTAATACTAACTCCATTCAAAAAATTATTGGGTCAATTAGCTGTTGCAGCTATTTTGATTTTTAAAGCCAATTTAGTCATAGATAATATGCATGGATTTTTAGGAATACAGCATATTGATAGTACGTTGAGTGTTTTATTGTCTTTCTTTACAATCATCGTAATTGTGAACGCATTTAATTTGATTGATGGAGTGGATGGATTGGCAGGAAGTATTGGAATTATTACTTCTTCTTTCTTCGCTTTTTTTGCCTTAATGAGTGGAGAATTTTATTATGCTTTATTTGGATTTAGTTTTTCAG
The DNA here is from genome assembly GCA_031429515.1 of Sphingobacteriia bacterium. Lineage (GTDB taxonomy): Bacteria > Bacteroidota > Bacteroidia > Chitinophagales > Chitinophagaceae > Sediminibacterium. The sequence continues at coordinate 9,178 of JANOZT010000026.1, forward strand.
CTGCTTTGGCTGCATTCTTAATTTATAATTATTCTCCTGCAAGAATATTTATGGGAGATACGGGAGCCATGCTCATTGGGGTTGTGAATGCCATATTAGTTATTCATTTTATCAATACAGCAGAAAGCTCTAGAATTCTTCCCGTATTGGCGTCTCCAGCGATGGGCTTTGGTGTATTATTGGTTCCATTAATGGATACATTGAGGGTTTTTGCCATTCGAATCTTACATGGAAGATCTCCTTTTTCACCTGATCGAAATCATATTCATCATTTACTTTTGGATAGAGGGATGTCTCATATGTCTGTAACACTTACCTTGTCTTTATTAACTATACTATTTGTTGTATTAAGTTATTTTTTACTTCCACTAGGAACAACCAAAGTAATACTCATTCAAAATATTTGTTTTTTTGGAGGTATTGCATTTTTAAGATATCAACAACATTCGAAAAGAAAATTGCATATCGTTAAACGGGAAGATGATTACAACGATGCCAATATTTTCCAAAAAGGCTTGAATAGTTTTAGGGCCTATACTTCTCCGGATGTAAAAGTGGCAGATAAGGATTAATTTAAAATGATTCAGTAGATTTGCGGCTATTAAACAGGTAATATGACGGAAGATTTAGAATTGATCTTAGAAGATGCAACAGATAGTATGCAAAAAGGTATTCAGCATTTAGAAGCTGAATTGGTGAAAATTCGTGCAGGCAAAGCCAGCCCAGCCATGTTAGATGGTTTGAATGTAGATTATTATGGAACTCCTACTGCCATTAATCAGGTAGCCAATATTCAGGTCTTGGATGTTCGCACAATCAGTATTCAGCCTTGGGAAAAAAATATGTTACAAGCCATAGAAAAATCAATCATGGCCGCCAATATTGGCATCACACCACAAAACGACGGCAGCCAGATTCGATTATTTATGCCTCCTCTAACCGAGGAACGCAGAAAAGAATTATTTAAGAAAGCCAGTGGAGAAGGAGAGCAATCTAAAGTAGCAATCAGAAATATCAGAAGGGATGCTATTGAGCAAGTGAAGAAATTACAGAAAGATGGTTTAAGTGAAGATGCAGCAAAAGATGCAGAAAAAAATATTCAAGAATCTACCGATAAATTTATTCTTTTAGTAGACAAACATTTGGCTGCTAAAGAGAAAGAAATGATGGCTATTTAGTTTTTTTATTTACTAGATATACACCAACTAAAATAATGGCTAGGCATACTACTTGTTGAAGGTTTACATGCTCTCCATCCCAAATGCCCCAACCTATTGCCACAAAAGGAATACCATAAGTAACAGTTGAAGCAAAGAGTGCACCAGCACGTTTTACCAACATATAAAAAAGTATGGAAGCGATTGCTGTACCAAATACTCCCAATATGGCAGATGCCAAAGCTGATTGTAAATAATCCTTTTCAGATAATGGCAAAGCAAAGAAGCCTGTAAATTGCAAAATCAATGCACAAGGAACTATTAAAAAAATAAATGCCATAGCCGCAATTTCTAAAGAGCCAATTCCTTGCATATGTTTGCCCACCATATTTACATTGATGCCATAAAACAATGTGGCCAATAGCACCAACAAAGAAAATCCAATGTATTGTAAACTTATATTAGAACCAGCTGCAACTAATAAAGCCAATCCAATAAATCCAATAATAATTCCTACAATTTGATTCAATTTTACTTTGAGCTGAAAGAATCCAATTCCGGTAACTATTACAAATAAAGGAGTTAATGCATTTAAAATGCCTGCTAGTGCACTGTCAATTTTTGTTTCTGCAATGCAGAAAAGATAGGCTGGAAAAAAACTGCCCAATAAACCAGAAAAAATCACCAACAACCTTTTTTCTGCAGGGATATGTTTAAATGCTTTGATTGCAAAAGGCAATAGAATAATGCCAGCACTCATAATACGAATAGAAGCTACTTGGTAGGGGCTTAATACATTCATTCCTCCTTTCATTAAAATAAAGGAACTGCCCCATATCAATGAGAGTACTAAAAAGATCAGCCAATTAATGATTTTCTTTCCCAAGTGTAATATTTAGTCAAAGATGCAATTATATGTTTCAATTTGAGTAATAATTAATTTTTTGTAGATTTATTAAATTAACTAAAACGCTTTATTATGGGAATGTTAAAAGAATTCAAAGAATTTGCCGTTAGAGGTAATTTGGTTGACACTGCTGTTGCATTCGTAATGGGTGCATCATTTGGTAAAATTGTATCCTCTTTTGTAGATGGTATGGTTATGCCACTAATCGGAATGCTTACCGGAGGAATAGATTTTAACGATAAAAGATTGGTTTTAAAAGATGCCGTTGAAGCAGTAAAAGACGCTGCTGGAAAAGTAGTAACACCTGCTGTTGCTGAAGTTTCTGTGAAGTACGGCACATTTATTACCAATCTAATTGATTTTGTAGTAGTTGCTTTTGCCGTATTTATGGTAATTAAAGCAATTAATAAAACTAAAAAAGAGCCTGCCGCAGAACCTGCTGCACCATCTAGTACTGATGCTTTATTGATGGAAATAAGGGATTCCTTGAAAAAATAACTCCCTTTTTGGTGGATAACTATTTAACAAAACAGGCTTTTTTAAAGCCTGTTTCTGTTTCTTTGTATCAATCAATGTATTTGAAGTGAGTGCAGTAAATTATCAGATTAAGTTAGATCAGTTTGAAGGCCCATTCGACCTTTTGTTATTTTTCATAGAAAGAGACGAATTGGATATTTATAATATTCCGATTACCAAAATCATCAACGATTTTTTAGACTTTATTCATAGTTCTGAAAAATTGAATATTGAATTGAGCAGCGAATTTATTCTCTTCATTTCAACCTTGATGAGAATTAAAGCTCGATTATTATTGCCTCGAAAAGAAATTGATGCATCCGGAAATGAAGTAGATCCTCGTCAAGAATTGATCGATAAAATTCTTGAATACAAACGATTTAAAGAAGCAGCTGTTCAAATGGCTGAAATGGAAGCTATGAGAATGCTCATGGTAAAACGTGGAAACCTTCAAAAAGAAATTGCAGAAATAGGAGAGGAAGCTTCTGAAGGAACCGAAATTCAAAATATTACTTTGTTCAAATTGATGAAGTCATTTGAAAAAGTAATGCAGCGAGTTCACGACAGACAAAATAAACCAGTACATACTGTTGTTCGTTACAATTATACTATGGAAGGAAGCCGAGATTATATGCTCGACTTTGTTGCCAAAGAAAAAACCGTTGCATTCGAAAAAGTATTCGAGATCTGCGAAGATCGTATTCACGCCATTTTCCTATTCCTTTCTATACTCGAATTATCTCAACAAAAATTCATGAAATTATTGGTTGGCCAAGGCATGAATAATTTCATTGTTGAATGGAATGATAATCGGACTGCCGATATTGCCGACGAAGGCATAACAGAAGAAGAATTATAAATTATGAATTAAGAATTATGAGTTTTTAAAGATCTATGCCTAATTCATATCTCTTAATTCATCTTTCTTATCTCTTAATTCTTATCTCTTTATACTTAATTCTTAACTAAAACTTTCTCGCTCATTAACAACCTTACTGCATCAGCAATTCCTTGTGCATCGTAAGCGCATTCGCGGTGCAATTCTTTAGTTGTTCCATGTTCCACTAATCGGTCTGGAATGCCCAATATGGTTACTTCTGCCTGATAGTTGTTGGCGTTCATGAATTCTAAAACTGCAGAACCAAATCCACCTATAACAGTTCCGTCTTCAACAGTAACTATTTTTTGGTAGTTGCTGAAAACTTCGTGTAATAAGTCTTCATCAATTGGTTTTACAAAGCGTAGATCGTAATGTGCTGGATCAATTCCTTCTGTTCTGAGTTGACGAATAGCCGCTTGTGCAAAATTTCCAGGATGTCCGAAACTTAATATGGCAATCTCTCTTCCATCTTTTAATTTTCTTCCCTTGCCTATGGTAATTTCTTCGAATGGTGTTTTCCATTCTGTCATTACACCTTCACCTCTTGGATAACGAATTACAAAAGGATATTTATTATTATCCAATTGTGCAGTGTACATAAGGTTACGCAATTCTTTTTCATTCATTGGGGCACTCACTACCATATGTGGTATACAACGCATATATGGTATATCGTAACATCCATGATGCGTTGGTCCATCTTCGCCAACCAATCCTGCTCTATCTAAACAAAATACTACAGGTAATTTTTGTATAGCAACATCATGCACCACTTGATCGTATGCACGTTGCATGAAAGAAGAATAAATATTACAAAATACCCTTAATCCTTGTGTGGCCATACCAGCGCTAACTGTAACTGCATGTTGCTCACAAATACCAACATCAAATGCGCGATCGGGCATTTTTTCCATCATGAATTTTAATGATGAACCACTTGGCATTGCTGGTGTAACCCCCATTATTTTATCATTCATTTCGGCCAATTCTATCATAGTATGACCGAATACATCTTGGTATTTTGGAGGTTGTGGTGAGTCTATTTTTTTCTTAAATATTTCACCAGTTACTTTATCAAATAAACCTGGTGCATGCCATTTAGTTTGGTCTTTCTCTGCCAAAGCATAACCCTTTCCTTTTACCGTTACAATGTGTAAAATTTTCGGGCCTGGCATTTCTTTTAAATCTTTTAAAGTATCTACCAGTTTAGAAATATTATGTCCATCAATTGGGCCAAAATAACGCAGGTTCAATGCTTCAAATAAATTACTACTCTTGCTAACAACTCCTTTGATACTGGCTTCTAACTTACTGGCCATGTCTCTAGAAAAGTTTTTACCAATGGGTAATTTGCCCATGATATTCCAAATCTCATCTCGTACTTTATTGTATGTAGGTGATGTAGAAATATCCGTTAAATATTCTTTTAAAGCACCAACATTGGGGTCGATGCTCATACAGTTATCATTTAGAATAATCAATACATCACTATCTGCTACGCCAGCATGATTCATTGCTTCAAATGCCATTCCCGCTGTCATAGATCCATCCCCAATAACTGCAACGGATTTTCTGTTTTCACCCCTGTATTTTGCAGCCATTGCCATTCCCAATGCTGCAGAAATAGAAGTAGAAGAATGCCCTACTCCAAATGTATCATATTCACTCTCTGATCTTTTTGGGAAACCACTTAATCCATTGTATTTTCTATTACTAGAAAAATTGTCTCTTCTACCAGTTAGAATTTTATGACCATAAGCCTGATGACCCACGTCCCATACCAATTGGTCATAAGGAGTATTGTATACATAATGAAGGGCAACGCTTAATTCAACAACACCCAAACTGGCAGCAAAATGACCACCTTGTACACTCACCACATCAATGATATATTGCCTTAATTCATCACAAACCTGATGAAGTTGTTCCCTTCCTAATTGCTTAAGATCCGATGGGCTATTAATATTTTTTAACAATGGTCCTGGAATGAACTCCATGTATATTTATTTAATGGGTAAAAATACGATTTTGGGCCCAAATGCCCCAACTCAGCAATAAAACACTCAAATACACCGATGGTTCGGTGATAGAAAACAATATTTTTAGCCAATTAGCACACTAATTTGCCTTTAGTCCTAAATTAAGTTCATATGGGCCGTCTAAAATTATCTTTGTAGAACATGAGGAATCAACGAAAAGCAGTTTTATATTGGTGGTGCCAAATTGGTGGTTGGATGATGTATGGGTTAACAATGGTATTTTTTGCCTTTGTTTTCGACAGCAAGATCAACACCATTTTCTATCCAAAACTATTGGTCATTATTGTTACTGGATTGTTCTTTACCCATATTCTTAGGGAATTAATCAAAGCTTTTAAATTAAGACCACCCGAATTATCAAAGAAATGGGCATTGTTTACTGTAATACTCTTGATCATTTTAGTATTGTTTAATTTAACCAACAGTGCTTTGGCAGAATGGTGGGGTTTGTATAATCCTAAAACAAAAGTTTCTGTTGAAAAAAGGTTTTTGGTGAATCTTGTTTCGGACTCTCCTTTGATTTTGGTTTGGGTATCTATCTATTATTTATGGCATTATATAGAACTGGGTACAAAAATTGAAATACAGAAAGTAAAATTGGAGAGCTTGGTAAAAGAATTAGAACTCAATACCATCAAATCTCATATCAACCCTCATTTTATTTTTAATGCATTGAATAGTATTCGCGCATTGGTAGACGAAAATCCTGAAAGAGCAAGAACAGCTATTACTGAGCTAAGTAATATATTGAGAAGCAGTATGCAATCCGAAAAGTTAACCACCGTGCCTTTCGAAAAAGAATTGAATATTGTAAAAGATTATTTAGCTTTAGAACATATTCGTTTTGAGGATAGGTTAATGGTTGAATTTGATATTGATGAAGATACTTTAGATCAACCCATCCCTCCAATGATGTTGCAAACTTTAGTGGAAAATGCTATTAAACACGGAATAAGCAAGCACAAGCAGGGCGGATTGGTAAAAATAATTTCAGATTTCAAAGACAACCACCACGAAGTGATTGTGCAGAATACAGGAACATTTGTGCAAAACGATTTAACTGATGGATTTGGAATTAGTAGTACACACAATCGATTGAATTTATTATTCGGAAGAAAAGCCAATTTTACTATTTGTGATAAAGGAAACAATTTGGTTGAAGCCATGATTATTATGCCTGTTCATGATTCTTCTGTTGTAGTTAAAAATTAAATATATATGGCTATTAAAGCAATTATTATTGATGATGAACGCTTAGCTCGTAATGAACTTAAAAAGTTGTTACAAGATCATGGCGATATTGAAGTGATTGATGAAGCTGCAAATGTAGATGAGGGTATTGAAAAAATAGAAACTTTGAATCCTGATTTGATTTTTTTGGATATTCAAATGCCAGGCAAAACAGGGTTCGATTTATTGGCCGAAGTAGAAAAAGCCCCCAAAGTTATTTTTACTACTGCCTATGATGAATATGCAATTAAAGCATTTGAAGTGAATGCGTTGGATTATTTGTTGAAACCCATCGAACCAAAAAGATTAAGTGATGCTATCCAAAAATTGCATGCTGAACTATTTAAAGAAAATGTAGGATTAGCTGGCGTTAACAGAGGCCCATTAACTGAATACGATCAGGTTTTTGTGAAAGATGGAGAACGTTGTTGGTTTGTGAAATTGGGTGAAATAAGATTGTTTGAAAGTGTGGGGAATTATGCAAAAGTTTTCTTTGGAACCAACAAGCCGTTGATTTTAAAATCCCTGAATGCATTAGAAGAAAGATTGGATGATAGGATGTTTTTTAGGGCCAATCGTAAGCACATCATTAACCTTCGTTGGATCGAAAAAATTGAACCTTATTTTAATGGTGGATTAATTGTAGACTTAAAGGGAGGAGAAAAAATTGAAGTAAGTAGAAGGCAAACGGTGAAGTTTAAAGAGATGATGAGCCTTTAGGAAAGAAGAAAGAAGAAAGAAGAATTAAGAAAGAAGAAAGAAGAATTAAGAAAGAAGAAAGAAGAAAGAAGAATTAAGAAAGAAGAATTAAGAAAGATGAATTAAAAATTATGAGAAAAATTGTTGGTTTATTTACGGTGTTGTTTTGTGCAAGTGTAGTTACTGCACAAAATATTGATATCATTATCAATGCTGCTGAAGTTGAAAGAATTGAAAAAACATTATCTGCTGATGATATGCAAGGAAGAAGAACTTTCTCTCCGGGTATAGAAAAAGCAGCTGCTTTTATAGCCGATGAGTTCAAGAAATCTGGGCTTCAAACTTTCAAACAAAATGGTAATTTCCTACAATCCTTCAATATGGTGAAAGCCAACTTTATCAGTGCTTCAGCCAATTTTGATGGAAATGAAATTGATACCAAAAATATTATTGCCATCACTTGCAAGTCCGATTTACTCATTAATGAAAAATCAGGATATGAATTAGTAAGAATTACCAAAGCGGATAATTTTAATACAGAAGCCAGAAAATACAGCAGTTTAGCAAAAAATTGTATTGTATTGGTAGATAGTTCTTATGCAGCCAATTTTAGTAGACTAGTAAGAATGAAATCAAATATGTTTCAATCCGACAATTCCGTAATTTTTATTTTATCTCAAGCAATTCCTTCCAAGTTTACCATACAAGCTAAACATGAAATATCTACTCAGCCTTTGAGTAATGTAGTTGGAATTATTCCAGGCAAATCTTTGCCAAATGAATATGTTATTTTCTCCGGACATTATGATCATTTAGGTATTGATAGTAAGAAAACCGTAAACAATGATTCTATTTATAATGGTGCCAATGATGATGCTGCAGGAACAACAGCTGTAATGTTACTGGCCAAGTATTATAGAATGATGAACAACAATGAGCGTACCTTGGTTTTTGCTGCATTCACTGCAGAAGAAGTGGGTGGATTTGGAGCAACTTATTTTTCTAAGCAATTTGATCCAGCTGATGTTAAAGCAATGTTCAATATAGAAATGATCGGAACCGAAAGTAAGTGGGGGAATAATAGCGCTTATATTACTGGTTTTGAGAAAACCGATATGGGAACCATCTTACAAAAAAACTTAGCGGGTACTTCATTTAATTTTTATCCAGATCCTTATCCTGATCAACAGTTGTTTTATCGTTCAGATAATGCAACATTAGCTAGATTAGGTGTGCCAGCTCATACGATTTCCACTTCTAAAATGGATAGTGAAGCTAATTATCATAAAGTATCCGATGAAATTGGCACATTGAATATTCCCAATATGACCCAGATCATTAAATCGATTGCAATGAGTGCAAGAGGTATTGTAAGTGGGAAAGAAACCCCAAGTAGGGTTGATGTGAAAGCATTAAAATAAAAAGCCGCTCCAATAATAATTGAAACGGCTTTTATTGACCTTGGTTTCTCTAGTATATAGTAAATTCTACTCTTCTATTTTTTTGACGACCACTATCAGTTTTGTTAGTTTCTATTGGTTTAGATTCTCCAAATCCTTCAGCCGCTATTTTAGCAGTTTTTGCGCCTCTATTGATCATATAATCTTTTACAGCTTCTGCCCTGTTTCTAGATAAATTCATATTAAATTCATCACTACCTACATTGTCTGTATGGCCATCTAATTTCAACTGGATACCTTTTTGATTCAATAAATCGACTACACTGTTTAAATAATTGAATGAACTTTTTCTAATGGTTGCTTTACCAAAATCAAATTCAAGATTACCTAATTTTTTACTATCCACTGTTTTTCTATCTTCTCCAGTAATGACATAATTATTGTTATTCTTATTGTTTTTGTCATTATTGTTGCTGTTATTATTATTATATATTGTGTTGTTATTATCAATGATTGTCTCTCTTGAAGGAGGAGGAACTGGTAGCGTACATCCTGCACCATCTACTTTATCCGTTTTAGGGGTATTAGGACATTTATCAAAATAATCGCTCACGCCATCTCCATCGCTATCCATTTTCATTTTGTTTATCTGATCGCTTAAACTAGCAACTTCTGCCAAACGTTGATTATAACGTTCTTCACTAGCAGCTAATGAGGCTTTCATTGCATCATCAGCGCTGTTCATATTGCTAGATAATTGTGCTGGAGCATTGTGTCTAGCCAATTGAGGTTTTTTGCTATCACCCAGTGCAAATTCTAAACCAATGTGAGCCATAGAAAAACGATCCGAAAAGTAAGGATCTTTAAAATAGCCATCTAAATTATCAGCATCT
>JANOZT010000027.1:0-21494 GCA_031429515.1 Sphingobacteriia bacterium
TGTAAGGATAGAGCAGCATATGAGAATGTCCTTCAATCAAGCCTGGACAAATCGTTGCATTCGGATAATTAATTTTGGTTGCGCCAACAGGAATATTGATTTCCGCTGCGGGGCCTGCCGCAATAATTTTATCGGCCTTTACAAGTACGGCCCAATTCTCATGCATTTGATTGCCATCAAAAACCCTTGGTGCTGTTATATAATAAGTGGTTTGAGTATATCCACTTAATACAATAAAAAATATTGTGAAGAATAGCAAATTCCGTTTTGAGTAATAAAGCATGCTACAATTTATGGAATTTATTTTCTAAACGGCGGCTTGTATTGATAGCTCAATCTTCTCCATAGCCATTCCATTGGTCCGAAATGAAAATACTTCAACCATATAGGGCTGAGAATCAATTGAAAAATCCAAATAGCAAAAACCACATAATACAATTCGTGGCGTTGCAGTTTGCCAAACATACTAAACCCTACGCCCGTAAAAACAATCATACAAATCACTGAGTGCATCATGTAGTTTGTCAAAGACATTTTACCCACTGCGGCAATACGCAATTTAAGCCAGCCAAGAATAGGTGATTTAGCAAATGTCATAATGAGCCCTATATGACCTATGGACATGCCCATCCTTCCTAAGTCGTAAGTGATATTGGTTTTTGAAAAAGCAATTAAAGAAAAATTGTCTTTTATAATGGTGGTTACCTCATAATAATTAACAGTAAGTCCTACAGCATAACCAATGAGCATCAATAAGGCATAAAAGCGATAAGATTTTTGTCCGGAAAACCAATTCCATTTGAAAAAAGCAATACCCAATAACATCATACTTAGTATATCCCAAACATCGTATCTGTAAACAAATGAAGAATTAAATTCTCTGTTGGTAGGTGATAAATGAGCTACTAAATCAAAGTACCCTTTGTGCATTTTATTATTGTATGCTTCAATTGCTTTGGGTGTTTTTTTGTTTTCTATTTTCTCCCATCTAGCTGTTGCTTCTTTTAATTCATCGGTTAATTCTTTACCGGCAGCTTTCATTTCTTGTGCAATGGCTAGATTAGCTATAAATTTCTTGTCCTCTTTATATTCCGTATAGTTCCAAAGAGAGCCGATAGAAAAAAGTAATAAGGCCATCCAAACTAAATATTTGGGAGCCATATTTCTAAATGAATACAGCAAAAAACCCATGAGAGCGTAATTAAATAAAATCTCTCCAACCCATAGTAAGAGATATCCGTGAATCAATCCAAAAATCAGCATCCACATGAGTCTTCTAAAATAAATATCTGCTGCTTTAATACCTGCATGATTTTTAGTTAGCCGATCTAAAACAATATAGGTACCCACGCCAAATAATAAGGAGAATAAGGCGCGCATAGTTCCTTCAAAAAACATATTTGTTGTAATCCAGGCATAGAGATCCCAACCAGTAGAGCCGCCTGTAATCGTTGGGTTACTATATGCTTCATACAAGCCATAACCAGTAATATTCATTAATAAGATGCCGCAAAGCACAATACCCCTCATGATATCAAGAGGAATAATGCGTTCTGAATTGGTTACAGGCTCTAAAGCAGTAGCAGCAGCAACTAAAGCAGAGGGATTGTTAGTTGAATGCATGTTGGTTGGGTTGAGGTTGATTTGTTGTTTAATATAATACGCACAAATAACGGAGAAGACAAAACAAGATAATAAAATATTTACATACAAACCTTTGATTGGAACGAATTTTTTTGATAGAGAGGTAACTTTTGAGGTAGATCATTGTTGTTAACTTTACGCTTAATGCTATTGTATGAAAATGTGCTTTTGTTTTTTTACTCTTGGATTGATATGCATGCTTCAATCAGCATCTGCCGCTACTCCTATTCAATCTGCTTCTGATACGATTTATACTTATCAAAAAAAATCCTACGATGGTATTGGTAAATATTATTTAGGGAGAGAAATATCGTATGTGATGGGTGCTGCTGGTAGTGATTGGTTAGAGCGAGATACCCGACAAGAAGAAGAGAACACAAAGTTGGCCATTCAAAAAATGAATTTACCCAAGAATGCTGTAGTGGCAGATATTGGCGCAGGTACAGGTTATTATAGTTTTAAGATTGCAGCAAAGGTTCCGAAAGGAAAAGTATATGCTGTAGATGTGCAAGATGAGTTACTCGATTTTTTGGCTCAAAAAAAAGCAGCCCTTCGCGATACGGTAATTGCTGTTATAAAAGGCTCGGAACGAAATCCCAATCTGCCCGCAAATAGTATTGACTTGGCTATTATGGTAGATGTGTATCACGAATTAGAATATCCTCATGAAATGTTGCAGTCCATCAAAACTGCTTTGAAAAAAGATGGTAAAATATTGTTGATTGAATACCGTGGTGAAGACCCAACAATTCCTATCAAGCCATTGCATAAAACAACTGTGGAACAATTGAAAAAAGAATTAGGTGCGAATGGTTTTGAATTGAGTTATCGCGGCGACTTTTTACCGATTCAACATTTTTTATTGTTTGAGAAGAAGTGATTCTCTATCTCCCACTGACCAATCTTAATCCAAATAATTGATGCTCATGATCCAAGAAATTCCTCTTCTGTAATGGAGAAATTCTTCTTAATAACAACCTTACCTGTTGCTTCAAAAATGCCTATTTTTCTTTTTTGCTTTTTTTCGCCTGACCCTGGTATAATTCTAGCAACTATTTCTTTTCTCTTCCCATATGAAATAGCTACTTCTTCTCCCTTAAGTATTCTTTTAAATACTTTAGAAAAATTAGCTTTAAAGTCAGTTGCTGACATGGATTCCATACTAGTTCTTTTATACAAAAATAGGTTATATTTAATATAGAAATTTCAAACATGATATCTATTAAACCTCATCCGGCGCACCTGAAACTATACTTGATAACCACCGCCTTGTTTTTTGTACAAACCATTTTTTCGCAGGGCTTAGACATTGGTTATATGTCTTCTGGAGGAAAACTAAAACCGCTGCAAGCAATAATGGATATCAGACATTATACCATCAATCTTGATGTAAATATTGTCAATAAATCAATCCAAGGAAATACGATCGTAACACTCAATTTATCTCAGACCACCGATACTATTTTATTAGACTTGGTTCACTTATTGAAGGTTGAAAAAATCACCGTAGATAAAAAAGCGGCTTCCTTTGAACAAAATTATGATCTGATATATATTACTGGCACATCTTTTAAAACAGGTAAGCACGATGTAGATATTGTTTATGGGGGTAACCCACCTATTGCTGTAAAGCCACCATGGCTTGGTGGTTTCACCTGGTCTAAAGACAAGAGTGGAAACGATTGGGTTTCTATTAATATTCAAAAAGAGGGCGGCCGATTGTATTTTCCTTGCAAAGACCATCCAAGCGACGAGCCCAATAAAGGAGCTGATTTAAACATCACCGTTCCGAATGGATTGTCTGTTGCCGGGCCAGGGTTGTTACAAAAAACAATTACTAAAAACAATAAAACAACATTCTCCTGGAAAACCAATTATACCATCAGTAATTATTGCATTGTATTTAATATTGGAAAATACTATGTAGCAAAAGATAGTTATACTACTATTAATAATCATGTTGTTCCCATTGAGTTTTATGTGTTGATGGAAGATACCATGCATGCAAAAAAGTTGATTGAAACAAAAATTCGCGACAGTAAAATTTTAGAAAAATATTTTGGTGAGTACCCATGGTACAAAGAAAAAATAGGTATCGCAGAAGTACCTAATTCGGGAATGGAACACCAAACAATGATCACATTCAACAATCAGTTTAAATACGTAACTATTGGTGGGCATGAATATTCTGATAATTTATTTCATGAGTATGCGCACGAGTGGTGGGCCAATAAAGTAACCAACAAAGACTGGGCCCATATGTGGATTCAGGAAGGGATCGGTACTTATGCAGAAGCATTGGCACATTATGAATTAGGAGGGCAAGAAGCATATAATGAAATCATTGCCAAACACAAAAGAAGTATCAAGTATAAAAAACCAATGGTGGGTGGAGAAGAATTATCCGAAGATGAAACTTATGCCGGCAATGATATTTATACCAAGGGTTCTTTCTTCATGCACAGTTTGCGTTTTGTAATTGGTGACGATATTTTCTTCCCAACATTAAAAAAACTAGCCACTGACCCCGCATATACTTATGATAATTTTGTTACTTCTACTGATGTTGAACAATTATTTAGTGGAGCTGCGGGTTACTCGCTCAAACCATTTTTCGATTTTCATTTAAGAACAACAAATGTGTTGGATTTTAGCGTTAAAGAAATCGGCTATCAACAATATCAGATCAAGCTCAATAATTATTTTATGGACTTGCCTGTAGAATTAATCGTTAATGGAAAATCTGAAAGAATGATGCTGGGCAAAGAAGGTATTAAAATAATAAGCACAACGCCACCAACTGTTGATCCTAATGGGTATTATCTAAAAAAAGTAACTCTACAATAAATCAATGCGTTTGATTTATTGTAGAGTTAAGATTATGCAACGCTTTTTATAATTTATTGGCTTTGTATATCTTTAAAACTCCATCATTTTCACTACTTACCACCAACAAACTTTGTTGAATTGGGCTTTTAGATGCAGGAATAAATAATACACCTTCAGGAGCATCACCAGTAGCGATCATTTTAACAAAAACGGGAGCAGTTGGATTTGTTACATCATATATGGCAATTGCATCAGCTCTTTCTAATCCAACAAAAGCCAATGTTTTGGAACCAACTTTTCCTAAAGTAATAGATTCAGGTTCAACAGATTTATCGTCGCTTCTTAAATCGTCATAAAAGTTCAAGGCTTTTGCTTGAACATCTAATTCGTTTTTACTATCAAATACTTGAGCACCGGTTGAAGCATTCCAAATACTAAATGATCGAGACCCCATTCCATAGAGCACATCATAATCGCCATCATTATCGGTATCTCCACTAGTACTGATCATATTTAAACGCCCCATTTGAGCATCTTGCTTTAAAGTGGATCCATTAGGAAAAGCGATGGGATCTAAGGTTGCTGTAGATAATCTTCTGATATCAGAAAAACCAGTATACTCTCTTGAATCGCCTTCATTCGCAGTAAATAAATAAGTAGTGCCATTATATAGCATAGAAGTAATTGCATCCGGCATGTAGATACCCAAGAATTTCCAAGGTGCAAAATTGATTCCACCATCTCTATCACTTACATCTGTGCCATTTGCAGCAGTATTAAAATCTTTGAAACCCAATGGCATTATTTTAGTAATTGCTTTTGTAGTAAGGTTTACCTCAGCTATTGCATTATTCTCTTGTAAAGTAACCCAAGCTGTTTTAGAATCGCTAGAAACAGTAATATACTCTGGCTCTATATCTTTTACAAAATTTCTTCCTAATCCAGCAATTCTAAATCCACCAGCAGTTAAGGCATTCAATTGAGATTCAAATGAAGCAAAATTAATAGTAGTTACACTATAATTATTGTCTACACTAATAATCGAAATAGTTCCTTCAGGGTCAACAGTATAATTTGCATTGGGTTCACCCTCATTTGCGGTAATAATAAATTTTCCATCGGGGCTATATGTTACCATATCAGGTAAAGAACCAACAGTAATTACTTTTTCTTCGGCATAGGAAGTAGTATTAAAAACAACTACTTTCCCAACGTCTTGTTTATTGATTGATTCAATTGCTGCAGCTAATTTACCATTGCTTACATCTACACTATTAACATATCCTCCATAGTTAGCTAATTGAATAGAATGTATAAGTTTAATACTTGCTGGATTAGCAAAATCAATTACATCTATTTTATTTAAAGTCCCATTATTTACAGCAAACAATCTTTTAGAGATTGGGTCGAATGTAGTGATCTCAGCTGAACCTATTCCACCTAAATTTATTGAACTGATTTCCTGATAGGTAGCAGGATCTTCATTTACTATTATTTCTTCTGGATTAATTGGATCTTTTTTACATGATACCAATGCAGCTAATAGAAATATAAACAGAATCTTTTTCATTCAAATTTTAATTTATTTTTAATAAGGGCACGAAACTAGCTTTGCTGTGTTAAGCATATATTAATTTGCCATTACTAAATTGTTATCGACTCTTCAAAGATTTAACACCCTGCATTTTGTTTTAAATAACCTGGTAAATTAGAAGCTCCATTAATAGCTGTTTGAGGGATAGGTATTAAACCCAAGCATCTTCGTGCTTTCCAAAGCGAATCCTATTTATTGCGAGATACCATATAATCAGACAGCTCATTGATTTTGTCTGTATTAATAAAATCTACTTTTAGCTGAATAAATTGCTCCCATGCGTCTTTGAAATCGGGGCTGGCCCAAAATCGAATTGGTTTTTCTAAATCATGTGATCGTTTTATTGCAGCTTGCCAAATAAAATTTTGGAAAGGTTTAATTTTTTCGTGAATCTGGCCATTTGTTAAGTCTGCATTATCAAAAACAAATGGGGGTAAAAAAATATTATCCCTTGAGAATTCCCCTTCAATTGAATTGCCATTATCTCCACCTAATATGGTTAGTACATTTACATCAATCAAGCTAAGGAAGATTAAATAAGGTGGTTCAATAGAAAATGTTTTCAAAACCTGTTTCCTTTTTAGATCTAAAATCTGTAATACCAGCTTAGATCAACTGGCTCTATTAGTTTATTAAAATTCAGTAAAACGTTACTTATTTTCTTCTTCTCTTCATAAAGCTGCTGTTTGGAATTATAAGGTGAAAATAGAGAGATACCATCCCTGTTATAAAAAATTACCTTGTTGAAACAGTATTCCAATCTTTTCCAAAAACCCGTTGAAGGGTTGATGAGGTTCGCTCCTTCGCAGAAGTGCGTATCAAAACCTCCTGTTGTTCAATTTTTTTGAACATTTCATTGGTTAGCATTACTGACAGGATATTCTCGATGTTCAGGTTCAGGCCCAACTTATTACCCAGTAAAAGTTTAGCCGGGCCAATTAACTTATCCCATTCCTGGGCAATTTTATATTCATTTAATGCATTGCGCATAATTGGTTTTACTGCCCCACGCAATGTATCGCCTACTGTTCTGCGTAAATAATCTGTCGCCGCTGTACCACCTTTTTTTACAATGCCAATGGCATCCCTGATAGACATATGGCTGATGCCGTCAATAAAAATAGGTGCTGATTTGGAAGCTGCGTCTATGGCAGCATTATCCAATGTATTGGTAAACCGGTTGAGTTCTGAAGCGAGCCCCAGTCTTTCTAAAGTTTGTACTACTTTTTGGGCCTCCTGGGGTAAAATGGCACTTAATAAAACGTCTTTACTAAATGAGCCTTTCTGTCCCAAACTATTTGCACCAAAATTAGACCCATTGATTAGTGCTTCTTTAATCGCACCGGCAGCATCGGCTTCCGATAAAATATTACTCAGTGATTGTAAGGTACTGCAGCCACTGAGACCCATACTACAGATTACAAAAATGGCAATGATGATTCTTTTCATTTTAGTATAATTTAATTTGCTTTTCTATTGAACTATCACAATACTACGCTCTTATTGAGGTGTGTAATAGAGTAGGACGCTAAATAAGTGAATGATGTAATAGTTTGCAAAACTTCTGTAATACCTATCAACCCATTGAATTGTTCATACTATTTTTTTAACTGAGAACACGTTGAAGCCCTTATCGTTATTTAATTCAAAAAGCAGAATATTGAATTAAAATAATTCTATCAAAAAGAGATTCAACTGTTAATGAACTTAAAGACCTTCAACTCAAAAATGGAAGAAGATGTTCGTGATACATTTGTTTTGGGTTGTTATACTGGTCTTCGATTTAGTAATTATTCAAACATGAACCTTGACTTTATTGTAGATGAAATTTATACTACCCATCAAGTTAAAGTACATAGTAAGGTGACTATACCTATTCACCCACAGGTTAGACGAATCATTGATAAGTATAAAGGAAACCTTCCCCAATGTCCGACTAATCAGGAGTTCAATCGTACATTAAAAGACTTGGCTAAAAGGATTCCTGAATTTCTAGTTCCATTTGAAAATCAGATTACTCGTGGAAGAGTTAAGGTAATGGAAGAAAAACCAAAATGGATGATGATGCAAACACATACCGCCCGAAGGTCGTTCTGTACTAACATGTATTTGATGGGAGTTCCTATTCCTACTATTATGGCTATGTCTGGTCACAAATCCGAAAAAAACTTCAAAAAGTATATTAAAGCTAGTGGACTTGAACATGCAGTAATCATCAAAAAATATTGGGAAGAAAAGAACGCAAAAGATGAACTTGAAAACAAGATTAATAAATCGTGAGAATGGATACAAACCGCGCACTGTTCCGCGCACTAAATAGAAAAACCCACGACCAGCGTGGGTTTTAATTTGTGTGGGTGGTGTGGGCCGGGATCGAACCGGCGACACAAGGATTTTCAGTCCTTTGCTCTACCGACTGAGCTACCGCACCTTCCGTAGAAAATCCCCTTTCGGGGCTGCAAATATAGGAATCGAAGTGCTTATTCACGCATTATCCACGTTTTTTTTAGAAATAATCGCCAGATCCTTTGTTTTTACACTATCACAGCTTTTTAAACGTTTAGCAGAAAACTGCTGATTTGCTTAAGATCAATAATTTTCGGGCGCTAATTCCAGCCTTTCAACGAATTGCATTATTTGTAGGAATATTATTGATTCAATCTCCCCTTTTCGCCAAAACAATCACCATTCAATATCAATCTGCAGGTGCTAAAGAAGTAGCTCTTTTTTGGGGAATTAACGATTGGCATACAATTGCCCCAATTCCCGCCAA
Source organism: Sphingobacteriia bacterium (assembly GCA_031429515.1). Classification (GTDB taxonomy): domain Bacteria; phylum Bacteroidota; class Bacteroidia; order Chitinophagales; family Chitinophagaceae; genus Sediminibacterium. The sequence goes on from JANOZT010000027.1 coordinate 8,841, forward strand.
TACCCAAATCATCAACCAAGTAATGCAAACTAAAATGCAAAACAAGGAGGGTGTGTTTTTTTGCACTATCAATGTTCCTGATGATGCATTTGTGAATATGGTTTTTGGTTTTCAAAAAAAACTAACGCTAATTGGCCCAACAGGGTTTTATGTAGATGATAACAATCAAAAAAATTATTTATTAAAAGCTGGTGAAAGCAATTTGTTTTCAATAAAGTCTGATGCGAATACCTTAAATCCACGCAACAATATTAGTTTATTTCGTTATGGCTGCTTGGTTTTTTTCATTACCGGATTAATGGCTTTATGCATTTTTGGATTACAATATAAAAAACAAGCATTAAAAAATATTTCAGAAAAGAGAACAATAGATTTTTGGAGCATTGCAATATTTTTTTTGTTGTCATTATTAATGATTCGACTTCAAACAGCTCAAATTCAATACACCTTATTAGCAAACCCTATTCAGTACATTGTAGCTGTATCTCATTCATTTATACCTGACTTTGAATATGTAGGTATCATCGGATTTATAATGGGCATTACTTATTGGTTACTTAAAAAGCAGCGCCGCTTAATACTGATTGTTTTCTTTACGATTTCCTTGCTTTCAATCATAGTTGCTATAATAAACATTTCTGTTGTTCAAGTATTAGGCAATCCATTTAATTATCCATGGTTATATTATTCTGATTTTTTAAATAGCACCGACGCAAAGCTTGCTATGAAAGCGAATATCGATTTTCCTTTTATTGCTGGAAATTTATTATTATTAGCTGCAACATGCTGTATTTTTTATTTGGTTAATTTTTTTTCCAAAAAGAATCCAATCATCTTTTTTTCAATAACAGGAATTTTTATTTTACCAGGGGTTATTTTTGAATCAAATAATTTACTGCCCAAAGCAAAGCGAGTAAACCCAATAATACATTTCGTTTTATCAACTCCAATGGGAGATTTATTTCAACAAAAAAACAATTCAGCCAACTCAGAAATGGCCATTAAAAATATCGACACTAGTGCTTATCCATTTTCGAATTCGTTTAAAAAATCGACCATCCAAAATGTACTAATCATCGTATTAGAGTCAACCCCTGCCGAATATATTTCAGTGTATGATTCAAGTATATCAACAACACCTTTTCTAAAAAGCATTCAAAAAAATAGCCTTGTATTTAATTCAATTTACGCTCATGTACCTGCAACCAACCAATCGCTGGTTACATTGCTCACTGCTTCTAATCCTTATATTTCATTTAAATCATTAACAGTTGAAAAGCCCGATATTCATTTAACCAGCATTGTAGATGTATTAAAAAAAGATGGATATCAAGCTGGTTTTTTTAATGCCGGTGATAATCAATTTCAAAATGCAGCTGGTTTTTTAAAGCATCATTCATTTGATCTGATTCAGGATTTTCGTAGTAGTATTAATAAAGCTGATGTGTTAAAAGATTCCCGATTTTCTCAAGCTAATGGAGATGGTATAACAGACAGCAGTCTATATGATCAATTTACGGAATGGCATGCAAAAAATCCTACAAAACCATTTTTCGGAACACTTTGGACCTTTCAAACTCATTATCCCTACTATGCGTTAGGACAGACAAAAAATTTTGGTACAGGTAATATTAATTTAGAAAGATATTTGAATGGGTTGTCCCAGGCAGATGCTTTGATTAAGAAATTATATGATTATTTAAAAAAGCAATCTTTATCCGAATCTACTTTAGTTGTTGTTGTAGGAGATCATGGAGAAGCTTTTGGCCGTCATCAACAAATAACGCACGCGAATGGTATTTATGAAGAAAACCTTCACGTCCCGTTGCTGTTCATCAACCCTGGTTTATTCAATGGTCAGGAGATGAATGTAGTGGGCGGTATTTCAGATATAGCTCCTAGTATTCTTGCTGTGCTTAATAAAAAATCACCTGACAATTGGCAGGGAGAAAATTTATTTAGTGCCAATAGAAGAAAACGTGTTTATTTTTTTTCGCCTTATTCCGATTTTATAGTAGGCTTTAGAGAGGGCAATTATAAATTTATTTACAATACTAGTACCAACAATACAAGCCTATATAATTTAACTACAGATCCGAAAGAGCAGTACGATATTTCAGAAGCGCATAAGCCCTATATTGATAGCGCAAAACAAGCGGTGAATGCTTGGCTTGCCTATCAAAATAATTTCATTAATAAATTAATGTAACACCCCTCCCTTTAGAGCCTGTCCCGACAAGTCGGGAGGGGCTGGGGGGGCTAGAATTCACAATTCTTCGGCGTTCTTGCAAAAGCAATCACGTCACGGATATTGGTCATGCCCGAAACAAACTGCACCATGCGCTCAAACCCAAGCCCAAAGCCAGCATGCGGCACTGTACCAAAACGGCGGGTATCTAGATACCAGCTCATTTCTTCCAGAGGAATATGCATTTCATTCATGCGTGCTTCTAATTTTTCTAATCGCTCTTCACGCTGACTTCCACCAACAATCTCTCCAATACCTGGCGCCAAAATATCCATCGCTGCAACTGTTTCTTTACCCGGCTCACAGCCATCATTCAAGCGCATATAAAACGCTTTTATTTTAGCAGGATAACCCGTCACGATCACGGGTTTTTTAAAATGTTTTTCTACCAAATATCTTTCGTGCTCACTCTGCATATCTATTCCCCAACTCACATCGTATTTGAACTTTTTCTTTTTATAATGCGGAGAGTCCAATAAAATTTGAATGGCTTCAGTATAAGTGATTCTTTCAAATTGATTGTTTACTACAAAGTTCAATTTTTCTAATAGGCCCATTTCAGCACGCTCGTTTTGTGGCTTTTGTTTTTCTTCTTCAGCCAGACGTTGATCTAAAAATTCCAGATCCTCTTTGTTATGCTCTATCGCATATTTGATCAGATATTGAATAAATTCTTCCGCCAAATTCATATTGTCTTCAATATCATGAAACGCCATCTCTGGCTCGATCATCCAGAATTCTGCTAAATGTCTTGTGGTGTTTGAATTCTCTGCGCGGAAGGTTGGACCGAATGTATAGATCTCCGAAAACGCCATTGCGCCTAACTCTCCTTCTAATTGACCACTCACCGTTAGGTTGGTGCTCTTTCCAAAAAAATCTTCGGTATAATCAATATTACCTGCTGCATCTTTTGGTGCTGTTCCATCCATTGGCAATGTGGTTACCCTAAACATTTCTCCTGCACCTTCTGCATCGCTGGCTGTAATGATCGGAGTATGTAAATACACAAATCCTTTCTCATTAAAAAACTGATGTACTGCAAATGCCAAAGAATGTCTTACACGAAAAACTGCTCCAAATGTATTGGTTCTAAAACGCAAATGCGCCTTTTCTCTTAAAAATTCTAAGCTGTGTTTTTTAGGTTGAAGGGGGTATTTCTCCGCATCGCTATCACCCAAAATTTCTAAAGTGGCGGCTTTTACTTCGATCCTTTGGCCTTTGCCTACAGACTCAACTACTTCTCCTATCACTTTAATAGAAGCTCCTGTGGTTAAACGCTTAAGTGTTTCATCATCAATTAATCCTAAAGCAACTACTACTTGTACATTATTATTCGTACTGCCATCGTTTAAAGCTATAAACTGGTTGTTGCGAAATGTTCGCACCCAACCCATTACAATAACTTGTTCGCCTGGCTTACCTGCCGCCAACAAGGTTTTTATTTTGATTCTATTGTTAAACATGGCGCGAAGATAACCAATCAATGCCTTTTAGCCCTTTTATGGAGCCATTCGACCTAAAAAATGGCAAAAAAAATTGGTTTTTGCCAAAACTGACTTAACATTGCAAAGGAAAATATGCCGATTTGCCCTGTTTACCCCAAGCAAATCAGCGACTCTCTTTCCAACATCAATCAAATTATAATCCGAACTGAGCTCACTTTTCCTTAGATCGGACCAACCAATTAGATAAATTGTATTCTCCCCAAATTGATATTATTATATGTACGACATCTTGCAATTAAACGACATGTTATTGCCCGAGCTGCTAGATATTGCTGAGCAGCAAAAAATTACCGGAGCTAAAAAGCTCGATAAACAAGGATTGATCTATAAGATCCTCGACAGTCAGGCAATTAAAGCCAGTGCGGTAAAAGACGATCCAAAGAAAAAAGGTGCAGCTGCTGCGAAACCTAAAAAAGCGGTTAATGTAAAAACTGCTAATATTACTGAAGAAGCAGAAGTAATGCAAGAAGCACCAGTTGCCGAAGCTCCCGCTGTTGCCCCAAGTAGACCCATAAAAAAAGCCATTGTAAAAAAAGGGCCACCGCCTGCAAAAGGAAAGAACGAAAATCTTAGTCCAAATAATCCAGATACTACTAGTGAAAACGCGCCCGACCCAACCGAAAAAATTGCATCTGCAATTATTCAAACATTGGAAGCGAGCGAAAACAATGCTGATGGATCTCAGGCTCCAGAAATAAATATGCCCGAGCGTCCGCGTCATCAACCACAGCGCAAAGAACCGGTTTTCAATATTGAGTTTGAAGGAGTTATTCCTGGAGAAGGTGTTTTGGAAATGATGCCCGATGGATATGGTTTCTTGCGTTCTTCCGATTACAACTATCTCTCTTCACCAGATGATGTATATGTTTCTCCTTCACAAATAAAATTGTTTGGATTAAAAACAGGTGATACCGTTAAAGGTGCTGTTCGACCTCCTAAAGAAGGAGAAAAATATTTTGCTTTATTAAAAGTGGATAATATCAATGGCAAAAGACCCGATGAAGTACGCGACCGTGTACCATTCGATTATCTAACACCATTGTTCCCTAATCAAAAACTGAATTTATTTACTACTGCTAATAATTACAGTACCAGAATTGTAGATTTATTTACACCAATTGGTAAAGGGCAGCGTGGATTGATTGTGGCTCAACCAAAGACTGGTAAGACCATGTTGTTAAAAGAAGTGGCCAATGCTATTGCAGCCAATCATCCTGAGTGTTATTTGATGGTGGTATTGATCGATGAGCGTCCGGAGGAAGTAACCGACATGGAACGCAGTGTAAATGCAGAAGTAATTGCATCTACATTTGATGAGCCTGCAGAGAAACACGTTAAAGTATCGAGCATTGCTTTGCAAAAAGCAAAACGCTTGGTTGAGTGCGGTCACGACGTAGTGATCTTATTAGATTCTATTACGCGTTTAGCACGTGCACATAATACAGTTGCACCAAGTAGTGGTAAAGTATTGAGTGGTGGTGTTGAAGCCAATGCATTATTAAAACCAAAACAGTTTTTTGGTGCTGCACGTAAAATAGAAAACGGTGGATCATTAACCATTTTAGCAACTGCCTTAATTGATACAGGAAGTAAAATGGATGAAGTGATCTTTGAAGAATTCAAAGGTACCGGTAACATGGAATTACAATTAGAAAGAAAATTATCCAACAAGAGAATATTCCCTGCTATTGACTTAGTAGGTTCTTCTACACGTAGAGATGATTTATTATTAGATAAAGAAGTATTGGGCCGCATGAATATTTTGCGTCTCTTCTTAAATGATATGAATCCAGAAGAAGCGATGAACGAATTACTCCGCAGAATGCGCGGTACTAAAGACAACGAAGAGTTTTTGGCGAGTATGAATAGATAGATATTCGATTAAAATAATTTCAGCAATAAAATATTAAACGCTAACCGAAAATTCGGTTAGCGTTTTTTTATTCATCCAAATAGTAAATCTTCGCTGCTTAAAAATTTGATCAAGAACAATACAGATAGCCTAAAAAGTATTGCTCATCAATTTTTTAAAAGGCTCAGATTTATCTATTTGTATGAACTCTACTCCCTTTTAATTATGCTGATTTAATAATAAATGGTCAATATAAAAAGAGGAGCCTTTTAAAAATTAAAGCCGAAACAGATTTATAAGTTAAACCAATTTTGATTGCTTTAATTTTTAAGCAGCGACGATTTTATGTTGACTAGGAAATTATTTTAATACTTATACACCAATTTCGTCTGCTGGTATTTATCATTCTTGATCTCTAATAAATAAACGCCAGCCAATAGTTCGGCGCCATAGAGTTGAATTCTACCAACTCCTCTTGCAACAGTAACAGATTTAAATTCTCTTCCGCTTAAACCCAGCAACCTTACTGTTGTAGTAGATGTATTAGATGTTGCAGCAGTATTTAATAGAACAGTTAAATCACTGAAGAAGGGATTCGGCATTATTGATACATCTGCATCAAAAATATTCGCCTTCAAGCTGGCGGGTTGGGTAATACTGTAGTTGCTTGCCGCTGATCCTCTTATAATATAACCAACTACAGTAACTGGAATATTAATTCCAATATTGTTACTTGTAAACGTAGCAAAAGGATTACCACCCAATCTTACATTGGCGGTATCGGATAATAACACTCCATTTAAAACGGGCCTGCCACTTAATGTTGCAATGGTATTTCCATCAAATGCTTTATTGTTTGCGGTTATACCGGTGATAGTTAATTCTTTAGGTGTAACTGTTCCATTTGGTGATGGTACAAGAATATTGCTAGCATTGGTGCTAGACAAAACAAAATTGCCCGAATAATTATTGACCAATAATCCTGATTTCATTCGAACAAATACGCTGGTGCTTGCAAGTGTGCCAGCTCCCCCAATAGTAACTGAGTTATTAAACACCGAACTGTCTGATGAAACTTCAAAATTAGCAGGGGCTGTTACTAAAATACCTGCTTGTAAAAATGAACCAGCAATTCTAAAACTAACAATATTAGAAGCGCTACCATAAACAGTGGTGATATTTGGTGAAGCAAAAAGAACTGTTGTAGTAATTGCAGGAAATCCATTTACAGTAATTGGATTGTTAATACTATCCGTAATGTTGATAGCCACATCTGCACCCCTGTTCCAATCATCTGCTGCTGCTAAATTATAAATGGTACCATCTGTTGCACTTGTTCCATTTTTATTTAATAAAACATTTAGAGAGTCTTTGTCAATTGTATTTAAACTAACTGAGAAACTGGTGGTATTGGTAATTTCAACATCGCTGGTATTTTTTAATTGATATATTTTTCCGCCTTGTCCTGTAAAACTTAATTTGCTTAGATCTATATCATTGCTTGATCCATTTCTTTTTAATAATCCAGTAGCTGTTACTACTAATAATCCATTTGATAAATTATAGTTAGCAGAGGTGATTGATGGAACAGCTACATTAGTTACCGTAATTCCATTCCCCGTTAAATCTGCTCCGCCACTTATTGAAGCAGACATCCAAAAATCATCTGCTGCCAAATTGTAAACAGTTCCATCAGTAGAACTTGTTCCGTTTTTATTCAATAAGAGATTAAGCGCTGCGCTGTCGGTTGAATTTAATTGAATTGTAAAATTTGTTGCACTTTTAATTTCAACATTATTGCTGGTTAAAGTATAAGCAGTGTTTCCTTCTCCTGTTATAGATAAACGAGATACTTCAATATCGTTTAATGGCCCAGTTGTTGAAACAAAATTAACTCCTGTTACAGCTAAGATTCCTGTTGATATATTATATGTAGCAGCTGTTATTGTTGAAGCAGGAATATTAGTAAACACCCAAGCAGCTCCATTATTATTATTATCGTTAGGCCCACCTATTATTGCGGTATTTCCATCTGCACTTAATGATAAAGAAAATCCTTGTCTGCCATTTCCAACAGCACCAGTGCCAACTAATTTATTTCCTTGTTGCGTCCATACAGTAAGATTTCTTTTAAACGCCCATGCGGCACCTATGTTTCCATTATCGGTAGATCCTCCAACCATAGCAGTTGTTCCATCTGCACTAATTGAAACAGCCTGACCAACACCCGATACACCAATAGTATCTGTAGGCAATAATTTGCTTCCTTGTTGCGTCCATATTCCTCCTCCTCCACGAGTATAAACCCATGCAGCACCTAAACTATTTTTATCTCCAGCTCCACCTACAATAATTGTGTTGCCATCTGCATTAATGGCAACCGCATTTCCTTGTTGCGCGTTTCCTATTGATCCGGTTCCAATTAATTTATTCCCTTGTTGTATCCAAGCTCCATTTAAAAATGTGTACGCCCAAACAGCACCAACTCCACCATTATCATTAAACCCCCCAACGACTGCTGTTTTACCATCTGAACTTATCGAAACCGATTGACCTTGTCTTGCATTTCCAATAGCTCCTGTACCAACCAATTTATTTCCTTGTTGCTTCCATAGTCCATTGTTTCTTGTAAACACCCATGTAGCACCTGCTAAAAAATTATCTCCATTACCACCCATGATCATTGTATTGCCATCGGCACTTACCGAAACAGCATATCCTTGTTGTGCATTTCCTAATCCTTCAATTCCGGTACCCACTAACTTATCTCCTTGTTGTGTCCATACTCCATTATTTCTAGTAAACACCCATGCTGCCCCAACGCCACCTTTGTCATTGTATCCTCCAACTATTGCAGTATTTCCATCTGCGTTAATAGCAACAGACCAACCTTGTTGTGCAGTTGTACTTCCTCCAAATCCTATTAATTTATTTCCTTGTTGTGTCCATACATTTCCATTACGTGTATACACCCAAGCAGCGCCTGCTAAATTATTATCGTTGTACCCGCCAACAATTGCGGTGTTTCCATCAGCACTAATAGCTACTGAATATCCTTGTTGTGCATTCGACGATCCTAGTGTACCCACTAGTTTTTGCCCTTGTTGTGTATTGGGTGAAAGCGTTGGTGTTACTGTAAAATTTCCGAAACTAGATGAGCCACCAATTGAACCAACAATTACTGCACCAGATGAAGCACCGGGCATAACCATTGCTACTAAGTTTGTTCCATCATTACTAATAATGATGGCAGATTTTCCTGCAATCACTACTGAATTTGCATTTAATAAATTGCTTCCATTAATGGTTACCAATGTTCCTATCGGACCCGTTGTTGGATTAATACTATTGATTGTTGGTGGTGGCACATAAGTAAATATCCAAGACGCTCCAGTACTGGCATTGTCTAGATTTCCTCCAACAATTGCTGTAATTCCATCCGCACTCAAAGCCACAGATCTACCTTGATTGGCTGCGCCTACTGCATCAGATCCAAATAATTTTTTTCCCACTTGAGACCAAACGCCAGCAGATCTAGCATAAACCCAAGCTGCTCCAGCACCTGTGCTATCATTATTTCCTCCAACAATTACAGTATTGCCATCTGCACTTATTGATACTGAATTTCCTTGATTGGTTAAACCCACTGCACCTGTTACTACTAATTTATTTCCTTGTTGATTCCAAACTCCACCGCTTCTTGTAAACGCCCATGCAGCACCAACACCAGTGCTATCGGCACTTCCGCCAATGATTGCTGTGTTGCCGTCTGCATTAATTGCAACAGCTATTCCTTGATTTGAATTTCCAGTTGCACCTGTTCCAACTAATTTATTTCCTTGTTGGGTCCATGCGCCATTACTAAATGTATAGACCCAAGCAGCGCCAATTCCACTGTTGTCTTTTGAGCCTCCAACCATTGCAGTATTTCCATCCGCACTGATTGAAACAGACTTGCCTTGTTCTGCGTTTCCTATTGCGTCTGAGCTTATTAATTTATTTCCCTGTTGAGTCCAAACCCCAACATTTCGTTTAAATATCCAAGCTGCTCCATTACCCGCATTATCATTATTCCCTCCAATGATGGCCGTATTTCCATCGGCACTTAAAGAAACAGCAACGCCTTGTGATGAAGCACCCAAATTACCCGTTCCAACAAGCTTAGGTCCTTGTTGGTACCAGGTTCCATTAATTTTGATAAAACCCCATACTGCACCATTACCATTATCATCCTTATATCCACCTACTACAGCCGTATTGCCATCTGCGCTAATTGCTACAGCAGTTCCTTGATTAGCATCTCTAGATCCTCCTCCCCCAACTAACTTGGTTTGTTGTGCCCATTTTCCATTTTCTCGTGCATAAACCAATGCTGCCCCCTCCCCACCATTATTGTCTTTAGCTCCAACTATAGCAGTATTTCCATCTGCACTGATTGCAACAGAGTATCCTTGTTGAGCACCTACACTTGCCTCAATATCTACTAATTTATTTCCTTGTTGAATATTGGGAGGCTTGATTGACGTTACCGTAAAATTGCCAACACTAGAAATGCTTCCACCAACTGTTACTAAATTAACAGAACCGTTTGATGTGCCTGGCATAACCATCACCACCAAATTATTGCCATCGTTGCTGATAGGAATTGCCGCAACAGATCCAATTGTTATGTTTGATGCGCTCGATAAATTTGTTCCTGTAATTGTAACTAAACTTCCTATAGGTCCGCTTTTTGGACTGAAGTTGGTAATTGTAGGAGGGGAAATATAATTAAACAACCATGCAGCACCGGTTTGGTTATTGTCTAAATAACCGCCCATTATTGCATTAACTCCATCTGCACTCATTGATACCGAAAATCCCTGACGAGCTCCGATTGTTCCACCTGTTCCAACAATTTTATTTCCGTTTTGCGTCCATGTTCCGTTGTTTCGAATGAAGTACCATGCTGCTCCAATATTACTACTATCTCCATATCCTCCTACCATGGCCAGGTTTCCATCAGCACTCAAAGAAACCGATCTGCCTAAACTTGGAATTCCTACTAATCCGGTAGAAACTAATTTACTGCTTTGTTGAGACCAAGCCCCGTTATTGTTACGCGTAAAAATCCATGCAGCCCCTCTTCCAATACTATCTAAATATCCGCCCACCAATGCAGTATTGCCATCGGCATTTAATGAAACCGAAAATCCTTGACTAGCATTTCCTACTGCACCGGTTCCTACTAATTTAGCGCTTTGCTGAGCCCATGCTCCATTATTTTTTGTGAAAATCCATGCTGCTCCAGCCCCACCATTATCATTATATCCTCCAACTATTAACGTATTTCCGTCTGCACTTAAAGAAAGTGCATAGCCCTGACGAGCATCTGTTGAACCTCCTGAGCCAACTAACTTATTTCCTTGTTGATTCCATGCACCTGCATTATTTCTTGAATAAATCCATACAGCACCAACCCCTCCATTATCTCCACTTCCTCCAACTGCTGCAGTATTGCCATCAGCACTTAAAGCAACTGCATAACCAAGTCTAGTAGTTGCAGATCCGCCTGTACCAATTAATTTTTTCCCTTGTTGATTCCAAACTCCTGCATTACGCGTGTACACCCAAGAAGCTCCTATTCCACCATTATCATTGTAACCTCCAACAATAATAGTATTACCATCTGCGCTTATTGCAACCGACTGTCCTTGACTAGCTTGTACTATTCCTCCAGATCCGGCTGTATCACCCACTAATTTATTTCCTTGTTGAGACCAAACACCCCTTGTTTTTGTATAGACCCATGCTGCTCCAACATTGTTGTTATCGGCGCTTCCTCCAACTACTGCAGTATTGCCATCAGCACTTATTGCAACAGATAATCCTTGTTGTGCATTGCCTATCGCACCAGATCCTACTAATTTATTTCCTTGTTGTGCTTTGGGTGGTTGAGTGCTAATAACAGAAAAATTACCCGCGAAATTAGATTGACCCCCTACCGTGGTTATACTTACTCCTCCAGTTGAAGCGCCCGGCATAACCATTGCCACTAAAATTGCGCCATCATTGCTAATTGGAATTGCGGCTTTGCCGCCGATATTAATTGATTTGAGATTTAATAAATTATTGCCTGTAATAGTTACAAGGGTTCCAACAGGTCCGCTTATTGGAGAGATATTGTTAATAGCTGGTGGTGGTATATAAGTAAATATCCAAGCAGCTCCATTGTTTTTATTATCAGTGTTTCCACCAATTATTGCAGTATAACCATCTGCACTTAATGCTACTGATTGACCCATTCCAGCATTACCAGTTGCCCCCGTTCCGACTAATTTTTTTCCTTGTTGAGACCAAACACCCGAAGTTCTTGTATACATCCAAGCAGCTCCGGTTAAAGAACTATCACCAAATCCGCCGACCATAGATGTATTTCCATCTGCACTTATTGCAACAGAAATTCCTTGTTGAGCAACACCCAGTGTGCCCGTTCCTAGTAGTTTGCTACCCTGTTGGGTCCAAGTATTTGTGTTTCGTATAAAAACCCAAGCAGCACCAGCATAATTGTTATCATAATTTCCGCCAATGATGGCAGTGTTGCCATCGGCACTTATAGCAACAGCATTACCTTGTTGAGCATTAGTTGATGCGCCGGTGCCCACTAATTTATTTCCCTGTTGAGACCAAACACCAAAACCTCTAACAAAAATCCATGCAGCGCCGGCACTGGTATTATCATTCTTTCCGCCGACTATTGCTGTATTACCGTCTGCACTTATGGCAACCGAAAAGCCTTGTTGTGCGTTTGAAATAGCGCCGGTTCCTACTAATTTATTTCCTTGTTGAGTCCATACTCCATTACTGCGAGAAAAAATCCAAGCTGCACCAACTCCACTACTATCGCTATTTCCGCCAATAATTGCTGAATTGCCATCGGCACTAATAGATACAGATTGGCCTTGACTTGAAACACCTAGCGCTCCTTTACCTACTAATTTTTTTCCTTGTTGAGTCCATGTTCCGTTGTTTCGTACAAAAACCCAAACTGCTCCAACATAACCACTATC
>JANOZT010000028.1:0-20328 GCA_031429515.1 Sphingobacteriia bacterium
TTCTCTGCTCTTGCTTATCTGAAAACTTTCAATTTCTCGATCGTTGCTTCTGCGAAGGATCTTCTTGATTTCAGGGCTAAATTCTTCCACCCCTTTTTTCTTCATTTGTATACGAACCAATTCTCCGGTGAGGCTAACTTCTCCCACATCATAACCACTTACCCCTTCGAGGGTAACATAGTCGCCTTTTTCAAAATAATGCAATGTAGTATTGCGGTAGAATTCTTTTCTACTGCCTTGTTTGAAACTTACTTCTACAATTTTACAATTGCTTTCAGGGTCACTGAAAGGAAGGTTCATTAACCAATCATGTACATTTAATCTGTTGCAACCACCTGTGCTACAACCTCCATTGCTTTTACAACCGTTTGGAGTTCCGGTTCCACAAGATCCACAGCCCATATCTTCTAATTAAATTTTCAGCTATTCAAAATTAGGGTTTTGTTCTGAATGATATGGTATAGTTTAATGGTGAGAGCCTGAAACAGCATTTTAGCGTTGGCATTGCGTTCTATATAGTAAGATGCTTTGTCTAATTCCTCAATAATAGCTTCTTGTTGACTTACCGACGCTATTTTATTGAGTCTTTTGGCAAAATCCAGCTCATTTTCACCCTGATTCACTCCATTTTCCCCCAAAACCCTGATTCGGATGCTTTGTTCTAGTAAGTGATTGAAATAACGAAGAAACTGTTTTTGTTTCTCCCGACCCAATTTGCTCATTTCTTCTACAAATAGTACTTGAGCCGCAGGTCCTTTTTTAAGCATGGCATTCAACCATTCTTTTAATAAACTATGCCAATCTTCATCGGCATGTTGCAATAATTGAAGGGCTTCTCTATAATTTCCTTCGCAGATCACACTGATTTGTTTGGCTATTTCTGAAGTTGCTTTTGCTCTTACTAATAGCGCGGATTCAACTTCAGCGTCTTCTAATGAAGGAATTCTTTCCAATTGACACCTGCTTAAAATAGTAGGAAGTATCAATTCCTCATTTTCTGCAACCAAAATAAATAATGTATTTGGCGGCGGCTCTTCAATGAGTTTGAGTAATTTATTTCCTTCTTTTCCTAAGTATTCTGGTAACCACAATAGCAATACTTTGTATTTGCTTTCAAAACTTTTTAAACTAAGCGATTTGATGATGTTATTGCATTCTTCAGCAGTAATATTACCCTGTTTATTTTCAGCACCAATACTTTGCAACCAGTCGTACACATTTCCGTAGGGATGTGATTGTATAAAATGTCTCCACTCTTCAATATAATCTGCGCTAATGGGTTTCTCTCCAGGTTTTCTAGTTATTACTGGATAGGTAAAATGTAAATCAGGGTGAATTAATTGAGCAGCTCTTTGAAAAGAAGGCTGTTGGTCAATTTGATCAGGATGAATAAAACCTGCAGAGGGAGCCAGTGCAGTCATTCCGCCAAAAAGATCTTCTACCAAGGGCGCATCGGGTGGCAAGCTTACAATATATTGAGCAAACGCCATAGCCAATGGTAATCCACCCACACCTTCCTTCCCTAAAAAAAGCAGAGCATGGCTCAGCCTATTTTGCTCCACCATTTCCGCAAGGTGTTGTTTGGTGGCAGATTGCCCTATAACATCAGAAAATAACATGTGGTTGAATTGCGATGAATAAAAAAGAGAATGCATTTACATTCTCTTCATTTAAACGAAAGTACTTAAATGTATTATTTAATGTACTTCAAAATATCTTCGCTATCTGGTTTTACTGCACTCGGAAAATATTGAATTAAATTTCCTTTTTCATCCAATAAAAATTTTCCAAAATTCCATTTGATTTCAGCATCCATTACACCATTTTCTGCTTTTGAAGTCAACCATTTGTAAATAGGAGCCATATCATCTCCTTTTACACTCACTTTACTAGCCAACGGAAATGTAACGCCAAATCTTGCTTTGCAAAATTCTTGTACTTCAGCATCGCTGCCTGGTTCTTGACCGCCGAAATTATTGGCAGGAAATCCTACAATGACCAATTTGTCTTTGTATTGCTCATACACTTTTTGTAAAGCATCGTATTGAGGAGTGTAGCCGCATTTAGATGCAGTATTTACCACTAATATTTTCTTCCCTTTGAAGCTGGAAAAATCAATGGTTTTGCCTTCAATTGATTTTACCTTAAAACTGTGAATGGAAGGATTTGAAGGAAATGTAAAAGCACTCATCAATATAAAAGAGGCGATGGCTGTTAATAGTTTCATTTGTTTATTTTTTTGGAGCATAAAGTTAGTACTAAATAGATAAAAAAGAATAAGCTTCTTCGGGTGTCATTACTGGTAGATCGCTTTTCTTATAATCATTGGTATCTCTAGTAATGATCAAACCTATTTCTTTAACACTAGTAGCACAAAAATGTTGAATAGCATCTTCAAAGTCTTTAAAATTGGATTTTATCGCTTTTTGTATTACCCATTGATCAACTGCGGCAACCATTGTTAAATCCTCTATTTGAGCAATTAATTTGATAGTTGCTGAATGTGTTAAACCCTGTTTAAGTAAAAAATAAATGTTATTATAGGTTACGGCAGAGATAAAAATTGTTAGTTTTTTCTGTTCGGCAAGATCAAAAATTTTACCAGCAAAAAATGCAAATGGTGCTCTATTAGCTAAAAAGTCAATGATTACATTGGTATCGATAAAAACTGACTTCATTATTTATATTTATTCCTTATTGATTTACTCAAAGCAGATTTATATTCAAAGCTGTCGGGCAATTGAATTGAACCTATTAAATTGGATACTTTAGGTGAAAACGGCAATTCATTTTCAATGGTTGAACTCATTGTTTTGAGGTAATTTTCTACCATTTTAGACAAGCTTTTTCCATTTATGGCGGCATATTTTTTGGCAGAAACAATGACTGTATCATCTATTGTTAAAGTAAGTTTGGTAGTCATTACACGTGTAATTTTATTCACAAACATACGTATAAACTTTTAAATAGTGTAAGCCACTGTGGCAATGCTCAGTCGGGTACCCGGAACAGCCAAAATAGCTGCTCCGCATGCTTCGAGGCTTGCTCCCGTGGTAATTACATCATCTATTAATAGTACATGTTTGCCTTTAAGGGAGTCCAAATCTCGCACTTCAAATACACCCTCCATATTTTCCCAGCGGCTGATTCGGCTCTCCTGGGTCTGGGTTTTGGTGAAAATTAATCTCGAAACAGCCCCTTTAAGTACCTTTTTTTGCCAAACCGAGCTCATTCCGTCCGCAATCAGGTCTGCTTGATTGTACCCACGTAGGTACTCTTTTTTAGGGTGAAGGGGTAGCGGAACAATACAATCAATCGAACTAAATCGATCAGCTATTTTTAATAATTGCCCTAATTGTCTACCAAAAAAATAACCAACTTCTTTATTGTTATTGTATTTTAATTGTACCAATAAATGTTGCAATAAACTTGATTTGGTAAAATAATACATCGATCCTGCAGCAACTAAAGGCAACCTTCCAATCAACATTTTTTCGATGGGGTTGAAAGGGATATGGCTGAACTGAGTAAGCGGTAATAAACTATTGCATTTGGCACACAAGAACTCTTTAGTGCTAATAAAATCTACTCCACATCCACAACAAAAATGAGGATACAATAAATGCTGAATGGCAGTATTGATTTTTTGGAGAGATGAAATCATCCGCGAATTTCAACACAAATCAATTTAATCACTTGAGTGTATACCGAAGATTAAATTGTTTTTTAACGGATTAAAACAATTGTTGATATACTTCATCCACTCGGCTGAGCGCAACTACTTGTATAGTATAATTTTTAGGGTCGAAACTTTTTTTGTTGTAACGCGATACAATAATTTTTTCGAAGCCTAATTTTTGCGCTTCAGCAATGCGTTGTTCAATTCTGTTTACCGCTCTAATTTCTCCATTCAATCCTACTTCTCCGGCAAAACAAACTGCTTTGGGAAGTGGATTGTCTTCGTAAGAAGAAAGCAATGCACATATCACTGCTAAATCAATCGATGGATCTTCAATTTTTATTCCCCCAGCAATATTTACAAAAACATCTTTCATGCCAAATTGAAAGCCACCTCTTTTTTCTAACACGGCTAATAATAATTGCAAACGTCTTAAGTCGAAGCCAGTAACTGTTCTTTGTGGTGTGCCATACACACTTGTAGTTACGAGTGCTTGAACTTCAATCAATAAAGGCCTCATGCCCTCTAATGCAGCAGCAATAGCACTTCCGCTGAGCACTTCTTCTCTCTGAGCAATTAATATTTCAGAAGGGTTCGTAACTATTCGCATGCCTTCTCCTGTCATTTCATAAATACCCAATTCCGATGTGCTGCCAAATCTGTTTTTAAGTGTACGTAAAATTCTGTATGCATAATGACGATCTCCTTCAAATTGCAAAACCGTATCGACCATATGCTCTAAAATTTTTGGTCCAGCAATCGCACCATCTTTAGTAATATGCCCAATTAAAAAAACAGGCGTATTGGTTTCTTTGGCAAATCGTTGAAAAGCTGCCGCACATTCCCTGATTTGAGAAACTGTACCAGCAGAAGAATCAATTAAATTGGATTGAATGGTTTGAATAGAATCTACAATTACTAATTGGGGTTTTAGTTTTTTTATTTCTTTGAAAATGATAGTGGTATCTGTTTCGGTAAGCAAGTAAAAATTATCATTCACAATCTTTAATCGGTCGGCGCGCATTTTTATTTGTTGCTCACTTTCTTCTCCGCTGATATACAAAACACGAAGCTGGTTAATATGCAAACCGTTTTGTAAAAACAAAGTACTTTTTCCAATACCTGGTTCACCGGCAACTAAAATTAAACTGCCTGGAACAATTCCGCCACCGAGTACTCTATTTAATTCTGAGTCTTTGGTTACGATTCTTTTTTCTTCTTGAACAGTAACATCGCTTAATGCTACAGTCTTAGTGGTTTTTTTTGTTTCGGGATAATCTTCCCAAGTAGTTTTTTCTTTTGCATCGCCACTATGAATCACTTCTTGCGTAAATGTATTCCATTCATTGCATGATGGACACTTGCCAATCCATTTAGTACTTTCATAACCACAGTTATTGCAGAAAAAGGCGGTTTTTATTTTGCTCATAGGTGTAAAATAGGAGGTATTCTATAAAAGCAAAAGGGCCAACATTGCTGCTGGCCCCATTACTTACTAACCCATTAAATTCTACCACTAAATTACAATAATGGGCCACATCTCAAAATTAATTTTTCAACCTATTCATAAAAAAGATAAACCATAATGGCATTTTAAACAGCTACAATCAATTTATAAAACAATTATGCATTATAATAAATTTATATATATTATAAAACTATAATTTATGGGTACGATTTTTTACACTACACCGATTTGTTTTGGACTTTTACCCAAAAAAAGCCTGATTATTACCAAAATAAAAAATATTTTTTCGTTCAATGTTTGTTTAAAATTGTTAAACAAATATTAAACGATGTTCCAAATTTCATATTAGAAAAATTGCCAAAACTTAAGCTATCAATGAATTGTAAATAAGTAAAGCATGATTACTCCAATTACAAAAACTAACAATTGTTAGTTATATAGGATTAAAAAACCCTTAAAATTAATAAACTGTTAACGTTTTTGAGCAGCTATTTAGTTATTTAGATGGTCAAATGACCTGATAAAAGGTCTATTTACCTAAAATTAATTACATGAGAAAAAAACTGCTGATGAGTTTTTGTGCCTTCTTATTAGTCCTTGCGACTGGTTTGGCTCAAACAACTACTATTACTGGAAAAGTAGTAGACGACAAAGGAAATGCTCTTTCCGGAGCATCTATTATGGAGAAAGGCACCAAGAATGGTGTTAGTGCCGATGCAAACGGCTCTTTTTCTATTAAAGTAAAATCTGGCGCAATGCTGGTTATCTCTACCATTGGTATGGAAAATCAAGAAGTTGCCACAACCTCTAACAACTTATTGGTGAAATTAGTTACCGATACAAGAGCCTTGAATGAGGTGGTTGTAACAGGAGTTGGGGTTGCAACTAGTAAAAAGAAAACAGCCATTTCTGTAGAAGCGGTGAATGTTGCTAACCAAGTAAAAGTGCCAACTGGTGACGTAGGTCAACAATTAGTTGGTCAAATTGCTGGAGCGCAAATTTCTTCTACCAATGGTAACCCTGGTCAACCACTAAACATTTTATTGCGTGGTATTAACTCTGTAAGAGGTGGTACTTCTCCAATGATTTTAATTGATGGAATTGAAGTTCGTGCAACCGACTTGAATTCTATTGACGTTAACATTATTGAGCGTGTGGAAGTAGTACAAGGTGCTGCTGCAGCCTCATTATATGGTGCTCAAGGTGCAAACGGTGTAATTCAATTATTTACCAAGAAAGCAAAATCTGGTAAAATTAATGTTGATTTCAGTTCTAGTGCTTCTTCTGCCTCTTTATTAAATATTGGTAATGTACGTAAAGCTGATAAGCATGCTTTTGTTACAGATGCTTCTAATAGAGTAATTTCTGGTGGTGGTGCAATATTAGCATTAGACCCTGCAACTTTAAGTTATAATGCCAATGTTCAATATAACGCATTGAGTGTAACTAGTTTTGCTGAAAAAGCATATGATCAAAACTTAAAGTTTTATGATCATTATAAAATGTTTTTTCAGAACAGTACTACACTCAATAATTCTGTAACTGTTTCTGGAAACAAAGACAAAATGAATTTCTTATTGTCTGCTTCTAATAACCAGGCCAATTCTCCTTTTAAAGGAAATGGTGATTATAGCCGCTCAAACTTGTTAAGTAAATTACAATTTGAATTAGCTAAGGGATTAACCTTAACTTCTACAACTCAAATGATCTACACAAAGAATACCTTGAATGATCAAGATGGTAGGGGTATCGTTTATTCATTAAATAATACACGTCCATTTGCTAATTACGATCAAAAAGATCTAGATGGTAATTATGGAATTTACCAAGGAGATGCTGCTGGTGTAAATGCTGCAAATCCTAATTATACCAACCAATATTCTAGTACCAATATTCCTTCTGTTGATGTAGTTCAAAATTTTAATTTAAACTACAAATTTGCACGTTTCGTAGAATTAGATGCTAAATATGGTTTAAACTACAATAGCACTATTATCAATTACAGATGGGAGAATCAAGAAGGCAATGCAAATGCAAAAGATCAATTCTACTTCATCAGTAACAACAATCCAAATGCTGCAGCAGATGGCTCTACAACTGGAGAAGTAAATCAATTTAATGATCGCACTGTTTTCCAAAACTTTATCGCTACAGCAACTGTACGTACTGATTTTGAAAAAGATTTTAAATTGAAAATTCCTATCAAAACAAGTACGCAGTTTGCTTATGACTATCGAAAGAACGTGTATCGTCGATATGCTGCATATGGTTATGACGCTCCATCTTATACTCCTTGGAATGCTTCTCAAGCTGGTGTGTATAAAGTTACTAGTGATTTTATACAACCATTTATTACTTATGGTTTCTTAGTAAATCAGCGTTTTGAATATGGCGATATTGCAGGTTTATCAGTTGGCGTTAGATCTGACTTTTCTTCTGCATTCGGTTCTGGTCAAACAGCACAAACTTTCCCTCGCGGAGATGTTTATTTAAATATTGATAAATTTAATTTCTGGCAAAATGCTGGAATTTCAAAAACCATTAATTCGTTCAAATTAAGAGCGGCTTATGGTGAAGCAGGTATTCAACCCGGTGCTTTTCAGCGTTTCCCAGTGTTGGGTGCTGCTAATTTAGGTACCAATAGTGTATTTACTTTCCCTACCAATAACCCTAATCCAGCTTTACAAGTAGAGATTTCTAAGGAATTAGAAATTGGTACAGATATCGGATTCAACATCTTAAAAGGTGCTTGGTTAAGAAACGGTAGTGTATCTTTCACTTATTGGAAAAGATCTACTGACAATGCCATCTTTAATGTAGATGCTGCTCCTTCTTCAGGTTTAGGTACTATTACCAATAATGCATTTGGATTAGGTTCTAATGGATTACAAGCTTCATTGAATTTGAGTATTTTAAATAAGAAAGATTTCACATGGGATTTAACTACCAATTTTACCAAACAAACATCTGAAATCACTTCAACTAGTGGACAAGAGGTAGTAGTAACTTCTGCTGCAGGTAGTTCTAACTATGTGTTGAAAGCTGGCGACAAAATTGGTCAATTATTTGGTTTCTTAATGATCAAAGATCTTAACGCAGTAAATCCTGCAACTGGATTGCCTGCGATTGCAGATGCTGATAAAGCTAACTGGACTGTTGCTAGCAATGGTTGGGTAGTAAGTAAAGCAACCAAGCGTCCTTTCAATATTCCTGGTCAGTTTAGTTTTGGAGATCCGAATCCTACTTTCAACATGAGCTTTATCAATAACCTTTCTTACAAAGGATATTTAAATTTCAGTATGCAATGGGATTGGGTAAATGGTAGTCATTTATACAATCAAACAAAATCTTGGATGTATCGTGATGGTATTAGCAGCGACTATACACAACCAATTAATATTGATGGAACTACTCAGGCTTATACCGCATTTTACCGTGGTGTGTATCAAGCTGGTGCAAACAATGGTACTAAGAACTATTTCTACGAAGACGCTTCTTTCTGGAGATTAAGAAATATTTCAGTAGCATTTGATTTTGCAAAAGCCTTTAAATTAAAAGGATTTAATAGATTACAATTAGTATTGAGTGGTCGTAACTTGGTTACTTTCACTAAATATACAGGAATGGATCCTGAAGTTAGTTCTGGTGCAAACGGCTCTGCGTTTGATCGTGGTGTAGATCACAATACCATTCCTAATACAAGAGCTTACACAGTTGGCTTAAACTTTGGATTCTAATTGATAACACTAAAATTTAAAAGAATGAATAAGAATAAATTATTAATTGGATTGCTAGGTTTAACGCTGGGTGTGAGCTCATGCAAGAAAGACCTGGATATTTCCAATCCGAATCAACCCACTCCTTCTAGTGCGGCCAGTGAATCTGGAGTACTTTCATTAGGACAGGGAAGTATTTACAGAAACGGCTTTTTTGATTTAAAAACTTCCGATGGGGTATATGGTCGTTTCTGGGCTGGTGCTACCGGTTTTCATGAAATGATGGGAGATATCATTGGTGTGGAAGCTGCTAATGCCTATATCAATCAAATTGGTTGCCCAAATTCTGTAAGAACAGATGCAGGTGTAGTTATCAATAACCCAAGTGCTGTAAATACACAATACGCTTTATTGCGTTCTGTGAATTTCAATGCTCAAGGGGGAGGTAATCCAATTTATTACGAGTGGGCATATATGTATAATTTGATTACATCAGCTAATACAGTATTAGATATTGCCAATAAAACTCAGTTTTCAGGTGGTACTGCTGCTGCGGCAACCAAATTAGCCACTATCACTGCTTGGTGTAATTTCTGGAAAGGATATGGCTATAGCAGAATTGGTTCTATATTTTATGCTGGATTGATCAACAATGGTGTGAATGGCTCTACTAATGGTAATTTTGTAACGAAGGAAGCCATTATGGCCGAAGCTGAAGCAAATTTTGCTAGAGCGGTAACTGCTATTAATGCAGCTACTTCTACTACAGATTATACTGCTACTTTAAAGAGTTTAATTCCTGCATACCTGCAAATTGGAAAAGGAACCGCGCCTTCTCCTGCTGCTTGGGTTCGCAATATCAATACTATGCGCGCTAGAAATATTTTAGCGAACAATTTGGTATCTGCAATGACACCTGCACAATGGGCACAAATTCAAACCCTTACAACTGCCGGTATTACTGCATCTGATCCAGTATTTACAGGTCGTACAGATGCCAATGGAGATTTCTTAGGAACAACTGTTGCTGATAAAGTACAATCGAGCGCAAGTTCTACCAATACGTATAAATTGAGTGAGCGTTTTGTGCAGGAATTTTTCCCTGGAGACAGACGATTTACTCAAAATATTCGCACATTAAATGCTGGTGTTGGTATTTTTAACCAAGATAGAGGAAATAGCTTTAACACTCGTTACACTTTATTTAACGGCGGAAACAACGTTGCAGGTGCTATTGTTTATGCTAATACTTTAGCTGGTGCCAACGAAATTACCCTTTGTGGTAGTTTTGAAGAAAACCAATTGATGTTAGCTGAAGCCTTGATTCGTCAAGGTGGTCAATCTAATATAGATCAAGCTGATAATATTATAGATGCTGTAAGAACTTATCAAGGCGCTGGATTAGCTCCAATTGGTAACGGTTTAACACAAGCAGCATCTGCTGAGATTTTAAGAAGAGAAAGAAGGGTTGCTTTAGCATTCAAAGGTCTTTCTTTCTACGATGCTCGCAGATATGATATTATTGCACCAACTAAGTCTAGAACTGGTTGTGTATTACTTGCTGGTACAGCTGGTGCATTAAACACTAATGCTACTATAACTTATGGTTTCTTAGATTATTGGGATGTTCCGGATAATGAATTGGCATACAATCCTGCAGCTTCAGGAAGTGCGCCAATTAAAAATCCTAAATAAGAATCTCTAGTTTCTCTTGTTTAATTTTAAGTACGCGGGCCCCATTCATGGGGCCCGCTTTTTGGTTACATCAATTGAATATACAGTAGCTTTGTGAATATTATTTAACCATGTACAAGACCATATTAATCATAATATCATCATTATATCTTAATCTGTTTCAATTATTTGCCCAACCAGGTTTAGGACAGAAAACAGGAAAATGGGATAATCAGGTTTATATCCAGGATGTAAGTGGCCGACCTATGAGTGCCAAATACATAGGTGTAGACGGCTTTCCTTATCTGGTAAAGGACTTCAAATTTGGATCGATCGAATTAAAAAACGGAAGAAAATTCAGCAGCGTACCACTCAAATTAGATTTGGTTGCACAAGAAATTATTTTCCTCTCTCCCAATAAAGAAGAAGGAGTTATTGGAAGCGATTTTGTGAAAGATGTTTCATTGATTGATACAACAGAATTGGGAGTCATTCCATATTTATTACGTTCTGGATTTCCTGCAATAGATAATTACAAGTCAAATCAGTTTTGCCTAGTAATTGCCGATGGGAAAATAGCATTATTGAAGTCGATGGTTAAATCAATTGATACCAGAAAGAATGAATTATCCGGCGAAATCTCCAAAGAATTTGCATTAACAGAAGATTACTTCACTTTTCAAAATGGGGTGATGAGTCGGTTTAAAAGAGATAAAAATGATATCCTAGAATTATTCTACAAACAAAGGGATAAAATAGAAATATTTATTAAAGCCAATAAGGGATCGTTTAAAAATGAACAATACCTGGCTTCAATTTTCAATTATTATAATAGCTTATAATTTTATCTCCTCTTCGTGTTCATTGAAAAATCTGAATTCAATGATATGATAATTGGTATTCTCCTTAATATTAATTTTAGTCTTAAACTTCTTACTCCAACGCTTTACAATATTGCTAAAGAAACCTTTGGTTAAATGCGAATAAACAATCGGGTTTACGGTGAGCGTAAGATTTTTATGCGCATGAGAAGTTAAATAATACAATCGCTTTTCTATTTCATCTTCTAATAATAAAGTAG
The DNA here is from genome assembly GCA_031429515.1 of Sphingobacteriia bacterium. Taxonomy (GTDB): domain Bacteria; phylum Bacteroidota; class Bacteroidia; order Chitinophagales; family Chitinophagaceae; genus Sediminibacterium. The sequence continues at coordinate 11,619 of JANOZT010000028.1, forward strand.
AAGTAATTTTGCCAGTGCCATTACAAACCGGACATAATTCTGCAGTGATGATATTTACCTCAGGACGCATTCTTTGACGCGTAATTTGCATCAAACCAAATTTAGAAATAGGAAGAACTGAATGCTTAGCTCTGTCTGGTTTCATATAACCTTCCATTGCTTCCTGCACCTTTCTTTTATTATCCGGCAATTTCATATCAATGAAATCAACTACAATAATTCCTCCAATATCGCGCAAACGCAATTGGCGTGATATCTCAGCAGCCGCTTCCATATTGGTTTGTAGGGCATTCTCCTCCTGGTTATTGCTCACACTTTTAAATCCGCTATTCACATCAATCACATGCAATGCTTCTGTATGCTCAATAATTAAATAAGCGCCACTTGGCAAGTTCACCGTTTTTCCGAATGAAGCTTTTACCTGTTTGGTAATTCCATATTGATCAAAAATCGGCAATCCACCACCTTGATATAAACTAACTATATCTGTTTTGTCTGGTGCAATTCTTTGGATATAATTTTGCGTTACTGTAAATAAATTTTTATCATTTACTACTACTTTATTAAAATCAGCACTCAATAAATCGCGCAGTATACTCGTGGTTTTTGTTTCTTCACTTAATATACGAATGGGTGCAACAGCGCCTTTTAAATTGGCTTGAATACTCTTCCAATTATCTGTAATGGTCAATAGATCTTGATGCAATTCAGCAGTACTTTTTCCTTCTGCTGCGGTTCTTACAATGATGCCGAAATTTTTCGGACGAATAGCTTCTACAATTTTATGCAATCGCTTACGCTCTTCTGAAGAATGAATTTTTTTAGAAACAGCCACTATTTCATTGAATGGGGTAACCACTACAAATCTACCCGGCAAAGAAATTTCACAACTTAAGCGAGGTCCCTTTGCTGCAATGGGTTCTTTTAAAATTTGAACCAATACATTGGGCTTTCCACTAAGTACTTCATTGATCTTTCCGCTTTTAACGATCTCTGGTTCTGTTTGAAATTTAGCAAAATCAAATCCATTTGGCTCTTTATCGTTCATGGCCATTTGGGTGTACTTAATGATCGATTTTACATATGGGCTAAGATCGGTATAATGTAAGAATGCATCTTTTTCAAAACCTACATCCACAAATGCTGCATTCAATCCAGGGATGAGTTTTTTTACTTTACCTAAATACAAATCACCTACAGCAAAATGCATATTGGCGCTTTCATTATGTAACTCAACCAGTTGTTTATCTTCTAACAGGGCTATTTCTACACCTGTAGGTGCTGCGTTAATTATCAGTTCTTTGTTCACTATGGCAACTTTAAAATACAAATACACTCTCCTAATTGCAGGGAGTGTTCATCTACTTAAACTATACAGTGTCGTTGCTTAGAAGGAAGGAAAGTAAGTAAAGTTGCAGCTAGAAGGATGCAGCGACATCATGTAGATAAGTATTAAATGCACCGCAACATGGGTTGCAGTGCATTTAAAATATGTTCAATAGAAGTAGAATTATTTATTCTTCTTCTTATGACGATTCTTTCTCAAACGTTTTTTTCTTTTGTGCGTCGCAATTTTATGACGCTTTCTTTTCTTACCACAAGGCATACCAAGACATTTTAAATAGTTAAACAATAATTTATTTTCTCAACTCAATGATTCTTTTGTTCAGCTCTTCCTTTGCTTCAGGAATATTCACCATTTGCTTTGCTTTTTCGTAATAAACAATCGCATTGGCTTTATCTCCCTTTAGGTCATATGATTCAGCAATATGAAATACTGCCTCTACATTGGTTGGTTCGGCTTTCAAAACAGCTAAAAAACGTTCAATTGCTTTATCGTATTGACCACTTTTTTTGCCTCCAAGGCCTAAAACCATCTGACCATATACATTTCCGGGGTTCCGTTGAACCACTTCCCGCACCGGTAATATACCCTCCATAGGGTTGCTACTGATGTTTCCGAAGATATAACAGGCGCCTAGTCCAATCTTGCTGGAATCATTAGCAGGATTGAGTTTCAAGGCGTTTTCTAAAAGAACTTTTGCGTTGCTAGCTAACCATGTTTGCATAGCTGGCTCCGACGTTGCCATTAGACGATCTAAAAACAAGCGGGCGGCAAAGGTGAGGCTTTTTTCAGAATTTTCCAACTTAGATGCTTCGGCAGTATAATAAGCGTATGGTTCAAATAATTTAGCAGAGTCTTTCCAAAACCTAGCCAATTGGTGAAATACATGAATTTGTTGTTCGTTGATATCCCCACGTATTACAGAATTTTCTAATGCAGTGATTCTTTGAGACTGTTCAGGGCTTAATTTTCCTTTAGCTTGAGCTAATATATCTTTCTTAAAATCGATCTTTTCGGCAGCATGATCGTGTCCATCATTCTCAGTATGAGGGGTATTTGTTTTGGCAGGAACGGTTCTTCCACCAAAATACAATCCGAATAATAAAACCAGTGATAAAACAGTTAGTATAATTGGAGATTTCTTCACTTAGCGATATAATTTTCGCAAAGGTAACTTACTTACGCTTGCTTTTTACCTCACTAACAAATTCTTTAGCTGGTTTAAAGGCAGGAATAAAATGTTCTGGAATTTCAACAGCAATATTCTTTTTGATATTTCTACCAATTTTAGCTGCTCTTTTTTTGGTGATAAAACTCCCAAACCCACGTATATATATGTTCTGGCCTTGAGAAAGGCTATCTTTTACTTCCTTAAACATCGTTTCTAAGGTAACCAATACATCCACTTTTGGGATGCCTGTTTTTTCAGAAATATTATTGATGAGATCTGATTTTCTCATTGTGGATGATTTATGACCATTTATGGTACTTAAAGTAAAATAAAAAATGTGAATTATACAAGAAAGATATAACTATTTTTGTCAATTTATGCTTCGTACCCCAAATAATTCAACCACTTACAGTTATAAAATTGATTATATATTTAACATTTAGCCATAAAAATTGAGCATTTTGTCAAAAAATAGCAAAAACTCCCTTGAAAAATCGGCTAAAACCTTGTTTACTAAGCGGTTAATGAATTGGAATAGTAAGTATAATAGGCGAATAATGCCTTGGAAGGGAGAAAAGGATCCTTATAAAATTTGGCTTAGCGAAATTATTCTTCAACAAACAAGGGTAGAACAAGGGCTTGCTTATTATAATCGCTTTATTGAAAAATATCCTAGCATTTTAGATCTAGCAAATGCTAAAGATGAGGTTGTTTTTAAATTATGGGAAGGCCTGGGTTATTATTCTCGTTGTAGAAATATTTTAATTACTGCCAGGTATATTGCTTTTGAATTAGGAGGCATTTTTCCTAAGCATTACGAAGAATTGTTGCAATTAAAAGGAGTTGGCCCATACACTGCCGCCGCCATTGCATCATTCGCATATAATCAACCCTATGCTGTTGTGGATGGAAATGTATTTAGAGTCATTGCAAGGTATTTTGGAATTGATGATGCTATCGATACAACTCCTGGTAAATTTTTATTTACAAGATTGGCCAATGAATTATTGTTGTTGAAAGAACCTGGTTTGTATAATCAAGCTATTATGGATTTTGGGGCGACTGTTTGTAAGCCAGCATTACCATTATGTGCAACCTGTATATTGAGCCAAAACTGTACTGCACTTACTTCTGGAAGCGTTAACTCTTTGCCAATTAAATCAAAAACAATTCAAAAAAAATACCGTTGGTTCTATTATTTTATTTTTCATGTTGCAGAAAAAACGGCCATCGTTCAAAGAACCAATAAAGATATCTGGCAAGGATTACATGAATTTTACTTGTATGAATCTGCTAAAGAAATAAAATGGAACAAAGCATCGATTGATCTTTTTTTGCATGATCAATTAGGGGTAGAAGATGCTTTAATCATCCAGATTTCAACTCCCAAAAAACAACAACTGACCCACCAACAAATTAATGGTCAGTTTATAGAAATCAACCTTCCATCAATACCCAACGCTTTAATTGGTTTAAAATGGGTTAATAAGTCCGCATTGAAGCAACTGGCATTCCCAAGGTTCATTACTGCCTATTTTGAAGATCCTCAATAACCCCAATTTTGTTGAAGAAGTAATTTATTTAACAAAAAAGGGGTATTTTTAAATGGAGATTGATCAATACCTAAAATGTTCTACTATGCGTGGTGTTAATAAGGTCATGTTGATTGGCAATTTGGGCAAAGACCCCGATGTGCAACAGTTAGAGGGTAATATAGCGGTAGCCAAATTTCCTTTAGCTACTACAGAAACCTATAAAGACCGAACTGGTAAACTGGTTTCACAAACCGAATGGCATACAGTTGTTTTATGGCGAGGCTTGGCCGAATTGGCTCAAAAATTTCTCCATAAAGGAAGCCTAATTTACGTAGAAGGAAGGTTGAGAACCAGAAGTTGGGAAGACAAAGAGGGGCATAAAAAATTTGCTACCGAAATAGTTGGAGACAATTTGATCATGCTCGATAAAAAAGCGGATGCACCTGGTGGACCAGGTTTTGGAGAAGGATTAGAAGGTTTTGGCGATTCCCCCAATTTATTGCCCGACCCTGGAGAATCTCTGCCATTTTAATGGTTGATAAATGATATTTTTGTGATAGTAATAAAACAAAGCTTGTAAAGCATTGCTTCTTTTTTAATTAAAGCGCCCAGTTTTGGATCACCACCCGGTTATTGGATATTTATCGTCAGTACATTTATTAGCAGCATTACAAGCTCAAGGTACTACCGTACTTATCATGTTATTGATCTGTTTATTGTTTCTGTCCTTTGTTTTAGCAGGTGCTGAAGTGGCTTTTTTTTCGCTCACTCATAAAGACATCAATATACTAAGGTCTAAGCAACAACCTCCCTATCAGCGAATTGTAGATATGCTCGAAGAGCCAAAAGTTTTATTAGGCTCCTTATTGATTGCGAATAGCTTTATCAATATCTCTATCATTATCATTTCTAATTTACTTATAGATCAAATGTTCAACTTCGAACAGTTCAATGCTGCTTGGGTAGAATTTCTGATTAAAGTAATTGCCGTAACATTTATACTAGTTTTGTTTGGAGAAGTAATGCCTAAAGTATTGGCAACACAAAACAATATTCGATTTGCAAAAGATTTTGGAGGAATCGTACAATTCCTCACCTACTTAACATCTGGCATAAGTAAAAGATTGGTGAAGTACTCCGATATCATAGAACGAAAATTATCTACAAGAACCAATGGCGCTTATAGCTTAGAAGAATTAGACCATGCCATTGACATTACTACAGAAAACACCGCTTCGGAAAACGAAAAAAATATCCTTAAAGGAATTGTAAAATTTGGCAATATCACTGTAAAGCAAGTGATGAAAACCAGGGTAGATGTTCATGGAATTGACGATGAAACCAGTTTTGCTAAATTGATGGAGTCTGTAAGAGAACTACATTACAGTCGCATTCCTGTTTTCAAAGAAGAGTTGGATAATGTGGTGGGGATGATACATACAAAAGATCTCTTACCATTTTTAGATGAAGCAGATGACTTTAATTGGCATAGCTTAATCAGGCCACCTTATTTTGTTCATGAGCAAAAACTAATTGAAGATTTATTGAATGATTTTCAATTGAAGCGTATACATTTTGCTGTTGTAGTAGATGAGTTTGGCGGAACCAGTGGGATTGTTACACTCGAAGATATTTTAGAAGAAATTATTGGCGATATCAAAGATGAATTTGATGAAGAAGAATTAGGCTATAAAAAAATTGATGACCTTAATTACATATTCGAAGGTAAAACGATGATTAATGATGTTTGTAAAATCATGGGTTTGGGTGCTGATACTTTTGAGTCTTTAAAAGGCGAAAGTGATTCTTTGGCTGGGTTGATCTTAGAAATTGCAGGTGAAATACCATTAGCCGCAACGGTTATAGGTTCTGGCGATTTTGAATTCACCGTATTAGAAGTGGCCAAAAACAGAATCAATAAAATTAAAGTAACAATTAAAAAAATATTGAACGAAGAATAATCCTAAGAAGATGCAAAAACGGTTGCTGGTAATATTGGTTTCAATCCCTTTTTGCTTCATCTTTTATGCTTGCAATAGCCCATTCACTCCAAAGCAGGTAGGGTATTTTAATATTTCCTTACCTAAAAAAGAATACCAATTGTTCAATCAACCTGGCTATCCTTACACTTTTGAATATCCTGTGTATGCCAATATTACAAAAGACAGTACTTTCTTTGAACAGACCACAGAAAATCCTTGGTGGATCAATATTAATTTTCCTTCTTTTAATGGGAAAATATATGTGAGTTATAAGGCAATTGGAGTAAATCGTTTTGACACACTGGTAAAACAATCATTTGCACTAACTGGTAAACATACCAGCAAAGCTTACTCAATTGATGATTCATTGATCAATACCAGTAATGGAATTCATGGCGTTTTTTTTACTGTAGGAGGCGATGTGGCAACTGCTAATCAATTCTTCTTAACTGATTCTACGAAACATTTTTTTAGAGGGGCCCTTTATTTTGATGCAACTCCCAATGCCGATTCTTTGGGAATAGTCAACCAATTTTTAATGGAAGATGTTAAACATTTGATTAATAGTTTTAAGTGGCGCAAGAACCAACCCTAGTTGATTATTCGCCTATCTTTACACAAATAGCAAGCAATAATGATAGCAATAGATCATGTACTGGTAAGTGATGAAGTGGTTTCCGAACAATTTGTTTGTGATCTCAACAAATGCAAAGGTGGATGTTGCGAAGATGGCGATGCAGGGGCCCCTATGGAGAAATGGGAATTAAAAAAGTTGGATGAGTTTTATGATGTCATCAAACCATATATGACCAAGGAAGGCATTGCAGAAGTTAAAAGATCTGGAAAATATGTGTTTGATCAAGAATTTGGTTGGGTAACTCCTACCATTAATGGGGCAATATGTGCGTATGGTTTAAAAGACGATAACGGAATTATTAAATGTGGAATTGAACAAGCTTATAATGATGGAAAACTCGATTGGAAAAAACCATTGAGCTGTCATTTATTTCCAATACTCACAAAAAAAAGTAAAAAAGACCCCGATATTGAATATGTAAACTATCAACCAAGAACAGACCTATGTAAATCGGGTTGCAATTTGGGAAAAAAATTAAAAGTGCCCGTTTATATTTTTTTAAAAGATGCATTGATCAGGAAATACGGAGAGGAATTTTACGATGCATTATCTGCCACTGCAGAGCAGCTAAAAAAACAATCGTCCAATGAATAATAATGCAGCATCATTTATAGCGAAGAGTACTATCAAATCTGCAGATCTCGACCATCGCAGAAAAATTAATTTCAATATTAGTAAATACAATGCTGTAGTACCTATTGGTAAGAAACAATTTACCGATGTAATGGCAGCACGCGAAATGGCCAAGAATAAAAAATGGGATGCTATTGAAAATTTAGATAAATACTTAGAGGAGTTTGAGAAAAAAATAACTGAACGAGGAGCTAAAGTGCTTTGGGCAGAAACAGGAGATCAGGCCTTGGAATATATCGGTGCTATTTGCAAGCAAACCAATTGCAAAACATTGGTAAAGAGCAAGAGCATGGTTACCGAAGAAATACATTTGAATGGTTACCTAGAATCCAATGGTATTGAAAGTGTAGAAACCGACTTAGGAGAATATATTCAACAATTAGACGGAGAAGCACCTTATCATATTGTAACACCTGCAATGCATAAGAGTAAAGAAGATGTTGCAAAACTTTTTGCTCAAAAATTAGGTACCCCTGGTGGATTAACACCTGAAGAACTTACCCTTGTTGCGAGAAAAAAATTACGTGAAAAATATGTTCAGGCCGAAGTAGGGGTTACTGGTGCTAATTTTATTTTACCTGATATTGGCGCTATTGCTGTTACCGAAAACGAAGGCAATGCAAGATTGAGTTGTGCCTGGCCTAAAACGCATATCGTTATTGTAGGTATTGAAAAAGTAATTCCTTCGGTGCATGATCTTAGTTTATTTTGGCCATTGCTATCTACTTATGGAACTGGTCAAAAAGTAACGGTTTACAATACCATTATTGCAGGTCCTAAACAGCCTAATGAATCAGATGGTCCCGAGGAAATGATCGTTATTCTTTTAGATAATGGGAGAACCAATTTATTAGCCAATCCAACCGCTAGAGAGGCTTTGTATTGTATCAGATGCGGGGCCTGTTTAAATGCATGTCCTGTATATAAAAATATTGGCGGTCATGCATATGAAACTACTTACAGCGGACCTATAGGAGAAGTAATTACTCCTTATTTAAGTGGGATGGAGGAATACAAGCATTTGAGTTATGCTTCATCACTTTGTGGTAATTGTACGGAAGTATGTCCGGTACGCATCAACTTGCACGAATTATTATTAGACAATCGTCACGAATCGGTGAAGCAAGGAACCAGTACCATCGCAGAACGTTTGGCTTGGAAAGCTTGGAAAACTGCTAGTTTAAATCGATTCATGATGAATGCTGCAAATTCAAAAATGAAAAACTGGGTAGTGAATAAGGTCTTCAAAGGATGGACCGCCCATAGAAGTGAATTGGATTTTAGTAAGCAAACTTTTAATGAGCGTTGGAAGCAATCGCATGACTAATGATAGTTCTACTATATTGGTTTATTGCACAATTGCCAATGAACGTCTCCGCTATATAGTTGAACAAGTTTTTGAATCAA
>JANOZT010000029.1:0-26269 GCA_031429515.1 Sphingobacteriia bacterium
CAATTTATGCAAGTGCCTATGAATTTATTAGACACAAATGCAACAGCAGCTTATTGCGATAATGGAATTTGGGGAAATAAAGCCTGGAAAGAAGCCAAACATTTTGGTAATGTGGAGGTAGTTGCAGACAGCAGCGATCAACAATATCGTTATATCAATAAGCAGTTTAACATACCTGAAAAAGCTGCTTATTTGCATATTACTTCGAATAATACGGTAGAAGGAACTCAATGGAATCAATATCCTACGGCTGGTATTCCATTAATTGCTGATATGAGTAGCGATATTTTTAGCAGACCAACCAATTTTAATCAATTTGATTTGATCTATGCTGGTGCACAAAAGAATATGGGTGCAGCAGGTGTGAATTTGTTAGTTGTTCGAAAAAGTATTTTAGGAAAAATTGCACGCCCTATTCCTACTATCATGAATTACCAGAAACATATTGATGCTGGTTCTTTAATGAATACCCCACCTGTTTTTGCAGTTTATGTAAGTATGCTAACGTTGCGCTGGATAATTGAAAATGGTGGATTGGCTGAAATGGGAAAGAGCAGTTTGCAAAAATCCACTTTACTATATAATACCATCGATTCATTACCTGTTTTCAATGCACCAGTTGTTAAAGAAGATAGAAGTGAAATGAATGCGGTGTTTTTTCTAAATGATCCAGCATTGGAAGAACCATTCTTGGCTTTGTGCAAACAAGAAGGAATGATCGGTGTAAAAGGATACAGAACCATTGGAGGAGTAAGGGTAAGTATGTACAATGCCCTGCCTTTGGAAAGTGTGCAGGTTTTTTGCGATTTAATGCATTCCTTCGCTCAAAAGCACGGCTAGTAAGGGTTTGAAGCAGTTGCTTTCTTTTGTTATTTAATTCCGATATTTGCATAATGGCAAAAATCCAACCTTTTAAGGCATTGAGGCCTCAGCCTCAACTGGCTAAGCAAGTAGCTAGTTTACCTTATGATGTATTAAGCAGTGCAGAAGCAAAAATTGAAGCTCAAGGTAATACCTATACTTTTTTGCATATCACTAAAAGTGAAATTGATCTTTCCGATAAATTAGATGTTCATGCAAATGAAGTGTACCTCCAAGCAAAAGACAATTTAGATGCATTCATTAAAAGAGATGTATTATTTCGTGAATCAAAAGATTGTTATTATATCTATCAATTGATCATGAATGGAAGAAGCCAATCTGGTTTAGTTTGTGTAAGCAGCGTAGATGATTATGAAAATGATATCATTAAAAAGCATGAATTCACTCGTCCCGAAAAAGAGTTAGATCGTATCAATCATATCAAAATTTCTGGTGCTCAAACGGGCAATGTTTTTTTAGCCTATAGAAATAATGACGCTATAGATATGTTGATTGATAAATGGAAAGCCAGCAAGTCGGAGGCATACGATTTTATAGCTGATGATGGAGTGCAGCATACCATCTGGATTGTAAGCGACTCTGAAGTTATTGCAGAAATTACTCGATTATTTAAAGAGGAAGTGGCTAATACCTATATAGCAGACGGACATCATCGTGCAGCTTCTGCCGCGAAAGTGCGTGCAGAATTAGGGGCAAAAGCCACGCCAGCATGTGATTATTTTTTAACTACGCTATTTCCATCCAATCAATTATACATCATGGATTATAACCGTGTGGTAAAAGATTTGAATGGGTTGACTACTGAAGCTTTCCTTGAGCAATTAAACATAAATTTTGAAGTTAGTTTAATTGGCAAGCAATCTTTCCGACCTGCATTGATGCATCAATTTGGCTTGTATATAGGTGGGCAATGGTATTGTTTAATTGCTAAAGAAGGAGCTAATTCCAATGACCCAATTGGCGTATTGGATGTTAGCATCTTGCAAGAAAAAATATTAGCTCCCATTTTAGGAATAATGGATCAACGTACTGATAAACGCATTGACTTTGTAGGAGGTATTCGCGGACTAAGTGCTTTGGAGCAAAGAGTAGATAGTGGTGAAATGGCTGCTGCTTTTAGTTTGTATCCAGTAACAATCGACCAACTTTTTGCTATTGCCGATAGTGGAAATGTAATGCCACCTAAGAGTACCTGGTTCGAACCCAAGTTACGCGATGGGCTTATTACCAATCTGGTTACAGATTAATTGCTGTTCATGAAAAAGGTATTCTTTTGTTTGATGGTATGTTTTTTTGCAGGGAATATTACTGCTCAAACGCTTACTGTGAATCAATTACAAGAGAATGCGCAGCTATACATGCAACAAGGCGATTACGAAAAAGCAGTTACCACTTTACAAAAAGCAAGACAACTAGCTCCTTTGAATATGAGCTTGCTTACCAATTTATCTTTCACCTATTTTTTACAAAGAGATTTTTCCAAAGCTATTGAAACAGGCAAAATAGCTATTGCGATGGATGATGCAGATCAAAAAGCTTTTCAAGTACTCGGCTTGTCATATAAATCGATTGCATCTTATAAGGAAGCCAATAAAATGTACAAAGCAGCGTTGAAAAAATTTCCGAATGGTGGAGTGATTTATAATGAATTTGGGGAAAGTTTAGCATTAGATAAAAATCTGAAAGAAGCTATTATTCAATGGGAGAAAGGTATTCAGCAAGATCCTAATTATAGTGGCAATTATTTTAATGCAGTAAAATATTATATCGATCAACAAAATTGGTTGCGGATAATGCTTTATGGAGAAATCTTTATCAATCTTGAAAGCTACTCTGCTAAAACAACTGAGGTACAAAATTATTTGTTAACTGCCTATCAAAATTTGGTTCAACCAAATCTTGTTAAGCAACAACTAAATGATCGCTCTCTTTCTAGTTTTGAAAGATCAATACTAACAATTTGGCAATTGCTTTTGCCAATCAAGGGTGCTATATTTAATATTGATAGTTTGACTTCTTTAAAAAATGGATTTCTACAAAAATGGGATACCGATAATAATTTACAATACCCCTATCGATTATTTGGTCATTGGAAGCAACTGAATAACGAAAGTATTTTAGGAGCTTATCATCAATGGATTTTAGGAGAAGCCATTAATGTTACAGAATATGCAAAATGGCAAGTTACACATGCCAAAGAATTTGTACTATATCAGCAGTTTCAACAGAGTAAGGTTTTTAAAATTCCTGCAGGGCAATATTATTTTTTATAGCTTTTTGGAATATTTCAAATTAGCTATTTAGAAGGAATCTTTTTTATTTGTACTTATTTCACTAATTTGATTGCCCTTATACGATTGATATGCATTATAGCCGTTTATTTGATTGTTTAGAGCACCAGTTGGCTCATTTTCCAAAGAAAGACATGCTTGTTGCTAAAGAACAACGTGTTTGGAAAAATTATAGTACCCAAGACACTGCTGAAATTGTAAACCGATTTAGCGCTGGTTTATTGCAATTGGGTGTGAGTGGAAATGATTTTACCCCAGAAGGAAGCGATAAAATTGCCATTATTAGTAATAACCGACCAGAATGGATTTTTACTGATTTAGCTGTTCAACAAATTGGCGCCATTTTAGTGCCTGTTTATCCTACTACCAATCCTTTGGAATTGGAATTTATTTTAAATGACGCTTCGGTAAAATATATTTTTGTTGCGAATGAAGAATTGTTCTTAAAAGTAAATAGTATTCTAGAAAAAGTACCTTCTATTAAAACTGTTTTCACTTTTGATAAAATTGATGGTGCTACACATTGGAGCTCGGTTACTGATATGGCTCATGCACAATTATTGCAACAAGTGAATAAGATTAAAGCATCTGTACCAGAAGAGCAGGTTGCCACCATCATTTATACTTCTGGAACTACAGGAACTCCAAAGGGAGTTATGCTCACACATAAAAACCTTTGTTCCAATGTAAAATTTTCAAAAGAAAGTTTTCCATTTAAAGATGCACCCGATTCTAAAGTATTGAGCTTTTTACCGTTGAATCATATTTTCGAAAAGACTTGTACCTATATTTATCTCTTTAGTGGCATCAGTATTTATTATGCAGAAAGTTTAGAAACGATTGGTGACAATTTAAAAGAAGTAAAGCCAGATGGTTTTACCACAGTGCCTCGTTTATTGGAAAAAGTATTTGAAAAAATAATGGCCAAAGGGGCAGAATTAACCGGTGTTAAAAGAAAATTATTTTTCTGGGCAGTAGATTTAGCAGAGCAATACGATAATCGAATTAGTGGCGGCATTTGGTATAACACTCAGCTTGCTATTGCCAATAAACTGATTTTTTCTAAATGGAGAGAGGCATTGGGTGGTAATATTTCCTATATCATTACTGGCGGAGCTGCTTGTCAGGTAAAACTCTTGCGCATTTTTAATGCAGCGGGTGTTCATGTTTATGAAGGTTATGGCCCAACAGAAAATAGTCCGGTAATTTGTGTGAATAGACAAGAGAAAGGTGGTACTAAGTTTGGAACAGTGGGTCCTCCAATTACTGGCATCGAAGTTAAATTAGCCGAAGACGGAGAAATATTAGTGAGTGGCCCATGTGTAATGAAAGGATATTATAAGCGACCAGATCTTACTGCTGAAACCGTTATAGATGGTTGGTTGTTAACTGGTGATATTGGAGTATGGGATGAAAATAAATTTTTAAAAATAACGGATCGTAAAAAAGAGTTATTCAAAACAAGTGGTGGTAAATACGTAGCTCCTCAACCTATTGAAAACAAATTAAAAGAAAGTCCATTTGTTGAGCAGGTAATGATAGTAGGAGCCGAAAAGAAATTTGTTGGCGCATTAATTGTGCCTTCATTTGCTACTTTAGCTGAATGGATGCGCGAGAAAAATATTCCTTATACTACCAATGAAGATGTAGTGAATCATCCTAAAGTATTAGAACTGTATAGAGGGTTAGTAGAAAGTTTCAATACTTATTTTAATCATGTGGAGCAAGTTAAGAAATTTGAATTATTACCTCGTGAATGGACTATTGAAACCGGAGAGATGACTCCAAAAATGAGTTTAAAAAGAAAAGTAGTAATGGAGAAATTTAAAGATGCCATAGAAAGAATTTATGCCTGATGCCCCACAACTTTTAACCATTTTAGTAGTTGAAGACAATCCAGCTGATTTGTTTGTACTGGAAGGGCTCTTGTGGAAAACAAGGCTAAATATCGAAAAAATATTTCGTGCCAACAGTTTTGGAGAAGCTGTTTTATTGTTAGAAAATAATAAGCCCCATTTAATTTTATTAGATCTCTCTCTAACGGATAGTGCTGGAATTGATTCCTTTGAACATATCAATCAAATTGCCTCTGATATTCCAATTATTGTTTTAACTGGATTGGCTGATATGGAAATGGCTTTGGAGACCATGTCTAAAGGAGCACAAGACTATTTGGTAAAAGGTGAATTTGAAGAAAAATTATTGGCAAAATCAATCCAGTATAGCATTGAAAGAAAAAAGAATTTAGAAAATACATTGAGTACGCGGATGGCGATGGAACAAAAATTGGAGGAGGAAAGAAATTTAAAACAAAAAGAAATTGCAGAAGCAGTAATTATTGCTCAGGAAAAAGAACGACACGATTTGAGTAGAGAATTACATGATAATGTAAATCAACAGCTCACTGTTGCCATGATGTATATCGCTTCAGCAGAAAAAAAACAAGAAGGTGGGTCGGATATTTTAAAACAGTCGGCTAATTTTATTTTCAATGCCATTGAAGAAATTAGAAAACTCACCAAAAATTTAGTTACTCCTTTGATCAAAGATTTTGGATTGGTAAAGGCCATTGATAGTATTGTAGATGATGTAGCTGCTTTGAACACTGTCCAAATTCATTTTAATTCAGATAGTTTTTTTGAAAACGATATTCAATACGATTTTAAATTAAGTATTTTCAGAATTATTCAAGAACAGGTAAGCAATGTGTTGAAACACGCAGCTGCAAGCCATTGCAATATCGAATTGGGTAGAAATGAAAAAATGATCTACCTCTTTGTGAGTGACGATGGTATTGGGTTTGATACGAGTACTCAAAAAAATGGAATTGGTATTTATAATATCACTAGCAGAGTAGAGCTTTTTAATGGTTCCATCTTTATTCATTCGGCTCATACATCAGGTTGCTCCATGAAAATCAATTTTCCACTCTCTGGTAGTTTATTGTTGCCAAAGCAATAAAAATATTGAACATGCCCTAACCCAATAATATTTTATCGGATGTAATAGGCAGGTCCCTTAAACGTTTACCAATTGCATTATAAATAGCATTTGCTATTGCAGGAGCAGTTCCTATAATTCCCACTTCCCCTAAACCTTTAGCACCTGTTGGGTTAATATTTGGATCGGGCTTACCAATAAATTCTATTTTAATAATAGGTGCATCTGCATTCACTGCAAAATGATATCCGGCTAAATCATCTCCAATTAATCCACCCAATTTAGCATCAACTGTATGTCCCTCCATTAACGCCATTCCAATGCCCCCCACCGCAGCGCCAGACATTTGATTGGAAGCTGCCTCATCATTCACAATTTTACCACCATCTGCTACACAAACCATCTGCTCTATTTTTACTTTACCTGTTTTACGGTGTACTCTTAATTTACAGAAATGTGCTGCGGAAGAACAAAATGCAAATTTTTGGCGCTCAGCACCCGGTCCGGAACTGGCTTCTATATCAATTTCTGTCAATTTATTTTTCTCCCAAATGTCTGAGTAAGAAATGAATTGATTATTGTTCGCTTGTAATGAAATTCCATTGGCTGATAACAAAACCTCATCGGCGGAAACGCCCTTGTAACGCTCATTTTGTGATACCGCATATTCTGCTAACTTTAATTTTAGGGCTTTACTTACAGCAACTACGGCTCCACTTACAGAAGACATTCCATTACTTCCTCCCTGACTCGGGGCCGGAGGTAAATTTGAATTACCCAATTCTATCTTGATTTTATTTTTAGGTATACCCGTTATTTCATGGGCAATATTTTGCATACCCGTACCAGTGCCAGTACCAATATCTGTCATTGCAGTTTGTACCGTAATGCTTCCATCTTTTTGCATGATAATTCCTGCACTTGCATTACCACGGCCGGCATTCCACATGCCTACAGCCATTCCATATCCAATGCTCCAATCACCTTCTACCAATTGATTGGGCAATGATTTTCTATTTTTCCATTGAATCAACTCAGCGCCTCTGATAATACATTCGTTGATAAAATTGGTTGACCATGGCAAGCCTGTATTCGGATTTTTATCCAAAGCCAGATTGGCTAAGCGTAATGCAACAGGATCTTGTTTTATTTGGTAACTCAATTCGTCGATGGCTGATTCTAATGCAAATACACCAGTACAATCACCGGGTCCCCTCATCCAAGTTGGTGTACTAAGATTTAATGGAACAACAGCCGATTGAGTTTTGAGATTTGCAAAATGATAAATTAATCGGGTAGTTCCGGTTATATTTTCTACAAAATTTTCGTACACCGAAGATCCGTTTTTAGCTTGGTGAAAAACACCTGCAAATTTTCCGGAAGCATCTATCCCTAATTTTATTTTCTGCCAAGATGATGGCCTGTAGCCGGTGCCAGCAAACATTTGTTGACGAGTAAGCATTAGCTTAACAGGTCTGTTTACTTGCTTGGCAGCCATTACTGCGGCCAATGCATGCGGCCAAACCCGAAGACCTGAACCAAATCCACCTCCCACAAACTCACTAATTACTTCTATATTTTTCTCAGGTATGCTAAACAAACGGGCAAAAGTTCTTTGAACTCCATTTACACCCTGATTTTTATCGTATAGCTTTAGCTGATCATTGCTTTTCCATTCAGCAATTGTAGCATGCATCTCCATCGGATTGTGCACTTGAGCTTTAATATTGAACTCAGCTTCTACTATATAAGGAACGGTACTCCATGCATCCAAACTTCCTTTTTCTTTTCCGATTTCTTTTAGTTCGATTGTTTTGGCATGGATTTCAAAATCAACATTAAATGGCTCATTTATGTATTGAGCTTCTACCAAATAAGCAGCATAAGTTGCTTCTTCTAATGTTTCGGCAATAACCAATGCAATAGGCTGTCCCTTAAAATAAATTTTATCGGTATGAAAAACAGGTAAGCCAAAACGGGATTCTTTTATTTTAGCTTCATCTGCCATACCAGGTACCAGCGGTTTGTGCAAGTGTGTAATAATATCCAATACACCAGAAGCTTGTTGCGCATTTTCTAGGTTTATATTTTTTATGGTTCCGGCAGGAATTGTGCTGCCTACCAATACTCCATAACATACATTGTTTACAGTGTATTCAGCAGCATATTTTCCTTTCCCTGTTACCTTGGCTATTCCTTCAACACGACCTTCAGGAGGTGTTGCAAAATTTGGTGCATTATCAAAAAATCCCATGATCAAATAATTTATGAGGGTTACTACAACAATTAAATTTTGATACAATTTTGTAGTGCTGTTTCAATTGCACCTTTTAACATAGTTGTTTTAAAACCATTGTGTGATAATGGTTTTAAATCTTTTACTGCAATAGAAGCAGCTTCGCTAAAATTTGCAGTTGTAGCATCTTTGCCTTTTAAAAACTGTTCAGCTTCGTACCAACGCCAAGGTTTATGTGCAACACCACCGGATGCCAATCTTGCCTGTACTATTTTTTTATTGTTTAGTTGTAAAGCCGCTGCAACAGATATTAATGCAAATGCATAAGAATCTCTGTCTCGTATTTTTACATAAGCACAATTTTTATTAAAAGGGTTGGCAGTAATTTCCAGAGAAGTAATCAGTGCATTATTGGGTAAACTATTATCTTTTTGAGGAGTTGATCCAGGCAGCAAATGAAAATCTTTAAAAGGGATAACTCCATTTTTTTGTTTAGCCTGAGCATAATGTACAATTGGATCCAATGCAGCCAATGCAACACTTAAATCTGATGGATGAACTGCTACACATTGTTCGCTATATCCAATTACAGCACTCATTCTATTTTCACCTTGCAAAGCACTGCAACCGGAGCCAGGTTGTCTTTTGTTACAAGGTGTACTGATGTCATAAAAATAAGGACAGCGAGTTCGTTGCAATATATTACCCCCAACAGAAGCCATATTGCGTATTTGTTGAGAAGCACCAGCCAATAATGCTTTTGCAATTAATGGATATTCAGCTAAAATATGTTGATCGGCAGCCACTGCACTATTCCTAGCCATTGCACCAATTGATATTCCCAATGGTTTTTTTACCACTTTATTGGGCAATGCAGCTGTTACATCGAGTATAGTATTCGGCTGTGCAATATTTTTTTTCATGAGGTCTACCAAATTGGTTCCTCCTGCAATATATTGTGCAGCTTCTTTTTGTGGCGCTATTGCACTTTCCAGATTTTCTGCTTTAATAAAATTAAATGGTTTCATTTGGCTGCAACTTTTTGAATAGATTCAACAATACCGTTATAGGCACCACAGCGACAAAGATTGCCGCTCATAAACTCTTTTATTTCTGCAACAGAACGGGTCTGACCTTTTTTAACACAAGCTACAGCAGACATAATTTGCCCGGAAGTACAATAACCGCACTGAAATCCATCGCATTCAATAAATGCTGTTTGCATCGGATGAAGTTGGTCTCCATTAGCCAGGCCTTCTATAGTAGTAATTTCTTTGCCTGGCACCATGGCAGCAAGCGTTAGGCAACTCAAAGCACTTTCACCATTAATGTGAACAGTACATGCACCACATTGACCGTGATCGCAACCTTTTTTGGTGCCAGTTAAGTCACATTTTTCTCTCAACAAATCTAATAGTGTAGTTCGGCTATCACTGTTGATCTCGTATATTTTTTTGTTGATGGAAACTTTAATTTTTATCACTTTTTTAGGAGTAACAAAAAACTTTTTGGCATCATTGTAAAATGCGCTTATTGAAGGTGGTATAGCAGCAAATAATGCCAATACCCCCGATGTTTTTAAAAAGGAGCGCCTTTTAAATTTTTCCCCGTTGCTCATACATTAATATTTCATGATAAATACTTTGTAAATCTAACATTTAATAAACTCACTTTCCCCTCGAAGCCGATAAAAATTTCTGTTGAATAATAGTTTGTACCGGCTTTTGCTGAATTTTGCTTTCGAGCCAGGAAACAATGTCTAAATACATAAATGCCCTTGTTTCTATTGGATCGTTCGATAAAGATTGTAATTTAAACAGTAATGCTTCAAACATTGACTTTGTTTTTTTAGGCGACATGCTAAAAGCATTTCTTAAGAAATCGAACATAGCTTCTTCTGCAGTGCTTAAGTTTTGCATTTTTGCCATAAATCGATAAACCGATTTTAATAAGTATTTTAATAAATCGAAATTACCAAGCTCATAATGTGCAATTAAATGCAACAAACGGGCATAGCATTGTAAGTCGGTCCTTAAGTCTATTTTTAAGTTGATGATTTTATTTAAGTAATCAATACTTTTTTCGCTATCCCCGCTTCCGAAATACAATGAAGCAATTTTATAATAGAATACTAATATTCGATGCCCATCTAAGTACAATTCATATTCCTTTAGTTTTGCTTCAATCTCCGGTACAAGTGGTATACCCATTGTAAATGTGCCTTCCATGAAATGCTTATTCAATTTGGCAGTATATAAATAGGTAAATGTTTGTATTAGGTTATTTTGATTTTCCTGAACAATGGGAGTGTTAATGAATTGCTCAAATATTATAATGGTTTCATTGAACTTTCTATAATTCCTTAAATCAAAATGTGCGGATAATAAATTATGCACCCCTTTTATATAATGTGCTGTTTCAACTTCAATCATTTTTGGCTCAGCATGAAAAAGGTCTACCCATTTTTGCGTGTATCTATAATACAATATAAATTCTTGAGTGATAAATGCATACCAGCAATAACACTGATTGAGGTACAGTTTTTCGTAAAACCCTTTATAGAGTTGCGCTTCATTAAAAACAGGGTGCTTAAAATATTCATCTAATGCTTGCTTATCTGTTTCATTTCTTGCAATACCATGTTTGATATACCATGCATATAATAAGAGAGCAATATTGGAGAGTGTACTGATGATTTCTAAACGAGCATTGGTTTCATCTACTTCATTACACAAAACATCCGCTCTGTCTTGCATACTTCTGGTAATATGTAAGCTTTCAATTTTTTTCTCTAAAAACAATACTTGTTGTATATAAGTTACTTGGTTATTTGCTTTTGCCGATTCTTTAACTCGGTCTAATATTTTCAAACTTTGTAGATATAGGCCCTTATTATATAAAATTCTTGCAAAGTCTAATTGCTCGTGTAATTGAAGATCAATATTGCTTTCTTGCTTTAGTAATCTTAAGCTTGCCAATATTTCTTGATATAGATGACCCTTTAAATTTGATAACTGTTGTTTTTGAATAGTTGGGTTTTTAGCCAATAATACCAACTCATCATAATCCTTCATTTTATCGAGCGCATCGAATAACTGAATTACTTTAAGGTTGCCAGAAGGGGAATTTCTGGTCATATATAGCTTAAAATTGCGTTTTTCTGCCCTTTCTAGTGAATGAACCAATTGGAAAAGGGCATCTGCGCTTCGGTTGGGCATCGTATTTTATTTGTACAAAAAATCAATACAGGTAAGGCTTTCAGACTAATTCATCAGCGTTTACCACTGTATTTTCGAATCAATATTGATCCAATTTCGAAGATAATACATTCTACATTCGAATATGGCAGGCCGTTTTCACGAGCTTGTCTTTTTATCTATATCATTCAAATTTGAGTTATGGATCAACAAATACAAATTTTCGATACCACACTTCGTGATGGGGAACAAGTGCCAGGCTGTAAACTCAACACTAAAGAAAAATTAGCATTAGCCCTTCAATTAGAAGAATTAGGAGTTGATATCATTGAGGCAGGATTTCCTATTTCCAGCCCTGGCGATTTTGAATCGGTTCAAGCCATTTCAAGGGTAATCAAAAAAGCAACTGTTTGTGGACTAACCAGGGCTGTACAAAAAGATATAGAAGTTGCTGCACAGGCATTAAAATATGCTGTTCGCCCTCGTATTCATACTGGTATTGGCACTTCTGATTTTCACATCAAAGCAAAATTCAATACTACGCAAGAAGCTATTTTAGATAGGGCAATTCAAGCAGTAAAATGGGCAAGAAATTTCACCGATGATGTTGAGTTTTTTGCAGAAGATGCTGGTAGAACCGATAATGAATATCTCGCTAGAATAGTTGAAGCAGTTATTGCTGCCGGCGCTTCGGTAGTTAACATACCTGATACTACAGGTTATTGCCTACCTTACCAATATGGCGAAAAAATTGCTTATTTAATGAACAATGTACCCAATATAGATAAAGCCATTCTTTCCTGTCATTGTCATAACGACTTAGGATTAGCAACAGCCAATTCCATTAGTGGAGTAATTAATGGTGCTAGACAAATTGAATGTACCATTAACGGATTAGGAGAGAGAGCAGGTAATACTTCTTTAGAAGAAGTGGTAATGATCATTCAACAACACAAACACTTAGGGCTTTACACCAATATTAAAACACAAATGCTCAACCCTTTGAGCAGAGAAGTGTCGGATATTATGCGTATGCCGGTTCAACCGAATAAAGCGATTGTTGGAGCAAATGCATTTTCTCATTCTTCTGGAATTCATCAAGATGGATTTTTAAAAGATGCACAGACCTATGAAATTATTAATCCAGAGCAAGTAGGGGCTGAAGGAAGCAAAATAGTATTGACTGCAAGAAGTGGGAGAAGTGCATTGGCCTATCGTTTTCAAAAATTGGGATATGATTTTAATAGAAATGATATTGATCATTTGTATCAAGCATTTGTAATTATTGCGGATAGTAAAAAAGAAGTAGTAGAAAGCGATCTGAGAGCAATGGCTGAAGCCCATGTTCCGGAAACTGCAATTGCATAATCAATCTAACAATCAATGGGAAAAACACTTTTCGATAAAATCTGGGACAAGCATGTTGTAGAAACAATTAACAATGGTCCTTCTGTTTTGTACATCGATCGACATTTTATTCATGAAGTAACTAGTCCGCAAGCATTTAAAGGAATTGAACAAAGAGGTGTTTCACTTTTCAGACCAAAGCAAACCATTGCTACAGCTGATCATAATGTTCCTACTTTAAATCAACATTTGCCTATTAAGGATGAATTGTCTCGAATGCAAGTAGAGCAATTGATTGACAATTGCGAGAAGCATGGAGTTGAATTATATGGGTTAGGTCATCCATACCAAGGTATTGTGCATGTGATTGGTCCAGAATTAGGCATTACACAACCAGGTATGACCATTGTATGTGGCGACAGTCATACTTCAACTCATGGCGCATTTGGTACAATTGCTTTTGGAATTGGTACCAGCGAAGTTGAAATGGTTTTTGCTTCTCAATGTGTATTACAAACAAAACCTAAAACAATGCGCATCAATATAGAAGGCGCTTTACAAAAAGGAGTTGTTTCTAAAGATATTATTCTATACATCATTGCAAAAATCTCATCGAGTGGAGCAACAGGTTATTTTGTTGAATATGCAGGAAGCACCATCCGATCTCTTTCTATGGAAGCAAGAATGACCATCTGCAATATGAGCATAGAGATGGGTGCAAGAGGCGGAATGATTGCTCCAGACGAAACTTGTTTTGAATACATAAAAGGCAGAGCCTTCGCACCCAAAGGGTCTGCATGGAACGATTCTATCAATGAATGGAGTCAATTGTATTCTGATGGAGATGCCATTTTTGATAGTGAAATCAATATTAACGCAGCGGATATTCAACCGATGATTACTTATGGAACCAATCCAGGATTAGGCATAGCCATCAATGGGCATATTCCTACAACTGAAAATATTGTTGATGAAGGTGAGCGAAATAATATTATCAAAGCGTTGAAATATATGGGACTTGAATCTGGTGCTTCTTTATTAGGAATGCCTGTGCAACACATTTTCATTGGTAGTTGTACCAATTCTAGAATTGAAGATTTAAGAGAAGTGGCTGCACTAGTAAAAGGTAAAAAGAAAAATAGTTCGGTGCATGTAATGATTGTACCAGGTTCTCAACAAGTAGCAAAACAAGTACATGCCGAAGGCCTTGATCTAATTTTTGCTGAAGCTGGTTTTCAAGTAAGACAAGCGGGTTGTAGTGCTTGTTTAGGAATGAATGAAGACAAAATTCCAGCTGGAGAATATTGTATTAGCACATCCAACAGAAATTTTGAAGGACGCCAGGGTGCAGGGGCAAGAACTTTATTAGCCAGCCCTTTAACAGCTGCAGCAGCAGCTATTACTGGTGTAGTAACTGATATTAGAGAGTTGATATAATTAATAATAATGAAAGCCTTACAAAAAATACATAGCCGTTTTATTCCGTTGCAAATGGAAAATATTGATACTGATCAAATCATACCTGCACGATTTTTAAAATCAACTACCAGAGAAGGATTTGGAAAAAATTTATTTCGTGATTGGCGGTATATTAATAATGATGAATCAATGCCAAAGCTTGATTTTGCATTGAATCAACCGCAGTTTACAGGAGAAATTTTAGTGGCAGGAAAAAATTTTGGTTGTGGTTCTTCTAGAGAACATGCTGCATGGTCCTTATTAGATTATGGATTTAATGCAGTTGTTTCAAGTTTCTTCGCAGATATTTTTAAAAACAATGCGTTGAATAACGGCGTATTGCCAGTTACCGTATCAGACAATTTTTTACAAGAAATATTTCAGCAAGGCAATGAATCAACCCTTACAATTAATGTGGAAGCTCAAACAATTACGATTGATGCCACTGGTGCTTCATCCCATTTTGAAATCAACCCATACAAAAAAACTTGTTTATTAAATGGGTATGACGACATCGATTTTTTATTAAGCAGAAAAGAACAGATCAGCAATTTCGAAAAAAGTACTAAAGCATAATATGGATAAGAAGATAGCAGTGATCAATGGAGATGGGATTGGACCGGAAGTAACGGCTCAGTCTATAAAAGTATTGAATACTATTGCATTGGAATGTGGTCATCAGTTTAGATTTGCTTATGCTTTAATGGGAGCAGAGGCTATCGATAAAACGGGTAATCCTTTGCCTGATGAAACCATTGCCATCTGCAAACAAAGTGATGCAATCTTATTTGGAGCTATTGGTCATCCAAAATATGACAATGATCCTTCTGCAAAAGTTCGTCCTGAGCAAGGCTTATTGAAATTACGAAAGGAGTTAGAGTTGTTTGCAAATATCAGACCTATCAATACGTATGCTTCTTTGGCTCATTTATCTCCATTAAAAACAAAGCAGCTTCAAGGAGTTGACTTTATTATTTTCAGAGAACTTACTGGTGGTATTTATTTTGGAAAGCGTTCTTTAAGCGAAGATCAAAACTATGCAACCGATGAATGCGCTTATCATTCTTATGAAATTGAAAGAGTAGCTCATTTGGCATTTAAATATGCTCAAACAAGAAGAAAAAAATTAACCCTGATTGATAAAGCAAATGTGTTGGAAACTTCTCGTTTATGGCGAAAAGTGGTACAGGCAATGACCAGTCAATACCCCGATGTTTCAGTTGATTATATGTTCGTTGATAATGCAGCAATGCAAATAATCATTAACCCTGCTCAATTTGATGTAGTGCTTACTGAGAATATGTTTGGAGATATTATCAGCGATGAAGCAAGTGTTTTGAGTGGTTCACTAGGCTTACTTCCATCTGCTTCAATTGGAAATGGATCGGCTTTGTTTGAACCCATACATGGTTCGTATCCTCAAGCAACCGGAAAAGATATTGCCAATCCTTTGGGATCTGTTTTGTCTGCTGCGTTGATGTTAGACCATTTTAAGTTAAATAGAGAAGCAAATTTGGTAAGAGAAGCCGTCAGCTGGACATTAACACACAGTTTTGTTTCAAAAGACATCGACCCAATTAACAACTATGGAACCGAAGCTATTGGAGATTTGATTGCAGACTATATTAAACGAAACAATAAAAATGATGTAATCACCAATTCAGCGCTGAATGCTTCTACCATTATATAAACGAACAGTTGTTTGTATAATAATATTATTTTGAATAGTTCTTTGTTTTCTACTTGAGTATGAGTATCTTTAGTTCACCAATGATTACCATTTTGAATAAAGGAATTTATACTACAATTAGTGCAATGACAATTATTATTACGATTGTCATTATTATTCCTTTGTTGAATGGTGGTGTTTTATAAAAAGAAGCTAAAAACTTAAAATATAAACCCTGCCTCAAGCAGGGTTTTTTTGTTACATGAAATAAACGTTGTATGTATTATAATAACGAAACAATTATTTTTCACAATGGACAATTTGTGAAAGCAGCTGATGCAAAAATGGATCTGTATTCTCAGTCTTTGCATTATGGGTATTCTGTTTTTGAAGGTATTCGATCATATCAATCTGCTGGGGGCGAAACTAAAATTTTTAAACCTATTGAACATTTTGAAAGATTGAAAGTTTCAGCACAATCTATCAATCTTCCTTATACCTATCATACACAAGATTTAATTGATGCCACTTATGAGGTACTAGGGAAAAATAATTTCCAAAATGCTTATATACGTCCAGTAGTTTATGCACCAGCAAATATGAGTTTTGCAGTAAATACTGAATCCTATTTATTTATTGAAGCTTGGGAAATGGCTCCTTTTTTAGGTGATAAATTATTGAGGGTAATGACTTCTTCTTTTCAAAGACCCAATCCTAAAGCGTTTAAAATTCATGCAAAAGCAGCAGGGCATTATGTAAATTCTATTATGGCAAGTCAGGAAGCAAAAGCTAAGGGGTTTGATGAAGCCTTATTATTAGACATGAACGATCATATTGCAGAAGGACCTGGTGCCAATATTTTCTTTGAAAAAGATGGCGCATTGTATACTCCCGAATTAGGGCATATACTTCCTGGTATAACAAGGGCTACAGTATTTGAAATTTGTGAACAATTGCATATTCCAGTAACAGAAGGTACTTACACCATTCAACAATTGAAAGAAGCAGATTCGGCATTTTTCTGTGGTACTGCTGCAGAAATAATAGGATGGGAGTCGATCGATACAACGGTATTTCCAAAGCATTGGCAAAATAGTGTAGGAGCAAAAATTCAAAAAGCCTACACCGATTTGGTGCATGAAAAAAAATAATCAACAACAATGGAATTAAACAAATACAGTAAAACAATTACACAAGATCCTACGCAGCCTGCAGCGCAAGCAATGTTGTATGGTATAGGGTTGACTGAGTTGGATCTTAAAAAAGCTCAAGTGGGTATAGTAAGTATGGGTTATGATGGCAATACTTGTAACATGCACTTGAATGACTTGGCTAAAGTGGTGAAGAAAGGTGTTTGGGAAAATGATTTAGTGGGTTTAATCTTTAATACGATTGGCGTAAGCGATGGAATTAGTAATGGAACTGATGGAATGCGTTATTCATTAGTGAGTAGAGATGTGATAGCCGATTCTATTGAGGCTGTTTGCGGTGCTCAATATTATGACGGATTAATTGCTTTGCCAGGATGCGATAAAAATATGCCTGGATCTTTGATAGCAATGGGCAGATTGAATAGACCGGCAATTATGGTATATGGTGGATCAATTGCTGCGGGTCATTATAAAGGGCAACATTTAAATATCGTTTCTGCATTTGAAGCATTGGGTCAAAAGTTGGCTGGCAATTTAAATGAAGAAGATTTTAAAGGTATTGTACAACATGCTTGCCCGGGAGCAGGCGCTTGTGGAGGAATGTATACGGCTAATACAATGGCTTCGGCTATTGAAGCATTGGGTATGAGTCTACCTTATTCATCTTCCAACCCTGCTCTGAGCGATGATAAACAAAATGAATGTTTAGCTGCAGGAAAAGCCATTAAAGTTTTACTCGAAAAAAATATTTGTCCAAAAGACATCATGACTTTTAAAGCATTTGAAAATGCAATAACCATTGTAATGGTACTGGGTGGAAGCACCAACG
This sequence comes from Sphingobacteriia bacterium, assembly GCA_031429515.1. GTDB lineage: Bacteria > Bacteroidota > Bacteroidia > Chitinophagales > Chitinophagaceae > Sediminibacterium. The sequence goes on from JANOZT010000029.1 coordinate 18,001, forward strand.
CTGTATTGCATCTAATTGCAATGGCAAAAAGCGTTGATGTAGAAATTACATTGGCCGATTTTCAACGCATCAGCGATAAAGTACCAGTACTTGCCGATTTTAAACCTAGTGGTACTTATTTGATGCAAGACCTTCATCAATACAGTGGTATTCCTGCCGTATTGAAATATTTATTGAGCAAAGGAATGTTGCATGGAGATTGTTTAACTGTAACAGGAAAAACCATTGCTGAAAATTTAGCTGAGGTTCCTGCTTTAGATTTTGATCAACAAAAAGTGATTTTGCCTATTGAACGTCCCATCAAATCAACTGGTCATTTACAAATATTATTTGGAAACTTAGCAACAGGAGGAAGTGTAGCAAAGATCAGTGGAAAAGAAGGAGAATTATTTGAAGGTCCTGCAAGGGTTTTTGATGGAGAAAAAGCATTGATTGAAGGAATCAATTCTGGATTGATTAAATCAGGTGATGTTGTAGTTATAAGAAACGTGGGCCCAAAAGGTGCACCCGGTATGCCTGAAATGCTAAAGCCTACATCTGCCATTATTGGCGCAGGTTTGGGCAAGTCGGTTGCTTTAATAACTGATGGAAGATTCAGCGGGGGAACACATGGTTTTGTTGTAGGACATATTACTCCAGAAGCAGTAAGTGGTGGATTGATAGGGTTAGTGGAGAATGATGATATCATTGAGTTAAATGTTGCCACCAAAAAAATGACTTTAAAAGTTTCAGAAGAAATCATTGCTGCAAGAAAAGTGAAATGGGTAAAGCCTGCACCAAATGCAACAAAAGGATTATTATTTAAATACGCACAATCAGTGAAAGATGCTTCTGAAGGTTGTGTAACAGATGAATGACTCCCCCCCATGCCCCCCCCTAAAGGGGGGGGGAGTAATAAATATGAATAAAATAATTGTATGAATACATTAAATACCGAAATAGAAAGTAATAAGAAAACGAAAACATTAAATCCCCCCCCTTCAGGGGGGGCAGGGGGGGTTGATCTTACCGGCTCTCAAGCTGTTTTAGAAGCTTGTATTGCCGAAGGCGTAGAAACTATTTTTGGATATCCTGGCGGAGCTATCATGCCTATTTACGATGCATTATACGATTACAACGACAAACTAAAACATATTTTGGTTCGTCACGAACAGGGTGGAATACATGCTGGGCAAGGATATGCGCGCAGCAGTGGAAAAGTAGGTGTTGTGTTTGCAACAAGCGGCCCTGGAGCTACCAACTTAGTAACTGGTTTAGCAGATGCAATGATCGATAGTACACCATTGGTTTGTATAACTGGTCAAGTATTTGCCCATCTTTTAGGAACCGATGCATTTCAGGAAACTGATGTGATCAATATTACTACACCAGTAACTAAATGGAATTGTCAAGTAACTGATGCTACTGAAATTCCACACGTGCTAGCAAAAGCATTTTATATAGCACGCACTGGTAGACCAGGTCCTGTATTAATAGATATTACTAAGAATGCACAAATTCAAAAATTCAATTACGAAGGGTATACAAAATGTGAGCATATCAGAAGCTATAGACCTAAGCCGATTATTCGTAAAGAATATATTGAACAGGCTGCTGCATTGATTAATCAAGCAAAAAAACCATTTGTAATTTTTGGACAAGGAATCATTTTAGGTAAGGCAGAAAATGAGTTTAAGATATTTATTGAAAAAGGCGGTTTGCCAGCAGCTTGGACAATTCTTGGTTTAAGTGCATTGCCAACTGATCATCCACAAAATGTTGGTATGTTAGGGATGCATGGAAACTATGGTCCAAATGTATTGACCAATGAATGTGATGTATTGATTGCAATAGGAATGCGATTTGATGATCGGGTTACTGGCAGGTTAGATAAATATGCCAAACAGGCAAAAATTATTCATCTTGATATTGACCCTGCAGAGATAGATAAAAATGTAAAAGCTGATGTGCCAGTATGGGGTGATTGCAGGGAAACATTGCCAATGCTTACTCAATTGATCGAAGCAAAACAACATACTGTTTGGTTGGCAAAATTCAATGAGTATACGCAACAGGAAATAGATATAGTAATACAAGAAGAATTACATCCCCAAGAAGGTGAACTTACCATGGGCGAAGTGATTCATTTATTAAATGAACTCACCAATGGTGATGCAATCATTGTAACTGATGTAGGCCAGCACCAGATGGTAGCTTGCAGATATGCCAAATTCAATCAATCTAAAAGCAATATCACTTCTGGGGGTTTAGGTACGATGGGCTTTGCATTACCTGCTGCTATTGGTGCAAAATTTGGTGCAATGGATAGAACGGTAGTTGCTGTAATTGGAGATGGTGGATTTCAAATGACTTTGCAAGAAATGGGAACCATCATGCAAACTGAATTGAATGTAAAAATATTAATACTAAATAATCGCTTCTTAGGTATGGTACGTCAATGGCAGCAATTATTTAATGATAAGCGCTATTCATTCGTTGATATTCAAAGCCCTGATTATGTTCAATTGGCAAAAGCTTATGGCATTGCTGGGCAATCAGTAGATGATAGAACAATATTAAAGTCGGCACTTAAAACCATGCTTGAACACAATGGATCTTATTTGTTGGAAGTAATGGTTGGTAAAGAAAACAATGTATTCCCAATGGTACCGCAAGGTTGTAGTGTATCAGAAATCAGATTAAAATAATCCAAAAATGAAAGCAGAATATACCATCACTGTTTATACTGAAAATCAAGTTGGTTTATTAAACCGCATTGCTATTATTTTTTCGAGGAGAAAAATTAATATTGAAAGTTTGAATGTATCTCCATCGGAAGCAGAAGGCATTCATCGTTTTACAGTGGTAATTAATGAAACGGAGGAAGTAGTTCGCAAATTGTGCAGACAAATTGAAAAGCAAATTGAAGTACTGAAAGCATATTTCAATACCAATGAAGAAATTATTTGGCAGGAAATGGCATTGTACAAAGTTTCTACGGATGAAGTGGCAGAAAAATTAAAAGTAGAAAGATTGTTGCGCGAATATGGTGCAAGAGCAGTTGTTATCAGAAAAGATTATACCATTTTCGAAACAACAGGACACAGAGAAGAAACAGATAGGTTAGTGGAAGTATTGGCCCCTTATGGTCTAATAGAATTTGTGAGAAGTGCAAGAGTAGCTATTATTAAAGCCAGTAAAGGATTTCATGAAAAATTGAAAGAGTTTGAAGCTGTTGAACCAGCTGAAGAACTCATTGAAAATGAGTTTCTCGATAAAGCAGACCAAGTTTTCACTATGTAATTTTTTAATCTGCATACAACAAAATTTAATCAACAGATAATCAATAGAAAAATGGCAAATTATTTTAACTCATTACCACTTCGGGAGCAATTGAATCAATTAGGTACTTGTGAATTTATGGACAAAACTGAATTTGCAGATGGCATCAATGCACTGAAAGGAAAAAAGCTGGTAATTATAGGATGTGGTGCGCAAGGGCTGAATCAAGGACTTAATTTACGTGATTCAGGTTTAGACATTTCTTATGCATTGCGTAATGATGCAATCGAACAAAAAAGAGTTTCTTGGAAGAATGCAACCGATAATCAATTCAAAGTGGGTACTTATGAAGAACTTATTCCAACTGCAGATGTAGTAATTAACCTAACTCCAGATAAACAACATAGTGCTGTTGTATCTGCTGTAATGCCGTTGATGAAACAAGGCGCAACATTGTCTTATTCGCACGGGTTTAATATTGTAGAGGAAGGGATGCAGATCAGAAAAGATATTACTGTAATTATGGTTGCTCCTAAATGTCCTGGAACAGAAGTAAGAGAAGAATACAAAAGAGGTTTTGGAGTGCCTACATTAATTGCAGTTCATCCTGAAAATGATCCTGAAGGAAAAGGTTGGGATTATGCAAAAGCATATTGTGTAGGAACTGGAGGTCATAGAGCTGGTGTATTAAAGTCTTCTTTTGTAGCTGAAGTGAAGTCCGACTTAATGGGCGAACAAACTATTTTATGTGGATTATTGCAAACTGGTTCTATACTTTCATTCGATAAAATGATCGAAAAAGGAATTGATGCTGCTTATGCTGCTAAATTGATTCAGTATGGTTGGGAAGTTGTAACAGAAGCGTTGAAACAAGGGGGAATTACAGCAATGATGGATAGACTCTCTAATCCAGCTAAATTAAAAGCATTTGAGTTGTCTGAAGAATTAAAAGATATTATGCGCCCACTTTTTCAAAAACATCAGGACGATATCATGAGCGGTGTTTTTTCTTCAACTATGATGGCGGATTGGGCCAATGATGATAAAAACTTATTGACCTGGAGAGCAGCTACTGGTGAAACGGCTTTTGAGAAAACAACGCCAGGATCAATGAAAATTGCTGAACAAGAATTTTTTGACAATGGCTTATTGATGGTTGCATTTGTGAGATCAGGTGTTGAATTAGCTTTTGAAACAATGGTTGAAGCAGGCATTAAAGAAGAGTCTGCATATTATGAATCATTACATGAAACACCTTTGATCGCAAATACGATTGCTCGAAAAAAATTATTTGAAATGAATCGAGTTATTTCTGACACAGCAGAATATGGATGTTATTTATTCGATCATGCATGTAAACCATTGTTGGCCGACTTCATGAAAAAAATAGATACAGATGTAATAGGGAAAAATTTTAATGCAGATAAAGATGCTGGTGTAGATAATAAAACTTTGATTGCGGTGAATGCAGTAATTCGTTATCATCCGGTTGAATTAATTGGAGAAGAATTAAGACAGGCCATGACTGATATGAAGGCCATCAATACAAACGCTTGATATACTTAAAATGGAAAATGTTATAGCTAATAATACCCTTTGTTTTGGATTAGATGTTGTGGGTGCAGCACATAGGCTGCAGACAGTTGTAACACATACCCCCTTAACGTACAATATCAATTTGTCTAAGAAATACCAATGCAAGGTTTTTTTAAAACGAGAAGATCTGCAAGTAGTTCGTTCTTATAAAATAAGAGGAGCATTTAATATGATGAGTAGTATTCCTGCAAATCAATTAGAAAAAGGAGTTGTTTGTGCATCAGCGGGCAATCATGCACAAGGATTCGCCTATAGTTGTAGAAAGCTAAATATTAAGGGTGTAGTTTTTATGCCTATTATTACCCCCAATCAAAAAGTGAGTCAAACAAAAATGTTTGGTGATGGTCATGTAGAAATAAAATTAGTTGGTGATACTTTTGATGATTGTGCTATTGCTGCTATAGAATATGCTCAAACTAATGGGATGACATTTATTCCTCCTTTTGACGACCAAAGAATTATTGAAGGACAAGCCACTGTTGGATTAGAAATTTTAGCAGATTTACCTTATGTTGATATTGTTTTTTCTCCAGTTGGTGGTGGTGGATTATCAGCAGGAGTAGGCGCTTATTTTAAAACATTTTCTCCGCATACGAAAATTATTGGAGTAGAACCGGAAGGAGCTCCTTCAATGTATGAAGCTTTAAAAGCAGGTCATCCAGTTACTTTAGAAAATATCGAACGATTTGTGGACGGGGCTTCAGTTAAACGAGTGGGGGATGTTCCTTTTGTTATATGCAAAGAAGTATTAGATGATATGCACTTAGTTAATGAGGGAAAAGTTTGTACGACCATTTTAAAATTATATAATGAAGATGCGATTGTTGTAGAACCAGCGGGTGCATTATCGATTGCTGTTTTAGATGATTATGCGGAAGCAATTAAAGGTAAAACAATTGTATGTATTGTTAGTGGAAGCAATAATGATATAGATCGTATGCAAGAAATTAAAGAAAGGTCTTTACAGTATGAAGGATTAAAGCATTATTTTTTAATTCGATTTGCGCAAAGACCAGGTGCTTTGAAAGAATTTGTCAATTATGTTCTTGGGCCAACCGATGATATCACCCGTTTTGAATACATTCAAAAACACAATAAAGAAAGCGGTCCTGCTTTGGTTGGCATTGAACTATTAGACAATAGCGATTATGCCAAATTAATAAGCAATATGAAAAAGTACAATGTAAACTACACGGCATTGAATAAAAATGATAATGTGTTTGGATACTTGGTTTAAAGAATAATCAATCAGTTTTATAAGTAAGTGAATTATGCAAGTTTTAAAATTTGGGGGGAGTTCAGTAGCCAATGCAACTAATATTAATAAGGTAGTTGATATTGTCTTAAAAGCAATTCAACAAGAGCCTGTGGTTTTAGTTGTATCAGCTTTGGGTGGAGTGACGGATCAATTAATTTACACAGGTAATTTGGCTTCTATTGGAAATGAAAGTTACAAGCAAGAAATCAAGCAATTAGAAACCAAGCATCTTGAAGCAGTAAGATTATTGTTACCTATTCAAGAACAAAGTGCCACATTGAGTTGGGTGAAGCAGCAGTTGAATGAATTGGAAAGTTTATGTGATGGTATTTTTCTATTGGGAGAATTGTCTCCAAGAATCAAAGACAGGTTAGTTGGTTATGGGGAAATACTTTCCTCTTATATAATTGCTGCAAAATTGAAATCTCTTTCCGTATCTCAACAATGGGTAGATGCCAGAATGCTCATTACTACGAACGATAAATTTGGGAATGCAGTGGTAAATTTTGAAAAAACAAATACTGCCATAACACATTATTTTAGTCAGCATTTATTTCAAGTATATATAGTTCCAGGCTTTATAGCTGCTGATGCAGATCAGAATACTACAACACTAGGTAGAGGAGGATCGGATTATACTGGTGCTATTTTTGCAGCTGCATTAAATTCCACCACTTTAGAAATCTGGACAGATGTAAGTGGTATGATGACGGCTGATCCACGTTTGGTGCAACACGTTAAACATATTGAAAGAATTTCTTATCAGGAAGCCATGGAGCTTTCTCATTTTGGTGCAAAAATTATTTATCCGCCAACCATTCAACCGGTAATGAAAAAAAACATACCAGTTTGGATAAAAAACACTTTTGAGCCTGAAGCAATAGGTACCATCATAGAAGAAAAAGTATTTTTTGATAATGAAATTATAAGAGGCATATCAAGTATTAATTCAATCAGTTTATTGAGTTTGGAAGGAAGCGGTATGGTTGGCATACCAGGTTTTTCTAAAAGATTATTTGAAATATTAGCTATAAAAAATATCAATGTAATTTTAATAACACAAAGCTCTTCTGAACATTCTATCTGTGTTGGCATTAGTGAAGCAGATGCCAATAGTGCTCAATTGGCTATCGATCAGACATTTGCCTATGAAATTGAAACAGGCAAAGTTGATCCGGTGAAAGTAGAAACCGGTTTGAGTATTGTTGCATTGGTAGGAGAGCAAATGAAAAGCCATCCTGGTATTAGTGGTAAAATGTTTGGCGCCTTAGGAAGAAATGGTATTAATGTTCGAGCCATTGCTCAAGGATCTTCAGAGAAAAATATTTCAGCCGTACTTTCTGCAAAAGATGTAAAAAAAGCCATCAATGTATTACATGAAATTTTCTTCGAAACAACCTATAAACAGTTGAATGTATTTATTGCTGGGGCAGGTAATGTAGGTGGAAAATTGATTGGACAAATCAATCAACAATTGGCTTATTTAAAAGAACATTTGAGATTACAAATACAAGTTGTAGGAATTGCCAATAGTAAAAAAATGTTATTGGATGATATGGGTATTGATTTAAATAATTGGAAATCCGCTTTAGACAATGCTCCTTCTGCAACAATTGATGATTATGTTGAAAGCATAGTTCATAAAAACTTGCGCAATAGTGTATTTGTAGACGTTACCGCAAATGCAACAGTTGCTACAGTATATGGGGATCTATTACAAAAAAGCATTGCTGTTGTAGCTTGTAATAAAATCGCTTGTTCCTCTTCTTATGTATCCTATAAACAATTAAAGTCTTTATCTCGCGAATTCAATGCGCCATTTTTATTCGAAACCAATGTAGGTGCTGGTTTGCCAGTAATTGGCACTTTAAATGATTTGTTGAAAAGTGGAGATAAGATCAATAAAATTCAAGCAGTACTTTCTGGAACATTGAATTTTGTTTTTAATAATTACGATGCAACAGTTCCTTTTGCTCAAATAGTAAAACAGGCACAAGCAGAAGGATATACTGAGCCAGATCCAAGATTGGATTTAGGTGGTACAGATGTAATGCGTAAAATTATGATTTTGGCAAGAGAAGCTGGTGAGAAAATGGAGATGGATACTATATCCAATGAATATTTTTTGCCTGCAAGTTGTTTTGAAGGTTCAGT
>JANOZT010000030.1:0-2481 GCA_031429515.1 Sphingobacteriia bacterium
GCAGGAAGTTATGGTGAAAATGAGAACGGGTGGAGCAAGTAATCAATCCATCAAAAACAGGCTACTCGCCAATAAGGGCGATCGGATGGCCTGGGAAATCAATGGTTTAAAACCCTATTGGTTCACATTATTTGCAAAACCTATAAGAAAAATAACGCAGTTCATTAGATAATAGTAATAAGAGAAAGTACAATAAATGAAAAAAGCATTAATCACCGGTATCACCGGCCAAGATGGGGCATATCTTACAGAACTCTTGCTGAAGAAGGGCTATGAAGTGCATGGTGTTAAACGACGCAGTTCTATGTTTAATACCCAGCGAATCGATCATCTCTACGAAGATCCGCATGTGCCCACAAGACACATGACTTTGCATTATGGTGATTTAACCGATAGCACTAACCTGATTCGTATTATTCAAGAAGTGCAACCCGATGAAATTTACAATTTGGGTGCAATGAGCCATGTGCATGTGAGTTTTGAAACTCCTGAATATACAGCCAATGCAGATGGGATTGGTGCTTTGCGAATATTAGAAGCCATCCGTTTATTGGGCCTTACTAAAAAAACAAAATTCTATCAGGCTTCAACTTCGGAATTATATGGTTTGGTGCAAGCAGTACCTCAATCGGAAACAACTCCTTTCTATCCAAGAAGCCCTTATGCTGTTGCTAAATTATATGCTTATTGGATTACGGTGAATTACCGCGAAGCTTATGGCATGTATGCCTGCAATGGAATTTTATTCAATCATGAATCTCCTTTACGTGGTGAAACATTTGTTACTAGAAAAATCACCCGTGCTGTTGCAAGAATTGCGTTGGGATTACAAGATACACTATATCTCGGAAACCTCGATGCACAGCGCGATTGGGGCCATGCCAAAGATTATGTAGAAGGAATGTGGCTCATGTTGCAACAAGAGAAAGCGGAAGATTTTGTATTGGCAACAGGCATCACTACTTATATCCGCGATTTTGTTCGTATGGCTTTTGCAGAGATTGGTGTTGAGTTGGAATTCACTGGAGCAGCCGAAAATGAAATTGGAAAAGTAAAAGCTTCAACAGGTGATCATAAATTAACAATCGGCCAAGAAGTAGTAAAAGTAGACCCTCGTTACTACCGCCCTACAGAAGTAGATCTATTAATTGGCGATCCTTCCAAGGCCAATACCAAATTGGGCTGGCAACCAAAATACACTTTAGCTTCTATGGTAAAAGAAATGGTTGCTGCAGATATCTTACTGTTTAAAAAAGAGCAATTGTTAAAAGACAGTGGGTTCACCATTAATAAAGAACAAGAATAGAAAATGTATAGTGCTGATAAAATATATATTGCAGGACATCGAGGGATGGTAGGTAGTGCAATTGCCAGAAAATTAACGTCGGAAGGGTTTACCAATATTATTACTAAAACATCCAAAGAACTAGATCTACGCAATCAACAAGCAGTAACCGATTTTTTTGCAACTGAAAAACCAGACTATGTTTTTTTAGCTGCTGCAAAAGTGGGCGGCATTGTTGCCAATAATACCTATCGTGCAGAATTTATTTATGATAATCTAATGATGGAAAGCAATATCATTCATCATAGTTATATCAACGGGGTTAAAAAATTATTGTTCTTGGGGTCTTCTTGTATCTATCCAAAAATGGCACCACAACCATTAAAGGAAGAATACTTGCTCAGTGGTTATTTAGAAGAAACCAATCAACCCTATGCAATTGCAAAAATAGCGGGCATAGAATTATGTGATGGATATCGTGCTCAATACGGTTGCAATTTCATCTCTGCCATGCCCACTAATTTATATGGCCCCAACGACAATTATGATTTGACTACAAGTCATGTATTGCCTGCCATGTTGCGTAAGTTTATAGCAGCAAAAAGAAACAATGCTCCAACCGTAACTATTTGGGGTTCGGGCACTCCCAAAAGAGAATTTTTGCATGTAAATGATTTGGCCGAAGCTTGTTTGTATTTAATGCAAGAGTACAATGAAAAAGGCTTGGTAAATATTGGCACTGGAGTGGATGTAACTATTCTAGAATTAGCCCAATTAGTGCAGGAAATCATCGGATACAATGGTGAAATTGTTTTAGATGCTTCTAAACCAGACGGCACCCCTCGAAAATTAATGGACGTTAGTAAAATGACTTCAGCGGGCTGGAAAGCCAAAATAGACCTACGTTCCGGCATCGAAATGGTCTATGTATCAATTAAAGACCAAAATTGGGAAGGTTAAATATGTTAAAAAAGGTAGCAGGTTACGTAAATCAAGAATAAATTTGCCACCATATTAAACAAATCATGAGTAAAAATATCATTATCACCGGCGGAGCTGGATTTATCGGTTCACATGTAGTTCGTTTATTCGTTAATAAATATCCCGATTATACCATCATTAATCTTGATGCATTAACCTATGCAGGCAATTTAGAAAACCTAAAAGACATCGATGCAAAACCCAATTACAAATTT
>JANOZT010000031.1:0-4387 GCA_031429515.1 Sphingobacteriia bacterium
TTTGCCATGGTGGTTGATTTTTTCTAAATTCTGTTTTAAGTCGTTCGCAATTTCTTTTGCATCGGTTAAATTGCCTTTATCTATTTCTTCATTCATTTCATCTACCAACTCGGAACTTACCTCACTAAAATTATTTACAAAATTTAATGGGTTCTGAATTTCATGAGCAATGCCTGCAGTGAGTTCACCAAGGCTGGCCATTTTTTCGGATTGGATCAATTGTTTTTGTGTGGCCTGCAATTCTAAAAGTGCGGCCTCTGCTTTTTGTTTTTCTTCTTGTATTTGAATAAAATTAAGCCGAGCAATTTCAGCTTGTGCCTCTGCTTTTTGCAAATCATTAAATCTTTTATAAGTATAATCGAAAACATTTCCGAACCTATTGAGGATCTCTAGGTTTTCTTTGCTCAATGGTTCAAGCGTATCTACCTGCATACTCCCAAAATTATTGAAGGAGGCATTAAAGAAAATACTCTTAGTATTTATCATTCCGTTCTTCACCATAACAGGCAAATTGCTGAATTCAGTGTGTGTGAAAACATAATATACCATTGCATCTTTTTCATCGCCTTTCAGGTTATAGATCCAGATGGGCTGCTTTTCTCTCCATGCCTTAATGAAGGCAACGAAATAAGGATGATCGTTGAGTTTTAGAAGATAGGAGTTGGGTGTTTTATCGATTTCAAGATTGGCCATCCAGGTTCGCATTGATCTACCATCCTGATCGATGATCATGATCTGGCATCTGTTCATTAAAAAATGTAGATTGGTAAGTTCTTTAAACACCGTATCTACCAGCTCTGCTATTTCATTGGAATGTTGCATTGCCATGGCTCTAGATCTTACTCTTTCCAATCCTAATTCAATCTGCGCTTCTCTTGCTTGTGCTTCTGCTTTTTGCAGATCTAGAAAACGGGTGTATGCCTGTTCAAAAACTTTACTAACCCGTTTAAAAATTGCATTTTCAACATCTGTAAATGGCTGATCTGTAAAGCGAAAAATAGCAAACATGATCCTATCAAATATATATACTGAAGCAGCCTGAGAGGTAGGCTGCATTAACTGTTCAGTTCGTTCTTGTGTTAAATCGGGTAACGCTGTTTGTGGAGTAGATTTTTCAAAAAAATGCTTCATCCAGCTGGTGCTTTCTTCAGGAGAATAGATATAGGTAAAAAAGTCGCTTTTGCTTTCTATTAATTCGTCATATTGAATAAATCCACGGTGATTAAAATAAGGAATATGCATTAGAAATGGGAAATTTTCCTCGCAGCTACATATCCACATGTTCCAGCTTTTATTGGGATTAACGGTAACAAAATCGGAACCATCAAATTCAATTCCAAGATAAATTAACTGATCGGTAATCGTTTTGATGACTTCTAATAAATCTGTGCTTTTTTGCATGGCCATGCTTCTGCTTCTCACCCTTTCCAGCGCCGATTCTATCTGCGCCTCTCTTGCCTGTGCTTCTGCTTTTTGTAAGTCGAGGAATCGTGTATAGGTTTGTTCGAAAACTTTTCCGAAACGTTGGAAAATATCGTATGCTTCGGGTACTGGCTGATACGTGTTGAACATGATGTATCCTTGCAGAAAAAAAGCACAATGCGTAGCTTGAGATTTCGGTATTGGAAATCCGGCATCTTCTATATTTGCAAGTACTTTCCTGCCGTCTATTAAGCTATATAAGAACCGATAGGCTTCTGCCAAATCATTTCCTTCGGTCTCAATCATAAAGAAATTATCACCTCTTTGCCTTGCTTCGTAAATCTGTTTGTGGAAAGGTTCTACAGTATGAGGTATCCTAATTGGTGGCTGTATACCACCTGTATCCCCGCTTGCCCAGCAAATGGTAGAAATGTCATCTTCCTGCCAGATGTGAAAGGCACTTACAAAAGCATTAATGCCCAAATCCAGTACTTGTTTAAATAATAAAGTAGCAGTTTCTGATAATTCATTACTGTGCTGCATAGCCATTGTTCTGGCACGAACTCGTTCTAACGCTAATTCAATCTCAGCTTCTCTTGCCTGTGCTTCTGCTTTTTGCAGATCAAGGAAGCGGGTGTAGGATTGTTCAAAAACTGATGCAAACCTTTGTAATATCCTTGCGTAATCAGCACTCAACGGTTCGGTACTCCACGACAAAGCACCGTGGCGCATATAGGCATTAGAGAAGGTAATTTTTTCAAACGAACGCATTATTTTCTGAAGCTCAATTGGTATTTTTGCAAATTCGGTTTCGCTAAAAATATATTTGTCGTACATTTTTTTCGCCTCTCCTTCACAAACCATTACGGCATATTTCTTGCCTTCTTTCCAGTTATTCAATTGTTCTAAATAAAATGGATGCTCGAAATAATAATTTTCGTAAGAAGTAGGATAATCATTCCCAAAACCAGAAATCCACCATGTCATATCACCAGTTTCAGCATGCATTATGACTATTGAAGCAGCACCGTACTTAAACCCAAGACTTTGTAATTGCTCAAGAGTAGTTGCAGCAATTTCACGTAGCTGACTACTGTGCTGCATGGCCATTGTTTTGCTTCTTACCCTTTCCAATGCCAATTCCACTCTTGCTTCTTTTGCCTGTGCTTCTGATGTTTGCAAATCGAGGAAGCGTGTGTAGGCCAGATCAATTACCAAGGCAAATTTTTTGGTGGATTCTATAATATCCAATGGTAGTGGCTCAACGCTTGTTATTTCTAAGAATCCATGTTGAAAATAAACATGTGCTACATATACATTTTCAAGAGCATAATAAGTAGCTTTTGTTGCTGGTAATATATTTTTGAATTCCTCAATTGAAAAATAGAAATCCAGGTAGGTAGTCAATTCTGATCCATGTAAATTGAAAGTTGCAACATCTATATTATTGTCAAGATTGTTGAGTACTTCATTCAATACCTTATGATCAAAAAAAGAAAAATCATAATTGGTAAAGAATTGATCATCCGCAATACTTTTTGCCCAGACAGAAAAAGTATTGGATTTTCCTTTTCTCAAATAGACGCTAGATTCATACACATCAAGCCCTAGTTTTCTTGTCTCTTCAAATACTACCGCCATCACATGCTCCAACTCATCACTATGTCTTAATCCCATTGTTCGTGACCTAACTCTTTCTAAAGCAGCTTCTATCTGCGCCTCTCTTGCCTGGGCTTCGGCTTTTTGTAAGTCTAGAAAGCGGACATATGCCTGACTGAATGCTTCATTAAATCTTTTTAGAACCTCTTTCTCTGCTACACTATATTCTTTCGAGTTGTATCGAACAAATACACCAGCAATATTTTGTTTGAAAGATACAGCAATATTGTAGCAGGGCTGTTTTAAAATATATTGTTTCCGCTCTTCCGGAATTGCTTTAAAATCTGGCTGATTCTTAAATAAGGTTTTCCAGTGTTCATTTTTTTCCTTGAAAGTATAGCATCGTGAAAAATCTAGTTGTTTTTTATAATTTCTAAAAAACAATTCATTAGGTACGCTTGGATTTTCATAATTGAAATTTTCAATTAATTTAGTTTTATACGTTTTAGATTGATTGGCAATCCAATATTCCATCTTTGTATCACCAATAATAAGTATGGTGTAAGAATCAAATTCAAGTTGCAGGTTTTGTAATTGTTGAGCAACAATGGTTGCCACATCCATTATTTCTTCACTTTTATGCATTGCTAATGAACGGCTTCTTACTCTTTCCAATGCTACTTCTATTTGCGCTTCTCGTGTTTGTGCTTCTGCTTTTTCAATATCTAAATAACGACGATAGGCTAATTCAAACACTTTCAAAAACCGTTTGAATAAATTGGTTTCATCTTTTGTGAGGGGATAATAAGTAGAAATGCCGAGGGCAACCGGCCCGAGTGAATACCAATAATAATTAACGGAATCAGCTTTGAGTAAATATTTATCAGCAAATTGGTTGGTCGATTTTTGATACTTGTACCAATCTTGTAACTTTTTTCCTTTCAGATGCTCTTGCATTTCTTCGTTTGGCCCCTTCAACATTTTCTTGGCAAACGCCAGCTGAATTTTATGATTTTTAAAATCTACTTCAGTAATAAATGTTTTATCGTGCTTTGCATAATATTCATAATTCATGTAAGTGCCACGGTTTTCATAAAAGATGGCTGTTTGTACATTTCGAATCTCTTTTACACCTAATTGAATCAATTGCTGTGAAATGGTTTTGCAGATATTGAGCATATCATCTGCTTTTTTCATACCCATGGCTACTGCTCTTACTTTTTCGAGTGCCGTTTCAATTTGTAATTCTTTGTTTTTCTCCAGTATTTCTGCCGTTCTTTCTTCTATAGTTTGTTCTAAAGCCCTTAGTTTTTTTTCGTTATCGGCTATATGAAACGTATCTGTAGAGCTAGTGTTATCGTCAGGA
>JANOZT010000032.1:0-82826 GCA_031429515.1 Sphingobacteriia bacterium
ATCGATTTTGGTGTAACCAATATGGAAGGCACAAAATTGGCGCAAAAATCGGATGGGATAGAGATCTCAGTTCCTATTGGTAGCAATGTGCGATGTGTTGCTGATGGAGAAGTAGTTTACGCTGCAGAAGCTGCTGGTGAATTGATTGTGATTGTTAAGCATGGAAAATATTTTACCGGCTATAAAAATTTATCTTCTCTAAATGTGTCTCGAGACCAGTCAGTTAAAGCAGGTTCTATCTTAGGAAAATCTGGAACTTCAATAGATGGTGAAGGCGCCATTCTCTTTATGATCATGAACGACAAAAGCGTGCCTCAAAATCCTAAACCTTGGCTAAAAAGCCGATAGATAAGTTGCTGAACGTTATAAACTAACAAATGCAAAAAACAGTCTGTTTCTCAAAGTTGCTCAAAGGTATCAAATAACAAATGCAAAAACAGTCTGCATCCAAATTGCTTTGCAATTTGTCTATAGGCCTGTTTTTTGCATTTGATTATTTGCTAATTAAGCAATTTATTTAAATGCCATTTTTTTCACGGTAGTATTCATTCGAGGCAAGAATATTCAAGAATTTTGTATAAAAAACGCAGCTTTTAGACAAATTGAGTAGGTTGAATTTCCAAAATAAAACGGTATAGTAGTGGATATTAAAAATGAGACCTTAATACAAATTGCTCGAATAATTAATCAAAAACAAAAAATAGACCTTTAGACAAATTGCGAGCTTTGAATTTCCTTAAAGAATAGAAAAGTGAAGGGATTTAAAAATTAGGCCTTAATACAAAATTGCTTGAATAATTAATCAAACACAAAAAATAGACCTTTAGACAAATTGTGAGCTTTGAATTTCCGAAAGGAAATTCAGCAATTTGGATGCAGGATATTTTTTGTGTTTGATAATGTTTCTTTTGAGTAATTTGGATGCAGGATATTTTTTGTGTTTGTTAATGAATATTGAAGCAATTTGTATGAATAAAGCGTAATTTGTTGCAAACCACTTTCATGCAACAATTCATCTTATCCTTCGACCAAGGAACCACCAGTAGCCGCGCCATCATTTTCGATAAAAAAGGATCCATCATTGCTTCTGCACAAAAAGAATTTACGCAATTTTTTCCTCAACCAGGATGGGTAGAACACGATGCCAACGAAATTTGGAGTACTCAAATTGGAGTAGCTGCAGAAGCTATTTCAAAAGCCGGTTTAGGAGTAAAAGAAATTGCTGCTATCGGAATTACCAATCAAAGAGAAACAACAGTGGTATGGGATAAAACTACAGGTACGCCCATTTACAATGCCATTGTTTGGCAAGATAGGCGTACTGCCGATTTTTGTGATGCTTTAAAAAGTCAGGGTCATGCGTTGAT
This sequence comes from Sphingobacteriia bacterium, assembly GCA_031429515.1. Taxonomy (GTDB): domain Bacteria; phylum Bacteroidota; class Bacteroidia; order Chitinophagales; family Chitinophagaceae; genus Sediminibacterium. The sequence continues at coordinate 1,368 of JANOZT010000032.1, forward strand.
GATTCAGCAAAAAACAGGGCTCATTATCGATGCCTATTTTTCTGCAACAAAACTGAAATGGATCTTAGAAAATGTAGATGGTGCCAGTCAGAAATTATCAAATGGAGATTTGCTATTTGGAACAATCGATACTTGGTTATTGTGGAAACTCACTAATGGTTTGGTGCATGCTACGGATGTTTCAAATGCATCCAGAACAATGTTATTTAATATTCATTCGCTTGAATGGGATAAAGAATTGTTGGCATTGTTTAATATTCCTGAATCTGTATTGCCTGCTATAAAAAGTAGCAGTGAGGTTTATGGTCACACGCAAAATGTATTGGCCGCTCATTCAATTCCTATTGCTGGAATGGCGGGAGATCAACAAGCTGCTTTATTTGGTCAACAATGTACCCATCCTGGCATGGTTAAAAATACCTATGGCACAGGATGTTTTATGTTGATGAACACTGGAACAAAACCTGTACAATCAAATAATCATTTGCTAACAACTGTTGCCTGGCAAATCAATGGAGAAACTCAGTATGCATTAGAAGGATCCGTATTTATTGCAGGGGCTGTGGTGCAGTGGTTAAGAGATGGTTTAAAAATTATTAGAAGTGCAGCTGAAATTGAAACTTTGGCAGCCACTGTTGAAACAACAGAAGGAGTTTATATTGTTCCCGCATTTGCCGGACTTGGGGCACCTTATTGGAACCAGCATGCAAGAGGAACTATAGTAGGTATTACTAGAGGAACGAACAGCGGACATATTGCTAGAGCTGCATTGGAAAGTATTGCTTTTCAAACTATGGATTTATTAAAAGCCATGGAAGCAGACTCGGGTATTTCAATAAAAGAACTACGTGTTGATGGTGGAGCAACAGCCAATAATTTATTGATGCAATTTCAAAGTGATTTATTACAAACCAATGTGATCAGACCAATTACTGTTGAAACGACCGCATTAGGTGCAGCGTATTTAGCTGGATTAGCAGTAGGGTATTGGTGGGATACCAATGAGATACAAGAATTATGGCAAAAGGAAAGAACATTTACTCCAGCAATGAGTATTGAATATAAGCAACAATTGGCCGCAGGATGGGCTAAAGCTGTAGGCGCTGCAATGAGTTATTAATAATGAATTCAATTTCTTTTTTGGATTGTTTAGTATAATGAGTAATTTTACTCATTATACTGAGTAAAATAATAAATATGTTTCAACGACCTCATTTTCAAGTACTTAAGAAGAGGGTGAATGAACCAAGAAGATGTATTCAAGTGATTACAGGGCCCAGGCAAGTGGGGAAAACTACATTGGTAAATCAAATCGCTGCTAGCTTAAAAACTCCTTACTTAATGGTTTCAGCCGACGCTGTTTCAATGGGAAGTGCTATATGGTTGCAGCAACAATGGGAAACAGCAAGGTTAAAAATGATTCAAGAAAATGCAGGTGAATTTGTTTTAATTATAGACGAAATTCAAAAAATTGATCAATGGAGCGAAACGGTCAAATTATTTTGGGATGCAGATACAAGAGAAAATAGGAACATTAAAATAATTTTATTAGGCTCTTCGAGATTATTGATACAAAAGGGTTTAACTGAATCATTAGCAGGTAGATTTGAGACCATTTATATGGGACATTGGAGTTTTGTAGAAATGCAAACTGCATTTGATTTTTCTGCAGATGATTTTTGTTGGTTTGGGGGTTATCCTGGTAGCGTTCCTTTAATAACTGATGAAAATAGGTGGAAAGATTATTTGCTTCACTCATTAATTGAAACAAGTATTTCGAAAGATATATTGATGCTTACTAGAATTGATAAGCCAGCTTTGCTGAAAAAGTTATTCGAGTTGGGTTGTTTGTATTCCGGACAAATTTTGTCTTACACCAAAATGATAGGTCAATTACAAGATGCGGGCAACACAACTACTTTGAGCCATTATCTTCAACTATTACATAATGCTGGGTTATTAACTGGTATTGAAAAATATGCGGGTGATATTATTCGTAAAAGATCTTCAAGTCCTAAATTTCAAGTTCATAATACAGCTTTAATTAGTGCTCAATTAAATAAAAGTATGCAAGAGGTAAAAGGGGAGCCTGCATATTGGGGAAGAGTGGTAGAATCTACAATTGGAACCCATTTATTAAATGCTACTTTAAACAATAGGATGAATTTATTCTACTGGAGAGAAAAAAATGAAGAAGTTGATTTTATACTGGAAAAAAATGGCGAATTAATTGCAATAGAAGTAAAAAGTTCCTTTGGCAAAAATATAAATGGAATGAAATCATTAAGCAAATTATATCCAATTAAAAAAATGTTGTTGGTTGGTGATAATGGAATCTCAGTAAACGATTTTTTGCAAATAGATCCAAATGAATTATTTTAAATAGCGGCATAGAATGCAGAGAGAAAAGATGTTAGCTCAATTAAATGAGCAGCCTGATTTTGATATAGTAATTATTGGTGGAGGTGCAACAGGGCTAGGATCTGCTGTAGATGCTGCTTCGCGGGGTTATCGCACGCTATTAATTGAACAATACGATTTTGGTAAAGGCACTTCAAGCAGATCTACTAAACTGGTGCATGGAGGAGTGAGGTATTTAGCTCAAGGAAATATTAAGTTGGTAAGAGAAGCGTTGCGAGAAAGGGGATGGTTATTAAAAAATGCACCTCATCTCACTTCTGTACAACCTTTTATAGTGCCCGTTTTTAGTTGGTGGGAAAAAATCTATTATAGTATTGGACTGAAGGTGTACGATCTATTGTCGGGAAAATTGAGTTTGGGTAAAACGATCATATTGAATAAAAAAGAAACTATAAAGCATCTTCCATCTATCAATCCCAAAAAACTAGTTGGCGGAATTTTATACTTTGATGGACAATTCAACGATAGTGTTTTATGTACTTCTTTGGCTGTTACTGCAGCTAAACATGGTGCTATTATTATGAACTATGTAAAAGCGATAGGCTTTGTTAAAGAAAAAGGAATGATTGTTGGAGTTGAAATGGAAGATACAGTTAACAATAAAAAATATACCGTTCAAACAAAATCGGTGATCAATGCAACAGGAGTTTTTACTGATGCTGTATTAAATATGGATGAGGCAACCGATGAAGTATTGGTTACTCCTTCTCAAGGAATTCATCTGGTACTCGATCCAAAATATTTTACTGGAACGCATGCTATGATGATTCCTAAAACCGATGATGGCCGCGTATTGTTTGCAGTTCCTTGGCAAAACAAAATAGTAGTAGGTACAACAGATACTCCTATACATATTATTGATATAGAACCTAAACCAATTGCTGAAGAAGTTGAATTTATCCTCGAACATTTTAATAGATATACCAATTCTTCAATAACTCGCCATGATGTTAAAAGTGTTTTTGTAGGGCTTCGCCCTTTGGTAAAAACCACCAATATAGGATCAACTGCATTGTTGTCTAGAGATCATACTTTAGTAGTTGCACCAAGTAGATTAGTTACCATCACTGGTGGCAAATGGACTACTTATAGAAAAATGGGTCAAGATGCTGTGGATAATGCCATTTTTATTTCTAAACAAGATCGAAAAAAAGATTGTCTCACGCAACACCTTGCTTTAGGAAATGAATCGGAAAAACAGCGCACCATAACAGAAATGATCAACCAAAATTCATCATTAGTAGCAACGCTCCATGCTCAATATGAATTTACAAAAGCAGATTTGATCTACGCCATTCGTTATGAAATGGCCATCTGTGTGGAAGACTTTTTGGCAAGAAGAATTCGATTGCTTTTTTTAGATGCTAATGCAGCCATTGAAATATGTGATGAAGTTGCGAATTTAATGGCACAGGAATTGAAAAAAGATGCCAATTGGGAAGAATCACAGAAACATTCTTTCAAAACACTTGCACAACAATATTTACTAGCGTAAATTAGAGAACGATTGAACCATTAAAATATTTATATGAATGTTTATGTTGCAGAAATACTTGGTACCGCCTTATTAATTACTTTAGGAAATGGAGTTGTTGCTAATGTGATATTACATAAAACCAAAGGGAATAACGGAGGTCTAATTGCAATTACATTAGGTTGGGCAATGGCCGTTTTTGTAGGCGTACTTGCCTCAGCAAATGTGAGTGGTGCTCATTTAAATCCTGCAGTAACTGTGGGGTTGGCTGTTATTGGAAAATTTGATTGGGCATTGGTTCCTGGTTATATATTGGCACAATTATTTGGTTCTATGATCGGCGCTTTTTTGGTTTGGATCATTTATCGCCAACATTTTGATGAAACAACTGATGCTGCAACTCAGTTAGCTGTTTTTAGCACAGCCCCATCTATTCGCAACGCGCAACACAATTTCATTGCTGAGTTTTTGGCCACATTTATTTTTATGCTAACCATTTTGTTTATTACTAAATCATCTAATAGTTTAGGATCACTCGATGCTTTGCCAGTTGCATTAGTAGTTTTGGGTATTGGTTTAGGTTTAGGAGGACCAACAGGATATGCCATTAATCCTGTAAGAGATTTAGGCCCAAGAATTATGCATAGCATCTTGCCTATCAAACACAAAGGAAGCAGCGATTGGCAATACAGTTGGGTGCCCGTGTTTGGGCCAATGGCTGGCGCAATTGCAGCTGCGGTGTTGTATCAATTAATGGTTACTTCATAAATGGCAACTTAAATCCTGTTGATAAAGTTTTCGGCTTTTTAAGAGGTGGAATTTCTTTTTGATATTCTGTATAATACATTTTCAACAAAATGATAAAATAGGAAATAATTAATGGGCCAAAAATCAATCCAGTAATACCAAAATATTGCAAGCCCATTATCACACCTAAAACTGTTACAATCGGATGCACATCTGCCATTTTCTTGGCCAAAACAAATCTGATCACATTATCAATACTGCCCAAAAAAAGGAAGCCCCAAGCAAGTATTACAATTCCTTGCCAAGTATGTCCTTCGACTAATTGATAAATAGCAATCGGAAGCCAAATTAAACCAGTACCAATAATTGGAAGGATTGAAGCGAACCCTGTGAGCACTGCCCAAAATCCCGATTCATGTACCCCAGTAAATAAGAATGCTACATAAGCAAAAACTCCTTGTGCTACAGCAATCAATGGAACACCAACTGCATTACTGAAAGTTTGAGCTTTTAATTCATCTCCAAAAATGCTGATCTTTTCTCTTTTGAATGGAAGATATAATAAAATAGCAGCTTCCATTCGATTGATATTCATGATCATAAAATATAAAAAGAAATACATCATGGCAATAGAACTCAATAAATTCAATCCTTGATTTAATAAAGAAGATATAAAGTCGGATATTAACGATTGTATCTGGCCTAAGTTTTTTTCTGACAATAAGGTAAAATGATATTGATCTCTAACTTGAATGTCTAATCGTTTTAGCGGCTCTATGATTTGATTGGTGTTTTGAGAAACAACTAATGCTTTTTTATAGAGCATTGCAACCATCAATGAAATAGGCAATAGAATAATAAAAAAAGAAATGATGATCACTAAAATTGCTGCTGTACTCTTACTCCATTTTTTTTTCCTTGTTAACCAATTTACAGGTTGTTTACTCAACACATAAAACATGATAGCTGCTAAAAATGCAGTTGTAAAAGCCGACAAACTATAAATTAGAAAAACCCCAATGAATAGTATGAAAGCCAGAAAAAAGTAACGGTTTATTTTATTGTCTTGTAGCATTGTTGTAACTTGTAACAAATGTATCGATAATGAGCGACAACCATAAATTCACCGCAGGATTGTTATTGGGCGCTTTGGCAGGAACTGCTTTGGCATTATACCTGAATAGTGAAAAAGGGAAGCAGTTATTATCTGATATTCAATTTGACTCAGCCTCTTTAAAGTCCGATATAGACGCTGGGATAGATAAAGTAGATGAATCATTACAAGACATGCTGAGTAAAGCCAGAAATTTGGTGACAGAACTGGAACAAAAATTAGGAGACGCTCAAACCACCTAAAATGACCGACTCAAATCCATTTTTTAGCGAATCAAAAAAAGAAATTGAAAATTACCTCGAGAATAGGGCGCTTTTGATTAAGATGCAAGCAATTAATACCAGTTCACGCCTTGTAGCCAAACTGTTTGTAGGGATGGTTCTCGGACTCTTGGGGTTTTGCCTAGTTTTCTTTTTGAGCATTATGGCAGGTTATTTTTTTGCTCATCTAACTGGTAGCTTATATATTGGTTATGGTATTGTAGTATTCGTTTATTTGCTGTTTTTTCTATTAGTGAATTGGAACCGGAAAAAAATCGGGAACGCTGTATCGAATAGTATTATTCAAATTTTATTCAATAAAGATGAATAAGCAAGAATTACCACCTATTCAGTCCAAAGAATCACTTCAATTAGCTATTGAATTGCTCAAAGAAAGGATTGATTTGCAGGAAAAATCCATTGTAAATAGGGTGAATCAACTGCCAAACGAACTGTTTAAATCGGCTTCTGGAGCCATTTTACCTGCCATCATTAACCAAACTTCTGTAGCCGGAATTTGGAAATTATTGAAAATGGTACCCATCGTTCAGACTTTGTTTTCATTATTTAGAAAAAAAAGCCAAGAATAGCCTCCTTTTTTTAGCTCCATCCCCTTACCTTTGCCGCCAAAACGGGACTTTTTGGGTCCAGTTCATTTAAAACCTTAATTATACCTCCTGATATGGCCACAAAAGGGAAAATTAAACAGATTATCGGTGCAGTAGTTGACGTTCATTTTCCGGACGATAATACTTTGCCTGAAATTTACAATGCCTTAGAGATCACTAGAGAAAATGGTGAAAAATTAGTTCTTGAAGTTCAGCTTCATCTTGGTGAAGACAGTGTTCGTACAATTGCAATGGATGGAACCGAAGGTTTAGTTAGAGGGATGGCTGTAATTGATACAGGCAGACCAATTTCTATGCCTGTAGGACCTGAAATTAATGGCCGACTATTTAATGTAACTGGAGATGCTATTGATGGTTTACCACAAGTAAGTAAAGAAGGTGGACGTGCAATTCACAATAAACCTCCTTTGTTCGAAAACCTAAGTACTGCTTCTGAAATTCTATTTACTGGAATCAAAGTAATCGATTTGATCGAGCCATATGCAAAAGGCGGTAAGATTGGATTGTTTGGAGGTGCTGGAGTTGGTAAAACGGTATTGATTCAAGAATTGATGAACAATATTGCAAAAGGACACGGTGGTATTTCTGTATTTGCAGGTGTTGGTGAGAGAACTCGTGAAGGAAATGATTTGTTGCGTGAGATGATTGAAGCAGGTATTATGAAATATGGCGACAATTTCAAACATAGCATGGAAGAAGGTGGATGGGATTTGAGCAAAGTAGATTTAGAAGGATTGAAAGAATCTAAGGGTACTTTCGTTTTTGGTCAGATGAACGAACCTCCAGGAGCCCGTGCTCGTGTGGCTTTGAGTGGTTTAACAATTGCCGAATATTTCCGTGATGGAGATGGTTCTGGAAAAGGAAAAGACATTTTATTTTTCGTAGATAATATCTTCCGTTTCACACAAGCAGGTTCTGAGGTTTCGGCATTATTAGGTCGTATGCCATCAGCGGTAGGATATCAGCCTACTTTGGCTACTGAAATGGGATTGATGCAAGAGCGTATCACTTCAACTAAAAATGGTTCAATTACTTCTGTACAAGCAGTATATGTACCAGCGGATGACTTGACCGATCCTGCTCCAGCAACAACTTTTGCTCACTTAGATGCAACTACTGTATTGAGTCGTAAGATTGCCGATTTAGGTATTTATCCTGCGGTTGATCCATTGGATTCTACATCAAGAATTTTGACTCCTGCAATTGTTGGTAATGAGCATTACGACTGCGCTAACCGAGTTAAATTAATTTTACAACGTTATAAGGAACTACAGGATATCATCGCTATCCTTGGTATGGATGAATTAAGCGAAGAAGATAAAATGACTGTTCAACGTGCTCGTAAAGTACAACGTTTCTTAAGTCAGCCATTCCATGTTGCTGAACAATTTACAGGATTGAAAGGAGTATATGTTAGCATCGAAGATACTATCCGCGCATTTAACGCCATCATGGATGGAGAAGTAGATGAATATCCTGAAGCAGCATTTAACTTAGTAGGTACTTTGGAAGATGCAATGGAGAAGGGTAAGAAAATGATTGAAGCAGCAAAAGGATAATTTATGATTCTAGAAATATTAACACCTGAAAAAAAATTGTATAGCGGCGAAGTATACGGTGTACAGTTACCAGGAACAAGTGGTTTATTTGAAGTACTAGACAAACATGCTCCAATGGTGAGTGCTTTGGGTAAAGGAAATATGAAGATACTAGTAGACAAAAAAGAAACTACTGCTTATTCTATTCAAAGCGGCTTTGTTGAAGTACTGAATAATAAAGCAACTGTATTAGTGGAAGGTGCAACAGAATTGAATGATTAAATATACGGCTCCGAATTTCGGGGCCGTTTTTTTTGTTCAACTGGGGAACGCATTTAGTTCAACTGCGGATCGCTTGGGTAGTTGCTCATTTGCGCATATTCTCCACCGAGACTATCTAAACTTTTTTTCCAAATCATTTCTTCTTTAGGTAAAAAAATCAATGCTGGAGTTGCTGGAGCGATGATCCAACTTTTGCCTTCATGTTCTTCTGCTAATTGGCCCTGACTCCAACCGCTATACCCTAGAAAAAAACGAATATCGTCTTGAGATAAACTTCCGTCTCTTAGTAAATCTACGATGGTTTCAAAATGCCCACCCCAAAAAATACCCTTAGCCACTTCTACACTTTCAGGAATTAAATGGGGCTTTCGATGAATAAAATGCAAGGTATTCTGTTGAACAGGTCCGCCATCAAAAACGGTGATTGTCAGGTCAAAAGCCATTTCTACAAGGTCGCTTAAATGGTGCGGACTTTTTTTATTTAACACCAAGCCAAAGCTGCCCTCAGTATTATGCTCACAAAGCAAAACCACTGAACGTGCAAAGTTGGGGTCCTTTAAAAAAGGATCAGATAACAATAATATGCCTTGATTCAATTCCATTTGACACCAAAAAGATATATAAAAGTATTTATTTGTTAAAAAAAAGCTTTTGGGGCTCAAGAATCTAAAACAGCGCTTCAAAAAAGTATATTTGTAGTAGATGAAGAGAACTTTCCCTGTAATTATTGTACTCATATCGCTCTCCTTGCTGGGGCTTATTCTGCTGCAAATATCTTGGTTTAATAACTTATTAGAACTTACAAAGACTCAACTAAATACAAAAATCAATGACGCTGGATTTACTGTAGCCACCGATTTAGGAAGATCTACCTATGCTGGTCAAGTGCTTAAATTGAATAGAAGAGGCGGGTTAAGTTTAGGTTCCGATTTTCAGCTACACTTATTTAAAACACCAACAGTAGAAGAAAAATTTACGCCTGATGAAATTCAGCATAAAATAAGAAAGTCATTTGACCGGTTGAATTTAGATAAACTCAAATTTGAATTTGCTATTACCAATACCAATGATGATTATGAGATGATGTCAAAAGGGTATGAAGCAGCGTTTTGGGATACTATAAATAACAAACGTGGGTACTATGTGATACTTCCCGAAAACACTGAAGTAGAAACTTTGCCTTCATTAGAAAAACTGATCATCATTGTTCCGGATATTCAAAAACAAGTTTGGCAATCATTGCGTTGGATTATTTTGGGGGCAATCATTTTTATGCTAGTAATTATTGCAGCATTTTATGTTACCATAAAAACATTATTGAATCAAAAAAAGTTGAGCCAGATTAAAAGCGATTTCATCAATAATATGACACATGAATTTAAAACGCCTTTGGCTACTATTTCTTTAGCTGTTGATGCGTTGAGTAATGAAAAGGTACAGAATAATAAAGAGAAGTCTGCTTATTTTAGTAAGATCATCAAAGAAGAAAATACTCGAATGAATAAGCATGTAGAAACCATACTGCAGGCTGCTTTCATGGAGAAACAAGAATTAAAATTAAATTTGTCTCTGATCCATGTAAATGAGATGGTTGAACAGATAATGGATAATTTTAAATTACAATTGCAAGAAAAAAGTGCCGACTTTCAATTATTGTTAAATGCCAAGAATGATTCCATTAATGGTGATGATGTGCATTTTGCCAATTTATTGTCAAATCTTGTAGACAATGCCATTAAATATTCAAGAGAAAATTTATTCATTAAAATTTCTACCCATAGTACCAGAAATTATTTAGTCATTAGAATTGAAGACAATGGAATTGGCATGACTAAAGAAAGTACGAAACGAATTTTTGAAAAATTCTACAGAGCACATACAGGCAATTTACATAATGTAAAAGGATTTGGATTGGGAATGAGTTATGTGAAAACCGTAATTGATGCACACAAGGGAAGAATTAAAGTGGAGAGTGTTTTAGGAAAAGGAACTTCATTTACTATAGAAGTACCAGTTGTGCAAATGGCAGATTAAGGATTACAACGGTCGCAGTACATAGGGTCTTCTTCCATTTTACCTAAAGGATATTTTTTCTCTTCCATGCAACTACATTTTTGACACTGACATATATAAGCAATTGTTGACTTAGTAGCACATCCACATAAGCTACATGGAAGACCGGGTATTACTTCAACTACGTCAAACCCAGGTGTGGAACAGCTAGGGCAAAGTCGGCTAATTTTTTGAATAAGTTTATTGCATGCTTTCTCAATCACTTTCATCCTGCTTGGGTTATGCATCGCCCGCATATCTGTTTCTATATAGATACTAGAATACTTTTGTAATAAATTGCTTACTTCTAATTCCAATAAATTCCAATCGTTAATTCCTTTTATCATCTCCACTTTTTCGTCTTGGGCATTGCGTAATATCAGTGCATGTGAAGGAAATAGAACTTGCTCTGCAAATTCTTTGGCTTCTTGTATACTATGAATTTCTTTGCCCGAAAAATTAGTTTCAGTACTTAATTCTTTTACTTTAATTTCTATGTCATTTTCAAAATCAATCAATACCAATATTTCTTCATCTGCTGCTACAAAACCAATCACTGGATGAGCTCCAAAAGAACCTTCGCTAGCAATAGCCAATGAAGCTCCACTGATTGTTGCAGCTTGTTTACATTTTAATTTTGCCGTAGCTAAAGGATCTAGTGGCCTACTGATCTCTCCAGAAAATGTACCCCATTGGTCGGTATCTAAATTTTCAGCAAGTATAATTTCCACTCCTAATGCATTGTTGAGTAGTGGTCCCAACACTTTTTCTTTGCCATGCATAGTGGCAACAACTAATGGTCTATTTGAAAAAATAGATTTAATCATTCGCCCAAATTAAAGAACCATCTCCATAACTAAAAAAACGAAAATCATTGTCTAATGCATATTGGTAAACCCTTTTCCAATCATCCCCAATAATTGCAGCAACCAATAATAACAAAGTAGATTGCGGTTGATGAAAATTGGTGATCAATCCCTTCATGATTTTAAATTGATAGCCAGGCGCAATGATGATTTGTGTTTTAGTTATCATTTTTATGAAATTATTTTTATCCATCCATATCAATAAAGCATTTAAAGCCATTGTTGAAGATATATGATCGGCTTTTATTTCATATGGGTCCCATTGAGAAACAGTAAATTCATCCATCAATAAGTTTGGTTCTAAATAGGTTTTAGCGCCCAACCAATATAAACTTTCAATAGTTCTTAATGAAGTGGTTCCTACTGCTATTATTCCATTTTCTAGTTTATTCAATATTTTTAAAATGGTTTCTTTGTTTACATCAATAAATTCTGCATGCATTTCATGATCCTGCATGGTTGCTGATTTTACTGGTTTGAATGTGCCTGCTCCAACATGTAAAGTAACATACGCAGCTTCAATATTTTTTTTATTCAATTCAGCAAATACATGATCAGTAAAATGTAATCCAGCTGTAGGCGCTGCAACAGACCCATCGTGTTTGGCATAAATTGTTTGATACCTTTCTTTATCTGTTTCTTCTGACGATCTATTTAAATAAGGTGGAAGTGGAATAGAGCCTGCTATATGCAATAATTCTGCAAAACAAATAGTTGAATCAGACCAACTCAATTCAATCAAAAAAGTATCGCTCAGTTGTTGAATTTTTTGTGCTTCAATAATAATGGTTGTTCCATTATTCTCTGATTCACAAATTATTTTTCCATCCTTCCATTTTTTAGCTCCGCCTACCAAACATTTCCATAAAACTTTTCCTTTTTGTAGCATCGCATTGGTAATATCTCCATATTGATCTGCTGGTTCTAAACAGAAAATTTCAATGATGCTACCTGTTTCTTTTTGAAAATACAATCTTGCTTCTACCACTTTGGTATTATTGAATACCATTAAACTATCTGTTTTTAATTGATCAGCTAAGTTTCGGTATATAAACTCGTTGATTTGGCCAGATTGGTAAACCAATAATTTACTCTGATCTCTCTCCGAAAGCGGGTATTTGGCGATCCTTTGATCAGGTAAATCATAGGAAAAGTCTAAAATTGAAATGCTAGACGGGTGTTTCATGCTTTATGGTATTGAGTTTCAGGGGTTTTCCACAGAAATTAACAGGTTATACAGTGCCTTTTTCTGCATTTTCGAGCAAAGGTAAGCTCCAATTGAATCATAGCCCTAGCATAATCTGTGGATAAATACAACCTACCTAAATGAGGGTCAAAAGTGGGAAAAAGTGTTATTTTGTGTCAACAAGTGGTAATCTTGAATTTATTTATACACTTATGATCGGATTTCACGGAGAATATGAATCAACGGTAGACGCAAAAGGGCGTTTTCTGCTTCCAGGCGGACTGAAAAAACAGTTGCCAGAAGGAGAGACTCGCTTTATACTCAGCCGTGGATTTGAAAAATGCCTCACGTTATATCCGATTAAGAGTTGGGAATTAATTATTGCCAAGATTAGTCTGTTAAATGATTTTGATCCAAAAGTACGAGAATTCCGACGTCAGTTTTTAGGGGGAGCCACAGAAATTGAATTGGATGGGGCAGGGAGGATGTTATTGCCGGCTTCTCTAAAAGAATTTGCTGGTTTACAAAAAGACATCGTTTTGGCGGCGGCATTGGATCGTTTTGAAGTTTGGGATGCAACCAAATACAAACAGCTCTTTGAAAATTTTTCACCAGAAGCGTTTAGCAGCTTAGCTCAAGAAGTAATGGCAGAAGCCGATAAAAAATCAACACAATTGTAAAATGGGAAAATTGCCTGTTGATGATTATCATGTTCCTGTTCTCTTTAATGAATCTATAGATGGCCTAGCAATTCAACCAACTGGAACTTATGTGGATTGCACTTTTGGAGGAGGAGGTCATAGCGGAGGTATTTTAAGTCGCTTGAATAAAAAAGGTCGTTTGATCGCTTTTGACCAAGATGCTGATGCACAAAGGAATTTGCCAAATGATGAAAGAGTATTATTCATTTCTCAAAACTTTAGACATATCCATCGTTTTTTGAAGTTACATGGAATTGAACATGTAGATGGAGTTTTAGCTGATTTAGGAGTAAGTAGTCATCAATTTGATGAAGGCGATCGCGGATTTTCTATTCGATTTGAAGGTCCGATGGATATGCGGATGGATCAACGTCAAACAACTACTGCAGCTACTATTATCAAAACTTATACGGAGCAACAGCTACATAAATTATTTGAGCAATATGGAGAAGTTACCAATTCAAAAACTTTGGCTAAACATATTGTTCATCAAAGAATGTATTTGCCCTTTGTAACAATTGCACAGTTTAAAGCAATGATAAGTCCGGTAGTAAAGGGAAATCCTAATAAGTATTTAGCACAGGTATTTCAAGCATTAAGAATAGAAGTGAATGACGAAATGGGTGCACTTAAATTATTATTGGAACAATTGCCCCTAGTGTTGAAGCCAGGCGGAAGAGCTGCTATTATTACGTTTCATTCGATAGAAGATAGAATGGTGAAGAATTTTTTTAAACAAGGAAGCTTCGAAGAACTGGTAGATAATCCATTTGAAACAAGTAGTAAAAAAAATATTTTTCTGCTAGTAAATAAAAAACCAATTACTGCGGGCGAAATAGAATTAAAACAAAACAAAAGAAGCAGAAGTGCAAAGTTGAGAGTAGCGGAGAAAATATAAATAGGGATTCGATGTTGAGAGTAGCGAAGAAAATTTAAATAAGGATTCGATTGTTGTAATTGAATTTTAATTGTAAAGTGTAAAAATAGCCCGGTGACCGAAAACAAAACACCACAAAAAAATCTCCTAAAAGCATTGCTCAATTATGAGTGGGTGTTAAAGAATATTCCTTTCTTTTTATTCCTTTCATTATTAGCGGTACTCTATATCGCCAACGGGCATATGGCCGATAGAACAATTCGTCAAATAAATTCTATCAATAATGATTTGAAAGAATTGCAATATGTCTATAAAACATTGAAAAGTGAAGTGATGTATAAAACAGAAGAAGCGCAGATTGTAAAAGCATCAGCGCCTCTTGGATTAAAAGTAAGTAAAGACATGCCAGAAAGGATTAAAAATAAATAATGGAAGTAAAACGCGATATATTATGGAGAGTGTACCTCAGTTATATACTGGTGGTAATTGCTTGTATCGCCATTTTTGGGAAGGCTGTTTATATTCAACAATTTGAAGGGGCTAAATGGCGCAGCATGAGTGATAGTTTGCACCAACGTATTGATGAAATTGAAGCACAGAGAGGTACCATTTATAGTGAGGATGGACAAATGTTGAGTACAAGCATTCCGCAATTTGATATATATATAGATTTCCGCGTTGCTGCTCTAAGAGAAAAAAATGGATTGAGGTTTAGAGAGAATATCGATTCACTCAGTTATTGTTTAGCTAATTTATTCAAAGACTTATCTGCATCAGAATATAAATCAATACTACAACAGGGTTATAAAAACGAAGAGAGTTATTTTCTATTAAAGAAAAAGATCTCTTTTAGAGAGTATGATGAACTAAGACGTTTTCCTTTATTCAAACAAGGACGATACAAAAGTGGGCTCATTGCTAATGAAAGAACGATTCGTTTGAATCCTTATCAAATGCTTGCTTTCAGAACAATTGGCTTGGCAAGAGATTCCAATAAAGTGGGTTTGGAAATGACTTATGATAGTATTTTAAAAGGCAGAAATGGAAAACAAACTGTTCGTTCAATAGCAGGTGGAGTAGGTGTTCCCGTTGACGACACTTATTTAATTGAACCAGAAACAGGTAAAGATATTGTAAGTACTATCGATGTATTCATTCAAGATATTACAGAAACTGCATTAATGAAAATGATGATCAAAAATGATGCAGATCATGGTTGTGCAATTGTCATGGAAACTAAAACTGGAAAAATAAAAGCGATAGCCAATTTAGGAAAACGCAGTGAAGGTGCATATTGGGAAGATTTTAATTATGCCATTAGTCCTAGTGAGCCAGGGTCAACTTTTAAATTGGCCACCATGATGGCTTTATTAGAAGATAAAAAAGTAACACTCAATCAATTAGTTACGTTGGAGCATGGCGCATGGAGAATTGCTGGTCAAACAGTATACGATTCTGAAGTGCACAAAGAGAATGAAGTAACCGTGAAACACGCTTTTGAATTAAGTTCAAATGTTGCTATGGCTAAAATGGCGGTTACATATTATGCAGCTAACCCTCAATTGTTTTTAAAGCATTTGAATAAAATGCGTATGGATACTGTTACTGGAATTGATTTAGTAGGTGAAAGAACTCCAGTAATATACAAGCCAGGCGGAAAATTTTGGGGTCCTACAACTTTACCTTGGATGGCTTTTGGATATAACCTTTCTATTAGCCCTTTACAAACCGCCATGTTATACAATACCATTGCTAATAATGGTACCATGTTGAGGCCTTATTTAGTAAGCAGTGTAAAAGAAGAAGGAATTTTACTAAAAGAATTTTTACCCAAAGTATTGGATGAAAAAATTTGTAGTGATGCAACATTGGCTCAATTAAAATCTTGTTTAGAAGGAGTTTGTATTGAAGGAACTGCCAAAGAATTATTTAAGGATGTTCCATACAAAGTGGCTGGAAAAACCGGAACTGCATTAGTTGCAGACGGCAATAAAGGCTATGCATCTAAGATCTATCAATCTTCTTTTGCAGGATATTTCCCCGCAGAAAATCCTCAGTACACTTGTATTGTAGTAATCAAAAACAAGCCTTTTGCACCTGTGTTTTATGGAGCATCTGTAGCTGGGCCAGTATTTAGAGAGATCGCTGATAGATTGTACAGTACTTATTTGCGAGGTACTAAATCCAATTTAGTAGTGAATAAAAAATTAGACAGTATTTCCTATCAATATACAGGGTATAAATCCGACATCACTTATTTAAGTAATCAATTGAAATTGAAATATCAAGATTCAACAGGTAGGGCTGATCTGTGGAGCAGTATACAAAGTACAAATGCTTTGTTGGTTTTACAAAAAAAACCGGTAGACGATAAAGCAATGCCAGTTTTAAAAGGTTTGGGATTAAAAGATGCTGTATTCCTGTGCGAAGAAATGGGTCTTGCCGTTAGTGTAAAAGGAAAGGGAAAAGTAGAAGATCAATCAATATTGCCAGGACAGTTCATAGCCAAAGGACAACAGATCATTTTATCACTGAATTAAGTTGATGAGCAACATGAAAACAATACAAGAGCTTATTAAATCAATTAAAATCAAACAAACCGATGGAGATTTATCTTCTTCAGTTGTTGCCATTGAAATTGACTCTCGTAAAGTAATTGCTGGTTCTTTGTTTATTGCAATCAATGGTGCACTATCAGATGGACATTTATTCATCAATAAAGCAATTAATGCTGGCGCGATAGCCATTGTTTGTGAAACTATGCCAGCTGAACTCATCATTGGAGTAACTTATTTGCAAGTAAACAATTCGCAAGAAGCTGCTGCGTTAATGGCTGTTGAATTTTATGATCATCCTTCACAAAAGTTAGAATTAGTAGGAGTTACAGGAACAAATGGTAAAACTACAATTGCCACTTTGCTTTTTAAATTATTCCGTCAATTAGGGTATACCTGCGGATTGATCAGTACGGTACAAAATCAAATTAACGATAATGTAATTCCCGCAACTCATACTACTCCAGACGCTATTAATTTAAACGCTTTATTAAATACAATGGTTAATGAAGATTGTACCCATGTGTTTATGGAATGCAGCAGTCATGCCATACATCAGCATAGAATTACTGGGCTAACATTTGCGGGCGCTTTATTCAGTAATATCACACATGATCATTTAGATTATCATAAAACATTTGAAGAATATATTCGGGTAAAGAAAAGTTTTTTTGATCAACTTCCTGCTACTGCTTTTGCTATTTCAAATGCAGACGATAAAAGAGGAGAAGTGATGTTACAGAATACCATTGCTAAAAAATATTTATATAGTTTAAAAACATTGGCTGCTTTTAAAGGCAAAATTTTAGAAAATGCATTGACTGGCTTGATCATGTTGGTGAACGATCAGGAAGTTCATTTTAGACTAATTGGAGAATTTAACGCATATAACCTTTTAGCAGTTTACGGAGCAGCAATTTGTTTAGGCGAAGAAGGTCATACCGTTTTAACGGCTTTGAGTTTATTAAGTGGGGCAGAAGGCAGATTTGACTATATCATTAGCAACAATGGTATTATTGGTATTGTTGATTATGCGCATACTCCAGATGCTTTAGAGAATGTATTGGCCACCATAAAAAAATTAAGGAATGGCCACGAACAAATTATAACAGTTGTAGGCTGTGGTGGAGATAGAGATAAAACCAAGCGGCCAATAATGGCGCAATCTGCATGCGATTTAAGTGATCGTGTAATACTCACAAGTGATAATCCTAGAACGGAAGATCCTGCAACTATTTTGGGTGATATGGAAACTGGTTTAACAAGCGCTGCAAAGCGAAAGTACATCACCATCGTAGACAGAAAAGAAGCCATTATAGCTGCGGTCAATTTTGCCAAAGCAGAAGATATTGTTTTGGTTGCAGGGAAGGGACATGAAAAATACCAAGATATAAATGGTGTGAAATACCCATTTGATGATAAACAAGTATTGTTGGAAGCTTTTAGAAAAATCATTAAAAACACAAACAAGCAATAACCATGCTGTATCAATTATTTAATTGGCTAAAACAACATTTTGATATTCCTGGTGCAGGATTGTTTCAGTTCTTGACTTTCAGGATTGCTATGGCAATATTATTATCTCTATTGATTGCAACTGTTTATGGAAAAAGAATCATATTATTCTTGCAAAAGAAACAAATTGGTGAGTCGGTTCGTGAATTAGGTTTACAAGGTGAGCAACAGAAGAAAGGAACTCCAACCATGGGTGGGATTATTATTTTATTGAGTATTCTAATACCAACATTATTATTTGCCAATCTCGACAAAGTATATATCCGCTTAATGATTCTTTGTACAGTATGGTTGGGAGTTATTGGTTTTTTGGATGACCTTTTTAAAATTCGCGCAAGAAAAGCTGCTCTACAAGCTGGGCAATCATACAAAAAGAAAGACAGCGATGGATTAGCTGGCATTTCTAAAATAATTGGCCAAGTTGGATTAGGCGTGATCATTGGGGTTACCTTATATTTTAGTAATGCAGTTACAGTAGAAAGAGAAATTATTGGTTCCGAAAGAAAAGTGACTGTTCTTCAAAAAGGAGAAAAATTTGCAAAAGATACTACCATTGTAGTTCGCCAAATGGATGGTATCGAAAGAAGTTTTGTAAAAGTTAAAACGCCTATTACTACTATTCCTTTTATTAAGAATCATGAGTTCAATTATAGCAAACTCATTAGTTGGATGGGAGAGGGTGCAGAGAAATATACTTGGATTGTGTACATTTTAATTGTCACGCTGATTATTACAGCAGTTAGCAATGGTGCTAATCTCACAGATGGATTAGACGGTCTTGCTGCTGGAGTAAGTGCAATTATTGGCGCAGGATTATTGATTTTTATTTATGTAAGTGGTAACTATAAGTTTGCCGATTACCTCAATATTATGTACATCCCAAATTTGGGAGAGCTCTCCATTTTTGCTGGAGCATTTGTAGGAGCTTGTATAGGATTCTTATGGTATAATGCTTACCCAGCTCAAGTATTCATGGGCGATACAGGAAGTTTAGCCTTAGGCGGCATCATTGCTTCTTTGGCAATTATTGTAAGAAAAGAATGGTTGATCCCTATTTTTTGCGGAGTATTTCTTGTAGAGAACTTGAGTGTGATGATTCAGGTTGGATATTTTAAATACACCAAGAAAAAATATGGTGAAGGGAAAAGAGTATTCCTCATGAGTCCTTTACATCATCATTACCAAAAGAAAGGATTTCATGAAAGTAAAATTGCTGTTCGTTTTTGGATTGTAACAGTATTATTAGTGGTTTTATCAATTATTACTTTAAAAATAAGATAGTCATTCATTGAGCAAACATATTGTCATATTAGGTGGTGGCGAAAGCGGAGTTGGTGCTGCATTATTAGCAAAGCAACAAGGCTATACTGTTTTCTTAAGTGATGGTGGAATATTAAAAGAAAAATACAAACAAGAGTTAACAACTGCCGAGATTGATTTTGAAGAAGGTGGCCATACAACAGATAAAGTATTACTGGCCGATGAAGTAGTAAAAAGTCCTGGTATTCCTGAAAAAAATGATTTAGTGAAATTGATAAGATCGAAAGGTATTTCAGTGATCAGTGAAATAGAATTGGCCTATCGATTTAAAGGGGAAAGCAAAATTATTGCTATCACTGGAAGCAATGGAAAAAGCACTACTACTTCTTTGATTTATCATATATGCGAAACCGCAGGTTTGGATTGTGCATTGGTAGGCAATATTGGTTATTCATTTGCAAAGCAAGTAGCGGAGGATCCAAAAGAATGGTACATCGCTGAAATCAGTTCATTTCAATTAGATGATATCAACACGTTTAAAGCAGATGTAGCCATATTGTTAAACATTACTGAGGATCATTTGGATCGGTACGAATACAAATTTGAAAATTATATCAATAGTAAGTTTAGAATAATCGAAAACCAAACCATCAACGATTTTTTCATCTACTGCGACGATGATGAAATAATCACTCAAAAACTCCCATTTCTAACCATTCATACTAACCCACTACCATTCTCTATGAAACACGAAGTAAAAAAAGGCGGCTACATCAAGGGCGACCAGATGATGCTAAGAATCCAAGAAGAAAGAGTCAGCATGAGTATCTATGACTTTGCTCTTAAAGGAAAGCACAATCAGTACAACACCATGGCTGCAGGAATTGCTGCTGCAACCATTGGTATCCGAAAGGAAAAAATTAGAGAAGCAGTAAATAATTTCCATAACCTGGAACATCGAATGGAATTTGTTGCCATGGTTAGAGGAATTGAATTTATTAACGATAGTAAGGCCACCAATGTGAATAGTACTTGGTATGCTTTGGAAAGCATGAACAAGCCCACAGTACTCATTCTGGGAGGAACTGACAAAGGCAATGACTATTCTTTAATAACAGATTTAGTTAAAGAAAAAGTAAAAGCAATTATTTGCATGGGAGTGGATAATAAAAAAATCATTGAAACTTTTAAAGGCTTAGTGCCAGTTATTATTGAAACGGATAGTGCAAAGAAAGCAGTGAATGCTGCTTTTAGATCGGCTGCAAAGGATGATATCGTTTTATTAAGTCCTGCATGTGCAAGCTTTGATCTATTCAAAAATTATGAGGATAGAGGTAAGCAATTTAAAGAAGCGGTAAAAGAATTATAGCATGCCTGAAATAAATGATACACTTTTTTCGCAAATTCCTACTGTTGAAGGAATGCGAAGTCAGTTGATAGATCGAACTAGAGGTGATAAATACATATGGGGTATTGTAGTGGTACTTTCATTGGTCTCCATTCTAGTTGTTTATAGTGCAACTGGATCGCTTGCTTA
This sequence comes from Sphingobacteriia bacterium, assembly GCA_031429515.1. Taxonomy (GTDB): domain Bacteria; phylum Bacteroidota; class Bacteroidia; order Chitinophagales; family Chitinophagaceae; genus Sediminibacterium. The sequence continues at coordinate 22,382 of JANOZT010000032.1, forward strand.
TAAAATGTACAAAGGGAACGCCAATATTTATCTTTTTAAACAGTTGGCTTTCACTATGATTGGGTTGTTGGTCATTTATTTTTTGCACAGAGTCAATTATTCTTTCTTTTCAAAAGTAGCAACCATACTTTTTTTAATATCGGTGCCCCTTTTATTATATACTTTATTTTTTGGAGCGAAAATTAATGATGGAAGTAGATGGATAAAACTGCCTATCATTAACCTTACCATTCAAACTAGTGATTTTGCCAAACTAGCTTTGTTTATGTATATATCAAAAATGCTGAGTAAAAAACAGGAAGTGATCAAGGATTTTAAGAAAGGATTTATTCCTGTTGTTACTCCAGTATTAATTATCTGTGCATTGATCATGCCAGCGAATTTGTCTAATGCATTATTAACGGGTGCTACTTCTCTTTTATTAATGTTTATAGGCAGAATTAGCATGAAGCATATTTTGCTTACCGTATTTGTTGCTATGATACCCGTTACTTTTATTATTTCAGTGGCAATGCTTACCTATGATGGAAAAGTAAAAGATGATATTACAAGGCCAATTGTAGTAGAGAAAATGAAATCTGTGGGAAGATTTGGTACCTGGGTGAAAAGAGTACAGGATTTTATGTATGCGAATGATAAAGAAACTCCATACCAGATTCAACAAGCTAAAATTGCTATTTCTAACGGAAGTATTTTAATAGGACTTGGTCCTGGTAATAGTCAGCAAAGAAATTTTTTACCTCAAGCCTATAACGACTTTATATATTCTATCATCATAGAAGAATATGGATTATTAGGAGGGGCTTTTATGATTTTTATTTACCTGGTCTTTTTATTTCGTTGTATCAAGATATTTCGAAGATGTCCTTACGCTTTTGGTGCTTTCTTGGCATTGGGATTGAGTTTTACTTTAGTAATTCAGGCAGTAGCTAATATGGCTGTAAATGTGAATCTTGTTCCAGTTACTGGGGTAACATTACCATTAGTAAGTATGGGTGGTAGTTCATTTTTATTTACTTGTGCGGCAATTGGTATTGTATTAAGTGTTGCCCGAAATGTAGAACAATTGGAAGGAATTGGAAATGAAACAAAACCAGTAATTAATTCAGCAATCAATAGTTAATTGGCAAAGAAATTTATCATAGCGGGTGGTGGAACTGGAGGACATATTTTTCCAGCAATTGCAATTGCCAATGCAATTAAAGTAATCATGCCTACTGCTGAATTTCTTTTTGTTGGGGCAAAAGGCAAAATGGAAATGGAAAAAGTACCCAAAGCAGGGTTTACAATTGTTGGGTTGGATATCGCTGGTTTTGATAGGTCCTCTTTATTAAAAAACACCAACTTACCATTTAAATTGGTATGGAGTTTTCTGCACGTTATCAATATTTTTAGAAAATTTAAGCCCGATGCAGTTATTGGAGTTGGGGGATATTCTTCTTTTCCCGTTTTAAAATATGCTCAAGCGCATGGTATTAATACATTTATTCATGAGAGTAATTCTTTTGCTGGCAAAGCGAATATATTATTAGGTAAAAAAGCCACTAAGGTTTTTGTAGCAACAAAAGGAATGGAAACCTTTTTTCCTTCTGACAAAATAGTAATTACTGGAAATCCTGTAAGAAAATCAATTGCTGAATGTACTATCAGCAGGAATGCAGCAAATGTTTTTTTTGGATTGGATCCTGCTAAAAAAACGGTTTTAGCAGTAGGAGGAAGCCTGGGGGCAAAATCAATCAATGAAGCTTTATTAAATGGGTTGCAAACTTTTGAACAAAATAATATTCAATTGATTTGGCAAACGGGAAAACAGGATTCAGCAAAATATAACGAAGCGGCAAGATCGAAGAGCCATATTTGGACAAATGATTTTATACAGGAAATGGAAAATGGGTATGCAGCAGCAGATTTAGTGATTAGCAGGGCAGGTGCAATGGCAGTTACAGAACTTACTGTGGTTGGTAAGCCAGCGGTCTTAGTTCCCTATCCACATGCAGCAGAAGACCATCAAACAGCTAACGCATTGCAATTAGTAAATGAAGAAGCAGCAATGATTGTTACCGATGCTGAGACCAAAGAACACCTAGTTAAAACGGTGATTGATTTAGTAAAGAACGACGATGAATTGAATGTGCTTACTACCAATATTAAAAAATTGGCAATTTTGAATGCAGATCAACTAATTGCCAATGAAATCTTGAAAATGTTATAATGAACCAATTAACTACTATCAATAAAATTTATTTCATTGGCATTGGCGGCATCGGCATGAGTGCACTTGCCAGGTATTTTTTGGCAAAGGGAGTGACAGTCAGTGGTTATGATAAAACAGTAACAGCACTTACTACCACATTAACCAAAGAAGGTATTCCTATACATTATGAGGAGAATATTTCACTGGCACCTAAAGACGTTGATGTAGTGGTGTATACTCCTGCAATTCCTGCAAATCATGCTGAATTGGTTTATTATCAATCACATAATTATACGGTAGTTAAACGGAGCGATATTCTACAGTGGATTACCCAAAACTCTTTTAATATATGTATTGCAGGTACTCATGGAAAAACAACAGTTACCTCAATGACTGCGCATATCTTGAGACATGCTGAATATGGGTGCAACGCTTTTTTAGGAGGGATTGCTGCTAATTATAATACCAATTTCTGGAGCCATGAAAGTAATGTTGTGGTTGTGGAAGCTGACGAATACGACAGAAGTTTTTTAAAATTATTTCCAGATATTGCCATTATCACTTCAATGGATCCTGACCATTTGGATATCTACGGAACAGCAGAAGAAGTAGAAAAAGCATTTATTCAGTTTTCTCAAAAAGTTAAGGAGGGGGGATGTTTAATTACCAAATATGGATTAAGCAGGTCAGCTGAATTGAACGCCGCACATCATTATACATATGATCATCAAAATAAATCAGCTGATATTCATATCAGTGGTTTAAAAGTGATCAATGGTAGTTATTATTTCAACGTAATAGGAAAGAGCTGGAACTTGGACAATATTGTGTTGCACATGGGGGGCTTACACAATATTGATAATATTTTGGCGGCTATTACTGTAGCCAAACATGTAGGAATTGAAGATCATAAAATCAGCGCAGCAGTTGACAATTTTAAAGGGGTCAGAAGAAGGTTTGAATATGCTTTAAAATCGGATGACCATATTTTGATTGATGATTACGCCCATCACCCTGAAGAATTAAATGCATTGATCGCTGGAGTGCGAAGTATTTTTCCTAATGAAGCATTAACCATCGTTTTTCAACCTCATTTATTTAGTAGAACCAAGGATCAATCCGATGCATTTGCAAAAAGTTTAGATCAGGCCGATCAAGTGTTGCTTTTGCCCATTTATCCTGCAAGAGAGTTACCAATGGAAGGTGTTACCAGTGAAATGCTGATCAATAAAATGAAACTCAATAACAAACAAGTAATTGATAAAACCGAATTAGTTGAATGGGTAAAAAAACATCAGCCAAAGTTATTGGTGATGGCAGGAGCTGGAGATATAGATGCATTGGTACAACCCATTAAAACAGTATTAGAAAATAATTAATGAAAAGACCAATCAATTGGAAAAAAATAATTTGGAATTCCTGCTGGATACTTTTCAGCATTGGACTGATCGTATTATTTGGGGCATCGATTCAACAAAAGAGTAAAAAGAAATGCAATGCTATAAAAATTGAAATAACGGGAGCAGAAAAACACCTATTTATTGATGAGAAAGATGTAATGGATCTATTATTGGCAAATGGCCCCATACAAGGCGTTTTCATTCATTCTCTACCATTGAGAAAAATGGAAACTGATGTGGAGCAAAATAAGTGGGTAAAAAATGCAGAAATGTTTTTTGATAATAATCAAGTACTACAAATTCGAATTGAAGAAAGGCAGCCTGTGGCAAGGATATTTCAAACGGATGGAGGATCATTTTATTTGGATACAGCTTCAGTAATGCTTCCTTTGAGTAATAAAATAAGTGCGAGGGTTCCCGCTTTCACTGGTTTTGCAAAAGAGTCAAATAGGGATACGATTTTGATTCAACAAATGATTGATTTGGCCACATTCATAGGATCGGATTCATTTTTTTCAGCACAGATTTCCCAAATTGATATTCGACCCGATAAAAAATTTGAAATGGTGCCATTAATCGGAGACCACATGATTGTATTTGGAGATGCTACAGATTTGGCCAATAAATTCAAAAAGCTAAAAGCCTTTTATCAATCTGCATGGTTAATAAATGGAATGAATACTTACGAAACCCTCGATTTGCAGTATAAAAATCAGTTGGTTGCTATAAAAAAAGGTACTTCTAAAGCAGTAGCAGATTCAGCAGCTGCAATGATTTTGCTGAAAAATAGTGCACTATTTCCTCCTTTAATTGATTCGGCTGCGCCTAAAAAAATCGATTCAATTTCCATAAAATCAACAACAGCTCCTGCAAAGTTGAATAATCAAAAAAAGACAAAGTCAATAAAAAATCCAAAGCAAAAAAACAATAAAAAGAATCAAAAACCGTTAAGAACTTAAATACATACCCTTATGAATCACAATGAAGCACCCATCATTGTTGGTCTGGACATCGGAACCACTAAAATCGCAGCAATTGCCGGTCGGAAAAACGAATTCGGTAAATTAGAAATTCTGGGCTTTGGACGTGCCAACAGCAACGGAGTTCAACATGGTCAAGTGTTGAATATCGACCAAACCATCAAAGCTATTCAAGCTGCTTTAGAGAATTGCGCTCAAAGCAATCCCGATTTAGAAATTTCTGAAGTATATGTAGGAATTGCAGGTCATCATATCAAGAGCTTACAAACACGAGGAGATATTGTTCGTCAAGATCCTGATGTAGAAATTCAAAGCTGGGAAATTGATCAATTGTTGAATAACCAACGCAAGACTTTTATACCTGCTGGGGACCAGATCATAGATGTGATATCACAAGATTTTCATGTAGATAGTATTCAAAACATTAAGGATCCAGTTGGTTATAATGGAGTAAAAGTGGGGGCAAACTTCCACATCATCACTGGTGATAGAAATGCAATTCGTAATATTCACAGAGCTGTTGATAGAAGCGGACTAAAAACCAAAGACTTGGTTTTACAACCTTTAGCATCTGCTAGTGCTGTAATGAGTGAAATTGATATGGAAGCAGGTGTTGCTATTTTAGATATTGGTGGTGGTACCAGTGATTTAGCCGTATTCTACGAAGGAATATTAAAACATACAGCTGTAATTCCATTTGGTGGTGAAAATATTACCAATGATATCCGTATGGGATTGGGTGTTTTAAAAAGCCAGGCAGAAGCTATGAAAGTTCAGTTTGGCAGTGCATTAGCTGATGAAGCAAAGGCAAATGCTTATATCACCATACCAGGGTTAAAAGGTATGCCAGCAAAAGAAATCAGCGTTAAAAATTTAGCAGCAATTATACAAGCCAGAATGGGTGAAATTTTGGATTTTGTAACCTATCACTTAAAGCAAGTTGGTTTAGACCATCGCGCGTTAAATGGTGGAATTATTTTAACTGGTGGAGGTTCTCAATTGAAGCATTTAATTCAGTTAACTGAATATACAACTGGCTTGAATGCAAGAATTGGCTTACCTAATGAACACCTTGCTGCAAATCATATTGATGAATTAAAAAAACCAATGTATGCAACCTGTATTGGTTTAATATTAAAAGGATACAACGACTACGATCATAAGTACAAAGAGTTTACAGAGAAATTTGTAAAAGTAGCTGTACCAGCGGGTTTAACAAAAAAAGTAGAACTTGTAAAAGAAGAATTAGCACCTGTTACAACTGTAGACGTTTCCATTAGAAAAGAGCGTTTCTGGGATAAATTTAAAAACAATTTGATTGATTTATTTAAAGAAGAAGAAGACCAAGTAATCCGTTGATAAAATAAATAGTAGTACCGATCCGTTTCTAATATACTAACCCTAAAACTACTCTATGATTCATTTCGATCTTCCCAAGCAAAAATCATCCATTATCAAGGTATTGGGTGTTGGAGGCGGAGGGAGTAATGCAGTAAACTTCATGTTTGCCCAAGATATTGAAGGCGTTGATTTCATCATTTGTAATACCGACGCAAAAGCAATTGAACAAAGTAATATTCCGAATAAAATTCAATTAGGACCACACCTTACTCAGGGTTTGGGTGCTGGTGCAAATCCTGAAGTAGGCAAAAAAGCCACTGAAGAATCATTAGAAGAAATAAAAAGGATTTTGGAAGTAAATACCAAAATGGCTTTTATTACTGTTGGAATGGGTGGTGGAACAGGAACAGGTGGAGCACCCATTATTGCACAGATCTGTAAAGATTTGGGAATCTTAACTGTGGGAATTGTAACGACTCCTTTTGGATTTGAAGGACCTCGCCGATTGAAACAAGCAGAAGAAGGAATTGCTGCATTAAAGCCATACGTAGACACATTATTGGTGATCAGCAATGATAAGTTGCGCATGCAGTATGGAAATTTGAAAATGAAAGAAGCATTTTCAAAAGCCGATAATGTATTAGCAACGGCTGCAAAATGTATTACCGATGTAATCAATAGTCGTGGACATATAATTGTGGACTTTGCAGATGTTTGCACCGTTATGAAAAATGGTGGTGTAGCCATTTTAGGTAAAGCAGAAGTTGAAGGAGAGAATAGGGCACAAATGGCAATAGAAGAAGCATTGAATTCTCCTTTGTTAAATGATAGTGATATTAAAGGTGCTAAATGGATTTTGATCAATATCAATAGTGCAGAAGGCGATCATGAATGTACCATGGATGAACTCGAGATCATCAACAACCACTTGCGTATGCAGGCGGGAGAAGATACCGATGTTATTGTAGGTATGGGTTACGATCCAACATTGGATAAAAAAATTGGAATTACATTGATCGCTACCGGATTTGAACACAAAGATCCATTTGCTAAACCGAAAGCTATCAAAACTCCAGAGGTAAAACCTGAAAAAGAGGTGGTTACTTTAGATATGAATGTACTCGAGCAAAAGCCTGCTGCTATTGCCGCTCCGGCTACTCCGGCCGCTGCTCCAGCTCAACCAATTGTTCATGTGTTTGATCCTATGGATGAGTTAACTCCAACAATGCAAGCACCTATGATGGAACTTGCATCAATGGAAGAAATCATTAATCATCAAATTGAAGAGCGAGAATCTTTGGTATTACAATTTGAGTTAAATGCTGAAATTACTGAACCAGTTATAGAACCAACGCATATAGAACAACCTGTTGCTGTTGCGATTGAAATGATTGATCAAAATATTGTAGAAGAAATAGTTGAAGCACATTTAAATTTTCAAATAAATGATCAACCAACTATAGCAGTTCCAACTGGTTTAATGAGTAAACCTGCTAATATCTACGCAGAAGAAACCAATATAGAACCAGTTGCAGTTACCGTAATTGCACCAACTCAACATACAATTCCTGTTGCAGATTTGACGCCTACCAATGTTCCTGCAGCAATTGAAGCAGTAGCTGATGAGAATATATTCGAAATGCAATTGGTTGAAAAGTCGGATGAGATGATGCAAAAAGCACCTATAGTTCCCGAACCATCTAGTTATGCCGACGATGGATTTATGGATGACGTAGAAGAGCAAAAAAGAAGAGCTGCTGAAAGAATCCAAAAACTGAGAAATTTATCTTTCAATATGAATAATTCAACTGATACAAGTGGCGAATTTGATGCTGTGCCAGCTTATATCAGAAGAAACATGGAATTATTTGGCAACACACTTACTTCTGTTGAAAATTTCTACAGTAAGTATACGGTGGGTAAAGATGAAAATAATCAAACGCAAATATCTACCATCAATACTTTTTTAGATGGTAAAAAACCTGACTAACCCAGTCTCTATAGATGTGTATTAATCGTGATTTAAGTTGTAACCTTCCCGGATTTCTGGGAAGGTTTTTTTATTCAACTTTTTATGAGCTACCTTGTTAGTATAAATAAAAATCATGCCAACGGTATTAATAACAGGCGGAACAGGAACAGTCGGAAAAAGGCTTACTCAATTATTGTTATTAAAAGGATATGATGTAAATATTCTGTCGAGGAGCAATTCGAATCTATCACCAAGTGATGGCATTATGAATTCAAAAAATAAATCAAGTGAGTCTGAGGAAAATCAGGTTGGTGAGATTACTTACTATAATTGGGATCTTAACAAAAATTATATCGATCCCGCAGCAATAAGTTCTGCAGATTATATAGTTCATCTTGCAGGTGCTGGAGTAGCAGATAAACGCTGGACTGAAGAAAGAAAAAAAGAAATTTCAAACAGCAGAACCCAAAGTAGTGCATTAATTGTTTCTGCTTTAAAAGAAAATGACAATCAGGTTAAAGCAATAATTAGTGCATCCGCGATTGGTTGGTATGGTCCTGACGATGCCAATCAAGTAGAAAAAGCATTCGCAGAAACAGATTTGGCAAGCAATGATTTTCTTGGTGAAACTTGCCGACTTTGGGAAGAAAGTATCCAGCCAGTAACTCAATTAAATAAAAGATTGGTCATTTTAAGAACTGGAATCGTATTAAGTAATCAAGGTGGTGCATTGGTTGAATTCAAGAAACCTTTGTTATTTAAAACCGCTGCCATCCTAGGTAATGGACAACAAATGATCAGTTGGATTCATATAGATGACTTATGTAAACAATATATTTTTGCTATTGAAAATCAACAGTTGAATGGAGTATTTAATGCAGTAGCACCCATCCCTGTGAGCAATGAAAAACTGACTTTAACTTTAGCCAAAAAAATGTTGGGTACTTTTTTCCTTAAGATTCATGTGCCTGCATTTCTGTTAAAAATAGTACTCGGCGAAATGAGTATAGAAGTATTAAAAAGCACTACTGTTTCAGCCCAAAAAATACAAACAATGGGTTATCAATTTAGGTTTCCAACAATTGATGACGCCCTTGAAACACTAGTAGGCCAATAATTAAGCGATATCTCTTTTTTTGTGAACCTTATAGCAAATGAACCAAATGATTGCAGTAAAAACCAGTGTTAATATAACTTGTTGTGGAACCAAACTCAATTGCAATTCATAATCGGCTTTGGCAGCTGCTCCAAAAGTTCTTTGTAAAGCCGGTTTAACTATTATATTGTTCGACATGCGAACAGGTAGAAAACGATCGATAGGAATTTTTTTCCATTTTAATAAACCAACCGCTATATTTTCTAGAATGAGATAATAAAAAAGAAAAACGCCTAAGGCGATGAACGCTTTTTTTACCAAATATCCCAATAAAAAAGCAATGGATAGTTGTGCAAATGTTTGTAAGAAAAACAATGGAATATATTCTAGTTGCTCTGCCCACCTGACCCAACTAATATTGTCCGCATACATTCCAAATCCTAAGGCAACCAAAATATATACCAATGTCACAATACTCGAAATGATGGTTACGTCAATTAATTTACTGGTAATAAATTCAGTCCTACTCCAACCATCGATAATATTCTGACGATGTGTTTTATAATTATATTCATTGGTAACCAACATGATTACCAGAATAGATGGTAACAAAACAAAAAATGATGATAAATAAGCTACTGAATGCCAGGTTTCTGGAAAAGCAAAAGGGTTACCCAAAACCATTTTAGCTACTTGGTTAACCATTTCTTTACCCTGAATAACTTCCTTGTATCCATAATAAACCATACTGTTTATACCAGGATAGGTAAGCATTACAATCACTAGCATCCACCAGAATGCAGGGTACTTTTTAATTTTAAGCCACTCTATTTTTATTAGATTGTTCATCAGTAGAAATATTAATCGTTAGTGAGTTCAAAGAATGTAGATTCTAAACTTTTTTTCTTACTTAAAAGTAATTGTAAAGTAATTCCATTTTTAAAGCAATGGTCATTGATCATTTCCATATTTGCTGTACCGAAAGGGTAATGAATTTGTAAGCGTTCGTTTTCTTCTTTTATCAAAGTAAAACCACCCATATCAGCTATACACATCTTTAATTGCTCCATATTAGCTGCAGCAATTTCTACAATATCTTCATTAGACAATACCTCATTTACAGGTCCTGAAGTAATTAAAGATCCTCTTTTTAGAATAGCCACATGAGTACATATTTTTTCGACTTCATCCAATAAATGGCTAGCGATTATAATGGTAATACCTTTTTTTGAAAGGGCTTTAATGAGATCTCTTATTTCCATTATTCCTACAGGATCCAATCCATTCGTAGGCTCATCTAATAATAGTATTTCAGGATTTCCCAACAAAGCTGCCCCAATAGCTAGTCTTTGTTTCATGCCCAAACTATATGCACTGAATTTACTGTTTTTTCTTTCAGTCAATTTTACAATTTCCAACACTTCATCTATATCTGCTTCTGTTCCTCTACCACTAATGGCCTGGGTAATTTTCAAATTATCTACTGCTGATAAATAATGATAAAAATTCGGTGTTTCTAAAAGGGATCCTATTCTTTTTCTTTCATTGTGTGAATTGGTTAATCCGAACCAATTATAGGTTCCGGCATCTGCTTTCAGAATATCTAATACAATACTCATCATGGTAGTTTTTCCGCTTCCATTTGGTCCTAGAATTCCAAATACACTTCCTTTCGGTATAGTTAATGATAAATTCTTAAGTGCCTTAATGTTTTTATAAGATTTGCTAACTCCATCAATCGATAAAATAGTTTCCATAAATTAATTTTAATCAAAACTGTTAATTCTTTAACCAAGGACGAAGCGATTTGATGACTTTATTTCCCTTTTTGACAGAGAACTTATCGTCATAATCCCAAAGTATGATTGGTATATTAAACTCCTTCATAATGCTTGTAATATCTCTAAGATAAGCAGACCTTGATTTATTATCAGCAAATTTGATTACCCCCGTTTCTGAGCAGATAAGCGGTAAATTTAACTTATCAGCTTCTTTACTGATCGTTTTAATACGCTCGTACAAGTATTCGTAAGTAGCTTCTTTTGGGTAACGGAAATAATCTTTATAAAGCTGCGAGTCTGGTGGTGCATTATATAGCCTAGGCATTTTACTTTCTTTATAAGGATAAGGAAAGCCAGTGATAAAGGTTTTTTCTGGGGTCCAATCTGCTCCTTGGTGCGTAAAAATATAGGGTTCATAAAAATGAAAAGTATATAGAATTTTCCCATCATCTACATCTAGCTTTCCCATGTGCAGCAATTCGCTAATTCCATTATAGTTGGCGCCGCCAATAATAAAAATTCGATTTGGATCTTCTTTTCTCAATTCCCTCACTAAAGTAGTTGCAGAAGACTTCCATACATCCATATCAGTAGTTGGTTCATTGTACAATTCAAAAAATAAATTGTCTGGAGAATCATTAAGCATCGATTTAATCACCTGTTTCCAAATTCTAATAATGCGGTCATTTTCTGAATAAATATTTTCATTGGTTAATTTACCATAATGATAAACAATTACCAGATTAATATTTAATTGATTGCATTTTGAATAGATCATTTGCAGCTTATTTAATATACCATTATCTAATGCCGCATAGTTATCTGGCATATAATGGTCGAATGCTACAGGAAGCCTAATCGTTTTAAAACCTGCTTTTGCAATTTCTTCTAGCTTAGGTTCTAGGCTTGTTTGAAATTGTAAATCAGGGGCAAGCCAATACTGTTCCAAAAAAGAAATATTTACTCCTTTTGATAAGTCTGACTTGATTTTATTTATATCTGTTCTACTAGAAGCAAAAACTGATAAAAAGAAACTCACAAATGTCAATAACATGGTGAAAAAAAGCCGATTTGCGATTTTTCTTGGATTTAATTTTATCGAATAATCAATTACCTGATGCATATTTGTATATATGATAGATTATCATAAGATTCCTTATGTAAATATAGACCGAGATAAGCTTACTTCCGAATTGAATAAACGGGGAGCTTATTATTCAAACGTTGCCGTTTGGTCGCTAATGTTTTCCCTACCCCTTTTTGTAGTGTTGGATTTGCTTTTCTTGAACGATCAATGGACATTTCTAATGGCCTTGAGGGTAATTGCATTTTTAATTACCTATATGGTATATAAAATGGGCACCCAAAAACGTTGGTCTTACGAATTGATTCTCAATTTGGTGATTGGTACCAATGTAGTTTTGATGTCATTAATATGTGGCGTCGTTCCTATTCCGAATGCATTACCCTATTTTCTAATAACTACCATTTTAATGTTATTGTTGAATACCACGGTATTTTGGCGTCCAATATACGCGCAAATGCACTGTGCCATTTCTTATACCATCATTGTTGTTTTATATGCTTTAAATAACCGTACTGATGGATATAGTTCACTTATTACCAATGGAGGGGGAGTGTATTTCTTGGTTTCAGCATTTTCTTGTGTGATTGCGTTTAACCGGTACCAAATTATCAAGCGGGAAACAGAGAAAAACTTGATCATTGAAGAATCCAACCGAAGAATGCTCGAACAGAATGAAAAAATCAATGATCAGCATCATTTAATTGAAGAAGCCAACCGAAGATTGAAAGAATTGAGTGATTATAGGCAAAATACCCTCAATATCATGATTCATGATTTGAAGAATTTTATAGGCTCCAACCAAATTTCTATTGATTTGATTAACCGAAAATCGAGCAACCTTACTACCGATCAAAAGGAAATTCTGAGTTATATCACTATGGGTAATGAGAAATTACATTACTTGTCTCAAAAATTATCGGAATCTGCAGAAGCAGATACGGGCAAGATAGAATACCGTTTTGAACAGTTTGATATTATTCCAGAAGTAGAAAAAGCATCAATTGCCTTGGTAGATGCTGCAAGTATCAAACAAGTAACAATTCAAGTTCACCTATCCCCAGCGGAAATTATTGTGAATCTAGATAAAATATTTCTCCGTCACATATTATTTAAGCTACTTTCTAACGTTATAAGGTTTATACAGAAAGGATCCGTATTGAGTATTCATGCAGCAGACAATGAAGGGATGTGTATTATTGAGATTATCAATAAAGGAACACCCATCGGAAAAGAGCGATTGGATGAGTATTTTAACAGGTTGAATTCGCCGAATCAATCCGAATTTGCTGTTAGCCAATCGGGTATGGGATTTTCTGTTGCACAAAAGCTTACGGTTGATATGGCAGGGGTTTTAACGTATGAGAGTGATTCGACCGTTGGGAATTATTTTAAATTGAAATTCAAACTAGCTTAGTTCTAAATACTACCTTATGAAATCTAGATTATCACTATTAGTTGTATTTACCCTCATCTTGTCGGGTATATTCGGTCAGACCGTTCAAAGTATTGAAGGCGAGATCCGAACAATGGAAGACATGGGATATCGCAACGAGTCAATCCGAGGTATTGCAGGTGCGTTGAACTTTTTCCTCAAATTGAATCCCAAAGATGATGTAAATAATATGCGCTTGGTATTGAAAGTAAAGCCTTCTCAAGTGCTCAACAAAGACCTTTCTGCTGTTACTGTTTCATTGCGAGACGAGCCTGTATATACTTCTAGAATCACTTCCAATGGAATAGATTCAATCATGACCATTACCATCGATCTAAACAAAAGATTTGTTCAACCAGATGGTAGATTTATTAAGTTACGTGTTGATGCTAGAATGTGTATGACGGATGAGTATTGTAAAGACGTAGATAATCCCGCCGTTTGGATGACGGTAAGAAACTCTACTTATTTAGAAGTTAAAAGGCAGGAAAAAATTACTTATTATCCTAGTTTAAAAGAAACTATTTTAGTATACAATAGTGTATCAACTCCTGTAAATAGTGATTTAGATGATTTAGTGGGAGGTGGTGTATTATTTGCTTTATTGAAGCAAAAAGAGGTTTTGCAAGAATTGTATACCAATAACTATACAGAATCCGATACAATGAGTAATACCATTGTGACTGGTGTTTATAGTAAGTTACCCAATTTTATCAAACCATTCCTCCCAGATTTAAAACCTGGACAGGGCTGTATTTATAATGTTCAACCTTATGGCGACAATCGATACGTAATGGTTATTACTGGTAAAGATGCAGATGGGTATAAAAAAGCCATTAATACATTAACTAATTACAAAATATTAAATGCTGCTTTTTCATACAGAATGGTTATTGAAAACGGGCCACCTAATTATTTTGTAGCCAATCCTTTGCCAGTAGTTTTTTCTTTAGAAGATCTAGGCGGAACACCAAAATTGATGGAAGGCGTTGGTGCACTAAAAACTAATTACGCCTTTTCATTAGCCGATTATAATGCTATTCCGAAGAAATTAACTTTCCATTTGGAAGCCATGCTTACATTATTGAAAGATGAAGACAGGGGTTATGTGAATGTATATTTGAATGACAATTTGGTATTTAGTGCCGATTTACATAATAAAACCAGTTTTGTAGGTGATGTAGAGTTAAAACCATACTTACTTACCAAGAACAATTCATTGGTTGTAGAATTTAGATTTCATCCGCAAGGAAATATTTGTAAAGCCGGATTTGCCAATTTCTATGCATTTATTGATACCAAAACATCCAATTTAGTATTCTCCGGAGAAAAGCAAAATGAGTTTTATAATTTCTTCAATTATCCGGGAGAGTTCAGGAAAAAACAATTGAAGTTTATTGTTTCTCCTTCAATCATGCCTCATTTAGCATCTTCTATGGGAGAATTGATTTACCAATTGAATACTACAACAGTTCAAGGAAATCGATTGAATATTCCAGAAATGATAACCACTGAAAAAGCTACTGTTGCCGATTTAAAAGACTATAACGCCATTTTATTGGTACATCGCAACGATCCCTTTGTTAAAAACTTTACAAGCGATATGCCTATTCAGTTTAATAGAGATTTTCAGTTGTACAAAAACATGAGTGGTCAAACCACTTTCTCTATTAATGATTTTTCGAATAGTGGAGTTGCTCAAATATTCAGGTACCAAGCATCCACAATCATGATGATCACATCATTACAAGATACTGTGGTGAGTGATGCATTTGAAGGGGTTATTAAAAGCTTTGGATCTCAGTATTCTGCCATTGAAAGTAATGTGTGTTTTGCAAGCAGTAAAGGAAGAAGTAATTTCTTCTTTAAAGTTCCAGAAAATTCTGGAGTGGTAACGTATAGAGGGGATAAAAACTATCTGGCTATTTTTTGGAATAATTACCGATACTTCATTTTAATTGCTGCATTATTGTTGGTGATCGCTGCATTTGTTTTTGTGAGAAAACGAGTGAAGAAGTCTCAGGAAAACTTTTAATCGGCGCTAAATTACCCTAGGAATATGCCTGTCTGTGCTTTGAATAATATGATTAATGTGGGTTTATTCACAACGGGTAAACTGGAGCAGATTGAAGAAATTGCAGCTGAGTTTGAATATATTAATATTAAAACAGCATTGAATTTTGGGTTCCTAACCCGAAAAGAATATGTGGCTTTTTTAGAAAGAGCAGGTTTTCCTTTAATTGATATCAGAAATCAAGAAATTGATGAAGCCTTTGTTTCACAATGTGATTTATTGCACCTCAATTCATTTCTATACTTGCCAATAAAAGAAGATGGCAGAGGTGTATTAATTGTTGCAGCTGCAGATCCTTTGGATGAGAAATTATTGGGTTTTTTGGAG
The DNA here is from genome assembly GCA_031429515.1 of Sphingobacteriia bacterium. Lineage (GTDB taxonomy): Bacteria > Bacteroidota > Bacteroidia > Chitinophagales > Chitinophagaceae > Sediminibacterium. The sequence goes on from JANOZT010000032.1 coordinate 38,066, forward strand.
ATTAAATTCGATAAAAAAATAAGCCTAGTTGCAGCATCTGATTTGGATATTACTTGGATGATCAATAAACTTCGTGGGGAGTATTATGTGAAAGAAGCGGTTTTTAGTTTGATGCGCAAAGACCCTATGAGTTCAGGAATTATTACTTTTACTGATGCTCAGTTGATTTTTATTTTTGGGTTTATCGGTGTTTTCTTTATTTTTCTAACACTTTATTTTGTAAACGCATTTATTTTCTTCAATTTATTTTTTAGTAGTTTCTTTTTATTTGCCATAATATTCAAATTATATATAGCATTAAAAGGTTCAAGGTACGAATTGCATCAGGCAGTTACTAAAGAAGAAGTAAGGGCAGTAGAAAATTCAAGTTTACCAGTTTATACTATTTTATTACCTGTTTATAAAGAAGATAAATTAATTCGTAAATTAATTTGGAACTTAAGAAGCTTGGATTATCCGAGAGGTAAACTCGACGTAAAATTATTGATAGAAGAAGATGATGATAAAACCTTGAACGCAGTAAGAAACCTCGATTTTCCTGCCAACTTCGAAACAATTGTTGTGCCCTATCATCTTCCTAAAACCAAGCCCAAAGCGTGTAATTACGGCTTGTTTTTTTGTAAAGGTAAGTACCTTACTATTTATGATGCAGAAGATGTTCCAGATTCTGATCAGTTGAAAAAAGTAGTTTGCTTATTTAGAAAATTACCAAAAGATTATATTGTTTTACAAGGAGCATTGAACTATTTTAATAAAAATGAAAACTTACTTACCCGTATGTTTACTTTAGAGTATTCGTATTGGTTTGATTATATGTTACCTGGTTTACAGTCATTGGATGTACCTATTCCTTTGGGAGGAACTTCCAATCATTTTAAATTAGATAAGTTGTTGGAATTGGGTGGATGGGATCCTTTTAATGTTACTGAAGATGCCGATTTGGGAGTGCGTGTATTCGAAAAAAGATATAAAGTGGGTGTTGTTAATAGTACCACATTTGAAGAAGCAAATAATGAGCCTTTTAATTGGATTCGTCAACGCTCTCGTTGGATCAAAGGCTATATGCAAACCACTTTGGTACATATGCGTAACCCAGCAAGGCTGGTCCAAAAAATTGGTTGGAAAGGCTTTTTTGGATTCAACTTCTTCGTTGGACTTACGCCCATTACATTTTTAATTTATCCAGTTTTGCTTGCTTTTTTTGTGATCTATTTAATCTTCGATCTAAAAGTAGCAAGAGTGTTATTTCCAGATTGGGTATTATATATTTCCATTTTTAATTTCATTGCAGGTAATACACTAATGATTTATGTAAATATGTTGGCTGTGTTTAAGCGCAGGTATTACGAGTTGATATTATTTGCATTATTTAATCCAATATATTGGTTGATGCATTCTATATCTGCTTACAAAGGTTTATGGCAGTTGGTATACAACCCTTTTTTCTGGGAAAAAACAAATCATGGATTAACTAAAATGTCTCATTCAGCGGCAGCTGCGTCTGCTGTAAACGCAAATGGAGCATAATGATAAAGGAAAGTAATAGAATACAATTATTGACACTCATGTTGGTGTTTTATTATGTAATTCTTTCCTGGCTATTACATCGAAATGGATTTGAACATACCGAAAGCCTTTTTTATTCTGAAAAACTAAAAATTCTTTTTGAATTTAAAGAGAATACACTTTTAACCATTGGAACTACTTTTCCTTCCTCAGTTTTTTTAGCTACTATTATTCTATCTCCATTTGGGTATGTGTTTGCACCCATTGCTGCTTCTATTATTTTTATTGCTATACTTTTTTATTTTGTAGTTTTTGATATCAGTGAATCTAAGCTTACTTTCAAACCTGTTTTGATATCTATTGTATTATTGTTTGTTTTGCATCCACAGTTTGTTTATGCCGCCATTAGTGGAAGAAATATCGCAGCCATCATGTTGTTTTTGTACATGCTTTTTAGAAGTTTATTTCACTATTATAGAACACAAACAACCTATTATTTATCCTTGGCGAGCATTTTTTTAACGATATTAGTTTTTACTGAGATTAATTTTATTTGGATGATTCTATCTTTCTTTCCATTTATTGCTTTGGTTTCAGTAGATGGAATAAAAGTATCCAAAGATGAGCCTCCCATTTTTCAATATTATCAGGCTTTGAATATTCGATCATTGCGCAGAAAATTAGCTAATAGAACAGTATCATTATACCTCATTTTATTTCTACTTCCATTGGCGGCATATTATTTATTCAGATTATTGAATGAAGCCCATGCTGGAAATGCTACTTATTTTTTATCTAGTCAATATGCCAACTGGCGTGTTACCGGTACTTCTCCTTTGAATACCATTTTAGAATTTACCAAAGGGAAGAATGTAGCAAAACAAACTCAACTTATTTTTCAAGTATTTACTATTGTATTAGCACCAACCTTTATTCTTTCTTTGGTATTGTTCAAAGGTAAATTATACGAACTCTTTACTTTGTTGGTACCCATTTTCTTTTTTTCGATTATTTTGATCGATGCCAAATATTATTTTACAACAGAGTATTATATGGTAATGCAAATCATTGGAATTGCAGGATTATTGTTTTTTGGGTATAATAAATATGGACAAAAAGTTACTTCGAGCCTAGTTGTTGGGGTTAGCTGTTTAAGTATTCTTGGGGGTATTTATTATTTTTCCGAAAGCAATGATTACGAAGAGCATGATTTGTACATGATGTTCAATTCCGATAAAAAATGGTTCGGTCCAAAGCAAGATACTGAGTTACAACAAATGGCGGAATATGTTGCATCTGTAGCTTCTCCTGAAACCCCTTTATTAATTGATGATGCAGCAGCTTATGGAATTATGGCACATCTGCCTTCATTGCAAGGATTAATATTGCCATTGCAAAAAAGTTTTGTGACGGTAATCGAAAACCCTGCCTTAGTTGCTTCCTATATGTGTATTGCCAAAAGGAATAATCGATTGCACAATATAACAGTTCTAAATGCGTACAACATTCTTGAAATGAAAGATAGAATTGGGCTCAAACCAATAAGGGTATTCGAAACAGAAAATTGGATCGTTTATAGTATTCGTTAATTTCTGATTGGTCTTCCAGTTTTTAATACACTTTGAATTCTTTCTAGTGTTTTCTTTTCTCCGCATAAGCTTAGGAATGCTTCTCTTTCTAAATCGAGTAAATATTGTTCGCTTACCAGCGTTTGTTCACTCAAATCTCCTCCACACAATACAAATGCCAATTTGCGGGCAATTAGGGCGTCATGATCCGTTGCATATCCACCACGCCACATTCCGTTAATTCCTGCGAGCATAGCTCCTAAACCCGATCTGCCTAATACTTTAATATCTGTTCTTGGGGTTGGTGTGTTGTAGCCCTGTTCATATAATTCCAACACCGACTTTTTTGCTTCTGCAATTCTTCTTCCAACATTCATCACTATTTCGTCGGTGCCAGCTCTTAAAATACCCATTTCAAAAGCTTCTTGAGCAGAGGTAGCCACTTTAGCAGTTGCAATAGCAAAGAAGCGCTTTTTTAATGTATTGGTTTCTGGTTCGTCCTCATGTAATTCAGCTGAAGCACGTAAAGCAAATTCTTTTGTACCGCCACCACCGGGAATCAATCCAACTCCCAATTCAACCAAACCAATATAAGTTTCTGCAGCAGCACAGACTTTGTCTGCATGTAAATTCATTTCACATCCACCACCTAAAGTTAATCCATGAGGTGCAGTAACAATAGGTATAGAAGAATACCTCAAACGCATCATGCTATTTTGGAACATTCGGATGGCCATATCTAGTTCATCATATTCCTGCTCTATCGCTAACATGAAAATCATTCCTACATTGGCACCTGCACTAAAATTGGCGCCATCATTAGCTATGACTAATCCTTTGTAATCTTTTTCAGCAAGGGTAATTGCTTTATTCAATCCTTCTAAAACTTCACCACCAATACTATTCATTTTGGTACTCCATTCAAATCCTGCAACACCATCACAAATATCATACATTTTGCAAGCACTGTTTTTCCAAATGGTTTTATCAGAATGATTTTTTAATATCAAAAAAGATTCGCCACCTGGAATGATTGTATAATTTTTGGAAGCAAGATCATAATACATTCTTTTGCCATTGACTACTTTGTAGAAACTGGTAAATCCAGCAGCGATCATTTCGTCAATCCACGGCGCAACTGCAATTCCAGCTGCTTTCATGGCATGTACCGTTTTAACCAATCCAACAGTATCCCAACTTTCAAATGCGCCAATTTCCCAGCCAAAGCCTGCCATCATAGCATCGTCTAAGCGATATATTTCATCACTAATTTCTGGAATTCTAAATGAGATATAAGAGAATAAAGAGAAATGAAATGCTCTGTAGAAATCTCCAGCTTTGTCATTTGCTGCACTCAATAATTTAATTCTTTGATGCAGATCTTCTATCGGTTTGGCAGCTTCAATACTAGCAAATTTTGGTTTGACCCTTGCACCATATTCCATGGTATTTAAATTCAAAGTCAGTATTTCTTTGCCTGCAGCTGATTTGGTTTTTTTAAAAAATCCTTGGCCTGTTTTATCACCCAACCAATTGTTGGCTATCAATTTTTCCAACCATTCTGGAATGGTAAAAATTGACTTAGCTTCATCGCTCGGGCAATTATCTGCAACCCCTTTAGCTACTTTAACCAAAGTATCAATACCAACTACATCGGCTGTTCTAAATGTGGCAGACTTTGGTCTACCTATGATTGGACCAGTTAATGCATCAATTTCATCGATAGATAATTTTTGTTGATCCATGATGTGAAAAATACTCATGATGCTATATACCCCAATTCTATTAGCAATAAATGCTGGAGTGTCTTTGCACAGAACAGTAGTTTTCCCCAAATGCAAATCTCCATAATGCATTAAAAAATCAACTACCTCCTGATCAGTATCTGGAGTTGGAATGATCTCTAATAAACGCAAATATCTTGGAGGATTAAAAAAATGGGTGCCACAAAAGTGTTGCTTAAAATCAGCCGATCTTCCTTCAGACATTAAGTGAATAGGAATTCCTGAAGTATTGGAGGTAATTAATGTTCCTGGGGTTCTATATTGTTCTACTTTATCGTAAATTATTTTTTTGATATCCAATCTTTCAACAACCACTTCAATGATCCAATCGCAGCTAGCAATCTCCTTCATATTATCATCGAAGTTGCCGGTTTTAATGTGGTTGATCACCGATTTAGTATAAATAGGTGAGGGGTTGCTTTTTATAGCAGCTTGTAAAGCATCGTTTACCAACTTATTTCTTTCGGCAGGTTTTTTACTTTCAGTGGCTGCAGCTGGAACCATATCCAACAATAATACAGGCAATCCAATTCCTGCAAAATGACAGGCAATTCTTGAGCCCATAACACCACTTCCTAATACCGCTACTTTTTTGATAGAACGTTTCATTTGCATTTTTTTAAATCTGAAAAATAGTTAGTTATGCAACTATTTTGTTCGAAGATAGGATAATCAGATAAAAAAATATCAAACTTTTACAATGAAAAGTTTGATATTAATGATGGGTTGGGGGATAAGGCTTATTCTTCCGAGACTGCAGCACCTCTATAAGCAAGGTATAAGCAGACCAAGTAAACAGCCAGAACAGCGTAAACTAACATAATCGGGGGATTTTGTACTTACAATTTATAATTAAAAACTAGTTACTAATATTAAATAATGCTCACATCCTGTTAATATCTGTAGGAGAAGATGCGGTCCTACATACTTAATCCTATCTACAATCCTTATGCCTGTTGATTATGAGGTACTATTTTATTAATATTCAGAACAAGAAAAATCTTTTTTTGTTTGTTCAAACTTCCATTTTTTCACTGTTTTTTAACAATTAGTTAATACAGTTAATCATTTTCCATCTAAAGAAACCATTTTCCTGAGATTTTTATTGTACAAATGACTAAATAACCGCTGCTTTTGAATAATTACCTTTTAAAATTTAGACATCTATGGTGATATGCTTTAAGTTAAATTTGTTCAATATGGAGATTACGCCCAAATTAATTGATCATCTATCCCATCTTGCTCGATTGGAATTTGATCTTGATAAAAAAGAAAATATCAGAAATGATGTTGAACGCATGGTGGGCTTTATCGAAAAATTACAAGAACTCAATACCGATGGTGTTGAACCTTTATTATTCATGAGTGATGCTCAAAATGTATGGAGAGCAGATGATATAACCGGATCAGTAAGCAGAAAGGAAGCCTTAAGTAATTCACCCATTAAGGATGAAACATTTTTTAAAGTACCAACAGTGATCAAAAAACAAAATTAATAGTATGGGATTGATTGAGTCAGTAATTCATTTAGAAGGAATTGAGAAGAATTATTATATGGGATCACAAGCAATCCCAGTATTGAAAGGTATTTCATTGGATATTTTCAGAAATGAATATGTTGCATTGATGGGACCTTCGGGTAGTGGAAAGAGCACGTTGATGAATATTTTAGGTTGTCTTGATTCACCAACAGGAGGCAAGTATATTTTAAATGGCAAAGATGTAAGTAAAATGCCAGATGATGATTTAGCGGAAGTAAGAAATACAGAAATTGGTTTTGTGTTTCAGCAGTTCAATTTATTACCTAGATTAACCGCTGCAGAAAATGTGGCCTTACCTTTAATTTATGCTGGCGTTTCTAAAAAGGAAAGAATAGAAAGGTCAATGGAAGCATTGAAAAAAGTTGGATTAGCCGATCGCAGTCATCATAAGTCAAACGAATTGAGTGGGGGACAAATTCAAAGGGTGGCCATTGCTCGTGCATTAGTGAATAATCCTTCCATTTTATTAGCTGATGAACCAACCGGAAACCTCGATTCCAAAACATCGGTTGAAGTAATGCAGATTTTCGGAAAAATTCAAGAAGCAGGAAATACAGTGATTTTAGTAACCCACGAAGAAGATATTGCTTCTTATGCACATAGAATTGTTCGTTTGCGTGATGGCGTTATTGAATCGGATAAAACAAAGGAACAATATATTCACACAGTTTAGAGTTGTATTGAACAAATCTATTTTAGATTTGTATTCAGATAAAGCAACTAGATGTCGTTAAAAATATATACCAAAACGGGGGATTTAGGAAAAACATCGTTAATAGGTGGAACCAAAGTACCTAAGAGTCATATTCGCATTGATACCTACGGCACAGTTGATGAATTGAACTCCTGGATAGGAGTGGTTTGTGATTATGCTACTGAAGCCCATTCCAAATTGATACTCAAAGAAATTCAAGATCGATTATTTACTGTAGGATCTTCTTTGGCCTGTGACCCAGACAAAGAACCATTGATGAAAATTCCAGATTTAAAGGAAACTGATATCAATTTATTGGAAACAGAGATCGATCATATGAATGATGTATTAGCTCCCATGAAATTTTTTGTATTACCTGGAGGACATTTAGCAGTTTCACAAACACATATAGCTCGTTGTGTATGCAGAAGGGCAGAACGTTGTTGTGTGAATATGCAAGAGCAAGAAATTTTCGTAGAACCCTTGGTGATAAAATACCTTAACAGGTTGAGCGATTATTTATTTGTATTATCTCGATATTTTAGCCACCAGTTATCGGTACCAGAAATACCTTGGAAACCGCGCGTATAAAGGTCTAGCTATTCATGTACCATTAATCCGTCCTTCATGTGCAAAGTTCTGCCACTCAAAGCAGCTAATTCTAAATTATGAGTTACAATCAAAAATGATGTGCCAGTCTTTTGATTCAACTCAACAAATACCTGATGCAATTCACGAGCGTTTTTGCTATCTAAATTACCTGTAGGTTCATCTGCAAATACAATTTTGGGTTGATTGATGAGCGCTCTAGCAACTGCCACACGTTGTTGTTCTCCGCCCGACATTTGTTGTGGTTTATGGTTGATTCTGTCTTTCAATCCAAGGCTAGTAAGCAATTCAATTGCTCTTTCTTTGACAATTGCTTTTTGTGTACCAGCAATCCATCCAGGGATGGAAACATTCTCGAGTGCATCAAATTCTGGCAATAAATGATGAAATTGAAAGATGAAGCCAATATTTTTATTTCTAAATGCAGCTAGTTTTTTAGGCGATAAAGAAAGAATAGATTGGTTATCGAGTACAATTGTTCCAGCATCGGGTTGGTCTAGGCTGCCTAAAATATGCAGTAAAGTGCTTTTGCCAGCGCCTGAAGAGCCTACAATACTCACCATTTCCCCTGTTTCTACGATTAAATCAACTCCTTTTAAAACTTCTAAGTCGCCGAATCGGCGGGTTATTTTTTCTGCTTTGAGCATTTATTTGCTAAGATTATACCTACAAACCTACAAAACCATGGAGCTAAATCGGTAATTTTTAAACATTTCTTTACAGAAGGTGACAAACTCAGATTTGGTCATATCATTTATACGGTTACTTTTGCAAAAATAATCGGAAACTATGTTTTGGACTTTAGAATTAGCAAGTTACTTAGAAGAAGCCCCTTGGCCTGCTACCAAGGATGAGTTAATCGATTATTCCATCAGAAGTGGAGCTCCTTTGGAAGTTGTAGAAAACCTACAAGAATTAGAGGATGAAGGAGAAGTCTATGAAAGCATCGAAGACATCTGGCCAGATTATCCAAGTCAGGAAGATTTCATGTTTAATGAAGATGAGTATTAGTTTTATTTATTCGGCTTGAATGTTTGTTTGAAATACAACAATATTAAAGCTAATAACAATACAATAGTATTCGCGGCAATCACTGGCCCACTATTTACATTGAAAGCATAAACCAACCAAACAATAGTGCTGGTAATTACAATAAGTATCATCCAAATACTTAAGTCACCAACACTTTTTGTTTTCCATGCTTGCCATACCTGAGGGATAAATGTGATTGCACTTAAAAAAGCACCGATATATCCAATAGCATCATTAAAATTCATTGTATAATTTTTTATTGATTTGCAATACCTAATTTTTCCATTACTTCATTACTTACACCCGTTGTAGAGTAACCACCGTCATGAAATAAATTCTGCATAGTAACCATTCGTGTTAAATCGGAAAATAAAGTAATGCAATAATTTGCACAGTCTTCTGCCGTAGCATTTCCTAAAGGAGCAACTGCATTGGCGAAATCATAAAAATCACCAAACCCTTTAATACCAGTTCCTGCAGTGGTTTTTGTAGGAGACTGAGAAACAGTATTTATTCTTACCTTCTTTTCTAATCCATAATGATATCCGAAACTTCTTGCGATCGATTCTAACATAGCTTTAATATCGGCCATATCGGTATAGAAAGGAAACGTTCTTTGTGCAGCCATATAAGTTAAAGCAACAACACTACCCCATTCATTGATGGCATCTAATTTTTTAGCAACTGCTAACATTTTATGAAATGACATGGCAGAAACATCGATCCCTTTCATAAAATAATCATAGTTGGATTCGGTATAAGGAATCTTTTTACGAATGTTTACACTCATTCCAATTGAATGCAAAACAAAATCTAGTTTGCCACCCAATATTTCTTGGGATTGCGTAAATAAATGGGTGAGCTCATCAACATTGGTTGCATCGGCTGGTATAATTTGTGAACTTGTTTCTTCTGCCAATTTATTGATTTCTCCCATGCGCATTGCGATAGGGGCATTGGTTAATACAAATGTGGCACCTTCCTCATGTGCTTTTTGGGCCACTTTCCATGCAATAGAATTTTCATCTAATGCACCGGTAATAATTCCTCTTTTCCCTTTTAATAAATTGTATGCCATATAATCTGTTTATTTTTTTATTGAAATAGTATATCTATTATTAAAATTCGAATATACGAATTCGCCTTTGATAATTTGGAATTCTGCATAATTGGGAAATCTTCCGTATCATTTAAAGGGAAGTATCTATCCAAATATCATTTCCCGAGCATTTTCTATAGCAGCAGCTGTCGGTTTTTCTCCACTGAGCATTTTGGCAATGGCATCAATACGTTCATCTTCTTGGAGCATTCTGATAGTAGTTTGCATTTGCTCATTTTTAAACTCTTTATAAACATAAAAATGCGCGTCTGCTTTACCTGCTATTTGTGGTTGATGGGTTATACAAATGATCTGACGTTGGTTGGCCATTTTTTGCATAATTTGACCAACCTGTTTTGCAGCTTCGCCGGATATGCCTGTATCTATTTCATCAAAGATTAATGTTGGAAGGTTAATGTATTCTGCAACCAAAGATTTAATGCATAGCATCAAACGACTTAATTCACCTCCACTGGCCACTTTTTTAATTGATTCGAATTTATTGGTGTTATTCGCATCGAACAATAGTTCTATATTCTCTAAACCAAATTCATGCAAATGGGTGCTTACTAATTTAACTTGAACTTTGGCATTAGGCATTCCTACCTGCTTCAATAAGTTATTTACTTTTTTCTCAAAGTCAGGAATGGTTTTATTTCTAGCAATGCTTATTTTTTTTGCTTGAGTTTCTGCAATTAATACAATTTCACTGGCTTCTTTTTCTAGACTGATAATTGAATCATCCAAATGAAGTACCTGAGCTAGTTTATTGGCTAATTCGTTTTTTACATTAATTAATTCTGTGGTTGTTTTTACTGCATGTTTTTTTAGCAATTTAAAACCATCATTCAACCTTTGATTAATCCATTCAATTCTTTTTTCATCGAAATGAATATTGCCATTAATATGATCTAATTCATCTGCAATATCTTGTAATTCTACCTGTGAAGCTTTTAACCTGTTGCATAATTCTGGGATAGATTGATGAAAGGCTTGGAAAGGAAGCAATTGTTGTAGTAGTTGTTTCAACTGAACAACTATGGGTTGATCAGCATTATTTAATGCAGCATTTATTTTTTCTAAACCATTTTTAATATTTTCGACATTGCTCAACATTTTTAGTTCTTCCTCTAATACTTCCAATTCATTTTCGCTTAGATTTAATTCATCTATTTCACCAAATAAAAATTGATGATAATCTGCTTCTTTTATAAAACTAGCTTTTTGTGCCTTTAAAATGGTTAGCTCTTTATTGAGTCCCTGCCATTTTAAATAATTAATCCTAAATGATTGAACAGGTTCAAAATTGCCAGCTAGTGCGTCTATCACCTGTCTTTGAAAATCACTATCTCCTAATTCTAAAGTATCAAACTGTTGATGTAAATCTACCAACATGCCTGCCAACTGTTTTAATTGGATCAAAGATGCAGGGCTATCATTGATAAATGCCCTAGATTTTCCATTAACACCAATTTCTCTTCTAAGTATTAATTCTTCTTCAATATCTATATCATGTTCTTTTAAAAAAGCCAATACAGCTGATTTATTGTCTGTACTAAAATAGCCTTCAATAAAACATTTTTGTTGATTATTTACTAATACAGTACTATCTGCCCTTTCTCCTAAGATCAAACTCAAAGCACCCATTAATATGCTTTTACCAGCGCCTGTTTCTCCAGTAATAATATTGAGCTTTCCCGAAAAATCAATATTAATCTCGTTAATAATTGCGTAGTTCTGTATGATTAATTTACGAAGCACTTTGAAGGATATTTTTTTAGCAAGTTAGTAAAGCTTGTTTAAATGATTAGCAGACTTTTTTCTAATTCTTTTACTTATTCACCGGTACACCTTAATATTCCTGATTTAGCCTTTTGGTCTAGGGAATCTTTATATTCATGATCTTCCATATCAAGGCATTTTTGGTAATATACAATGGCTAATTTGGTTTGGCCTCTTTGCTCATAAATCTGTGCAATTTGTAAAGCAGCTCTAGCGGCAAAATACTCTCTTCGATGTATACCAATTTTTATAGCAACTAAATAGTTTTTGATGGCATCATCCGATCTACCTAGATCATCATAAATTCTTGCAGCTCGATAGGCAAATTCTAGTTTATCTTCAATTTTATCAAAATCGTCTTCAGATTTACCTGCCAATAATTTAAAAGCTTCGGCATGGTATCCACCATCATTCAACAAACGTGCTTTTAATAAAAGCAAATTGGGCCAATAATTATTCTTGGCATCTTTTAATGCTTGTTTATCTGCATCTGATTGTGTTGATCCTTTTTTGAGAATTTGTTTTCGAGCATCTTCGGCAGCTTTAAAATTTCCTTGTAGATAATTGATCCAACTTATTTTTTGGTATGCATCTTTAATGTAAAATTTACCTTTAAAATTTTGTGTGTACAAGTCAAAATGACTTTTAGCTTCTTGGTAGTCTAAATGATATAATTTAGCATAGCCCAATTGAAAGTCCCAAACACTCATTTTAAGGTATTCTTCCGATTTATTTCTGTTTTGAATAATTGATTTTGAAAGCTCTACCTGTTTATTGTTTAAAGCTAGGTTTGAAGCCATATAAGCATGTAAATGATCATTTACAATGTCCAATTTTTTCTGCTGAATAAATTGCAATGCTTCTTCTTTTTTATTTTCTATGAAAAATAAGAGGTATGGGTATATAAATGCAGCTTGATTAAAAAAGAGTCTAGCCCAAGGGTCGTTACTATTCGTATATTGATTGATTTTTTTCATGCCTTCCGAAATGGATCCCTTCATTCCTAGAATATTGGCTAACCATTTGTATCCTTTTGGAACAGTTCCTATTACCGTCTCTAATGCACCATACATTAAATCATTAGGGGAAAAGCTAGGAAATTTTTTCTTGTTTTCCTTAAGTAAAACATATGCCTTTCTAAAATCCCAAGCTGCATCCCATGTATTCCCAAATTTTACCGATACACTGGCTCTCTGTAATCGAATCATGGCCAATGAGAATAAATAGAAAGGAGATGATTTTGGACCTTCTTCTATACTGATCAACCTTTCTTGAAATATTGGGAATAGTAAATCATAATCTGCAGGATTTTCATTGAGGAATAAAGTATAAAAATCGGCATAGCTTTCTACGAACGTCGGAATTAAATTATCTTGATTTAGTTGTATTGCTTTTTGGGCAAGAATTTTGCCTGTCTTAATTTTTAATTTGGTGATTTCTTGAAACGATTGTACACAGGTTGCATTAAAATCAAATACTTTCTGTGAAGATGCACAAAAAGTAAAAAAGACAAAGGAGAGGAGTAGTAAATTTGACTTCATCAGTTACCGAAAATAAGAAAGGGTATCCAAATTGAACACCCTTTCTTTTATCTATATTTTAAGGAAGCTTATTTTGCTTCAACAGTATCATTTAAATCTGCATCTACTAAAATACGACCACAGTTTTCGCAAACAATGATCTTTTTGTGTAAACGAATTTCACTTTGACGTTGAGGGGGAATCGAGTTAAAGCAACCTCCACAAGCATCGCGCTCAACTGGAACAACGGCTAATCCGTTTCTATAGCTTTTACGGATACGATCGTAGCTATAAATTAAACGCTCATCAATATGATTTCTTGCATCAGTACTAACTTTATTTAAAGCAGTTTCTTCTTTTTCAGTATCAGCGATGATTTTTTCTAATTCTCCTTTTTTGTGAGTGAGAACGCCTTCTTTAACACTTACTTGCTTTTTAGCAATTTCTAAAGCCTTAATTTTTTCTGCAAGTTCTTCATTTGCGTCACGAATATGTTTCTCGGCCAATTTCACTTCAAGTTGTTGCATTTCAACTTCCTTGTTGATAGCTTCGAACTCTCTGTTGTTTTTAACATTGTCACTTTGTTTCTCGTATTTCGCAACAAGGGCTTCGCTATCTTTAATGATATTTTTCTTGCCTTCAATAAACTCGGTGATCCCGTTGATTTCTTCTTCAATACGAGTCTGGCGATTGGTTAATCCTTGGATTTCATCTTCCAAATCGCTTACTTCCATTGGAAGTTCACCTTTTAGAACCTGAATTTCATCCAACTTGCTATCGATCTTTTGTAAACGCAATAGGTTTACCAATTTTTCTTCAACTGAGAAATCTTTTACAGATGCCATATAATGTTTGTAGTTTGAGATTACCCTAAAAAATAGCGCACCGGATTGGTAATATTAGCCGTTTTTAGGACGGCAAAGTTAGGGAATTTGGCGATTAATTCAGCAAAAACTAGATCAACAGTATATTGTTCACTTTCCCAATGCCCTATATCAGCAATAACCAATTGATTATCTGCTTCAAAAAAATCATGGTATTTTATGTCTGAGCTAACAAAAAAATCAGCTTTAGCGGCTTTTGCAAGCGGTATTAAAAAGCTACCTGAACCGCCACAAAAAGCTATTTTTTGCACTTTTTCTAGGATAATAGGGCTGTGTTTGATCACAGATAGGTTAAATTTTGTCTTTAAGAGTTCTAGGAATTCAGTTGAAGCAATGGCAGCAGGTAAATCTCCGATCATTCCACTTCCAACTACTTGATTTTCATTGTTTAAAGGGTAAAAATCATAAGCTACTTCCTCATATGGGTGGGAATCTTTCAAAGCAAATAATACAGATGCCTGTAAATAAGTCGGCAAAATTACTTCAACCCTTATTTCTTTCACTAATTCCCTAATTCCTTTTTGACCAATTACTGGATTAGATCGTTGAGACCCTTTAAAACTCCCTATACCTTCAGCACTAAAGCAGGTTTCGCTGTATTCTCCAATATTGCCTGCACCTGCTTCAAAAAGGGCATTTTTCACTTTTTCCACAAAATCAAGGGGAACAAAACTGACCAATTTAACCAATCCATTTTTTTTGGGGGATAAAATTCGCGTATTGATTAGGCCCAATTGTTGGGCAATAGTAAGGTTCACGCCATCTGAAACATTGTCTAGATTAGTATGGATGGCATAAATGGCGATATCATTTTTTATGGCATCAATCACTATCCGTTCCACATAATTTTCCCCATTTATTTTTGACAGGCCCTTAAAAATAATCGGATGGTGTGCTACAATAAGATTACATTTTTGTTGAATAGCTTCCTGTATTATTTCAGCTGTAACATCCAATGAACAAAGGGTTCCAGTGCAATCCATGTTTTTATTTCCTGTTATTAATCCTGCATTGTCGTAAGATTCTTGATAAGCTAGTGGTGCTTTTTTCTCCAACACCGAAATGATTTGACTGATTTTCATTTGTTCATTTTTTTCATTGAAATAAAATAGCAATTGCGAATGTAGCTTCATTCTATCTTTGTACTATGGTTGATAGCTTATTTCTTTTTAGCGATGGTAAATTTGTAAGAACGGGTAAAGCACTTATTTCACCCAATAATCGCTCTTTTCGATATGGAGATGGTTTTTTTGAAACGATCAAGTGGAATTCCGGTAAAATTCTTTTAGAGCAATACCATATGGAAAGGCTTTTTCATAGCCTAGAAATACTGAAATTCAAGCCACCCAATTATTTTAATACAGACTATATTTCTCAAGCGATTCATGCATTGGTCCAAAAAAACCAGCACCACCGTTTAGCAAGAGTAAGAGTAACCATTTATAGGGGAGATGGTGGCATTTATGACGATCAAAATCACTTTCCACATATTTTGATTCAAACCTGGGATCTCAATGAAAGCAATAACCGACTCAATGAAAATGGTTTGGAGATTGGGATATTCTCAAAAGCTATTAAATCAGCTGATCATTTTTCAATGATCAAAAGCAATAATTATTTGCCTTATTTGATGGCTGCCATTTGGGCTAAAGAAGAAAAACTCAATGAGGCTGTTTTGTTAAATAGTAATGGTCATTTAGTAGATACCACTATTGCCAATATTTTTATCATTACCAATGGGATTATTAAAACCCCTCCAATTGCTGATGGGCCTGTTGCTGGGGTAATGAGAAAACATATCATTTTACAATTAAAGAAACATGAGTTCGAAGTGGTAGAATCTTCTATTTCTGCAGCAGATTTGGAGACTGCCTCAGAAATATTTCTAACCAATGCTATTTATGGAATCAGATGGGTAAAAAAACTGGGAATAATTCATTATTCAAATGACTTAATTCAACATTTTTACCCCAAAATGGTAGACTTTTTGCCTATTTCTTAACAAATTTTGTAATTATTACATATATTTGCGGCAGCATAACTCTTACACCCCCCCCCTTGTAAGTATTTTTTAAGCAAACAATCGAATAAAATTCAATCAAATGAAATCTTTAAAATTGACGCTGCTGATCGCAGTTATCGGTCTTTTTTCTTCGCAAGTTTTTGCGCAAGCTAAAAAAACCAAACCAGGCATGAGTGCTGGTCTTTTAGGTGCAGTTAATATAACTGAATTCCGCGTTACCAATCCAAGAGGAATTGACTACAAATCTGGAACAGGATGGGCAGCTGGTATTTGGCTAAACCTGCCTTTAACAAAGAAATTGTCATTTGAGCCACAAGCACAATGGTCAGTTTTAAAATATGTTGGAAACAATAACCCTCAAGGTCAGTTTTCTGGAACTATCCAGTACCAGTCTGTTCCATTGTTATTTAAATATGCTACAAGTAAAGACTTTGCAATCATTGCAGGTCCTCAAGTAGATTTTACGAATACTTTGAAGAACGACAATTCAGCTGTCTACTTTAAAAGAAATTTTTTGGATATCAGCACTGCTTTAACTGCTGGTTTCGAACTATTTCCTTCTAGAAAAGTACAATTATATGGTCGCTATATCTATGGTTTGACAGATATGAAGAGTACTTCTAACCCTAATTGGAATAAAGGATATATCGGTTTTTACAATACTGGCTTCCAATTTGGTTTGAAAGTGAAATTGTATGAGAAGAAAGTTGCCTTACCTCCACCACCACCACCACCACCAGCAGCTCCACCAGTGGTTGTCGTTCCTAAGGATACAGATGGTGACGGAATTATCGATGATAATGATAAATGCCCTACGGTTAAAGGATTGGCTAAATACCAAGGATGTCCTATTCCTGATACTGATAAAGATGGCATCAACGATGAACAAGATAAGTGTCCTACAGTAAAAGGTATTCTTAAATACCAAGGATGTCCAATCCCGGATACTGACAAAGACGGCATCAATGATGAAGAAGATAAATGCCCTACTGTTGCTGGTTTAGCTCGTTACCAAGGTTGCCCTATACCTGATACAGATGGCGATGGTGTAAATGATGAAGAAGATAAGTGCCCAACAGTAAAAGGAACTGCAGAAAACAATGGTTGCCCAGAATTGAAGAAGCAATACAACTTTGATTATAAGAAAGTATTATTTGTTACTGGTAGTGCTGTATTAACCAAAGGTGCTAAAGCCGAATTAATGAAAGTTATCAAGGCATTGAATGATTATCCTACTTTAAAATTGTATGTGGATGGATATACCGATAACACTGGTTCGGATAAAATCAACAAACCATTGTCTTTGAAACGTGCAATGTCAGTTAAAACGTTTTTATTCAGCAAGAAGATAGATGCAGAAAGGCTGTTAACTGACGGACATGGAAGCGAAAGCCCTATAGCGGATAACAAAACTGCAAAAGGAAGATCTGAAAATAGAAGAGTAGAATTCAGCGTTCGTGAATTGTAATTAATTATTTTATTCTTTATGAATGTGATAAATCCCGTTCCGTTTAAACCGGAGCGGGATTTTGCTTTATACCAATAAACTTTTAATCACTTTTTATTGTTGATACAAAATGCCTAAACACTCGACCTTAATTAATATCATGTGGTTTCGAAGAGACCTTCGATTGGTAGACAATCATGCATTGTATGTTGCGCTGAAATCGGGGTTACCAGTTGTTCCAATATTTATTTTTGATCAATCTATTTTAGATTTGCTAGAAGATAAAAATGATCAAAGAGTAGCATTCATTCATGCTACAATTACTTCATTGCAAAATCAGTTGGTTGAATTGGGTTCGAGTTTAGATGTGCGGTATGGTCAGCCCCAGGCCGTTTTTAATGAATTATTGAAAGAGTATGCTATTGAGCAAGTTTTCACCAATCACGATTATGAACCCTACGCAAAAGAGAGAGACGATTCCATTGAGTCTTTGCTAAATGGCCATAACATAAAATTGAATACCTATAAAGACCAAGTAATTTTTGAAAAACAAGAAATTGTAAAAGAAGATGGAAAGCCATATACTGTTTTCACTCCGTATAGTAATAAATGGAAGGCCAAATTGACTGATGCAGATTGTGTGCCTTTTCCAAGCGAAAAATTGGTCAAGTATTTTTATCAACAAACCCCCAGATTAATCCCTTCAATGGAATCAATGGGGTTTTTATCTACCCCTCTCCAATTCCCATCAAAAGAGATGGATGAATCTATTGTAATTCATTATTCCGATCAAAGAAATTTTCCTGGCAATCAAAAAGGAACATCAAAATTGGGTGTTCATTTGCGTTTTGGAACAATTAGTATTCGTACATTAACCAGAAGGGCCAGAGTATTGAATGAAACATTTTTAAATGAATTGATCTGGAGAGATTTTTATCATACTATTTTATGGCATTTCCCTAGAGTTGGAAAGGGGGCTTCATTCAAACCAGAATACGAACGAATTGAATGGAGGAATAATGAAACAGAATTTGAAGCATGGTGCAATGGAATGACGGGTTATCCTATTGTGGATGCAGGTATGCGTGAATTGAATAGCACTGGTTTTATGCACAATCGTGTTCGTATGATAGTAGCTTCATTTTTAACCAAGCATTTATTGATCGATTGGAGATGGGGCGAAGCCTATTTTGCTCAGAAATTATTGGATTTTGATTTGGCTGCAAATAATGGAGGTTGGCAATGGGCAAGTGGTAGTGGATGCGATGCTGCTCCTTATTTCAGAGTATTCAATCCTTATTTGCAAACTGAAAAATTTGATTCAAAATTTACATACATCAAAAAATGGGTTCCTGAATTTCAAGAATTCAATTATCCAAAACCAATAGTCATTCATGAAGTTGCGCGTAAGAGAGTGTTAGAAGTGTATGCAAAAGCGTTGAAGAAATAAAAGCCTAAAAAACAAAAATGATACTCCATCCACGTTGCTGAATTTTGCATACAAAATTCAAAGCACGCAACGCGTCTAAAGGTTTCATTTTTGAATTTTTAAGGGTTCTTTATTACGGCTAGTACTTACAAAATTCAAAGCGCGCAACGCGTCTTAAGGTATCATTTTTGCCTTTTAAGGCTTTCTACTCTGATGCTGTTGCATACAAAATTCAAAGTGCGCAACGCGTCTAAATGTACAATCGTTGATGTGCTAAGGATATCAGTAGCTATTGTTGGCTTTCATGAGCACTTCAATAGCTCGTTTTCCTTCAGTTCCTAGATCAAGTGAAAAATCATTTACGTATAAATCAATGTGTTGCCTCATTACGTCTTCACTCATTTCTTGAGAATGTGCTTTTACAAATGGTGCAATAAAGGGATAATTTGAAAATGCAAATTCAATACTTTTCTTGATAAGCTGATCCACTTGATTAATAATATTGGGGTCTATGGATTTCTTTGCAATTATTCCTCCTAATGGTATCGGTACATGTTGAGTGTTCTCCCAATACGATCCTAAATCCATTAAAAGTTTCAACCCTTTGTCTTGATAAGTAAATCTATTCTCATGAATGATTACACCGGCATCTACTTGGCCTGACAGCACAAGATTTTCAATCTCATTAAATACGGTGAAAACTTTATTTTTTGCTTCTGGAAATGCCAATGAGAATAAAAGATGGGCTGTAGTATTTTCACCAGGTATTGCAACCCGCATATTATTATTGAATGAAGCAATTGATTGTTGAGCAATCAATAATGGTCCTACGCCTTGTCCTAGTGCCCCGCCACTATTCAATAATTGATAAGTAGATTGCACTTTATTATATACACCAAAACTAATTTTTGAAAAATCCATTCTTCCTTCAATCGCCCATTCATTCAAAGTTTGAACATCCTCTAAATGAACAGTGAATGAATATCCCTGTGTATCTATTTTGTTATTGACTAAAGCATCAAAAATAAATGTATCATTTGGGCAAGGAGAAAAAGCTAATGAGAAATGCATGGACTAAAATACTTTATTTAATCGTATATAATTTTGCGAGATAAAGTAAAACTGTGTTATTTAATTGCTCAATTGAATGGTTGATTTTCCATTTTGATTTATCTCTTTCACCTATATAATTAGAAATTGCCCTGATTTGTAAAAAAGGAATATTGGTTTCCCTGCAAACATAATGAAGTGCTGCACCTTCCATAGTTTCGATGGTTGGATTGTACTTTTTCTTAATCATTTCGATACGATTAATATTAGTGCTAATCTCGTTTACTGAAATTGCATTTACTTCCTGTAATTTCAATAAATTATATTTTGCAAGCCAAGGGTTGGGTAATTTTCTTTTTTCAAAAGGATGATAACTGCTCTTTTCCAATTTGAGATCAAAGATATCTTTCCAAATTCCCTCTTCTTCAACACCTGTATCACCCAATATTTCTTCGTTCACCACAACTACTTTTCCGAGTGCTAATTTTTTATTGAATGTACCTGCTATGCCTATTTGTATAACTAAATCTGGTTTGTCTTCTATTGCAAGGCGGGTGAGCGCTACTGCACTAGCAAGCATTCCAACACCAGATTGATAAAACTGCACTTTCATTCTTTCACTTTCACCAGTATACAATCCATTTAACTGAACAAATGAAGGCATCCATTCTCCTACAGTTGCAGCGGTAATTATTACTCTCATGAATGTAAAGTTGATGAAAAACGGTCAACTTTATTCAATTTTGTACCTTTGGCAAAATTTACAAGCAGAATGGTTTACTTAACAAGACAAGAACATTTTAATGCAGCACATAAATTGTACAATCCAAATTGGACAAAAGAGCGCAATGAAGCTGTTTTTGGTGTTTGTGCCAATGAAAACTGGCATGGTCATAATTATGACTTATTTGTCACTATTAAAGGTATTCCAGATGCTGATACGGGTTTTTTGTTCGATGTAAAAGTGCTTAGTAAAATCATTAAACTACATGTGATTGATCAGTTAGATCATAAAAATTTAAATATGGATGTGCCTTTTATGGAAGGCAAAATGTGTAGTACAGAAAACTTAGCTATGGCTATTTGGCATCAAATTACTCCTCATTTACCGCTTACAGTAACACTTCATTGCATTAAATTGTACGAAACAGCTCGGATTTATGTGGAATATTTTGGTGAATAAGCCATTTTGTTCAAATGAATATCCTTTTTAGCCTTAAATGTTTAATCATTTATTATAATCGTTAAACAAATTAATTGCATTGCTGTTAGTATTCATGTATTTGCTACGATTATCCCAATAGTTAAAGTTGGGATTAAATTGATAGATAATACCCAATATTCAAGTTCTGTTGTTAATTTTATGGTCTCAAAGCATTTGGCCACTTGATCAGCACACTTCTGAAACAGTGCCAAATAATTAGCAATTGAATGCGTTGAATTTGAAATATTCCAAATAAATAATTCAGCATGTAAGTGTGCATGCCAAGGGAAAGTAGATGAATAACAAAAGAGTAACTGTTTTTCGCAAAGAACATTTTAATGCGGCACATCGTTTGCATAATCCTGCTTGGTCAACCGAGCGAAATAAAGCTGTATTTGGTTTATGCAATAACGAAAACTTTCATGGACACAATTATGAATTAATTGTTCAGGTAACTGGAGCAATTGATCCGGAAACTGGATATGTGATTGATATGAAAATATTGAGCGATTTAATTAAGGAAGAAGTATTGAATAAATTCGATCATAAAAACTTAAACTTAGACACCATTGAATTCAAGAACCTCATACCATCTGCAGAAAATATAGCTGTGGTTTGTTATGATTTATTGAGAAAAAAATTAGATGGGCAACTTGACTTAAAAATTAGATTATATGAAACAGAGCGAAATTTTGTCGAATATCCGGCTTAACGGCGATAAAATAGAATTCACAGAAGAGATGATTGAAGAAATGGGAGATAGCCATATCAGTACTTCTATTGATACACCAATGGTTAAAAATGCTTTCGATAAATCGGATGAAGAAAAAATGGTGCTTATTCAAGACCATTTCAAAGCCATCATGGAAACAATGGGATTGGATCTCACTGATGATAGTTTGAAAGGAACTCCAAAGCGTGTTGCAAAAATGTTTATTAAAGAAATATTCAGTGGACTGAATCCTGCTAATAAGCCATCAATAGCGTTGTTCGAAAATAAATACAAGTACAATGAAATGTTGGTAGAAAAAAACATTTCATTTTATAGTAATTGCGAACACCATTTTGTTCCTATTATAGGAAAAGCACATGTTGCTTATATAAGTAATGGTAAAGTAATTGGATTGAGTAAGTTAAATCGTTTGGTAGAATATTTTGCCAAAAGACCACAAGTTCAAGAGCGATTAACTGTTCAGATAGCCAAGGAAATACAAGCCGCACTAGGAACCGAAGATGTTGCTATTGTCATTGATGCAAAACATTTATGTGTGGCTAGTAGGGGAGTAGAAGATGATACTTCTTCCACAATTACTGCATTCTATGGCGGTAAATTCAAAGAAGATAAGAGAAAGGAAGAATTTTTGAGATACTTGGAATTGAAAACTGAATTCTAGAATATCTTTAAAAACCCTTATTTTGCTGCATAAATTTGTTATTTATGTTAACGCATGCATTTGTTTTCCCTGGACAAGGAGCGCAGTTTTCTGGGATGGGGAAAAATCTATACGATACCCATTCATCTGTAAAAGAATTGTTTGAACAAGCCAATGAAATACTGGGCTTTCGGATCACTGATACGATGTTTACAGGATCTGATGAAGCATTAAAGCAAACCAATATTACACAACCTGCTATTTTTCTACATTCTATAGCTGCTTATAAAACCATTGAAAATGCACAGCCCACAATGGTTGCAGGTCATTCTTTGGGAGAGTTTTCTGCCTTAGTGGCCAACGGTGTGTTGAGTTTTGAAGACGCACTTCGTTTAGTAAGTATAAGGGCAATTGCAATGCAAAAAGCATGTGAGTTGAATCCCTCCACAATGGCAGCAGTTTTGAATTTAGCTGATGAAAAAGTAGAAGAAATATGTTTAGCAATACAAAATGAAACAGGAGAAATAGTGGTTCCAGCAAATTACAATTGTCCTGGGCAATTGGTAATCAGTGGTTCGATCAAAGGAATTGATATTGCTTGCATAAAAATGAAAGAAGCTGGTGCAAAACGCGCATTGGTTCTACCTGTTGGAGGCGCATTTCATTCACCATTGATGACTCCCGCAAAAGAAGAATTAGCTGCAGCTATTCAATCAACTACTTTTCATAGTCCTCATTGTGCAGTTTATCAAAATGTAGTGGCTAAATCAGTCAGTGATCCAACAGGAATAAAAAATAATTTAATTGAACAACTTACTGGTGCTGTTAAATGGACACAGTGTGTGCAGCAAATGATATCTGATGGAGCTACTCATTTTACAGAATGTGGACCAGGTAAAGTATTGCAAGGATTGATCGGAAAAATTTCAGGAAATACTGTTACTGTTGATGGAGTCAATTAGGCTTTATTTTAATCCTAAGGAAGAAAGCATATTGGCATCCCAATTAGGTGTTCCGGATCTTGTATTATTCGGATAGCTGGTTATTCCAAAACTATCATCATAATCCCATACAGCCCAACCCATTTTATATTTGGTTAATAAAGTACGCATGTCTAGAGCGTATTGATTTTTACTTTCTAAAGAAACAAAAGGTCTGTAGACGCCAAATTCATTGCATATAACTGGAATCTTATTTTGATTGCCCCAATTATATACTTGTCTTATTTTGTAATTCAAAGAATCGGCATTATAACGCTGAGAGCCATACCAAGTAATTAAATATTTGGCATCTGTGCTAGACGCATTATTGGCGAGTGCCATCACATTCTGTGGGCTACCCGGATAAGGTAGATTTTTTAATTGCTCATACGGACTACCCACCCAAGTTGCGCCTTGATGAGTAAAAACAAAAGGCTCATAGAGATGAAAATTGTAAATGATGTTTTTTCCTGTATATGGTTTTAGTGTAGACAGATCGTACCAATTATTCCAGTTTTCTGCCCCAGCTATAATATAATGATCAGGTGCAGCTTCCCTTATCGATTGAATAATTAACCCTTGAATAGGTGCCCACCAATTTTTATCAATTCCAGCAACACTTTGAGTAGAACCTATATGTGGCTCATTGAATACTTCAAAAAATACTTGTGTAGTATCATACTTCTTAAAATAGCTAGCCATGTTTTTCCAAAATTGACGAAATGCAGCTCTAGAAACAGGGTCTGTAGCCAATTTAGTTTCAAATGCAGGATTACTGGAATGTATATCGATAGTTACTGATAGTCCAACAGAAGTAATATTTTTAATGGCTTGGTCTAAGAAATTTAGATTGGCTGTTTGAATATTAGCAATATTCGAAGGATCGCAAATAATAGCTGGGCCTACAGGAATTCTAACATAGGTAAAGCCAGCATTTTTGATTTGAGTAAAATGATTGGTTGAGTACCGAGTTCCAAATTGTGCTTTATCTGAATAATCATTAAACCAATTACTCAAATTTATACCCATGGCCAATCTGTCGATTGCACGACCAGAAAATCCAACAGAATTTTCTGTGGTTGGTATTGTCTCTGAGTTTTTACTACAACTGTAAAAACTTCCAATAATTAGAATGAGTAATAAAAAATGCTGTGGTTTAATCATAATTTATATTGAACAGTACAATCAATTGACGCTACAATTGATCCATTCCCCATCAAAGCTAGCATTGTATTTTTTATAGAATTGAATAGCTGGTTCGTTCCAATCGAGTACCTGCCATACAATCCCCTTAAGGTTTCTCTCCTTAGCTTCAACCATTAAACGTTCAAAAAGTTGCTTTCCGATATGTTTGCCTCGCATTTTTTTTGTAACCAATATATCTTCTAAATACATTCTTTGGCCTTTCCAGGTGCTATAACGTATATAATAGAGGGCAAATCCATGTATAATGGGTTGATTTTCAGCAGTTTCGGATTCTTCAGCTACAAAAGCCCACCATACTGGATTTTGGCCAAATCCACTTTCCATAAAATGGTCGAGCGTAACTGTTACTTCATCAGGAGCTTTTTCGAAATCAGCCAATTCCTGTATTAATTCAAGTATTCTGGCACAGTCTTTTTGCTCCGCTCTTCTAATAGTGATCATTGGAAATTATTTTAATCAAACCAATATTTGTATGCTAGTTTTCAATCTAAATAATCAGCTCAAAGCTTGACTGAAATCATTGATAATATCTTCAATATTTTCTATACCTACACTTAATCGAATTAGTCCATCCGTAATACCAAATTTCAATCTTTCTTCTCTTGGTATTCCCATATGACTCATGCTTGCAGGATGCGATAATAAAGTGTCTGGTGTGCCAAATGAAATGGCTTTTACGCACATTTTAAGTCGATTAATAAATGCCCGTCCTGCTTCTATTCCTCCTTTTAATTCAAAACTCATTAAAGCACCAGCATGCCTCATTTGTTTCATAGCAATGGCATGATCTGGGTGAGATGGTAAGCCACTATAATTTACTTTTTCAACTGATGGGTGCTGCTCTAAAAAACCTGCAACATCCATAGCGTTATGGCAATGACGTTCCATTCTTAATTCCAATGTTTTCATTCCTTGTGTTAGTAAAAAAGCATCAAAGGGGTTGGCATTTCCTCCTAATAATACATGCCATTTCCATATATGGCCATTCATTTTTTCTAGATCTTTTCCTAATAAAACCCCGCCAATTGCTGTACCATGGCCGTTTAAAAATTTTGTAGTGGAATGCATTACAAAATCTGCTCCAAAAGCAAATGGTTGTTGTAAATAAGGAGTTGCTGCTGTGTTATCTACTGAAACCAACACATTGAACTTTTTAGCAACAGTGCAAACCATTTCGATATCAATACAACGTAAAGTAGGGTTCGACGGAGTTTCAATATGAATCAGTTTGATATTTTTATTATTGGATAAACTGATTTCAATAGTTGCAACATCTACTAGATCAATCAAAATAGTATTGATTCCTGTGCCTTCTAATACTTTCAATAATAATTCATGTGTTCCTCCATACAATGCATGGTGGGAGAGGATAGCATCCCCAGATTGTAAATTGCCTAAAAATAAAGTAGTAAGCGCTGCTTGCCCACTTGAATGTAGTAATGCTTTTAATTGTAATGGTTGATTTTTTTCATCCATTAATCCAAAAGCTTCTAGTGCAGCAATTGTTTCAGCTGCAGTTGTAAAACTAGGGTTACCCCATCTGCTATAAATTTTTGATTTGTCTTTACCCGCAAATCTTTCGCTGCCTTCTTCGGCTGTATCAAAACTAAAAGTAGAACTGGCATAAATAGGAGTGAGATGCGCATGGTCTGCATTATCATGCCCCGCAGCATGAATAGCTGCAGTTCCCATTCCAGTAAATTTTTGTAAACTACTCATAACTTATAATTTTTAACTCATCTTTCATCTTTCTTCTTTCATAATTCTTCTTTCATAATTCTAATACGCCCATTTCACCAACGTAGCACCCCAAGTGAATCCACCTCCAAATGCTGCTAACACAATGTTATCGCCTTTTTTTAATTGGCTTTCCCAATCCCATAAACATAATGGAAGTGTTGCTGCAGTTGTGTTTCCGTATTTTTGAATATTGATCATTACTTTTTCCTTGGGCAATCCCATTCTATTGGCTGTTGCATCAATAATTCTTAAATTAGCCTGATGCGGAACTAGCCATGCAATGTCATCGCCTGTTAATTGATTTCTCTCCAATAATTCGGCACTTACATCTGCCATGCCTTTTACAGCAAATTTAAAAACAGCCTGACCTTCTTGGTAAGCAAAATGTTCTTTAGCCAATACTGTTTCAACTGTTGCAGGTTTAACAGATCCACCCGCTTTCATGTGTAAGTATTGACGCCCACTTCCATCACTTCTTAATATACTGTCTTTCACCCCATTTTCGTCAGTAGAAGGTTCTAGTAAAAGTGCACCAGCCCCATCACCAAAAATGATACAAGTAGCTCTGTCGGTATAATCTATAATAGCACTCATCTTATCTACACCAACAACAATTACTTTTTTGTAGCGCCCACTTTCTATATACATCGCACCTGTTGTTAGCGCATATAAAAATCCACTACAAGCAGCACTCATATCATAGCCCCATGCATTTGTTGCACCAATTTTGTCTGCAATAATATTTGCAGTTGCCGGAAAGACCATATCTGGAGTAACTGTTGCACAAATAATGCAATCGATCTCTGTCGGGTCCATATTTTTTTTGCGAAGAATTTCTTGTATTGCAGGAACCGCCATATCACTACTCCCTTTACCTGGCTCTTTCAAAATTCTCCTTTCTTCAACACCTGTTCTGCTTCTGATCCATTCGTCGTTGGTGTCTACCATTTTCTCCAAATCGAAATTGGTAAGCTTTGTTTCAGGAACATATCCTCCAACCGCAGTGATGGCTGCTGTAATTTTTTCCATTTTTCTACTAATTAGATGGTATTATTATGCTTTTTGGTACTATATAAAACCCTAAAGATACAGGTAATTGCATTCTTTTTACTAATTTAGTGGTCATTTATGATAGCATTCGTTAGAGGTCATTTCGCTGTTAAAACACCTGCGCGTATTGTAGTGGATGTGAATGGTGTTGGATATGAGTTGAACATTAGTTTAAATACTTATTCGGCTATCAGTAATAAAGATAGTGGTCAGTTATATACCTATTTGCATATTACTGAAAATGCGCAAAGCCTATTTGGCTTTGCAGATTTAGCAGAAAAAGAATTATTTATGCAATTGATCAGTGTTTCAGGTGTTGGTGCGTCTACCGCTCGAATGATGTTGTCTGGATTAAAGCCAGCAGAAATTACGAGGGCAATTGTACAAGGAAATACAAAGCAATTAGAAGGCATTAAAGGTATTGGCAAAAAATCTGCAGAAAGATTAATTGTTGAATTAAGGGATAAATTGGGCAAGCAGTCAAATGAAAGTATTTTGCCCGGATTTAGTGAGCCACAAAAAGATGCAGATGCAGTAAATGCATTAATTTCATTAGGTATAGGAAGAGTAATGGCTGAGCAGGCAGTTAAGAAAGTTTTGCAAGCTCAACCAGATAATGATTCCTTAGAAGATATTATTAAACTAGCACTTAAAAACTTATAAGCGATCGCATAGAGTTCTACTTAATCAAGCTTACCGTTTTTGTTTCAACCAAGAATTTTTTTATCCATCATTTATCTGCTGACCTGTGCACCTTTAATGGCACAACAGAAAGATAGTCTGCGCTTTCCTTTAAGCGACAGAAGGGGGGATCCATTTTCTAATGCAAACAAAAATCCTTTTGATTTAAATGATACTTCGCTCATTAAAAAATCAATTGAGTATGATCCTAAAACTAAATCTTATTTCATCAAAGAAAAGATTGGATCAACTATTTATAGAAAACCTACGACGCTTCAATTTGATGAATATTGGAAAATACAAAACCAACAATCAGAAACAGATTATTTTAAAAAAAGAGCAGATGCATTAACGCAGCTCAATAAAAAAGTAGCTCGGCCACCAATGCGTGTATATGATAAATTATTCGATCGCATTTTTGGAATGAGTGGAAATAATTTAAAAGTAGATATCCGCCCAAGTGGTGAAGTAAATATTTTAGCGGGTTATCAAGGACAAAATATCAAAAATCCTACATTGCCTGAACGTGCTAGAAAGAACGGAGGTTTTGATTTTGATATGAATGCCAACCTCAACTTAAATGCCAATATTGGAGATAAATTAAAATTTCCTATCAACTACAATACATTATCCAATCTGGGTTTCGATAACCAATTGAAACTCGACTATAAGGGAATGGACGATGAAATCATTAAAAGTATCGAAGCAGGAAATATTTCTTTTCAATCGAGAGGAACTTTAATTCCTAGTGCACAGAATTTATTTGGAATTAAAACACAATTGCAATTTGGAAAATTATTTGTTACTGCAGCTTTGGCCAATCAACGATCATCCAGACAAACTGTATCATTGCAGGGAGGTGCTTCTACTCAATCATTTCAAAAAAAGCTAGATGATTACGAAGAGAACAGGCACTTTTTATTAGGTAATTATTTTCGTGATAATTTTAATAAAACAATGAAGAATCTGCCTGTTGTAAATTCTCAGGTTCAGGTTCAACGTGTAGAAGTATGGGTAACTAATAGAACAGGCGCCACTACTGAAGCCCGTGATATTGTAGGTTTGATGGATTTGGGAGAATCAAGACCATACAACCCGTCGGTACAATCTTTAAGCAGCAGTCCATTACCTGCCAATGGAGCCAATAATTTATTCGGTTCCTTAGTGGGAAATCAAAATGCTAGAAATCCTGCATTTATCAATAGTTTATTATTGAGTAAGGGGCTTAGTCCTGTAGATGATTATGAAAAAACATTTGCTCGTAAGCTTACATCAAATGAATATTATTTTAATCCTCAAGCAGGATTTATTTCTGTGAATACTCAATTACAAGCCGATGAAGTATTAGCCATTGCGTATCAATATACATACAATGGTCGTGTATTTCAAGTGGGTGAATTTTCACAGGATATAGCATTGGATTCTAATCAGGGAGTTCAAAAAGTATTGTTTTTAAAATTATTGAAAGCTACATCTCAAAGAACTCAGTTGCCCATTTGGGGATGGATGATGAAGAATGTCTATTCGTTGGATTTATTTGGTGGTATACAAAGAGACGATTTTAAATTGAACATTTTATACGATGAGCCAAGCGGTGGCTTAAAAAGATTTTTACCAGAAACTGCTTTGGCTGTTGAAGGTCAGCCTTTACTTCGTTTACTAAATTTAGATCGACTCAATAATCGAAATGATCCACAACCGGATGGTGTATTCGATTACATAGAAGGGTTTACCATATTACCTCAAATGGGAAGAGTCGTTTTTCCTTTACTCGAACCATTCGGAAGAGATTTAGATACATTAGCATTTGCAGGGTTGCCAACAGCAACTAAGAACAAATATGTCTATTATCAATTGTATGATTCCATTAAAGCCATTGCTCAAACCTATGCTAATTTAAATCGATTTGTAATGCAAGGTCAGGTCAAAGGAAGTGGTGGTGGATCTGAAATTTATTTAAACACTTTTAATATTCCACCAGGTTCTGTATCGGTAGCAGCAGGAGGACAAATATTGCGAGAAGGCTCAGACTATATTGTAGATTATAATTTGGGTACAGTAAAAATTATCAATCAAGGGATACTAAGTTCTAATTTACCTGTAAAAGTTTCATTCGAAAATAATATTGGATTTGGAGTTCAACAAAGAGGATTTACTGGACTTCGATTAGATTATATAGCTAATAAAAAATTAAGTGTAGGAACCAGTTTTGTTAAATTAGGGGAGCGACCATTTTTCACTAAAATGGGATATGGAGATGATCCTATCAGAAATACCATGTATGGTGTTGATTTCAATTATCGATCTGAATTGCCGGGCTTAACTAGATTACTCAATAAATTGCCTTATTACGATACAAAAGCAAAGTCATCCATCAATGCTTATGGAGAAGCAGCTTTTATGCAACCAGGTCATCCACCTCAAATAGGCAAAGGCGATCAAGGGTTAATTTTTATTGATGATTTTGAAGGCACAAGAGCAACCATCGATCTTCGTTTTCCTTTTGTTTCATGGGCAATGGCATCAACACCTCAAGGAAATACAAAATTCCCAGAATCAACATTAACCGATAGTATAGATTATAATAAGAACAGGGCTAAATTATCTTGGTACAATATCGAACCTAATTTACAGGATAAGAATAGCCCAAATAATCCATTAAGAAGAAATTTAGCGGAGCTAAGTGACCCTCGAGTGCGACAAGTATTTACCAATGAATTATTTCCACAACGAACAACCAATATTACCGATGTACAAGCTGCAACTTTCGATTTAGCATATTATCCAACTGATAAAGGGCCTTATAATTTTGAATCCTCGCCTACACAGATCAATGCTCAAGGAAAATTAAATAATCCTGCGGCAAGATGGGGAGGTATTATGAGATCAATTGATCAAACCGATTTTGAAACCAATAATATTGAGTTTGTAGAGTTTTGGATGCAGAATCCATTTATTACTAATCCAACTAGTAAAGGGGGTAAATTATTTTTAAACTTTGGAAATGTAAGCGAAGATGTACTCAAAGATGGAAAAAGATTTTATGAAAATGGAATGAACACACCTGCAATTCCTGCTGCCGTTGATAGCAGCAATACTTGGGGGAAAACACCAGTGAACCCTATTCAAATAACACAAGCATTTAGCAATGACCCTAATGATAGACCATTTCAGGATGTTGGTTTTGATGGATTAGATGATAATGGAGAGAGAAGAAAAAAAGGGTATATAATCAATAGAATAGCAAATAATTTCGGTGCTGGATCGCCTCTCTATCAAAGGACCTTAAATGATCCTTCAAATGATAACTATTTATGGTATAGGGATCCCTCATTTGATCCGCTTGGAACTGGAATATTAGGCAGGTATAAAAATTTCAACAATCAACAAGGTAATTCTCCTGTGGCAACTACAGGTGGGCAATTTACCTCAGCAGCTACTTTGTTTCCTGATAATGAAGATTTGAATAGAGATAATACACTGAACGAAACAGAGTCTTATTATGAATACGAAGTTCAGTTAAGGCCAGGAATGGATGTTGGATCCCCTCAGTTTCCTTATATCACAGACAAAAGAAGAGTCAATGTAAATTCAGCTGATGGTATTACTAGAACAGAAGATTGGTTTTTATTTAGAATACCCATTAAGAATTACTCAAAGAAAGTAGGAAATATTCCTGATTTCAAATCCATTCGTTTTGCAAGAATGTACCTCACCGATTTTGAAGATTCAGTGGTATTGCGTTTGGCAAGATTAGACTTGGTTCGGAATCAATGGCGCCAATTTATTTATAATATTGATACAACAGGATCTTATACTCCAATCAACAATAATGCAACCAATACTGCTTTTAATACATTGGCTGTAAACTTGGAAGAAAATAGTAGTAGACAACCTGTAAATTATATAATGCCGCCGAATGTAGAACGTGTTCAGCTATTAAGTAATAATGGAGTTAACCTGCAACAAAATGAACAAGCATTGAGTTTAAGAGTAAGCAATTTACAAAGTGGAGGCACGAGAGGAGTTTTTAAAACGTTGAATTTAGATATTAGACGATATGCAAAAATGTCGATGTACCTCCATGCTGAATCTGTTGTTGGTCAGTCTGTATTAAAAGATGATCAACTGAATGCCATCATTCGCATTGGACAAGATTTTTTAAATAACTATTACGAAATAAAAATACCATTAAAAATCACTTCTCCAGGTCAATATCCAAGAGGGCAAGAAGAAAAAGTATGGCCTGAAGCAAACAATATTGATTTTAGTTTACGTGATTTGATTGACCTTAAATTAAGTAGAAACAATAGTAATACTTCTGTGACCAACATTTTTAGAAGATTGATCGGTAATAAAACCTTCTCTATTATGGGTAATCCAAATTTAGGGGAAGTAAGAGGCATTTTAGTTGGTATTGAAAATCCTTTAAGAGCCGATGGACAATCTATCAGTACCGAAGTTTGGATGAATGAATTGCGCTTATCTGGAATTGATGAAAACGGAGGCTGGGCTGCACTCGGAAGAGTAGATCTCGTTCTTGCAGATTTGGGTACCTTGTCGGTTTCTGCCAATAAATATACACAAGGGTTTGGTACAATTGAACAAAGAGTAAACGAAAGAGCGAAAGATAATTTAACGCAATTTGATATTGCAGCCAATATAGATGCAGGTAAATTAGTTCCTAAAAAAGCCAAATTATCTATTCCAGTTTATGCTAGTTTGAATAGAAGTATTCGCACACCAGAATTTGATCCGTATGATTTAGATATTTTATATAAAGAAAAATTGAGTAAAAGTCCTGCTGCATTAAGAGACTCCATTAAGAATGCTGCGGCTGATCAAACAACTATTCAAACCATCAATTTTACCAATGTAAGGGTAATGCCCGGAAATGGAAAACCTGGGTTACTCAAACTCAGTAATTTTGATTTGAGTTATGCTTTCTCTCAAACAGATCATTCTAGTCCGATAATCAAACAAAATAAAGTGATCAGGCATAGGGCGGGTTTTGGTTACACATATATCGGTCAGAGTCAATTCAAAGAGCCATTTAAGAAAATGATCAAAGGAAAGTCTCCTTGGCTTGCTTGGATCAGAGATGCTAACTATAATTTAAAACCATCTTATTTAAGTTTCAGGGCAGATATCAATCGACAGTTTGGAGAATTTATTCCGAGAATAGTAAATAACAACAATACTAAAGTAGATAGAGTAGATACTACTTACGATAAGTATTTTACTTTCGATCGATTCTATAATATGCGTTGGGATTTGACTCGATCTTTAAATTTTGATTTTAATGCTACTAATAATGCAAGAGTAGATGAACCATTTGGAAGAATTGATAATAGTTTTAAGAAAGACACTGTACGAAGTAATTTTTTAAATGGCGGACGAAATACTTTGTATGTTCAAAAAACCTTGCTCAATTATAATATCCCATTAAATAAATTTCCTTTCTCCGATTGGATTACAGCAAGATATAGTTATGGAACTTCTTATAGTTGGATAGGAGCTAGTAGAATTGCATACAATTTAGGAAACACTATCGAGAACTCTCAAGAAAATAATTTTAATGCACAGTTAAGCTTTGGTAATTTATATGCTAAATCTAAATGGTTAAGAGCCATTGATAATATTCCAGCTCCCAAATCGAAAAATGATCCGCTCAATAATAAAGCAATTAATTCTTTAGGAACATCATTGCCTCCGAAAGTTGAGGTGTTAAAAGGATTAGAAGGTAAACAAAGAACAGATGCGTTGCAAAAATGGAGACAACAGCGAAGGGATATTCGTATTGCAGATAAATTAACTAGGGCGAATCAAATGCCAGAGTTAACAAGTTTTGAAAGAACACTCGGGAAATTTATTACCATGTTCCGACAAGCCTCCATTAATTATAGCGAAAATTTCAGAAGTAGATTGCCAGGTTATATGGATAGTACACAGTTTATTGGACAAAACTTTAAGTCCATGGCTCCTGGTTTGGATTATGTTTTTGGAAAGCAGCCAGATAATGATTGGATCAATAATAAAATTTCGAGGGGGTTACTTTCTAAAGACAGTACATTTAATTTTATGTTTAGGCAAAGCTTCGAACAAAGATTGAGTATCACAGCTCAATTAGAGCCTATTCGAGAATTGATCATTGATGTGAATCTAGACAAAACCTTTACCAAAGATTATTCTGCGTTAATAAAAGACACCACAGGTTCAGGGAATAATTTCGGACAATTAAATCCATTATACAATGGAGGATTCAGTATTTCCTATATTGCTTTTGGCACATTGTTTAAAAGTCAAAATCCCAATGAAATTTCTACCACTTTTAAAGAATTTGAAAATAATAGGATCATCGTTTCTAAACGGATAGCCGAAACAAATCCTTATTGGCAAGCTTTGCCGAATAACCAGAAATTTACTGCTGATGGCTTTGCCCGTGGTTATGGAAGGTATTCACAAAGTGTTATTTTACCAGCATTCTTAGCGGCATATACTAAAGAGAATGCCAGTTCTATTCCTTTAGTAAAAGACGGTGGTAATAAGATCAGCACCAATCCTTTTCGAGGAATTATGCCAAGACCTAATTGGAAAATCACTTATACTGGATTGAGTAAAATTCCTTCACTAGCTGCTACATTTAGCAATATCACTATCAGCCATGTATACAATGGACAATTAAGTATGAATAGTTTTAATAGTGCATTATTGTATCAAGATCCATTCCGATTGAATGCGCCAGGATTTATCGATTCTACAAGTGGTAATTTCATTCCTTTCTTTTTAATACCGAATGTGAGTATTTCAGAAAGATTCGAGCCATTGATAAAAATTGATATTACCACTATTAGTCAATTCAATTTCAATTTTGAATTTAGAAAGAGCCGACAATTAAGTATGAGTTTAATTGATTATCAATTGAGTGAGAGCAGGAGTACAGAGTGGATATTGGGTATGAACTGGCGTAAGAGAGGGTTTAATCTTCCATTTAAATTGCCAGGAGGAAAGGGTAAGAAACTACAGAATGATTTGAATTTAAAATTAGACATATCTGTTCGTGATGTATCTATCAGCAATAGCCGATTGGATCAAAGCAATGCTTATGGAACAGGTGGGCAAAAAGAAATTACTATTCAACCTGCAATTGATTATGTATTGAATAATCGCATCAATATTAAATTCTTCTTCGATCAACGAAGAGTTACTCCTTATATTTCTACTTCGGCGCCTATTACCAATACAAGGGCTGGGGTAAATATTCGCATTTCTTTAGCGCAATAAAAACCCCTGTAGAGGAAGCTACAGGGTTTAAGGGAATTGCAATAATTAGTTTTTTCTAAAAGCCCATTTTCCCAATTCTTTCCAACTTACTTTTTTGCCATACATTAAAATTCCTGTTCTGTAAATTTTTGCACTTAGCCAAGTAGTAAGCATAAAGCCTGCAATTAAGCTAAGCATACTTGCGGCTAATTGCCAATAAGGAACAGTGCCTGGCACACCATAGGCAATTCTTGCCATCATTACCATAGGAGAACTGAAAGGTATAATGCTTGCCCATACAGCAATTGAAGTACTAGGATCTTGTACAGCATTGGTCATAATGATAAATGAAAAAATAATTGGCATGGTAATCGGCAACATCAAACTTTGCGCATCCTGAGGATCTTCATTGACCACACTGCCCACGGCTGCAAAAAGAGAAGAATAAAATAGATAGCCACCTAAAAAATAGAAAATAAAACAAGCAATAATCACTGGCCAATTGGCTGTACTCATGGTATGTTGAAACTTATATATTTTTTGTGCGGCATCTCCAGCTTGCATCATTGAACCGCCGGGCATTTGTCCATTGTATTGTTGCAATGTACTCACTTGTTGCATTACGTCATGTGGAATTAAAAATTGTGCAGCAGTAGATAAACCAAGGATTAAAATAATCCATAGAAGAAACTGAGTTAATCCAACACCTCCAATTCCAACAATTTTCCCCATCATTAATTGAAAAGGCTTTACACTACTGATCATTACTTCTGCAATTCGATTGGTTTTTTCTTCCATTACACCACGCATCACCATAGCACCGTAAATAAACATGGTAATATAAATCAGCATACCACTTCCAAAACCAATACCATATGATAATGCTGCATTGCTTTCTGTAGCTGAATCAGCACCTTCTTCCAATGATTTTAATTCTGCAAATTTCGATTTACTTCTAATTGAATCCAAAGATCCACGATTGATTCCTGCATCTTGTAATAATTTGTCTTCAATGGCGGCGTCAATTCTATCACTGATTTTATCTTCGGTTCCCAAACCAATTCTTTTTTTCGATCGAATGATATAATCGGTTTTTTGGGTGCCTTCAAATTTCGGTATTATGATGATGTCGGTATATCCTTTTTGTAAATAATTAATAGTATCAACATTCTCAGGAAATTCAAAATGAATACCCTTTGCATCTTGTAAATTCCCTTTAAAGAACCCGTTACTGTCAACTACGGCAATTTTATGTTCATCTTTTCCGCTAATCGATAAAAAAGTGGCTCCCGCAAAAAAACCCACCATGATGATTGGTGTAAGAATAGTGGTGAGTAAAAAACGTTTGTTCATTACCCTGCTCAAATATTCTCTTTGTATAATGATAAAGATCTTATTCATAATTCATTTATTTTAATCAGTTGTTTAATTAGTCGTTCACTTTTTGAAATGCCCTTGCAGTAGAATTTGTATTTTCTACTAGGTTAATAAATATTTCATTTAATGATGGCAATATTTCTTTAAAAGATTCAATGGTATAATTGGCCTGTAAAAAATAGTTCAATACATCATTGCTTTTATAGCCTTCGTTGATTTTTACAATTAATTCATTTTCTTTCTGTTCGTCAATAATAAATGCAGCAGCATCAACCATCGACGGCACTGAAGTTAATTGAATGCTGAACTTATTTTCTTTGAACTGTTGTTTAACATCTTGAACAGTGCCGTCTAGTACTTTTTTACCCAAGTTTACTAAAACTATATGATCACAAATTTCTTCTACCTGTTCCATGCGATGGGTACTGAAAATAACTGTACTTCCTCTTTTGGCTAAACCATAAATTTCATCTTTTATCAAATTGGCGTTCACTGGATCAAGCCCACTAAATGGCTCATCTAATATGATTAATTTAGGTTCGTGTAAAACGGTTGTAACAAATTGTAATTTCTGGCTCATACCTTTACTCAGGTCTTCTACTTTTTTATTCCACCAAGTTTCCATTTCTAATCGCTTGAACCAAAACTTTATTTTCTCCATGGCTTCTGATTTACTCAATCCTTTCAATTGAGCCAAATACATGGCCTGATCACCAATCTTCATTTTTTTGTATAGACCTCTTTCTTCGGGCATATAGCCAATTTTAATGATGTCGTCTTCAGGACTAAAGATTCGACCATCAAATTGAATATTTCCGCTATCCGGATAAAAGATGCCCGTGATCATTCTTAAAAGGGTTGTTTTACCAGCACCGTTTGGTCCCAATAATCCAAAGATGCTTCCTTTCTCAATAGAGAAACTAATATCGTCCACCGCTTTTTGGGTAGCATAATACTTTTTAAGATGTTCTAATTCCAGAATGTTATTCATATTAAAATATTGTTATAATGATGAAAGATCAGATTGTTTGTAGTACTCTTGCTCAAAATATTACAAAATTCTAAATCGAATTTGGTGATTTTACTTCATAGTACCTAAATATTGAACAATGACGGGTTTTAAAAAATGGTTTGGGTTAAGTATATTAACTATTTCCATTATTGGATTAAGCAGTTGGGGTTTTTTAGTTCATAAAACAATCCATCAATTAGCCGTATATCAATTACCAGAAAACGTATCTCCATTCTTTTATGCCAATATGGATAAATTGGTATACGATGCAGCTAGGCCCGATACAAGAAGAAATACAGATAGTACAGAAGCCACTAAACATTTTATTGATATAGAAGCATATGGAGATGCAGCAATTCGTCGTATGCCATTGGAATGGGAAGCGGCTATTAAAATTTATG
Organism: Sphingobacteriia bacterium; assembly: GCA_031429515.1. GTDB lineage: Bacteria > Bacteroidota > Bacteroidia > Chitinophagales > Chitinophagaceae > Sediminibacterium. Next base: position 76,321 of record JANOZT010000032.1, read on the forward strand.
CAAAAGACAGTTTATTAAAATACGGATACGTACCCTATCAGGTACTTTTCACCAAAGAAAAATTAGTAGAATCTTTTAAAATGAAAAATAAAGACAGTATCATTTTTTATGCTGCCGATTTAGGACATTATATAGGAGACGCACACGTGCCTTTACATACAACATTAAATTATGATGGGCAATTAACCAATCAAAAAGGATTGCATAGTTTATGGGAGTCCATGATACCTGAATTGGAAATTGGTAATTATAATTTATTCACTAAGCACAAGGCAAAGTATTTGAATAAGCCTTCTCTTGCAATCTGGAAAGCTATAAGAACAGCTAATGCGTTGTTACCAGCAATGTTGTCTAAAGAAAAAGAAGTTACCCTTCAATTTACAGATGCAGAAAAATTTCGAGTACAAGTAAGAAGGGGAAAGGAAGTAAAAAGTTATACTACCGCGTTTGCCAAAGCCTATGCAACATCATTAAAGAATAGTATAAATAATCAATTATTGGCTTCATCATCTTTGATTGCTGATTTTTGGTATACTGCCTGGGTTGATGCTGGTAAACCCGATTTGTCGGGCTTAGTAAATAATACTGCTGAAAAGCAATCTTCATTTGCCAATGAATTGCAACTCTTTCAACAAAATCAATTGATCAAATCAAATAAATTGATCGCAAAAAAAGATGCTGTTAAAGAAGGGGAATAGATTTTATAACTGTTGACTAATACATAAAGCTACTTTCTGCCCATCCATTGCTGCACTAACAATTCCACCAGCATAGCCAGCTCCTTCTGCACAAGGATATAAATTAATTAATTGAGGATGGGATAATTTTTCAGCATCTCTTGGTATTCTCACTGGAGAGGAGGTTCTACTTTCTGTTGCTACTACCACCGCTTCATTGGTTAAAAAACCGCGCATTTTTTTTCCAAAACTATTGAATCCACCTTGCAAACTTTTATAAATAAATGCAGGTAATACTTCATTCAATTGAGTAGTATGTAAGCCAGGATTATAGCTGCATTTTGGCAAATTAGTAGAGTTTTTGCTATTGCAAAAGTCTGCCATTCTCTGAGCAGGAGCAGCCAGATTTCCTCCACCTGCAACAAAAGCTTTTTGTTCAATAGCTTGTTGAAAATGCATCAATAATAGGGGAGTATTTAAATCAAATTTTCGAGGTGAATTAATTGGATTTGATTTAAAATAATTCAAAGCATCTTCTTGACTAACCTGAACTACCATGCCACTGTTTGCAAATGGATTATTTCTTTTGCTAGGGCTCCAGCCATTTACTACTAATTCTCCCTGATTAGTGGCTGCAGGAGCAATAATTCCACCGGGGCACATACAAAAACTAAATACACCTCTGCCATTTACTTGTTCTACTAAGCTGTAAGAAGCTGGTGGCAGATATTCATCGCGTTTCAACGAATGATATTGAACTGAATCAATAATTTGTTGAGGATGTTCTATGCGAACGCCTAATGCAAAAGGCTTGGCTTCAATTAAAATATTTTTCCGATCGAGTAATTCAAAAATATCTCTAGCCGAATGTCCTGTTGCTAAAATATAAGCGTCCCCTTTTAACTGGTCTCCATCAGCTGTTGTAATCGATTGAATTAAATTTCCATTGTATTGGATATCTATTAATTTCTTTTCGAAATGAATGATCCCTCCACAATCGATTATTTGTTGTCTGATAGCGGTAATGATCTGAGGTAATTTATTGGTACCAATATGTGGATGCGATTGGTATAATACATTTTCATCTGCCCCAAATTGATAAAAGATCTGTAAAACTTTGTCGATATTTCCTCTCTTGCTACTTCTAGTGTATAATTTTCCATCACTATAAGTACCTGCTCCACCTTCACCAAAGCAATAATTGCTTTCTGGGTTTACAATTCCTTCTTTATTCAGTTTTGCTAAATCTCTTCTTCGAGCTTTAACGTCTTTACCCCTTTCAATAATAATTGGTTGAATACCTAATTCAATTAGTTCGAGAGCTGCAAAAAGTCCAGCTGGTCCAGCACCAACAATTATTACTTTTTTAGCAGCAGATTGAACGGAAGGATACCTATACAATTCCTTCTCTCTAGCTAAAAAAGGCTCATCGATAAATGCTATTAATGAAAGATTCACCCAAGCTTGTTTACTACGAGCGTCAATAGATTTTTTTAAAACAAGAAATCCATTGATAGCAGAAACGTCAAAACCAGCACTACTTGCTATGTAGGAAAGAATAGTTGCTTCCGAAGCAGCTTCTTCAGGCTTTAATTTGAGTGTAATTTCTTTTTGCATACTGTTAGGGGTTTATCCTAAAAAGCGGGCTTTTAAATAGAAGTTTATTAGAATGGTAGATCATCTACCACTTCAGAAGCAGGAGGAATATCGTTATAATTAGACGATGGGGGCATGTCTCCATCTCCAGACAACTTAAGCGTTTCCATTCTCCAAGCATCTAGATTAGTGATATAATTATCTTTGCCATCCTTATTCCATTTAGTACCCTTAATATTGAACAACACTTTCACTTCGTCATTCAAATTAAATCGGTCGGGCATTGCTGTTTTGTCTTGTACACATTGGAATTTCACATAATTGGTAATTGTTCTACCATTAATGTCATCGGTTTTCTCAATAACAAATTCCCTGGTTTTAAAAGTCTCCGTTCTTTGAACAATATCAAATTTGGCAACTAACTTTCCAATTATTTCATAACTCATGATGGGTAAATTTAATAGTTGGTAAAAATAGGTTTATTTCTGTCTATTTTTGTACCTTTCTCAAAGCACAATTGATAAATATGTTTCAACGGTTTTTTTTATTTTTTTTTATAGGTGCTTTTGTTGCATGTAGCACACCCAATTTGCCCCTATCTCTTTCTTATAAAGGATATCCGGTTAACGGGGCAACCACAACAGACACTGCACTGTCTAATTTAATTCAGCCTTATGCGAAAGATTTCAATCGTACTATGGGCAAAATAATCGGATTCTCTAATACCAGTCTTTTTAAGAAATTACCGGAAAGCGGACTGGGGAATTTTATGGCAGATTGTATGCAGCAAATGGCTTCAAAACAATACAATCAAACCATTGATATTGCTTTTATGAATCAAGGTGGAATCAGAGCGCCTATTAATAAGGGTAATATTACCATAGGAAATGTGTATGAACTGATGCCTTTCGATAATCTATTGGTAGTTCAAGAAATGAAAGGCACTGTATTAGAACAATTTATTCAATTGATTGCAGCGGATGGTGGATGGCCTATTTCCGCTGGATCAAGCTTTATTATTCAAAATAAAAAAGCAATCAATATTATGATCAATGGCAAGCCCATCGATTTGAATAAAATGTATTTAACTGCAAATACCGATTATGTAGCCAACGGCGGAAGTAATGCAGCTATGTTAAAGACAATACCATTTCAAAACAGGGGGTATTTATTGAGAGATGCGCTAATTGATTATATAGGTGATTTTACTAAAGCAGGAAAACCGATCGAAGGAAAAATTGAAAACAGAGTAACCTTATCCAATGAATAGAAGAAATTTCATCCAAAATACTGCATTTACTGCTGGAGCTGTTTTGACTGCTCCATTGGCGAATGGGGCCATTCCTACACAATATCCTATTACCATTTTGCATACCAATGATGTCCATAGCAGATTAGATCCATTTCCCATGGACGGAAGTCGGAACCAAGGTTTAGGCGGAGTGGCAGCAAGAGCGGGACTGATCAATCAAATTAGAAACCAAGCAGAGCAGGTATTATTATTAGATGCTGGAGATATTTTTCAGGGTACCCCCTATTTTAATTTGTACAAAGGAGAACCAGAAATAAAAGCCATGAGTAAAATGGGCTATGATGCTGTTACCATGGGCAATCATGATTTTGATGCAGGATTGGAGAATTTTGCCAATCAATTGCAGCATGCCAATTTCCCTGTAGTGATTTGTAATTATGATTTTACTGGAACAGCTATGGAATTCAAATACAAGCCTTATATCACTATTCGAAAAGGCAATCAGAAAATCGGAATATTAGGTGTTGGGATTGAATTAGATGGCTTAGTGCCAGAAAATTTATATGGCAAAACAGTGTATAAAAATCCAATAGAATCAGCTAATGCAACAGCCGAGCGTTTAAAGCAGGAAAAATGCGATTTTATCATTTGTTTGTCTCATTTAGGTGATAAATACGAGGAGAATAAAGTAAGTGACGAAATACTTGCCAAAGAGTGTTTCGACATCGATTTGATCATTGGAGGGCACACCCACCGTTTTTTTGAGCAGCCTAGAAAATATAAAAATAAAAGGGGAGGAGACGTTTTAGTGAACCAAGTAGGCTGGGGAGGCATTCAATTAGGGCGTTTAGATTATATTTTTTCAGGAAATAATCGGAAAAATCTTTCAAAAGCCCATACTGTGGTTGTGACGAGAAAAACAAGCGAATAAAAAAATTTTTTTTTCAACAAAAAGTGTACATATTCGCAGCCCTAAATTTTTTCCATAAAGTTTTCAACATGTGGAAAAAATAGGATACCTTGAACAACAGAGAAAAAGAAAACTGATTTATATAAAATTGCTCATTTTTTGATATGGCTAAGACTGCTGAAATTGTTTGGACAAATTGTTTAAAAATCATCAAGGATATTGTAGAGTGGCAACATTTTAAAACTTGGTTTGAACCGATTACTCCCGTAGAATTAAAAGGCAATATATTGATGATACAAGTGCCAAGTCAGTTTTTCTACGAGTACCTCGAAGAGCATTATGTAACATTGTTGGCAAAAACGTTGAAACGCGAATTGAGCAAAGAAGCGAGACTAGAATACCGCATCATGGTTGATAGTGGAAATTCAAATAATCGTAACGGCTCAATGGATCTTCCTGCACGCGGACCAAAATCTTTCAATAATAATGAAATGAATTTTCCATTGGTGATTGATAATCCAGTGAAGAATCCTTTTGTTATTCCTGGATTGAAAAAAATGCAGATTGATCCTCAGTTGAATCATATGTATACATTCGATTCATTCATAGAAGGAGATTGTAATAGAGTAGCAAGAAGAGCAGGAAAAACAGTTGCTGAAAAACCAGGAGCCAATTCTTTCAATCCACTTGTAATCTATGGTGGCGTTGGTTTAGGTAAAACTCATTTGGCTCAGGGAATTGGCAATGAAGTAAAAAGATTACATCCATCTAAAGTGGTTTTATATGTGAGTAGTGAAAAATTCATTAATCAATTTCAAGACCATAGTAGAAATAATGCCATCAATGATTTTATACATTTCTATCAATTGATCGATGTGTTGATTATAGACGATGTACAATTTTTTAGCAGAGCAGAAAAAAGTCAGGATGCATTTTTTGCCATCTTTAACCATTTACACCAAAGCGGTAAACAATTGGTTTTGACTTCTGATAAACCTCCTAAAGATTTAGATGGAATGCAGGAGCGTTTATTGAGTCGTTTCCGTTGGGGATTGAGCGCAGACTTGCAAGTGCCAGATTACGATACCAGAATTGAAATTCTGGAAAAGAAAATGAAGAACGATGGTTTAGACATGCCGAAAGAAGTGGTGAAGTATGTGGCATATAATATCAATACTAACGTGCGTGAGTTAGAAGGGGCATTGATTTCTTTATTGGCTCAGTCTTCTTTAAACAAAAAAGAAATTGATGTTGAATTGGCTAAAAAAGTTTTGAGAAATTTTGTAAAAACCAGCAGCAAAGAAATCACGATCGATGCTATTCAAAAAATGGTTTGTGAGTATTTTGATGTTCCTTACGAAAAATTATTGCACAAAACCAGAAAAAGAGAAATTGTACAAGCTCGTCAAATAACCATGTATTTAGCAAAAGCCTTCACCAAGAACTCTTTAAAAACAATTGGAGAACATTTTGGAGGAAGAGATCATACTACAGTGATCCATTCTTGTCAAACCGTGAAGGATTTGATGGATACTGATTCTATTTTCCGTGAGAATGTGATGGAATTAACTCAAAAAGTACAATTAGCAGCGATGTAATTGATCAATAAAGGTTTTCAAACTTTATTAAATGTATATATGACTCCTCAACTTAATGGTTGGGGAGTTTTATTTTGGATTTTTTTCAATCAATTTTTGGCAGTTACCCCACGGAAACATATTTTTGCAGCCCTCTCTGAAAAGAGCAAGGACGGTGAGGTGGGTGAGCGGCTCAAACCAGTAGTTTGCTAAACTGCCGTACGGGTTAAACTGTACCGAGGGTTCGAATCCCTCCCTCACCGCGAAAACTGTTTTTTAAATTTTTCTCTGGCGAAAAATTTTGATACTAAAGCGGTTTCTTTTTAAAATTCGGGAAGTAGCGCAGGCCGGTAGCGCACCTGGTTTGGGACCAGGGGGTCGCAGGTTCGAATCCTGTCTTCCCGACAAAACAAAATGAGCCTTGGCGAAAGCCAAGGTTTTTTTATTTTGAGCCCGTCGCTAACTTGTTAGCGTAAGGGCGAAGAATAAAAAAC
>JANOZT010000033.1:0-17826 GCA_031429515.1 Sphingobacteriia bacterium
CGTTTTATCTGGAGAAATTAAAGATGTTTTGTTATTAGATGTTACTCCTTTAAGCCTTGGTATTGAAACAATGGGTGGAGTAATGACAACCATGATCGCTTCTAATACAACTATTCCTACCAAAAAAACAGAAGTATATTCAACAGCTAGCGATAATCAACCAGGTGTACAAATTCATGTATTACAAGGTGAGCGTCCGATGGCTACACAGAACAAGAGTTTGGGTATGTTCAACTTAGATGGAATTCCTCCATCTCCAAGAGGTGTACCTCAAATTGAAGTTACTTTTGATATTGATGCCAATGGTATGTTGCATGTTAGTGCAAAAGACAAGGGCACAGGTAAAGAACAAAAAATTCGTATCGAAGCTGGATCTGGTTTAAGCAAAGAAGAAGTAGAGAAAATGAAAGCTGAAGCCAAAGCCAACGAAGCAACCGATAAAGAAGCAAGAGAAAGAGTGGAGAAAATCAATCAAGCAGATAGTCTTATATTCCAAACAGAGAAGCAATTCAAAGAATTTGGAGATAAAATTCCTGCCGATAAAAAAGGAGCTATCGAAACTGCTTTGACCAAGTTAAAAGAAGCGCATAAAAATCAGGATATCCCTGCAATTGATGCTGCTATGACAGAAATGAATACTGCTTGGACTGCTGCTAGCGAAGATATCTACAAAGCTCAACAAGAAACTGGTGCTCAACCAGGTGCTGAACAAGCTGGGCCTCAGGAATCTGCTCAACAAGCCAATAACGATACTGTTGAAGACGCGCAGTTCGAAGAAGTAAAATAAAATTTGAATGATAATTGAATACGGGCTTCAGTGAAAACTGGAGCCTTTTTTATTCCAATTATCGAATGATCACTGTACCCAATTGCTTGGTAATATCTCTTTCGAATTCTTTGAGCTGCTTGTGTAATTGAATGAGTTTGATTTGTTCTTCATAACTCGCATGTTCCATATCTCGCTGATTGTCGTCAAACATTTTCTTGAGTTTGCGCAATTTAAAATAATTCATACTCATGATCGCATCATTTACGGAAGTGTCTCTATTCAGAATTTTCATTCCCTCCATAATTTCGTCCCATCTAAGACTCAACTCGAAAGGGAACATCGTAATGCTGGTGATTGTATTTCTAATAAAATCATCTTCATGATACAACATTGTTTTTGAAGTTGGCTCTAAACCTTTATTGTACCAGTCTTTGTATACATTCATCAATTGTTCTAATTGAGCATTTTCAAATTGAAAATGTTCCATCTCCGAAAAAATATATGCAGCAATTGTAGTAGTATCATCAAAAGGTTTTAATCCATGATCCAATAGAACTCGTAGAATATTTTTTTCGTATTGCTCATCTTGTTGCAATAGGGTAGCAGAATCATCCCATTCCGGATTGATTTGTGCGGAACCTAATTGTGCATCCTGTTGAATAAAATTAGCTTCTTCGAATGGAAGCTTTTTTTCATCCTTGGCAATTTTATCGCGCTTGTATTTATTTACTAAATTGGTGAAACCAGTTTCATCTATTTTTAAAATGGAGGAACATTGCTTGATATAATCTTGCTGCTTTGTAAAATCTTCGGCCTTATTTATTTTACTAAGTGTCTCTGCAATTTGATTAACAATGCTACTTTTTTTATTTACATCATTACCGGCTTCTTGCAGCAACACTTCTAATTGAAAAAGAATAAAATCTTTTTTAGAAGCTGCAATGAACTGATTGAATGCAGCAGCACCCACTTTATTTACATAACTATCCGGATCTTCTTTGTCTGGAATCAATACCAGCCTTACGTTTAAGCTTTCTTCAATGGCTAGATCCAATCCACGAAGTGCAGCTTTAACACCGGCACTATCACCATCATAAATAATGGTTAAGTTATTGGTGTATTTTTTAATCAATCGAAGTTGATCAACGGTTAAAGAAGTACCTCCACTAGCCACTACATTTTCTATTCCTGCTTGATGCAAACTCACTACATCTGTATAGCCTTCTACCAACAAACACTCATCGGCTTTATCAATAGCCATCCTCGCAAGATAAGAGCCGTATAAAATTTTACTTTTGCTATATACTTCGTTCTCAGGTGTGTTAATGTATTTTGGCCCTCGATCAGATTTGCCAATGACCCTTGCTCCAAACCCAATTACTTTTCCGCTGTTATTGTGAATAGGGAAAATAATTCTTGATCGATAATTATCTACCAATTCATCATTGCGATTGGCTACCAAACCTGTTTTAGGTAATAGTTCTGGGTTGAATTGATTTTGTAATAATGCTTTTGTTAAACTGTCTCTCTTTTCGGGATTGTAACCTATTTGAAATTTACGAATCACTTCTTCTCTAAATCCACGCTCTTTTAAATAGGAGAGTGCGATATTGGTTCCTTCTTCCGTTTCAAATAATTGATCAGTAAAAAATTGTTGTGCAAAATGATTGATGGCATGTAAACTATCAGCAATTTGAATTTGTTGAACCTGCTCTGCTGTTTTTTGTGTTTCTTCAACTTCAATATTGTATCGCTCTGCTAACCATTTTAATGCTTCTACATAGGAGTATTTTTCATGCTCCATTAAAAATGTAATGGTATTACCGCTTTTGCCACAACCAAAACATTTATAGATCTCTTTTGCTGGAGAAACAGTGAAGGAGGGCGATTTTTCTCCATGAAATGGGCATAAGCCTAAATAATTGGTGCCTCTTTTCTTGAGTTTCACGAATTCACCCACCACATCTATAATGTCGATTCTATTGGTAATCTGTTGTATGGTATTGGGTGTGATCATATTCTAACAAAAAAAGTATATTTTTATAATCTTGAGTGCAAATTATAACAGTTGATAGCTAAATACAATATTAAATATTTTTTTATTGGATTGATGTTTTTTATTTCTTTAGGATGTGCAACACATAATGACTATTTAGATAAAATAAACAACCAACCTTTAGCAATATATCTCACATTTGATGATGGACCTTCAATTGAAACAATTAATTGTGCTATGCTGTGTAAAAGTTTAGATGTGAAAGCCACTTTTTTCTTAATTGGTAAAAAGCTAGCAGAAAAGAAAAATGATGATATTTTTAACTATTTATACAAACAATACCCTTTTTTCATGATCGGGAACCATAGTTATTCTCATGCAAATGAACAATATAAAATTTTCTATGAATATCCTAACTTAGTGGTTAATGATATTTTAAAAGCAGATACAGTATTAAAAATTAAAAACAAAATAGTAAGACTGCCTGGAAGAAACAGTTGGTATTTGTCTGAAAAAAAATCAAAATCAGATGAGCTTGCATTGCTATGTTCTTCGCTATATGTAAAAAAATATAAAGTGATAGGTTGGGATGTAGAATGGGAGTTTGATAAAAAAGCAGATACTATTATAGAAAATCATTTCAGTATAATAAATAAAATAAACGAAAAGATTGGCAATGAAAATTCTTTTTCAAAGAATAATTTGGTGATTTTAATACATGAAAGGAGCTTAAAAAGTAAAAAGCATTTACAAGAACTTGAATACTTTATAACCTATTTTAAACGAAATAAAAAAGTAAAATTCTTGACTCTGAGAGAATATTAAAAATAATATATACAAAAGGAGGTTGAAAAAACAGCTTTACTATTTATAAAATATAATAAAGCTGTTTTAGATTTATCTGCTAATAACATTCAACTCGACATTCACTTTCTTCACCATACGAACATGATTCACCTTCTGCATAACGAGTGCATTTATCTTTTAATCCAAATGCAATATCTTCTTTGCCATCACAAGTTACCCAACCCATGCAAAGTTCTGAGACCATTCCAAAAGGATCACAGTCATTTCCAGATTTCATTTTCACACTAAGATCATAAATGCTAACATTTGGATTTTTTGTAGTATTATTACTCTCAGCCTTTAAAGAGCCAAATGTTAATGCAAGAAAAGAAACAGAAAGAAAAGCGGTAAGATAAGTTAATTTGTTTTTCATAATTAAATTTTTGTTTAATCGAATTTAATTAAATCTTTTATTAAAAAAAAATATTTTTTATAATGATGCAACACATTGAATATTAATTACATAAGTGTTAATGACTAAAATCATTCAAATATTTTTCAGCAAACCCCCGAATAAAAATAGTTGCATCAGAGTTTACTTTTGGTTTAATTTCTAATATCTGCTTACACAATTCTTCTGCTTTTGGGTATGCTCTTTTTCTAATATAGTGTTTTAATAAAAGAAACCTGGGGTATAGTCTATTAGGAATAATGTTAATTGATTTTCGATAAAAATATTCTGCAGAATCATTCCTGTTTAATTTCGAATAATTTTCAGCTATCTTATAATAAATAATCGGGTCTGTTGATAATGTAGCCGCTTTTTCTAAAAAATAATTCGATTCTTTTAAAGCGGATTCTTTTACCTGAAAATCGGCTTGCTGTAATAAAAAATCTACACTATTCATTTCATATTTATTCATCTCTTCCACTTTGTTTGTTTTAAATTGCTTTTCCCCATATACACCAACTAATAATTTTTTATTAATTAATAATAGATGTATGCAATGATAAATTACTCCAACATTTAGAATTACCATAAATACAGTTCTTGTTGCATTTATATATTTTATGTCAGGAATTATAAAATTAAATTTTGTTTGATTAATAGTTGAACTGAAAATGGCAAGAAACAATAATAAATTTAACCGAATGGAAATAATTGACGTTGGATAAAAAAAAAGTGCTATACTAAATAGTGCTACTAAACAATTTCTTGATAAATTTTGCTGTCTATTGTTTGATGATGCAAATAAAATATAAAAAATATAAAAAATTGGTATTAATATAATTATACCATAATTTATAACAAATTCATAAATTTCATTATATGCATGGGTAATAATATCGGCTGTATAAAATTCTGCTTCAGAATAAGATTTGTTTTGGAAATAAGCACCTTGGACTTCGTTGTATACTTTCGAAAATCGATCAAATCCATTACCCCAAAACGGCTTCTCTTTTACTAATGCAATAGATGTTTTCCAGATAAACAACCTTCCATTGGATGAATCTATTTTTTTTTGGTATAAAAAAAATAAAACAATAATTGAAATGACTATTATTGAAATTCCCATCAACTTTTTCTTTAAAAAAGAGAATGAAACTTCTTTATTTAAATTATCATAAAGCGATAATAATAATATTAATATACAAGAAATTAATCCAGATCTGTTTTCTGTTAATGGAATTATAATAAAAAGAATAAAAATTAACCCAATGGCTAGTTTTTTATGGTATTTAGAAAAACCTTCTAAATTATCATATAAAAAAATATAAATCGCTATGGGGAATATTGTTGCTAAATAATTAGCTAAATGACCAGAGTTTGGGAAAGTGCCGTTTATTTTTGTGTAAGAGAATCCGAGTGGAATAAAATCAAAATATTGGAGCATTCCTATGCCCGATTGTAATAAACCACTTAATAAGAGCAATAATAAGGAGGTTCTAATAAATGACTTATTTAGTTCTAACTCTACTTTTATACAATAAAAAAGCTGTACCGATACAATAAAAAATGCTCCATTAATCGTGTGCAATTTTCCATTTGTTCCTAATAAATGAAAAACTGCTATAAACACAAATCCCAATAAGCCAATTTCAAGTTTATTTATTTGGATGCAGCTTTTATTTTTATGAAAAAAGATGTACGAAAAAAAAAGTAATTGTGTTGCAAAAAAGAAAGTAAAATATTTACTGTTTAAAGTGGATTCATAAAGGGATTGAAATTCAATAAATGGAAGCAATAATAAAATAATTATGTATAAAAATGTTCTAGAATAATGAATAAAGCGCATAAATTTTATTCATTAGTTTGATTAATAAATTCTTGAATAAGTTTTGGATAATTTAATTCAACAAAGGAGCAATTGGTTACCAATAAGTTAGCATCAACATTAATGATGTATGGTAATTTGCGATTCTCTGCGGGAATTTTAAACAGGTTCTCTTCCTTTGTAGAAAAGATAAGTACTTTAAGACTTTGAACTGCCGCCATATTTTCAATTTCCTCACATTTGCTTCCAGAATAGAATATAACAAGTGGTATTTTTTTATCCTCATTTAATTTTAATTTATAAAAAAGCATTTCAATACAAGTGGAGCAGTTATTATTCCACAAGCGAATTAAAATTGCTTTTGGGTGTTTTTTAATAATACTTGATAATTCAGATGACTTTTTGTTAAAGTTATATACAATAACACTATCTGTTGCTATTCGTAGACCAATATTTTTAGCCGCACCATTTTTTAAATCATTATAATTTAATGATGACTTTGGAATGGGTTCTTCTATAATGTTGTCTTTTGTATTACATTTTATACATAATAAAATTAATGTTATTAATATCAAAAATGGTTTATATAGATTTATTTTTTTCATACTTATTTTCTTACTCTTAGCTTAAGAATAATGGAAGATTGTGGATAATTTTTCTTAAAATAAACCAGTTGGTTAACGAATATTGGTGAAAAAGATTTTTTAAAAAAAGTAGTTTGATAAATAAAGTCATAATTTAAAAAGGCATATATAAATTCTTTGTTTGAATGATTAAAAGTAAAAATGTTAAATGAATTAATATCATTATTTATTTTTCCAATGATGAAAGAATGTTTTTTATTTTTATCGTAAATAGCAATTTTCTGTTTACCATCATTTACAAGAGATTGTAGGATAATACTATCGTTTTCAAAAAAAATTTCATTAATAAAAGTTGATTTTGGGTCTGTTAATACACTGTCTTTGTCTTTTGTGAATAAAATTTCATATTCTTTATTAAAGTGATGGTTTTTATATTTGTAAATAGAATTCTCGCCTTTTCTTATAAAATAAATTCCATTTATTGAATTAAAAAAACAATTATCGGCAATCATTGGGGTCGACTTTTTTTTATTTCTAGTATCATATGGCAAAAGTTTATTTTTTGTTGCTTGGCCTACTTGATTAAATAAACTGTAGTTTTCATAACTGTTAAAAAAAGCATTGTTGTTAAAAAAATTACCATTGTACCAAATATTTGAGGAATCAATTTTATAATAACAATTAAAAATATACAAGGTTTTTTTAGAAAACTTATAGTTACCAATGGAGTCGAATACATGAATATTTTTAAAAGTAACATCGGTTATTTCTAAATCCCCAGATGTTTGGTCAATATAAATATCTAAAGGATCAATATTCATTTTAGTATCGGTAAATTTTCCAATACTAAATATCATTCTTTGTTCATTTTTATCATAAATCAATACCGACTTGGTATTTTTTCTATCTAAAATATAGACCTTAGTTTCTGTTTCATAAAATTTGGTGATATTCAATTTTAAGTTCAGTGAATCGAGCTTTATTGGTATTAGCTCTATTGAATCGAAATAAGTGGATAATTTAATATCTTCTTTGTTTTCTAGGTTTATTTTTATTTGCTTAATTTCTTCTTTACAAGAAACTACAAAACAAATAAGAATTATATAAGCAAATTTTTTTGGTCGCATGGTTAGATAGAATAAAAAGTTTTTTGGTCGCATGTTAGATAGAATAAAAAGAGTAATTCTCGAAAATAAAAATTAAGTATCAGATTGAATTAATCGACAGCTATTGTAGGATTGACATCCGAATAAAAATAGGCTATCTCATACTTTTGAGACAGCCTATTTTTATTCGGTTTTTTTTATCAATTGTCTTTTAATTATTGACCACAATCCGTTTGATCCCACATTGTTTCGCACTCGGTTCCAAAAATTCTGTTCATAGGTAAACAAACTTTATAGGATGAAATTTCCATTTCTTCTGTGTAACACATAAATTCATTCCAATACAACTTATCCTCACAAGAACTCATTGTTTTGTTTTGTAAAGCCAAGTTGTAAACAGATTCATTAACTGGCTGAGATGTGTTGGTATTTCCACTAAATGCAGAAATTAAAATAAATACAAGTGACATTGTAATCATCCCCAAAAGAATTTTAATTTTGTTTTTCATGATTTTAATTTTAAGAATACTAATTTAGTACTTTTTTGAATACTTTCCATTTTTATAAAAAATAAAAAAAAATACGGGTTTATGCGTTTTTTATTATTTTTAAAGCATGCTAAAAAAAGAACGACAAGCTTATATCATACAGCAAATTAATATCCACAATAAGGTATTATCGTCCGATTTAGGCAATCAATTAGAAGTTTCAGAAGATACTATTCGTAGGGATTTACAAGAATTAGCTGAGGAAGGTAAATTGATTAAGGTTCATGGAGGTGCATTGGCAAATTCATTCCACTTTACCATTGAATCTAAAAATGTATACAATCTTTCTGCTAAACAGATTATTGCCCAAAAAGCAATAGAATTGATTAAAGATGGGATGCTGATTGTGATTTCTGGAGGAACAACTATGCGGGAATTGGTGAAATTATTACCTCCGCAATTGAATGCCACTTTTGTTACGGCCAATGTTCCCATAGCTTTGGAATTGCTGGATCATCCGAATGTAGAAGTGATTTTTCTAGGTAATAAACTGTTGAAGAGCGCCCAAATGGCTGTAGGAGCGGAAGTGGTGCAACGTTTATCTCAAATTCGGGCAGATTTATGTTTATTGGGAACTAATAGCATAGATCCCTTATATGGTATTACCGATTTGGAATGGGAAATCATTGAAGTAAAAAAAGCCATGATCGCCTGTTCTAAAAAAGTGGTTTCATTGGCTATTTCTGAAAAACTCAATACAGTTCAACATTTGCAAGTTTGTACTTTGGATAAAATTGATGTGTTGATAACAGAATTAGTTCCTGAAGATGAACATTTATTGAACTATCAAGTACCGGGTATGCAAGTTTTATAATATGTATTTATTACACAATCATGCACATTGTTGCAGAAAACCGCGGGTCTTCAACATTAATTTTTCCACAAAAGCGTTTTTAATTAAAAAAATATGATCATCGGTATTGTTAATATAATTTTAACATATAATTTTACTACAAGATTTTCGAAAATTTTAATTGCGTTTTTCTGCAATTATTAAACAATTAAAAACAAACACTGCGCTATGAGAAAACTCTCACTTGCAAGAGGAATGACCTTTATTTTTAGTTTCCTTTTCTTTATTCAAGCTTATTCACAGGATATTACAGTTTCAGGTAATGTATCTGACTTAGATAAAGGGCAATCGCTTGAATCTGTATCTATTAGGGTAGTTGGAAAATCAACTGCTACTAAAACCAATGAGAAAGGCGACTTTACTTTAAAAGCAGCTAAAGGTCAAATTCTATTAGTAACTATTTTGGGATATGAATCTCAAAGAGTTACCATTAAAGATGAAACTAAAGTCATCATCCGTTTAAAGGCTGAAGCAACTGATTTAGAAGATGTAGTTGTTGTGGCAATGGATCAAAAAAGAAAACCAAGAGAATTGGGCTATTCTACACAAGGTGTAAAAGGTGCCGAAATTCAGGAGACACAAAGAGATAATTTTATTAATAGTCTTCAAGGAAGGGTAGCAGGGTTAACTGTAAACCCTACTTCAGGAACTGTTGGTGCTTCTTCTCAAATTGTATTAAGAGGATTTAACTCTTTGTCATTAAGTAATCAACCTCTATTTGTAGTTGATGGAGTCATTATGGATAATTCATCCATAGATGAAAACTCAGACGGTGGTAGGGGTGTTGGTCTTGCATCTGATAGACCAAATAGGAATAACGATTATAGTAATCGTATGTCTGATTTAAATCCCAATGATATTGAAAATGTAACTATACTTAAAGGGCCTGAAGCAACTGCACTTTATGGAAGTCAGGCTAGTTCTGGAGCCATTGTTATCACTACAAAAAAAGCTAAAACCAATAAATTAGCAGTTCAATATGATAATGCAATTCGCATTCAGGAATTAACCCGGTTCCCTCCAACTATTGATGCATTTTCAAATGGTACCAATAATATTTCGTCAAATATTTTCAGGTATTTTGGACCACAATATCCTCAAGGGACTAAATTGTATGATAATATCAATGCATTTTTCAGAACTGGATTTTCTCAAACACATAATTTAGGAGTAGATTTTGGTTACAAAAAATCCATTTTCCGTTTATCAGCTAGTTATTCAAATCAAAATGGAGTAGTACCAAACAATAGTCAAGAGAAATTCAATTTTAGTTTAAGAAATACTACAAAAATTGGAAAGTACTTAGAAATTACTCCATCAATTGCATATACAAGAACCAATACTCAAAAAGTATTAAGATCAGCTGGTGGTTATTTATTAGGGCTACTTCAGTATCCTAATATTTATGATATTAACAATACTGGCGATGATGGGGGTAATAAATTACCTATTTTCTCTGCTAATGCTAATGGAGAATTTGATAACCCTTTATGGAATGTTCAGAATAACAAAGGCCGCGACCAAACGGATCGTTTATTTACTACTTTAGGTGTAAACTACAATCCAACAAAATGGTTAAGCATTATGGGAAGATTTGGATACGATACTTATAAAACTATCGGTTACCAAAACTTTAACCCTCAATCATTTTATGTTTCAACAGCTGTTAGAGGTTCTCAGGATAATTATTGGAGAACTTATAAAGGATATAACCATACCATCAATGCAACTGCAAAAAAACAGTTTGGAGACTTTAGTACTAGAGTTATGGTAGGAACAATGTGGCAAGATTATAGAACTGAAATGATTGCTATAACAGGTAATAATGTTGCAGACCCAAGTAGAACAGATAGTAATAATACAGATCCAAATACTAGGTTAAGATTATTAAGAAATAATTTTGGAGAGCCAAATTTGTCTATCACACGTCAAATAGCATTCTTTGGTGAATTTGCAGTTAGTTATAAGAACTATTTGTTTTTAAATTACTCTCATCGATTTGAATCTGCTTCAACATTACCATCTCAAAATAGAAATTACAATTATCCAGGTGTAAGTATTAGTGCTATTATGAGTGATATCTTGCCTGGGTTAAAAAAGGGAGGTGTTCTTTCTTATTGGAAATTAAGAAGTTCATTAGCCAGTACTGCTAGATTAAATTCAGCTTACTCTACTCAATCTGTATTTGTAAACAACTTTGCTAGTTCTAACATTCCAGCATTCTCTTATGGGTTTACCAATAATAACCCTGATTTAAAACCTGAACGTCAAAGCACTTATGAAGTTGGTACTGAAATCAAGTTATTCAAAGGAAAATTAGGAATTGAAGGTACTTATTATAATACCTTAACAAAAGGTCAGATCATTGAGAACATGCGCCTTAGTTATGGTACTGGATATGTATTAAATACTCAAAATGCTGCTAGTACAAGAAATGAAGGTGTAGAAATTTCTATTGATTATCAAGCATTCAATAAAAAAGACTTCGGATGGAATATCCGTTTGAACTTCAATAGAATGTGGAATCAGGTGGTAGACTTCCCCGCGAATGTTTCAGAATTTTATATTGCTGACACTTGGTTGTATGGAAATGCAAGAGCAAGTGTATTGGGAATTGGTAGCCCTACCACAGGTATTGCATCTTGGGGTTACTCAAGAAATAATGCTGGACAAATTCTTATTAATCCTTCAAGTGGATTGCCATTTACTGATGGTCTTTTTAAACTGAGAGGAGATAGAAATCCTGCATTCACTTTAGGTATCAACAATTCATTCAGGTACAAAAGTTGGAGATTGAGTTTCTTATGGGATCTTAAAATGGGTGGAGATATTTTCAATGCTAATAACATGTTGCTAACAAGCATAGGAAGAAGCCCTTCAACTGTTGATAGATTTAAACCTAGAGTGGTAGCTGGAGTATTGAATGATGGATTTGCAAACACTGCAAATCCAACTATCAATACAATTGCTGTTATTCCTGCATACAATGATGCCTATTATACTGCTGGTCAAATGCCTGAAGAAGCTTTTATCGAAAAGAATATCAACTGGCTTCGTATGAGGGATATTACTTTAAGCTATACATTAAACCCAGCTACAGTTAGAAAAATCAATGGTCTAAAAAATGCTAGCATCTTCATTACTGGTAACGATTTATTTTTAATTACCAATTATACAGGAGCTGATCCACAAGTAAGTGGCAATACTTCTGCAACTCGTGGAGTAGGTGCTTTCGGTTTTGATTATGGAACCTTAGCAACACCAATAGGAATAAATTTTGGAATTAGAGTTGGTTTTTAATTTGATAAATTAATGATAATTATGAAAAGAAAATATATAACAATGAGAACAATAATATTACTTGCTCTTGTAAGTACAATTGTTGGTTGTCAGAAAAAAGTAGATGAAGCATTTGCTAATCCCAATGCAGGTGTTAGAGTACCAACAGAATCTTTATTGCCAGGAATTATTGGCAATATGGGAGGTAGCTCAGCAGCGGCTGGTTCTGCTTATGGTACTGCAAATGATGGAATGCAAATAGGTAGATATGTTCAATATTGGGTTACTAATACTACTGGAAATCAATTCGATCAAATGGGCGGTGCCACAGGTGCTAGTGATTTGATGGGTTCAGTTTGGGCAATGCATTATTATGGCATGGGTCAAAATTTAAAACAAATGATTGCTTGGGGAGCTGAAGAAAAGAAATGGGATTATGTGGGTGTTGGTTATGCCATTTTTGCTTGGAGTTGGTTAACAACAGCAGATGTTTATGGCGACATTATAGTACGCGAAGCATTTAACAAAGATCAGCTGGTTTTTAATTATAATGAACAAGCTTTAGTGTATGATACTGTTCGTCAAATATGCAGAACTGCTATTACATTTTTAAATAACACTGGGGATAGTGCTAGTCCAGCCAATTTAGCAAAAGGAGATGCATTTTTTAATAATGGGGACGTAAATAAATGGAAGAAATTTGTTTATGCTGTAATGGCTAGATCTTTTAATCATTTAAGCAATAAAGCAAGTTATAATGCTGATTCTGTAATATTCTATGCAAATTTATCTGTGAATTCAAATGCTGATAATAGTACAATGAGATTTGCAAATACGGGAATTACAGGTACATCTAATTTTTATGGACCGTATAGAAATAATGTTGGTACAATGCGTCAATCTGCATTCATATCCAATTTATTGAGCGGGACAAATAGTAGATTCCCTGGTGCTGTTGACCCGAGAGCTGCTTATATTATTCGTGAAAACACGAATGGTACATTTAGAGGAGGAAGACCTAATGGAGGAGCGAGTGGGTTAGTAGCAAATGATCAACCTTTCAATTTCTGGGGTGGAACATTTGGAACTACAGCAGCACCTACTTCAGATGCTGATTGTAGATACATTTTCAAGAATGGTTCTCCATTCCCCATTATTAGTGCAAGTGAAATTAAGTTCATGTTAGCTGAAGCACTACTTAGAAAAGGACAAAGAGCTGCAGCTTTAGTTGCATATACAGATGGAATTAGATTGAATTTTGATATGCTGATTAATGATTATGGTTCTGCGGTTCCATCTACTAGAGTAATGACTAATGCCACTAGAGATGCTTATTTGGCAAATCCAACTGTTGTTCCAACTGCAGCTAATTTAACTATTTCCCATATCATGTTACAAAAATACATTGCATTGTATGGATACAATGCATTAGAAACTTGGAACGATATGAAAAGGTTTCATTATACAGATTTAGATCCAGCGACTCCAACGCAACAGGTATATGCAGATTTTGTACCGCCAACTGGAATTGACCTTTTTGCAAACAACAATAGTAAATTAGTGTATAGATGTAGACCAAGATATAATTCAGAATATTTATATAATGTATCTGAATTAACAAGAATTGGTGCTATAGCATTGGATTATCATACAGTAGAACAGTGGTCATCTAAACCATAAAAAAACAATAACAATGAATATGAAAAATATATTTATACTTGGAGGAATTTATACTATTATCAGTTTAGTTTCTTGTACTAAAGATTTTGATGGTAGAGCCGCAGAAAACTCGAATTTGGTTCAAACTTCTTATGTTAGATTTTATTCAGGAAGTTTAGGAGCAGTGAGAAATTTTATTTCAGTAGATAATCAAAGATTGAATGGAACGCCGCTTACAATGGGAGGTGTATTCCCAGGTGCATCAACAGTTACTGCTTTTACAACTATTGCACCTGGCAGTAGGTCAATTTCAATTGTAGACAGTGCTGTAGTGCCAGCTCAAAACCCACTAACTTTTTCTCAGAATTTTTTAGCTGGACAATATTATTCAATATACTCTTATGATACAGCAAATGCAGTAAAAGCATTGGTAGTAAATGATGTTATCAATATCCCAACTGATACTACTTGTAATTTGAAGTTTGTTAATATTGTTTTTAGCTCTCAACCTGTTACCCCAACAATAAATGTTGATGTATTTTCGAGATCTAGACAAGCTAACATTTTTTCAAACGTAGCACCTTTGGGAGTATCGGCTGTAATTCCTCACAGAACTGCTGTTACAGATACTTTGGATATTAGGGTTGCAGGAACTACAACAATCTTAACATCGATTAACGGCTTTACTTTTAATCAAAGAAGAAATTACACGTTGGTGTTTAGAGGACGTTATCAAGCAACTTCTGGCACAATGTCTAGAGGAGCAAATATTATTGCAACTTATTAATGATTATAATTTAAATAGAATGAAAAAGAACTTTTTAGTAGTATTGGTTTTATTTGGAATAAATTTCATAATTGGTTGCGCAAAAGATCCAATAGATCCAGGATATGCAAGATATATGATTGTGAATGCAGCTCCAGATTTACCAAATATTGATGTTTTTGTAGACAATTTCAAACAAAACATCACGCCAATAGGATTTGGATCTAACACGATTTATAATGGTATTACTCCTGGCTCAAGAATTATTTCTGTAAAAACTGGAGGGATAAATTCTGTATTTAGCCAATCCACTTACAATGTTAAATTAAATGAAGCCAACAGACCTAATTATACCTTAATTGCTGCTAATTTAGCTTCGGTTCCAGATTTGATATGGATTGAAGATGATTTAACTATCCCAGCTGCCGGAAAAGCAAGTTTGCGAATCATTCATGCTAGTTCTGATGCACCCGCATTGAATGCATATGTTGGAACAGCAACAACTCCAATATTTCCAGCAGCATCTTATAGATATAAAGAATTTAGTGCATTCGTACCGATTGATGCTTTAGTTACTGGTACTTCTTATAGTGTTCAAATTCGAAATGTAGCAACAAATGCTGTTTTAAGAACACAAACATTCACTGCAGTTTCTGGTAAAATTTATACAATTATTGTTAGAGGTTTAGTAACTCCATCATTTGCTTATCCTGCCAATACATTGTCTTCAACATTTGTTGGAAACAATTAAAGAGATATTTTATTTTAACAAAAGCCATTCTATTAGGATGGCTTTTTTATTGTTCTAATTATTTAACTTTAAAGTATTCATTTTTTTAAATCGACTATGGCGAGAAATGTTATTTTACTAATTGTATGCTTTTTAGTTTCTACAAATTTAATTGCAGGGGACACTTTGCAAATTACACTTTCGAAAAATGCATATCAAAAAGGAGATTCAATTGAATTAAATCTGATTTGTAAAGACTATCAAAGTCTAAAACTTAAGTCTGCTTCAGTTCATGTTTGGATAGATAATGTAAAAACGCATCAACGTTGGAAATTCAGGTATCCTTTGATAGAAGGAGAATTGAATGCTGCGCTAAAAATAAATGAAACGATAGAAGATGGCAACTATTTAATAACCTGTATGATCCAGAATGGCTTTTACAAAATATATGGCCATATTAACGATTTAGATCAAAAAGATTCTATTATTAATTATATGATGAGAACCAATAAAAATAAGACTTTGGTTGATCAAATTAAAATTGATAAAAACAAGAATTTTGTTTCAAAACCATTGTTATTTGAAGAGAAAGCGTCTTTTTATTTTTCACCGATAAAAAAAACAAAGAACAATTATCTTTCAATACAATTAACAACACCAATTGACTCTTTTTTTAATCCAATAATTACTAATCAAGTTTATTTTTCTATAGGGAAAACATTTGATACAACAGGTATTTCAAAACATCATTTTACATTTGAAAACCAAGATGAAACATTTACGCTTAATAACGTTACCGTTTACTCAAAAGTCAAAACTAAAGTTCAGGAATTTGATGATCAATACAGTAGCGGATTATTTAAAAATGAAAATGCAATCATATTCGACGGTATTGAAAATGAGGAATTAGCTAATTCACCTACTTTAGGATGGTTTCTACAACAAAAAGTACCTGGATTAACAGTTGAAACAGATTCAGCTAATAATGAGGTTTTTAAATGGCGTCAAGAAATTTGTTCCATTTTCATAGATGAGTTTGAATTACTTCCAGGAGAACATACATTGGTTTTTCCAAGAGATATAGCAATGATTAAAGTTTTTCGACCTCCATTTCAATACAGCTCAACAACAGGATTCTCTGGAGCAATTGCAATCTATACTAAAAGGGGAAAGTATTTTAATTCAATTACTGGAAGGA
The DNA here is from genome assembly GCA_031429515.1 of Sphingobacteriia bacterium. Classification (GTDB taxonomy): domain Bacteria; phylum Bacteroidota; class Bacteroidia; order Chitinophagales; family Chitinophagaceae; genus Sediminibacterium. The sequence goes on from JANOZT010000033.1 coordinate 16,551, forward strand.
ATGGGTTTGTTTTAAATGGGTATACTCCATTTGATAGTGAATGGAAATGATTTATCCCTTCAATATCAAAAAAGTAATTATTGATCCAATCAATACTGCTATAAACACTTTATTGTTTTCCCAGATTGCTTCTCTTTTTCGGGCGGAAAAGTACTGTTGTATTGCTTGAATCAAAGCCTCATCCTGTTGAGCAAATTTCAACCAAATAGTTTTGAACGTTTCTAATTCTTTATAAGGTATATACTTAAAGCTTTCTGTTTGTTCTTGAAATAATTGCATTTTCAATGCTGGATCTTGAATAAACAGAGCTTGGTTTTGTTCCGAAATCAATTCATGACATTCATTGAACAGCCAATCTTGATTAATAAAAAACTGATTTTGGTTAGCACATTTTTTATTCAAATCTTTAGCTGCAATTATTATTTCTTCTGGGCTCAAATAAGATTTGATTCTTGTTGTTGATTGATCAAGCCAGATGGTTCTATTGTATTCGGCTCTTTTAACTGCATTAGATAAAGTTTCATAGGCAGTTTGAATCAACTGAAATTTTTCAGCTTTAATTGGGTCGTTATTATTCTTATCTGGATGATAGAGCAATGCTTTTCTTCTGTAGGCTTTTTTAATTTCAAGCCTACTTGCATGAAATGGAACTCCGAGCAATGAATAGTAATTATCTTGAGGCATTGAACAATACTAACTATGAATGGGTTTCGAAATTAATATCATCTCCATCTAAAAGCTCACGTTCTATTTCTTCCATTTGTACAATATCCCATGCTTCCGATTCAGTAGGAGTGATATTGAGCATTTCCAGAATTTCGAATTCCTCCAATTGTTGATCTACTTCTTTAGTGACATTGCAAATAACAAAAGAGGCACTATTTTCATAAAATCGCTCCTGCAATTCCATCAACTGTTTTGCAAATACTTGATCTAGCTCTTTAACAGATTCCATATTTAACACAACATTTTTAACCGGCTCATGCAGCAGTTTTTCGCAGATCGGAATCAATGTTGCTGCTATATTGGCAGAAATAATGGCTACAATCGGTGTTACAACGGTAAATTTCTCCTTGGTATCAATTTTGACTTCCATAATCAGATTGTGAATTAACAAAGTGTGTATAAATGACCCACAACTTCACTCAAAAATATTCGTTATAATTGTATAAATCCAAATTTAGATTATGGATAATAATTTTTCAGCACAGGTTAAAGAGATTATTTCCTTTAGTAGAGAAGAAGCTCTTCGTTTAGGAAATGACTTTATAGGAAC
>JANOZT010000034.1:0-7985 GCA_031429515.1 Sphingobacteriia bacterium
AAATTGTATATTGATGAAATGACAGGAAGGGTAGCTGCTACCGAAAAGATCGAAAGTTCCATGAGCAACGATGAGTTGACTGTTAAGGAAATGGAGCTGGTTGATCTGTTGGTTTACAGAACTTCGGAATTGGGCTTTGTGATGATCATCAATAATAAGCATATTGGTATTTTGCATGGTAATGAAATTTTTCAAAAATTAGAAATTGGTGATAAAGTAAAAGGCTTTATTAAAAAAATTCGTCCAGATAACAAGATCGATCTAGTATTGGGTAAACCTGGCTTTACAAAAGTAGAAGATGAAGGAGAGAAGGTATTGCGGTTATTGAATGAGAACAATGGGTATTTGCCATATAACGACAAATCAGATCCAGCAACCATTTATGCATTCTTTGGGATGAGTAAAAAATCGTTTAAAATGACAACTGGTAATTTATATAAACAAAAATTGATTGTTTTTACCCAAACAGGCATTGAGTTGGTTAAATAAATTGATGCTAGTGTAATGATTGCAAATAGTTTTCAGCATTTGTTAAATGCGTACGTCTTTTTTCATCACTCATTTTATCGAAAGTTCTTACCAGCATTCCTAATCGTGGGTTTTGTAGAAAGAAGTCTCTGTGTACATGCATGAATCGCCAGAATAATCCATCCCAAATAGGTTGCCAATTTCCTTTTGTATAATCGCTCATTTTTAATAGGTAATTACTTCCACTGATATAGGGTTTGGTGGCCATTAAACCACCGTCGGCAAACTGGCTCATCCCATAAACGTTTGGAACCATTACCCAATCATATGCATCAATAAAGAGTTCCATAAACCAACGGTATACTTCATTAGGGTCAAATTCACATAAAAGCATGAAATTGCCCAATACCATTAATCGTTCTATATGGTGGCAATACCCAGTTGCTAATACTTTTTTAATGGTACTATCAATTGGTTCAATGCCTGTAGTGCCATTCCAAAATGAATGTGGAATTTTTTTGGTAAAACCCCAATAATTTTTGGTGCGTTCTTCTGTACCCTTCAATTCATAAACGCCTCTTATAAATTCTCTCCAACCAATTATTTGTCGGATAAAACCTTCAACTGAATTGATAGGAATATCATTAGTTTTAGCATATTGTAAAGCCTCAATAATAATAAATTGCGGTGTAAGTAATCCAATATTCAAAAGAGGAGTAAGTACACTATGATGTAAAATAATTTCTTTGGAAACAATTGCGTCTTCATAAGCACCAAAAGAAGGAAAACGATATTTCAAAAAATCGTTCAACCAAATTTTACTTTCTTCAAAAGTGGTAGGATAAATAAAATGATTATTTATTTGACCATAGTTACTTGAAAAATGTTTTTTGGTGTACTCCATACTTTCTTTGAAAAATGGATTAACTGTAAATTGGTGTACAGGAGGAGGTAGGTTCTTTTTTGGATATTTTAATCGGTTTTCATCATCATATGTCCACTTGCCTCCAGTTGGTTTTTTGTCTTCAATTAAAATATCAAGTTGTATTCGTTGATCTTTGTAGAAATCAGTTTGGAATAGCTTTTTTTTATTTAAAAAATAAGAACTAATAGCAGTAGATGAATTGATGAACATGGGGGAATCATGTTTATTTGCTACTATATTAAGCGATTCACAGGTGCTGCTAATTCTTTTTTCTAACCAATTGTCGGTAGTGTCTATATAATCAAATGATTGTACACCTAAAGATTTTAAATGTGGAATCAGCAATTGTACATCCGCAATTGATTCTTGAGCATCAATATAAATAACTTTACATTTTTTAGATTCAAGGAAACTTTTATAAAACTGCATACTAGCCCTATGTAATGCAATTTTTTGTTGATGAAAGGGAAATTGCTTAAAATAAAGCCATTCCTCTACTAAATATATTTTATCGCAGGTTCCTATTAATTTACTCTTTTCAAATAATTGGTGTGGGAAAACAATGCCTACATTTTTCATCCTTAAATATTAATCTGGTTTTGCGTATGCCATTCTTCCAACCATTGAAGTAGAAAAGTAGGCATCCAGGCCTTGACTAACTAAAACGGATGCACTGGAGAGATCTACAAATCCATCTTCTTTTACTAATACATCATCTATGCTAACCTGTTGAATACTTCCGATAATTAAAATGGTTCCATTGATAGGTATGGGTATAATGTCTTCTAATTTCATTGCGATCTTTACAATTGCTTCAGCTACAAATGGAGCAGTGAAAGAATGGTAATATTCTTCAGAAAGTCCAACTTTCTCAAATTCAGAAATTCCTTTTTCATAGCGAGCTGAAGTTTGATGGGCTTTTTGATAATGTTTTGAAGACACATAATTGAGTGTATATTCATTAGTATTTTTAATGTTTTGTAAAGTGTCTCTTTGTACACTGTCCGGTCGGTTGATCAGCCCTAATAATGCAGGATTGGCACCCAAATGAATCAAAGAATTAAAAATTGCCAAATTGGAATGCCCCTCTATTGATTTGGTTCCTACTAATACTGCTTGTCTGAACCCGGCCAAAGAGTTAACAAATGCAGTTCTATAACGTTGATCTAATTGTTCAATATCATTTCTTTGTAAATTCATGCGTATCTTTTTTTGAGTTTTTTCTCTACCTGCTTCCAATAAGCAAAGAATGAAGTAAAATATCCGGTATTGTCTTCATCTATCCAATCTCTGCTTTCTTCTATCCCTTTATAATCATTATTGAGTGGATGTTCTTTATAAAATATTTGGTGAATAGTATACTTGTTCACTAATGCTGCAAATGATCCTATAAAAATTTGAATGTCTTTTATATTCTTGCTTAAATTAAGCATAAACGCTAAACAATTACTATTGATTGGGTGATCTGTAAATTGTAAAGGGTCTAACAATAAAATCCGATTCCCTTTTTCCTGCTCATGCCATTTTGGATCAAGGTTATAATAGTTGTAAATGTATGTTGGAACAGTATTGTCAATATGTAATTCCTTTGTATCGATCTCATTTAATGGGGTAACGAATGATGGAGTGATCGTATTCGATAAAATCGCTGGAATAGCAATATCAACCAAAGCTTCATAGGAGTTGTCTAAAAAAGTATTTAGTTGATTGGTAAAAGTATATTTGTTGATGTTTTCTTGATTGGCATAATACAGTTTATTGCTATTTGCGCCAGCTACCCATTGCCAACTGCAAGTATTGCTGGCAAAATCCCCATCTAACAAATGATAATACATCCACTTCGCAGGTTCAGCCCAATGCGATCTAGCAATATTGCAGACTATTGAAGCGGTATACATTCTACAATGATTGTGCATGTAGCCAGTTTGATATAATCTCTTTATAGCATTGTCAATTCCTTCAATTCCTGTACATGCTTCTATAATTGACTTAGGAATTTCATAATTATTGATAATTGGTTGTGGTTGTTTTATATCTGTTTGTAGATTTTTAACTTGTGCAACTCTTTGAAAATAATCCCGCCAACACAGTTCTTTGATAAATGGTTCAATTTGGTAAGTATTATACCCTTGTTGCATTACTCTATCTAGTACCTCTTTTGTACTAATCACTCCTCTTGATATATAGGGAGACAAGTAAGATATTGCCCCATTGATATAGTTTCTTGTTTTTGCATATTTGACCGGATCTAGCTCCGATAATTTTGCTATAATTAATGAATAGTCTGTTGTAAAATTAATTTCCATTTATCGTTTACTGATTTTATTCATGGAAATAGTTTTCTGCCGACTGCATTTAAATCTTTTTATGTCAGCATTTCTTTTGATAGAATGTTTTTGACTAATTCCGCTATTCACTCTTTTGCGCCATAAATTAAAACTACTACGTTTCAATGTTTTTCTCATTAACGCAATTACATTAGCTTCTGAGAGGTTAAATTGAAATAGAATGGCTTCAAAAGGAGTGCGATCTTCCCAGGCCATTTCAATAATTCTATCAATATCTTTTTGCTCCATTAACATGGGTTTAAAATTTTGTTCTTTTCCAATCCACTGTCACTTCCGATCCTTCTGCTACAATAACAGAATGAGGAGTTTCATTTTTTAAATAGTCAAAATCATTTCCATACATTGCTTTAAAATCACAATCTATAGAATAATCATTGACTTGATTGATCAACCATTTGGGATGATTCACTTTATATTCTTGTGAAATTTCTGTATCTATTTTTGTATAGCCATAATAGTGTTCAAAAATGAATTCTTCTATACTTCCTGCTACCATAGGAATACTCTTAATATCGGTATTTACATATAGCTTATTCCAAGCATTATTTATTTTCCAATTATATTGTATTTTTTTGTTGGCTTCTGAAATGATGATTTCATTTCTTGTTGGAATGGATATATAATGTTCTTTGTAGAGTTTGTTAGCAATAAAAGCCACTGGTTTATAAGGAACTGTTTCATTGATAAAAACTACACCTCTTTTAAAAGTGGTACCTTCTTTGCGTTTTACATAAAAACGTAGATTGATTTCTTCAAAAGTGCCCAAAAAGGGGATAGGAATGTTGAATAAGCTGGTATTTTTAAACATAAAACCAACTAAACTTACCATGGCAGAGTCGTTGAAATAATCCAATTCAACCCCTTTTGGAAGATAAGGGAGCAAAAGTTGAGGCTTAACGGCATAATTGGCCATTATTAGGTGCTCCCATTTTGCCGATAAAAAGGTCTTACTCATTGAAAGTATTAACAATAATTCAATGAAATTGTTGCTTTCTTGCTTAATCTAAGCTTTGCCCGAAAGTAATTAGGTTGTTGTTGGGGTCGAGTAAAGAGAATTCTTTTTGACCCCATGGTTTTGTTTCTAAAAGCCCGTTGGGATGTATAGAAATATTTCTTTCTATAAAACTTTGGTATAAAGCTTCAATATCATCAGTTCTAATATATACCTGACCATAGTTCTCTTTAGGATCTAACTCTTTGAATTCGAAAAAATGAATTTCAATTCGATCTTTTGTAACCATTAAATATTCATCATAATTACTTGATCCTAAATTCTCAAAACCCAATTGATCAATATAATAAGCCTTTGTAATTGCTTTATTAAGCATTGGGAGTTTGGGGTTGATTGCGGTTAGCATAAATTTGGTTTATTGGCTTTGTAGGTTCTCCCTAAGTTAGGCCAGTTTAAGTTAGGGTTAATAATAAATCATCAAACTTTCATGGAGTAAAAGGTCGTTTTCGGATTTTTTTGTTTCTAATAGTAAAATCTTCTGCCTTTACCATTCTTTGTGAAGTGGATTTCTTGTACTTACTTTACTATAAATTAGTAGAAATAAAATGTTTTATAAAATAATTACGGTAGGCGGATTAGCAACTTTTGAAATTTATGCGGCCATACCGGCAGGATTTGCGATGAATATACCTTCTTGGCTCATTTTTGTAACAACAGTTGTAGGAGGGTTATTAGGTGTATTCTTTGCTGCATTTTTAGGTGAAAAAATACAGCTTTATTTAAATAAATTCAGAAAAACCAATAAAGAAGAAGATAAAAGCAAATTGATCTATAAAATATGGAATAAATATGGTGTTATTGGGTTGGGCTTTTTTGGAACAATGACTGTTGGAGCTCCAGTAAGTATTGGAGTTGGAACAGGTTTAAATGTAGCGATACCAAAATTATTGGTTTGGTGTTGTGTAGGAGTAGTTACCCGATGTGCTTTATTTACGCTTTTGGGGCATTATGGAATGAAAATGTTTTTCCTATAAAACTTTGATGCTTTGATTCATATTGATGAAGCGGGTGGACATCCAAAAAACGGATACCAAAATACTTAAAAATTAAAATATCTTTATGTATTCTAGCCTCTTTATTTTTCTTTATTTTTTATGTGAGAACGGAGAAGCCAAGCCATTTTTTCATGCATTTCCATAAGACCAGTTAAGAAATCACTGGAGCCAAGATCATGAAAATCATTTGTAAATGATTTTATATATTCACGTAAAACAATAATAGTACTTTGATGATCATCTAAAAGTTCTTTGATGAATCCTTGACTGTCGTTTTTTTCACTTTTTTGTTCTGTTAGATGCGTTAAACTTAAATACAATTTTAATGTAGATGGTGGATAATGACCAATAGTTCGAATACGTTCTGCAACACTATCTATCATTTCATCTAATTGACCGAATTGTGTTTCAAAAAATTTATGCATCGTATAAAAATCAGCTCCTTCGGTATTCCAATGAGCATTTTTTGTTTTGATATAGATGATTGTTTCATCTGCTAAAATTTTTGCAAGTTCATTTGCAACCGATTGACGATTTGTACTTGTTATTCCTATTTCTGTTTTCATTATTATTTATTTAATTTTTTTATTGAATTTGATAAACTACTGGTATTTTGAAATTGTGGTAATCTGTATAGCCGTGTTCGTCTGCCGAATAAAATAACTCAGTTTTCAGATTTTGTGATAAATCTTGATTGTTTTCTAGCCTTGCTACCAAATCAGGATTATTGATAAATGGTCTTCCAAAACCTATGAGGTCACATAATTCACTATCAAGATCTGCTTCTGCACTGTCTTTGTCGTAACCTCCACAAATGATCAATGTATTTTTAAAGTTTTCACGAATTGATTTTTTGATTTCAATTGGCACATTAGGTGCGCCCATCGCAGAATGATCAACCAAATGAATGTAGGCAATATCCAATTTATTTAATGCTTTAGAGAGGTAATCGTAGGTAGCATCAATTTCAGGATAATTAGGCATGTCTCCAGCAACACCATAGGGTGATAAACGAATTCCTGTTTTCCCTTTGCCTATTGCTGCAGCAACTTGAGCTACCACTTCAATCACAAAACGACATCTGTTTTCAATACTTCCGTCGTAGTTGTCTGTTCGAACATTGGTGATTGGCGATAAAAATTCTTCTAGTAAGTAGCCATTCGCTCCATGTAATTCAACGCCATCAAAACCTGCTTCAATTGAATTTTTCGCAGCTGCAACATACTCTGCTTGTGTTGAAACTATATCTTCTGCAGTCATTGCTTTTGGGGTAGGGTAGTCCTGTAATTGTTTGGCATCTGTCCACATTTGGCCTGCAGCTTTAACAGCAGATGGAGCAATTATTTCTGAACCATGTGCCATATTAAGTATATGACTGATTCTTCCTGTATGCATTAATTGTATAAATATTTTTCCGCCAGTTTGGTGAACTGCAGCAGTTGTTTTTTTCCAACCTTCAATTTGCTCTTTGTTAAAAATACCTGGTATACGTGCATAACCCAATCCATTCGGAGAAGGAGAAGTGCCTTCGGTAATTATTAATCCTGCAGTAGCTCTTTGTTGATAATATTTCGCCATTAATTCATTAGGTATATTACCAATGGCGCGGCACCTTGTCATTGGGGCCATTACAATGTGGTTTTTCAATTTAATGGAACCAATTTCTGTTGGACTAAATAATTGATATTTTTTCATTTTATTTTTTTGGTTATGAATAGAACACTGATTACTTAATTAGAATAATTACCATAACACAAGGTGAGACCTTTTGCTAGTTAAAACTTTATACAGATTGTGATATGAATTACATTATTCACGCATTGGCAAATAGAAGATTTTGTAAAGTTTTCCTTCGAAAATGAATTTATTCTTGAGTATATATACAGTTAAATGCAATTCAAATAATTCATAACCCTAATTCATAATTCTTAATTTTTAATTCATAATTCTTTTAGCCTAACACTTGTTAGTTTTTTCCTTAAATTTGCCCCACAAATCAATACCATGCATAGTAAAACAGTGTACATCGTTTCGGCAGTAAGAACCCCCATTGGAAGTTTCGGTGGAAGTTTGAAAGATTTTACTGCTCCTCAATTAGGATCAATCGCCATAAAAGGAGCTATTGAAAAAGCGGGCATTGATCCAGCATTGGTAAACGAGGTATTAATGGGTTGTGTGATTCAAGCAAATACGGGGCAAGCTCCAGCTCGCCAAGCAGCAAAATTCGCAGGCTTACC
>JANOZT010000035.1:0-1650 GCA_031429515.1 Sphingobacteriia bacterium
TTGTGCAATGAAGTTAGTTTTTATTGGCTAATTATTGTGGTTTTTATGGAAGGAGAATCTGTAATTTGCAGTAAGTGAAATTCTCCCAAAACGATATCTTTTTTTTAGTAAAATTTCTATTGATTTTTTTGGTACTCTATTATGGAACTTATGCTTTTATTGGGTTATCGGAAAAAGGGGGTTATTATATTGAATGGCTAAAACATATTGATTATGTGAGCTATTACAGAACTATGTTATTGTGTTCTGCTACACATTGGTTGGGTGTGTTTGGGGATTATGCTTTGGTAGAGGGTAGATTTTATTTGAATATGGGAGGGAGGTTGCGAATTCAATTAATTTACCAATGCTTGGGAATTGGGGTCAATGCTTTTTGGGTGGCGTTTGTTGTTGCTGATGTATACAGTAATGTTAAGCGAAAAATAATTTGGGTACTAGCTGGTTTTTTATTGATTTCGATTTTGAATATTGCTAGAATAGTAATACTTGCTAAAGCATTGTTTTATCATTGGCCATTATTGGCAAAAATAGAACACCATACCATTTACAATTATGGTGTATACGCGGTAGTTATCGCTATGGTATTACTCTATAAAAAGAAGGAACGTTGAACTGCCTATAAAATATTTTTTTCTTTCTTATTTCTTCTTAATCCAATAACGGCGCCTGCTAAAATCAAACCACCAATTCCTCCATCTAATGGGATAGCTGCATCAGCTGGAGGATCAAATCCACCGCCGCCACTACCCGGACCTCCGGGATCGTCATTGGCTACAATTCTTCCAAATGTTTGAGCACTATCTGTAATAAAAGGATTGGATCCGGGATTTGGATCGATAGTAGGCGTCATAGAACCACTCGACATATATAAAGTATCTATACTAGGGCTAATTGGCATAGCAATTTGCGCTGAAGAAAAATGATTCATCAAAACAAATAGAGCAGTGATTGGTATTAATTTATTGCGTTGATTCATTTTTTTCGACTTAAAAATCAGCCCCGTTATTTATTGCTTTGAAAAATAATATTGGTAGTGTACACTTTCAAACTAGTTAAATGGGTTAATTTCAAACGATACAATCCATTGGTGAAGTTTCTATTGAAATTAACTGGTATGGTACTGCTTTTATTTTGATGCGTTATTTGTTGCGTGATTAATACCCTGCCTTGATTGTCAAGAATGGCTAATTGATAATTGCCTGGCTCTAACTGATTCATTTGAACATTGATCGTATTTCCACTTACAGGGTTTGGATAAACTGAAATATTCGATGATTTATTAGAAGGCTCCATTAAAACGGTGTTGGTAAGGGCATATTGTGCTTCCGTGTTATAATATCTTACTCTATAATACACTTTTCCAAGGTTGTTGCTAGTATCTGTAAAGGTATAATTACCAGATCCGTCCGAATAAATTTTAGCAATATTCGTATATTCAACACTATTGGTCGATTTTTCTAATTCATAATATAATTGATTGTTATCGTTGGCAATTTTCCAATTTAATCCAATAGAAGTTCCTGTGGAAGTACCAGTAAGGGTTGCATTATTTGAATTGCTATTCAATTCAGTTGGTTGTTTAAATACTAAACTGAATCTTCTAAAGTATGAACTTGAATCTGAATTGATCGTTGTGAAATTTATTTTAAT
>JANOZT010000036.1:0-50502 GCA_031429515.1 Sphingobacteriia bacterium
CGATGTTTATTACTGACGATTTACAGCAACGCTGGTGGGCCTTAGAAGCCAAAATGATGGCCAGATTCGATAAAAAGCCCGATTTAGAGGCTATTTTATTCTTAATTGGTATGCAGGAAACTGGGTTTATGCAAGAAAAAATCTCCAAAGAAGAAAAACAAGACCTTATGCATGTGGCAGTTTGTACCGTTTTGGCGCAAAGCGGCTACTATATTATTGAAGGGAATGATCCTGATCATTGGCCTCATTTCAAGCAATTGAAGCAATTGCCCGAAATGAGTATGCCCGAACAGGAAAACTTCATTAAAGACCATGTATTATTGTATTTTGAACAACAAGGATTTTAATTGCCTTTTTTAATGAATATTTGTACTATAAAAAATCAGTTTTATGAATTTTCCTGAAGAACTACGTTACACAAAAGACCATGAATGGATTCGCCTTGAAGGCAATGTTGCCACAATTGGCATTACCGATTTTGCGCAACATGAATTAGGTGATATTGTATATGTGGATATCAATACCGTTGGCAAAGAATTGGCTAGCGAAGAAATCTTTGGAACCGTAGAAGCAGTAAAAACGGTAAGTGATTTGTTTTTACCAGTTGCAGGAACTGTTTCTGAAGTAAACTCATTATTAGAAAAACAACCTGAATTGGTAAATACCGACCCTTATGGCGATGGTTGGATGATCAAAATGACTGTTACGGATATTGCAACAGTTGAAGGTTTATTAAGTAAAGAAGCGTACGCATCATTGGTTGGATAACTATTTACCTATTTCATGAAATATAATGAGCTAAAAAAGATACTTGGTTTAAAAAAAGCTGAAATCTCTTTGGAGAATAAGATTTTTAACCTAGTATCTTTTTTGGTTTTTGTAGCAATGACTATTGCATTCATCAGCAATATATATTTGGGTAGGAATTTTATTCAAAACGCACTTGTTTTTTCTTTATTAATAATATCGTTTTACTTCTTTTATCTTTCGCGATATAAAGACTTATACAAACCAATTGCTGGCTGGTACGTACTTTTTTGTCATTTATTTTATATCCCAATCTGGTTTACCAATGGAGGTATGGAAGGCCCAACAATTATAGCTTATAGCTTAATTGTTGTAGTGGCAATGTTTATACTTCACAAAAAATACCATGCTCCTTTCATTGGAATAACTATTGCTATTATTATGGGGTTGATTTTCTTTGAGCAAAAATATCCTCAATTGATAATACCCTATGCCAATGCAAAAATCAGGCAAGCAGATTTATTGGTTACACTCTTTTTGTATTTTGGAATTATTGGTGTTACAGCAAGTTTGTACAAAAGAACCTACGATCTTGAAAGAAATAACTTGATGAAAAAATCAAGCGACTTAGAAGATTCTCAAACTTATTTATCTGCTACAAAACTACAAGCAGAAGAAGCTACTAAAGCTAAGTCGAAGTTCTTGGCTAATATGAGTCATGAAATTAGAACACCCTTGAATGGAATTATTGGAACGATTGACTTAATGAAGCATACTACATTAAATCCAGAACAGGAAGAACTAATGTTATCGCTAAAATCGAGTAGTAATGTTTTATTAGATATTATTAATGATGTATTAGATATTTCCAAAATAGAAGCCGATAAACTAGATATTTTTGAAGGGCCTTGTAATATCAACACTATCATAAAAAATGTTGTTGAAATAAGTTCGCCCAGAATTGTGGCTTTAGAAAAAAATATTCAGTTGAGTGTTTCGATTGATCCTTCAATTGAATCAGAAATTATTGCTGACGAAAGCAGAATCAAACAGGTGTTGATTAATCTAGTAGGCAATGCCATTAAGTTTACCGAAAAAGGTTCTATTAAAATTGAAGTGAATTCCATATCAGTGGATGAGTCTTTACAAGAATTACAATTTTCAATTACAGATACCGGAATTGGTATCAATGAAAAAAATATTCAACATTTATTTATTCCATTTAGTCAAATCGATAATTCAGCCACGAGAAAATACAGTGGAACTGGGCTAGGGCTTTCTATTAGTAGAAAAATTATTGAAGAAATGGGGGGCAGAATTTGGATTGAAAGTAAAGAAGGTGAGGGTGCTAAATTTAGCTTTATCATCCCTGTTCAAATTAATTTGATTAAAAAAGATCACTCTAACAATTTGAACACTAACATAGAACATTTTGAATCAAATTCTACTAAAGGATTAAAAATTTTGGTTGCAGAAGACAATGGGATGAATCAGTTATTGGCTAAAAAAATGTTTGCTAAAATTGGATACCCGATTGATATTGCAAATAATGGCAAAGAGGCATTTGACAAAGCAAGATTGCACCAATATGATATCATTTTCATGGATATCCATATGCCTGAGATGGATGGATTAGAAGCTGCGAATGCCATTCTTCAAAGTGATATGAGTATCAAACCTATTATTGTTGCAATGACTGCCAATGTAATAAAAGAAGCAGAAACAGAATGCTTATCAGCGGGTATGAAAGACATTATTACAAAGCCATTTACAATTGATCAATTGAGAACAATTTTAGAGAAATGGACTTCCTAGCAATAAGATTATGAACAAGTATTTCGCCTTTATTTATTTGTTGCTTTTTACTATTGCTTTCTTTGGAAGTTTTTATTTGTTTACGCTACCTGGGGCTAGTTTGCCTACTGTTTTTTGGTTGAATATCCCGTATTTGGATAAATACATTCACATGGGTATTTTTTTTACCCTTTGTTTTACCGCAGCCATAGCTTGGAAAGTAATCAATCGAGGAAAGATTAATTTAATGATGGCTATTGGAATTGTTTTGTTTTTTATTAGCTATGGAATTGGCATTGAATATTACCAAGAAAACTATCTTGAAGGAAGGGCTTTTGAATTGTTGGATATTGTTGCTGATACCCTGGGCTGCTTATTATTTTTATCTTGGTTGGTGATTGGGGGTTTTACTAAAAAAAGTTGGTCCCGATAGAAATCGGGACCTCAACCAAAACTAACTGCTTATGAGAAACTTTTAATGATAATCTATTAATACTAATCCAATTAACGTGCCAGAACCAGTTTTGCTTTTGTTAAAGCTTTAAATATAGATACATACAAATGCTTTAACGCTGCCGTATGAAGTTCTATAAAATAGACGATATATTCTAATAAAGGATTAATAAGGAAATGTTAAAGAATCAAACACCTAAATAGTACTTTTACAGCTCATATGGTATATTTTAATTGGAACGATAGTATTAATTTATTGAGTAAACTAACAGTCCGTAGGTTTTGGAATGCTACTAAAGTGTACCTAAGTTACCAATTGTCTAAATTAACTAGGACCCCCATTCAATGGGGCTTTCCAATATCCATTTCCTTTGAACCAACTACTTCCTGTAACCTTCGTTGTCCGGAATGTCCAAGTGGATTGAGGGAGTTTACTCGCCCAACAGGAATGTTGCAAAAAGACTTTTTTAAAGAAACTATCGACGATATTTACAAAGACTTGCTTTACTTGATTTTTTATTTTCAAGGAGAGCCATATCTAAATCCACAGTTTCTAGATATGGTGGCCTATGCCCATCAAAAGGGCATATATACTGCCACTTCAACCAATGCACATTACCTAACAGATGAAAAAGCCAAACAAACTGTGGAAAGCGGTTTAGACCGTTTGATTATTTCGATTGATGGAACTTCTCAAGATGTGTATGAACAATACCGCGTTGGAGGGAAACTAGAGAAAGTATTGGAGGGAGCCCAAAATATTGTAAAATGGAAAAAACAACTTAATAGTAAGACCCCTTTTATCTTCTTTCAGTTTTTGGTAGTAAAACCCAATGAACACCAAATTGAGGAAGTCAAAGAATTGGGTGCAAGCATTGGAGTAGACCAAGTTCGCTTTAAAACGGCCCAAGTGTACGATTACGAAAATGACCCCAATCAATTGATTCCAACGATTAACAAATATAGTCGGTATAAAAAAGATGCATCAGGCAAAATGAAAGTGAAAAGTGGCCTCAGCAACCATTGTTGGAAATTATGGCATGCCAATGTGATTACCTGGGATGGATTGGTTGTACCTTGTTGTTTTGATAAAGATGCTATGCATCAATTGGGAAATTTAAAAACACAATCATTTAAAGAAACCTGGCAGAATGAAAATTATCAACAGTTTAGAAATGAACTGATGACCAGCAGGCGCAACATTGACATTTGTGCTAATTGCAGCGAGGGTTTAAGTGTTTGGGAGGATTAATATGAGTATAGAAAAAGACATTCAACAACACAAATTCAGAAATAGCCATCAAAAAGCTACAGTTAATATTTTATTTTCTGCCAATTGGCTCAACGAAAAAATCAAAGTGTTTTTGCAAGAAGAAGGTATTACTCCCCAACAATACAATATACTTCGCATTCTTAGAGGCAGTAAAAAACCACTCAGCACTTTGCAAATTAGAGAGCGTATGCTCGATAAAATGAGTGATACGAGTAGAATTGTAGACCGATTATTGATAAAAGGATTAGTAGAGAAGAAAATATCTTGCACCGATAAGCGTTTGGTAGATGTAAATATTGCCAAGAAAGGAATGCAACTGATAGAAAGATTAGATCTACAAAACTCAACATTGGATGGTATTTTACAGCAATTAAATGAAGATGAAGTGGTTTTACTCAATCAATTATTGGATAAAATGCGCATTAAAGATTGATTTAAAATATTTTGAATAATGAAAAACCAGATGAAATACTTTTTTGCAGTTTTATTGTTAGTGATAATGTATTCGGCAAATGCACAACAATCTCCTAATTATGAATTCAGGGGTGTTTGGGTAGCTAGTGTAGAAAATATTGATTGGCCTAGTAAGAAGGGCTTATCGGTAATTCAACAAAAGGAAGAATATATACGATTGCTCGATATGCATCAAGCTAATGGCATGAATGCAATGGTTGTTCAAATTCGACCGGCAGGTGATGCATTGTATCCTTCGCAATATGAGCCTTGGAGTGAATATTTAACAGGAAAACAGGGCTTACCACCAACCCCCTATTACGATCCATTAGAATTCATGATAACCGAAACACATAAACGTGGTATGGAATTTCATGCCTGGGTTAACCCTTATAGAGCTGTTTTCAATATTTTAAAATCATCTATATCACCAACTCATGTTACCAAACTTCACCCAGAGTGGTTTGTAGTATATGGAGACAAAAAATATTTTAATCCTGGGCTTCCAGAAGTTCGTGAACATACTGTGCGCGTAATTAAAGATATAGTTGCTCGATACGATGTAGATGCGATTCACATGGATGACTATTTTTATCCATATAGAATTACTAGTAAAGAATTTCCTGATCAAAAATCATTTGAACAATTTGGCGGAAAGCTCAATAAAGACGACTGGAGAAGAAGTAATTGCGATAGCATCATCGTTCAATTGTATAGAACTATTAGAGCAACTAATCCAAGAGTGAAATTTGGTATCAGTCCTTTTGGTGTATGGCGTAATAAAAGTCAGGATCCCATGGGAAGTGAAACACAAGCGGGTCAAACCAATTTCGACGATCTATATGCCGATATATTGTTGTGGCTAGATAAAGGCTGGATTGATTATGTTACCCCGCAATTGTATTGGGAGCGAGGTTTTAAACGTGCCGATTATGATGTACTTTTAAAATGGTGGAACGATAATGGATACGGCAAACATATTTATATTGGTCAAGGGATTTACAGAGCAGGTAGCAATGATGCTTGGAAAAATAAAAATGAATTACCCAATCAAATTCAGGAACTTAGAAAATACAAAACTACTCAAGGGAGCATTTATTTCAGCAGCAAAACTTTTGAGAAAAATCCCAATGGGTGGAATGACAGTTTGAGAAATAACTATTACCATTATCCAGCTTTAGTTCCTCCCATGCCCTGGATCAATAATGATGCTCCTGAACAACCAACAGTAGTTAAAAAATCTGCTACAGAATTTCAACTTAGCTATGTTGGAAATTTAGCATTAAAAGGTTTCGGCGTGTTCTTGGTTCCCAACAATAAAGAAGTAAAATTTATTAATGGTCAATTGGTGCAACTGTTGATTACTGACAAAAATATTTTATTGGATCTAGCGAAAGTTCCAGAAACTCCAGGTATGAAAATTTGTATTGCTACAATTGATATAAATAATAATGTGAGTGCCTTGAAAGAAATAAAATAACTATTAATGAATCCGAATATCTTGCTGATTGATGATGAAGAAAGTCTTCGGAAACTACTCAGTAGAATAATAGAATTAGAAGGATTTACTGTTTTACAAGCAGGGTCACTTAAAGCAGGTTGGAAAATTGCAGAAAGGGAAAATATTGATATAGTGCTTTGTGATGTAAAACTTCCAGACGGAAATGGAGTAGATTTTGTTGCTCCTTTTAAATTAAAATATCCATTAACGGAAATAGTATTACTTACTGCATATGGAAATATTTCCGATGGTGTAACTGCCATTAAACACGGTGCTTTAGATTATATAACCAAGGGTGATGATAACGACCGTATTATTCCTTTGCTACATCAAGCAGTAAATAAAGTTGTATTACAAAGAAAAAAAACAATCAGCCTACAATTAACTGGTGCTTATACTTTAGCTGCTATAATCGGTAAGAGCAGTGTAATTCAAGAATCAATTTTATTGGCTAAAAAAATTGCACCAACAAATATCAATATTTTATTATTAGGTGAAACAGGAACTGGTAAAGAAGTTTTTGCCAACGCTATACATGCTGAAAGTAAGAGAAGTGCAGACCCTTTTATAGCCATTAATTGCAGTGCGTTTACCAAAGAATTATTAGAAGGAGAATTATTTGGCTATAAAATTGGTGCATTTACTGGGGCAATAAAAGACAAGAAAGGACTAATAGAATTGGCCAACAAAGGAACATTGTTTCTCGACGAAATAGGTGAAATGAATTTTGAATTGCAGGCAAAATTATTACGTGTTCTTGAAAATGGTGAGTTTATAAAATTAGGAGATGATAAAACCACCAAAGTAGATGTACGATTTATTGCTGCTACCAATAAAAATCTAACAGATGAAGTGAGTAAAGGTAATTTTAGGGAAGATTTGTTTTACAGATTAAATGGTTTTACTATTCATCTACCATCACTTAATAACAGGTCAGAAGATATTCCTATTTTGGCAGCATATTTTGTAGAGAAATTTGCTGTGAAGGAAAACATCACAGTTCCTCAAATTCACGAAAAAACAATTGAAATATTAAAAAACCATTTATGGAAAGGCAATATTCGTGAATTGAAAAATGCAATGGAAAGAGCTTGCATCATGTGTGATGGATCGATTCTACTTCCAGAACACTTGCCGTTTACTATTCATGAGCAGCTTTCTAAATTGTCAGATCAACTTACGCTTGCTTCTATAGAAAAAAATCATATCCAAAAAATGCTTCTTTATACAAAGGGTAATAAAACCAAAGCAGCTGAATTAATGGGAATCGGACTAACTACCCTTTACCGAAAAATAGAAGAATACCACATACCAATATAGTTAAGGGTGCTTTTATGATTATTCGTTGAATTTGAAATGCTTCACCTACCTCCCCAAAACGAACACCCACCCTTCCATTTTGGAAGGGTTTTTATTTTCTAGCTGATTCAAGAAAAAGAACCAAATTCCTTAAACCCTTATTAGCATTGATTTATAGAGGATTGATTTGATTTGCTTAATAGTTGGCATTGGTTTAGCTTATTTATAAAAAAATAATCTAAAATGAAACTAAAAACAAACTTTAATCCAATGTACTATCTGCTAGTAGGTTTTTTTGGAACCATCTTATTTGTGGGAATTGTATATCGCTTAATCACTCAATCTTAACTTATGCTAACTGCTATTTTAATTATTGGCGGACTTATTGGCTTCGCTCTATTTTTCAAATTTATTGACTGGTTCGAAAAAATCTAACCCTTTTAATTATGACAATCCTATTCATTATTGCCATTCTCGTATTTGTTTATCTGTGCTATGTTTTAGTAAAGCCGGAGAAGTTTTAAACGGTTGAGGGCAAAACTTTAAGGTTTAAGAAAACCTTTTTAAAAATTGATATTAAAAAAATAAAAATGAACTCAGAAATTTTAGGCGTTATTATCATGTTTCTGGCAACCATTGCAATTGCCATTCCTCTCGGAAGCTATATAGGTAAAGTATTCAATGGTAACAAAACATGGGCCGATGGCTTTTTAAAGCCTGTAGATACAATATTTTTTAAACTATCTGGTATTGACCCACTCAAAGAAATGAATTGGAAGCAACACCTTGTTGCTTTATTAACCATTAATAGTGTTTGGTTTTTATTCAGCATGTTTGTTTTAATGAATATGAGCTGGCTTCCACTTAATCCAGATGCCAATAGTGGTATGATTGCAGATCTTGCTTTTAACACTACTATCAGCTTTGTAAGTAATACCAATCTGCAACACTATAGTGGCGAAAGCGGTGTATCGTATTTAGGTCAAATGGTTTTAATGCTATTCCAATTCATCAGTGCTGCTTCTGGTATGGCTGTTTGCGCTGTTGTGTTCATGGCTATGAAAGAGAAAACCACTGATCAGCTCGGTAATTTTTATAATTTCTTTGTTAAAAGCTGTACTCGTATTTTACTTCCAATCGCTATAATAGTTGCTATTCTGTTAGTGTTTAACGGAACTCCAATGACATTTAAAGGGAAAAATCAATTTGTTTCTTTACAAGGAGATACCGTAAATGTTTCTAGAGGTCCTGCAGCAGCAATGGTTGCTATCAAACAAATAGGTACCAATGGGGGTGGCTTTTTTGGGGTGAACTCAGCCCATCCATTAGAGAACCCTACTTATTTTACCAATATAGTTGAAGATATAAGCATTTTGCTCATTCCAATTGCTATGGTATTTGCATTGGGTTTTATTATCAAAAAGAAAAGATTTGCTTGGATGGTATTCGGTGTAATGACAATTGGATTTTTGTTATTAGTTCTGCCTACAATTTACCTAGAATTAAAAGGTAATCCTGCAATTACAAGAATGAATATTGCACAGCCGCTTGGCAGCATGGAAGGAAAAGAAGTTCGATTTGGTAGTGCAGCTTCAGCTTATTGGGCAATTACAACCACTGTAACTTCCAATGGTTCTGTCAATGCCATGCACGACAGTTTAACTCCCTTATCGGGTATGTTTACCCTTTTGGGAATGATGGTCAACTCTTTTTATGGGGGTGTTGGTGTTGGCTTTTTAAACTTCTACATTTTTATCATCATTGCCGTATTTATTAGCGGTTTGATGGTGGGAAGAACCCCTGAATTTTTAGGCAAAAAGATAGAAGCAAAGGAAATGAAAATAGCAGCCATCATAGCATTATTGCACCCTTTATTAATTCTTTCAGGTACTGCTTTATCAAGTTGGTTATATGCAAATAACCCAGCAGCTTATGCAGGTTGGTTAGCCAACCCCGGTAATCATGGCTTTAGTGAAATGTTATATGAGTTTACTTCATCAGCTGCTAATAATGGTAGTGGTTTTGAAGGACTTGGTGATAATACTCCTTTTTGGAATATTGCCTGTGGTATAGTAATGTTATTATCTCGTTATTTACCAATCATTGGTCCATTGGCCATTGCTGGTATTTTGGCAAAAAAGAAATATATACCCGAAAGTGCAGGAACGCTTAAAACAGACACTGCTACATTTGGAATAATGGTTTTTGCAGTCATTTTTATCATTGCAGCATTGAGTTTCTTTCCAGCATTATCATTAGGCCCTATCGCTGAATTTTTTACGAATAAATAATTTTTATGAACAACCAATCTTCGAATAAACTATTTGAACAAGGTCAAGTGAGCGTAGCTTTAAAACAGTCGTTCATTAAATTAAACCCTGTTACTATGTTTCGTAACCCGGTAATGTTTGCCGTTTGGATCGGAACTTTAATTATGGCCGGTGTTTGTATTTGGATTGCTACTGGTGAAAAAAACCAAGGTAGTTTTCTATATAATATCATTGTTACATTCATTCTTTTCATCACTTTATTATTTGCCAATTTTGCAGAAGCAATCGCAGAAGCTAGAGGTAAAGCACAAGCAGATTCTTTACGTAAGACCAGAGAAGATACTCCCGCAAAGCAATTGGTTTTAGGAGATATTCAAGTGGAAGAAATTAAAGTGGTATCTTCTGCAACTTTGCGTAAGGGTGATATTTTCATCTGTGAAGCTGGCGACATTATTCCGATGGATGGAGAAATAATAGCTGGTATTGCAACAATTGATGAATCGGCAATTACAGGAGAATCTGCACCCGTAATAAGAGAATCTGGTGGAGACAAAAGCAGTGTTACTGGAGGCACAAAAGTATTATCAGATAAAATAAAAGTGAGAGTAACCACTGAGCCAGGTGAAAGTTTTTTAGATAAAATGATTGCATTAGTAGAAGGTGCATCTCGCCAAAAAACTCCCAATGAAATTGCTTTGACCATTTTATTAGCAGGCTTTACATTGGTATTTGTGATTGTTTGTGTAACCCTAAAACCATTTGGAGATTATGCGAATACTCCTATTACAATCGCTGCATTTATTTCGTTATTTGTGTGTTTAATTCCTACTACAATTGGTGGATTATTAAGTGCAATTGGAATTGCAGGTATGGACAGAGCATTACGCGCAAACGTAATTACTAAAAGTGGAAAAGCGGTTGAAACTGCCGGTGATTTAGATACCCTATTGTTAGATAAAACAGGAACGATCACTATCGGAAATAGAAAAGCAACAAATTTCTATCCTGCGGGTGGTATTGATGAAAAACATTTTATACAATGTGTTGTATTGGCTTCAATGTCTGATGAAACTCCAGAAGGAAAATCAATTATTGAATTAGCTGGAATAAACCCTTTAAGTTATCAAATTAACAATCCAACATTCATCAATTTTACAGCCGAAACTCGTAGCTCAGGAGTTGATTTTGATAACACACGAATTAGAAAAGGTGCTTTTGATTCGATTAGGAATATTGCTGAAAAAGCTGGCAATCCCTTTCCTGCTGAAACTGCCGACAGAGTAAAAATTATTTCTTCTAATGGAGGTACTCCTTTAGTGGTTAGTGAAAATGAAAAAATTCTAGGTGTAATTGAATTGCAGGATATAATTAAACCTGGTATACAAGAACGTTTTGAAAGACTTCGTAAAATGGGAGTAAAAACAGTAATGGTAACTGGAGATAACCCACTCACTGCAAAATACATAGCTGAAAAAGCAGGTGTAGATGATTTTATAGCTGAAGCGAAGCCAGAAGACAAAATGAATTATATCAAAGCAGAGCAACAAAACGGAAAACTGGTTGCAATGATGGGTGATGGCACCAATGATGCGCCAGCTTTGGCACAGGCTGATGTAGGAGTAGCAATGAACAGCGGAACTGCTGCTGCCAAAGAAGCGGGTAATATGGTAGATTTAGACAACGACCCAACCAAGTTGATTGAAATAGTAGAAATTGGCAAGCAATTGTTAATGACTCGCGGAACACTCACTACATTTTCTATTGCCAATGATGTAGCAAAATATTTTGCCATTGTTCCTGCATTATTCATTGCATCAATACCTGCCTTACAAGGAATGAATATTATGAATTTGCATAGTCCAGAAAGTGCCATATTATCTGCAGTGATCTTTAATGCAATTATTATTCCAGCATTGATACCATTGGCTTTAAGAGGTGTTACATATAAACCTATTGGCGCCAGTGCATTATTGAGAAGAAATTTACTGGTGTATGGATTTGGTGGAGTAATAATTCCATTCGTAGGTATTAAATTAATTGATTTATTGGTAAGCATCTGGTTTTAACCCACCCCCTAACCCCCTAAAGGGGGAACAAAAAACTAAAATTTAAAAAATGAAACAAAATATTTTTCCTGCGATACGCCTAACATTAGTTTGTATCGTACTATTCTTGGTAATCTACCCTGCCATCATTTGGGGTATAGCTAAAGCTGCACCTGCAAAAGGTGAAGGTGAAACTATAACCGTAAATGGCAAAGTAGTCGGCTACAAATTAGAAGGCCAATCATTTACAAATGACAAGTATTTTAATGGGCGCCCTTCAGCTGCTGGCTACAATGCTGCTGGTTCATCTGGTAGCAACAAAGGACCTTCCAATCCTGACTATTTGAAAGATGTGCAAAATAGGATTGATACATTCTTGGTACATAATCCAACAGTTGCAAAAGCAGATATACCCAGCGATTTGGTAACTTCGAGCGGAAGCGGATTAGATCCAGATATTTCTTTACAAGGTGCAATGGTTCAAGCAGATAGAATTGCAAAAGTTAGAAACATCGATAAAGAAAGTATACTAAGCCTTATTCAAAAAAATATGCAGGAATCAGGTTTCAATAAGATTAAAAAAATAAATGTTTTAAAAATAAATATCGCTTTAGACGAACTTAAATAAATGTGAAATGAAAAAAATGATTTTTACTGCCATTACTATTTGTATGGCAATGGTTGGAGTTATTGCACAAGATAAAACTGAAACAAACCCATTGACTATTAGTGGCTATACTGAATTGTATTATGGATATGATTTCAATAAACCCTCCAACAATACCCGACCCTCATTCTTATATAGTTTCAATAGAACAAATGAAATTAATATGAATCTCGGCTTTATAAAAGCAGCTTATTCAACAAAAAATATTCGTGCAAATATTGCTTTAGCTGCTGGTACTTATATGAATGCAAATCTTTCGGCTGAGCCTGGCGTTTTTAAAAATATATTTGAAGCCAATGCAGGAATAAAAATTTCAAAAAAGAGTAATCTTTGGTTAGATGCAGGAATTTTTGCTTCGCATATAGGTTTTGAAAGTGCAATAGGAAAAGATTGTTGGAATTTAACCCGAAGCATGTTGGCAGAAAATAGTCCATACTATGAATCAGGAATTAAAATTGGTTATAATTCAAAAAACGAAAAATGGTATTTAAGCGTCATGCTATTGAATGGCTGGCAACGCATTCATAGAGTTGATGGCAATACCACACCAGCTTTTGGAACACAGGTTACCTATAAACCAAACAGTAAAATTACGCTTAATAGCAGCAGTTTCATTGGAAACGATAAACCTGATAGCGTTCGTCAGATGAGGTACTTCCATAATTTGTATGGCATTTTCCAGTTGAGCAATACCGTAGCTGCAACTATTGGTTTTGATGCAGGTACGGAACAAAAACAAAAAGGGAGTAGCACTATGAATAGCTGGTACAGTCCTGTAGCAATTATAAAATTTACTACTTCACCCAAAACAGCATTAGCGATTAGGGCTGAATATTATTGTGATAAAAACGGTGTAATCA
This sequence comes from Sphingobacteriia bacterium, assembly GCA_031429515.1. Taxonomy (GTDB): domain Bacteria; phylum Bacteroidota; class Bacteroidia; order Chitinophagales; family Chitinophagaceae; genus Sediminibacterium. The sequence goes on from JANOZT010000036.1 coordinate 13,363, forward strand.
TTTCAACTGGTACTCCAAACGGATTTAAAACTTGGGGATTCAGTGGTAATTTTGATGTAAGCATTAGTAATAATGCATTATGGAGGATAGAACTAAGGAGTTTAAATAGTAAAGATGCCATTTTTAATAAAGGAAATAATTTTAGTAGTAGTAATATATTATTAGCAACCTCATTGGCAATTAGCTTTTAAAAAAGCAATTGAATATTATGGAAAACGAAGCAGCAAATAAGTGGTTGGAAAAACTTGCAAAAGAAGAAAAGGGTAAGCTCAAAATTTATATTGGCATGAGTGCTGGTGTGGGTAAGAGTTATCGAATGCTTCAAGAAGCCCATAATTTGCAAAGAAATGGGGTGAATATTAAAATTGCTTATATAGAAACCCATGGCCGAAAAGAAACTGAAGAATTGGTAGATGGGTTAAGTATTATACCAAGAAGGCAGGTCTTTTACAAGGGGAAATTATTAGATGAATTAGATGTTCAAAGTATTTTACTACTTCAACCAAAAACAGTTGTAATTGACGAATTAGCACATTCCAATATTCCAGGAAGTAAAAATGAAAAAAGATGGCAGGATGTTATGGATGTATTAGAAGCGGGTATCGATGTGATTACCGCCATTAATATTCAACATATAGAAAGCATCAATGAAGAAGTTAAAAAGATCACTGGAATTGAGGTTAAGGAAAGAGTGCCTGATAAAATATTACAAATAGCCAATGAAGTAGTCAATATTGATCTTACCGCTGATGAACTAATAACAAGACTTAAAGAAGGGAAAATTTACGATAAATGTAAAATTGAAAGTGCTCTAACCAATTTTTTTCAAGCTGAAAAAATATTACAATTAAGAGAGCTTGCTTTAAAAGAAGTAGCAGGTCAGGTTGAAAGAAAAGTAGACCATGAAGTGCTACGAGATAAAAGTCTTCGTCATGAAAAGTTTTTAGCATGTATTTCAACTAATCACTTGGTGGCTCAAAAAATTATACGAAAAACAGCGAGACTTGCTTCCTATTATAATAGTCAATGGTTTGTATTGTATGTTCAACAACCCAATGAAAGTGTTGACAATATCCCCTTGGCTGCACAAAGACATTTGATTAATAATTTTAAGTCGGCTACAGAAAGTGGAGCAACCGTATTGCAAATAAAGCATGATCGCATTGCTGAAGCCATCATGGAACAATGTTTGGATAAACAAATTACAACTGTATGCATCGGAAAGCCTCACCTCAATCTTTTACAAATAATTCTTAGCACAAGTGTATTTAATAAATTATTAAAAAATTTAGGGACAAATGATATAGATTTAATAATACTCTCTTGATTATGGTAAAGCTTAAAACAAAAATCACCCTTGGAGTAGTTTTTTTATTTTTCTTACTGATTTTGGTAGGAGGCATTTGTTTTTATTATCTGAATCAAACCATCAATAACCAAAAGGTGATTTTAAAAGATAATTATGAAACACTTGACTATTCTCAAAATATGCTGCAAGCGCTAGTTCTTTCAGAAAAAGACTCCATTCGATCTAAAGTGATATTTAAAGAGAATTTAGAAAAACAAGAAAAAAATATTACAGAATCGGGAGAGGAGAATGCCACAAAAAAGCTTAGGGGGCATTTTAATGAAATACAAAATTGGCAAAATGAACCAGAAAAAATAGTTTTAATTCGAAATGACATTAACCATATCATGCAATTAAACTTGCAAGCAATTATTCGAAAAAATAATTTAATTCAAACCAATGCAGATGAAGCAAAATTTTGGATTACACTTATACTTACCATTTGTATTATTGTGGGCTTCACTTTTGTTTTTAACTTTCCTGGCTTTATTGCCAATCCAATCGCCAAACTTACTGATGGTATAAAAGCCATTTCGAATAAAAAGTATGATCAACGAATTCACTTAAATCGAAAAGATGAATTTGGTGAAATGGCCAATGCTTTTAATACGATGGCAGAAGAATTGGACAAATATGAACATAGTAACCTTGCTAAAATCATTTTTGAAAAGAAAAGAGCTGAAACCGTAATCAATTCATTAAGAGATGCCAGTATTGGTATAGACAATAATGGTGTTATTCTATTTGCCAACCGTCAGGCCTTGGAATTATTGAATATGAAAGAAGCTGAAATAATAGGTAAAAAGCAAGATAGCATTGCAAAGCAAAATGATTTATTCCGTTATTTACAACAAGAGGAAATGAATCAACCCTTTAAAATTGTTGTAGATAATAGGGAAGTTTTTTACAGCAAAGAAACCGTTGAAGTTAAAAATGAAGATGATACTCCAATTGCTTCTGTGATTATTCTTAAAAATATTACACCGTTTAAAGAATTAGATGTAGCAAAAACTAATTTTATCGCTACTATTTCACACGAATTAAAAACACCATTATCCAGTAGCGATTTTAGTTTAAAATTATTGGAAGATGAACGTATAGGTACTTTGAATTTAGAGCAAAAAGAATTGGTTAAAAATTTAAAAAATGATAACCAAAGATTATTGAAAATTATTAGTGAATTATTGGATCTATCACAAGTAGATAGTGGTAAGATTCAATTGAAAATAGAAGCAGTTTCAGCAGCATCAATTATTCAAAAAGCTATTGAAGTAGTAGCAATAAGTGCCCAACAAAAGAACATCTATCTAATTCATGAAATAGATCAAAACCTTCCTTTAGTTAAAGCCGATGCAGAAAAGACTAGTTGGATTTTAGTTAATCTTCTTACCAATGCTATAAAATATACTCCTGAAAATGGATCCATCCATATAACTGTTAAAGAAGTGAATAATGAAATAATATTTTCTGTAACAGATACCGGCAATGGAATCGCCCCTGAATATTTAAATCGACTTTTTGATCGGTTTTATCAAGTGCCTGGCACCACCAACAAAGGCAATGGACTCGGATTGGCTATCAGCAAAGAATTTATGGAAGCCCAATTGGGTACTATTGCTGTTGAAAGTGAACTTGGAAAAGGAAGTAGGTTTTATTTTAATCTTCCAAAAGCTTAACCAAACACCACTTCATTCAGCGCATCAGGCCATTTGCCAAATTTATCATCCACGGCTTTGTATCGATAATTAAAAATGCCTTTTAGCTGAGATTTGACCATAATGGTATTGGCAATATCCCCCAAGAACCAAAGCGGTAATTTATAATGTACAATATCGGTCATTTCTACACCGCCTTCGATGGCTTTGAAATGATGCTGGTGGTGCCACATACTGTAAGGACCATAGCGTTGTTCATCTACAAAATATTGTTGCTCGCTAACATGAGTAATTTCGGTCATCCAATACAACGGAATGCCAGCAATCGGACGAACTGTATATTCGATGATTTGCCCTGGATACATTCGCTCTCCATGGTGTTTGCTTACAATAGTAAAGCCTAAATTATCTGGGGTAATTTCTTTTAAATTGGCGGGTTTACTGAAGAAATCCCAAGCTTTTTCGAGAGAAATAGGGATTCTTTGAACTGTTTTTATACTATATACGCTAGACATAATTAAATGATTAATTAAATAACAGTTTTTAAGTAATAAGGTTCATGGTATCTTTAATGTATGGCAACAAAGCAAGAACAGTTAGCTCATTTTCAACGAATTTATGAGTCGTTGAATGATACACAGAAAAAAGCGGTAGATAGTTTGGAAGGGCCTGTTATGGTTATTGCAGGACCAGGTACAGGCAAAACTCAAATTCTGAGTGCAAGAATTGGGAAAATATTACTCGATACTGATACTAGACCCGAAAATATTCTCTGCTTAACATATACCGATGCTGGTGTTATGGCCATGCGCAAACGCCTTCTCGGATTTATAGGACCAGATGCATACAAAGTGAATATTTATACTTTTCATGCTTTCTGCAATGATATAATTCAAGACAATTTGTCTTTATTTGAAAAAACAGCTTTAGACCCTATTTCGGAATTAGAAAGCATTGAACTCTTTAAAGATCTAATTGATTCATTTCCTAAAAATCATCCACTCAAAAGATATAGAGGTGATGTGTATTTTGAGATCAATAATTTGAAACAGCTTTTCAGTAATATGAAAAGAGAAGGATGGGCTAGCCTGGCAATTACTACTGCCATAGATGCTTATATAGCTGAACTGCCTACAAGAGAAGAATACATTTATCAAAAAGTATACAAGCAATTTAAAAAAGGAGATCTAAAGCAAAATAAAATTGATGAGGAAATTGAGAAAATGGAAAAACTGCGTGCAGCAGTTAATGAGTTTGATCGTTTTCAGGAAATGATGCAGCAAAGAAATCGTTACGATTTTGATGACATGATCAATTGGGTACTGCGCGCATTCAAGGATAATAAACTATTACTTGCAAGGTATCAAGAACAATATCAATATATATTGGTGGATGAATACCAAGATACTAGTGGCACACAAAATAGTTTAGTTGAATTGTTGACTGGGTTTTGGGAAGTGCCGAATATTTTTGTGGTGGGAGATGATGATCAAAGTATATATCGTTTTCAGGGAGCGAATATTGAAAACATGGAACAGTTCGCCAGCAAATATGCTGCATCACTTCTTACCATTGTACTTACTAATAATTATCGATCAACTCAACCCATATTGGATGTATCTAAAACATTGATTGATCGCAATGATGAACGATTAGTAAAAAAGATAGAAGGACTATCCAAAGATTTACAAGCATCAAATACAAAAATAAATACCATCACCTCTCCTCCATTGTTGCGAGAATACGAAAGTCAGCAACAGGAAATGATTCATCTGACTAGCGAAGTAACACAGCTGCTACAAAAAGGAATTGAGCCAGGCAAAATTGGAATTATTTATAAAGAGAATAAATATGGAGAAGAATTAAGTCAATATTTCAAGCAAAAAAATATTCCTGTTTACAGCAAACGCAACTTGAATATTTTGCAGTTGCCGATTGCGCAGAAAATAATTTTGATTTTAAAATACCTTGCCGCCGAACACGATATACCATATGGTGGAGATGAAATGTTATTTGAAATAATGCATTTTGATTGGTTTGGAATTCCTTCAATTGAAATTGCCAAAATGAGTTCGGCAGTAGCCGACAAAAGATTTGGGGATGATAAAATATCACTTCGAAAATTCGTATTCAATAATGCCAATCTTCCGCCCCGAGATTTATTTTCGGTACCGATTAATGGTTTAAAAGAATTAAGTATTGCATTAGAACAATTAATTACAGATGTTTCCAACGAAACATTGCAAACGGTATTTGAAAATGTAATTCAAAAAGCAGGTGTATTAACCTACATCATGCAACACCAAGAAAAACATTGGCTGCTGCAAATATTAACTGGTCTATTTAATTTTATCAAAGAAGAAACCAGAAGAAAACCAAGTCTTAGTTTACAAGAATTGGTTACTGTAATCGAGCTAATGGAAAAAGAATCCATTAGTTTACCCTTGGTACAAGTCAGTGGAAATGATAAAGGAGTGAATTTGCTTACAGCCCACGGTTCTAAAGGTTTAGAATTTGAATATGTGTTTATTGTGGGGGCTAATGCTGCATTTTGGGAAAAGAAAAGAAAACCAGGTGGAGGTTATTCCATGCCAGATACATTATTTAGTTCTCAGCCTAATTCAACTGATCAAGAAGAGTTAAGAAGATTGTTTTATGTTGCCATAACAAGGGCAGAAAAACAACTGGCTATTTCGTATAGTAATTTTAAAAATGATGGAAAGGCTTTGGAGCCATCTATGTTTATTGCCGAAATTCAAGAGCAACATCATTTAAAAGTAGAACAAATAAAAATACCGGTTGAAACAATTAGTGAATTCAGTGCATTGGCATTTGAAAAAGTTTTGCAGCCTGAAATAGAAAAAGTGGAAGCTGAGTTCATTAATAGATTACTCGATAAATTTGTGATGAATGTAACTGCATTGAATAACTATTTAAAATGTCCGTTACAGTTTTATTTCAATAATTTGGTTAGAGTGCCATCAGGCAAGTCTGAATCAACTGAATTTGGTTCGGCGGTTCACTATGCTTTACAAAAGCTATTCCAGCAAATGCAAGAGCAAGAGGCATTTCCAATTTTAAAAATATTTATTGGTGATTTTGAATGGTATATGCGCAGGCATCGAGAAAATTTTACCAAAGAACAATTTGCTAGGAGAATGGAATACGGTCAGGAAGTGCTTAAAAACTATTATAATGCTTACTTGAACGAATGGAATAAAATAGTAGTAATTGAAAGAACCATTAAAAATGTAGTAGTGAATGGAGTTCCGCTGAAAGGAAAATTGGATAAAATTGAATTCAATGGTAAAACTGTTAATGTTGTTGATTATAAAACAGGTGATATAGAAAAAGCAAAAGATAAATTATTGCCTCCCAATGACAAGTACCCTCATGGCGGTGATTATTGGCGTCAAGCTGTTTTTTATAAAATTCTAGTGGACAATTACGATCAAAAAAATTGGCAGGTAGTTAGTAGTGAATTTGATTTTATAGAACCCAATAAGAAAAAAGAATATCAAAAAATTAAATTGGTGATTTCACCAGAAGATATTGCAACCGTTACGCATCAAATTGGTGAAGTATGGGAAAAGATTCAAGCCAGAGACTTTTATACAGGTTGCGGAAAACCAGATTGCCATTGGTGCGGCTTTGTTAAAACCAATCAACTGGCAATTGCTTTACACGAATTGGATGAGGATGGAGAAAATCTTGAATTGAATTAATTGAAAGAATTATGTTTGCATTATCTATGATTGAATCATTTAAGCTTGAATTGCGCTTTCATTTAACAAAAATACTTGGCTTTGTTTTATGGTGTATTATTTGCATTAATATGAGTTCATGTGCCAATATCATTCCACCAGGCGGAGGACCGAGAGACAGTTTGCCTCCTAAGCTGTTATCTGCTTTACCTAAAGATTCAGCAGTTAATGTAAATCCAAAACTGATAACGCTCAACTTTAATGAATATGTAACCCTTCAGAATGTAAATGACAACTTGATAGTATCTCCAACAATCAAAAACAATCCAATTGTTGATTATAAATTAAGGTCGGTTACCATAAAATTAAAAGATTCACTAGACCCGAATACAACCTATTCGCTTCACTTTGGAGAAGCCATCAGAGATGTGAATGAAGGAAATATTTTAAGAAATTTTGCATACGTATTTTCAACCGGAAAAACCATTGATGACTTCACTTATAAAGGAAAAGTTTTCTTAGCAGAAAAAGGCAAAATAGATACTACACTTATTGTGATATTACACAATAACCTGAATGATTCGGCCATTGTAAAAGAGAGACCACGTTATTATACAAGAATCAATGGGAAGGGTGAGTTTAGTTTCTCTAATTTATCAGCGGGTACTTTCAGGGTCTATGTATTACCCAATGATTTTACGAGAAAATATGATGATAGCACTAAAATGTTTGCTTTTAAATCGGAGAATTTGGTGATCAGCAAAAACTCATCCTATGATACTTTATATGCATTTGAAGCTTTTAAAAGAGTAGAAAAAATTACAAGGGCGGCAGAAGCCAGTACCAAAAATCCAAAAGAAGATAAACGATTAAAATATGGTGCCGATTTTGAGGGTGGCCAACAAGATTTATTAAGTAACTTAAATTTAAGTTTTAATAGAAAATTGCAATCTGTCGATTCTAGTAAAATTGCATTCTGTGATAGTAATTACCAACCCTCAAAAGGATATCGAATTGTATTAGATACGAGCAAAACCAAAATTAGTTTTATATATCCTTGGAAAGAATTGAGTTCATTTAGAATTGTAATTCAAAAAGATGCCATTAAAGATACTGGTGGTATTACTTTACCCAAATCAGATACCATTAGATTTATTACCAAGAAAGAAGCTGATTATGGAAGTATAAAATTAAGATTTGTTAATTTGAATTTGGCTAACCATCCTGTTTTACAAGTAGTACAATCGGATAATATTGTAGAGTCTATTCCACTTAGTTCTTTTGAATTAACACGAAAATTGTATAAGCCCGGAACTTATGATTTAAGAATTTTATACGATACCAATCAAAATGGAATTTGGGATACAGGGTCATTCGGAAAAATCAACAAACAACCTGAAATTGTAAGGCTTATTTCAAAAGTATTTACAGTGAGAGGCAATTGGGATAATGAAGTAACCATCACCCTATAACTAAGTTTTTTATTTAATAACTATAAAATCCTTTGCCTGTTTTCTTTCCTAAATGGCCATTTGCTACTTTTTCTTTTTGTAGTGGAGAAGGTGTTAATCTTTGAGGCTTTCCCAAAGCTTCCCAAACTATATTACTTACACTGAAATTGATATCCATACCAATTAAATCCATTAGTTTGAAGGGCCCCATTTTAAATCCTGCCGCTTCCATAATAGCATCCACTGATTCAATATCAATTAATCCATTACTCACCATTTCCATGGCTTCGAGGTAATAATGACGGGCTACTCTGTTTACAATAAAGCCAGGTGAATCAGCACAAAGCACAGGTACTTTACCCATGGTTTTTGTTAAATTCATCAGTAATTCAATAGCTTCAGGAGAACTATGCTTACCAGCTATTACTTCTACTAATTTCATTATAGGAGCTGGATTAAAAAAATGCATACCCACTAACATAGAAGGTTCAACTAAACCAGCAGCAATTGCATCAATGCTAATAGACGAAGTGTTAGTAGCTAAAATAGTAGAAGGACCATTAATAGCAGCTAATTGTTTAAACAATTCAATTTTGACTTCTATTTTTTCTATTATAGCTTCTATTATAAGATCTGCTTTACAATCTTCTATTGTTGAAGTAAAATGCAGTAAATCCAACATTTGAGCTTTTTGGTCTTCGGACAATTTGCCCTTCTCCACCAATCGATTCATTTGCAATTGAATCGTTTCTTTACTTTTTGCCAATGCCAATTCATTCAAATCGAATTGAATGGTTTTTAAGCCAGCCTGAATAGACACTTGTGCTATTCCGCTTCCCATGGTTCCAGCACCACAAACAACAATAGATTGAATTGATTTCATAATGGTTGAATAGGCAAGATACTTACATCTTATCCACTCGAGCTATTTTTAGGTGCATCAACAAAAAAATCGTGCTAATTTTAATATATGGCAAAAATAATACAACAATTGGATCTTTTTGGGATGCCTATGGAAAATCCGGCTCCATCAAAAAAATCCAAACAGCCAGCAAAAAATAATAATAGTTCTCCAAGTACTATTCTAGAAACAGTTTCTATTAATGATTCAACTCCAATTGTTGATTCTGATCTTATTGCTGATTCATCACCAGTTGTGTATTCAAATGAACAGATTATTGTAAAAATAAAAGCTGCACCAGTTCCTAAAGAAACTGTAAAGCCTGAAAGTAAAAGGGGTAGAAAATCATTCAAAGAGATCAATGCAACAGTAGATTTAATTAATGTACCTGATGATGAAACACTTCAAAAGAAATTATATTACTCAATCAGTGAAGTGGCTTCCTGGTTTAAAGTAAACACCTCGTTGCTTAGATATTGGGAAAATGAATTTGATATTTTACAGCCCAGAAAAACCCGTAAAGGCGACCGCCTTTTTAGAGTCGAGGATATTAAAAATTTAGAATTGATTTATTTTTTATTGCGACAACGTAAATTTTCTATTGAAGGTGCAAAAAGTTATTTGAAAAATAATAAGGGAAAGATTGATACAGAAACACAATTGGTGCAGGCATTGAACAGTTTCAAAGGTTTTTTATTGGAATTAAAATCTTCGCTAGATTCCAGAAATTAAATTATCTTACCCAATAACCAATAACTAGTAACTACGTACCGTCACGTCCGTATTAGCCGCTGCCATCCTAATCTGATTGGCTTCCATCCATTCGATTATTTTTAATAAAACGGTTTGCCTTTCCACTAAAAAGGTTTCGATGGCTTGATCAATAGAAGAATAGTATTCTATACTTATTAAATGTGCATTCTTACCAGTATCAATTAAATTGACTAAGCATTGAGTCGAAAATGGAGGTGCCACTATTTGCTCAATTGCTTTTATTAATGCTGCTAATTGTTGCGCGCTTGCTCCTAAATCTATTTCCAATTTAATATCAGCTTTTCGTTCTGTTCGCAAGGAGATATTGTCTACAATAGTATCTACCATTTGTTTATTAGGAACCGATATATAGGTTTTCTCTTGTGTGCGAATTCTTGTACTTCTTAATCCTATTTTTTCGATAGTGCCTGTAAAGGAATTTACTTTTACAAGATCACCTGTTACAAATGGTTTATCGAAGAAGATGATAAACGATGCAATCAAATTCTCCATGCTTTCTCTAGTGGCTAATGCAATAGCAGCACCTACTATACTTAAGCCAGTGAGCAGATTGCCAATATTCTTATTAAAAGAAAATCGAAGAATGAGCAATATCCCAATTATTACCAGAATCGCTTTAAAAAAGTCTTTAAAAAATATGATGAGTTGATTATCGGTTTGATCAGTTGTTAAATTGGCTTTCTCCTCCAATATCATAGCAATAAAATCGATGATTCTCAAACAAAGCCAAATAAAAGCAACAATCAAAACTCCGTCTGCAAGCGCATCAACTATTTGCCTAAGGCCTACTCTGTGTATTTTAATATCAAGAACTTGAGGAAAATATAATTTATCGAAAGCAATCAATGCAATGAGTAAAATCAAAAATAAATCCAATGGTTGTAATACCAAGCTTAGAAAAGATTCTCGAGCAATTTTTTTTCCTGCCTTTCCTACCAATTTAAATAATAGTTTGGCCAAATACTTTGAAACAATTCTTTTGAGAATATAACTCAATGCAATTACACCAAACACATAGAGATAGCTTTCTATGGTATTATCTAAAATGATTTTTTGTAAAAATGGTTCCATAGAAAATGACTATCCATTAATGGTAAGTGCAAAGTTTAAGCTCCGTGCCATCAAACTCAGCGTATGTAAAGTTACTGATCCAATCACCTAAATTGATATACCTACTTGTTTCGGATAATTTAAAATCAATCGGATAATGTCGATGGCCAAAAATTAAATAATCAAAATGTTCTTTTTTAATCAACTCTTTAGAATAAACGATCAGCCACTCATTCTCTTCCCCTAAAAAATGCTCGTTTGCAGAACCGGTTTTTTCTCTACTTTTTCTGCTGAAATAGTTGGCCAGCCCTATACCCAGATCTGGATGCAACCAACCGAATAGCCATTTACAAACGGGATTTCTAAATACTTTTTTAATGAACTTATATCCATGATCGCCAGGGCCTAATCCATCTCCATGTCCTATATAAAATCGTTTATTATTCCAAGTAAATATTTTGGGTTCATGGTAAACCGGAATATTCAATGCTGTTTCAAAATAACCACTCATCCACATATCGTGATTGCCAATAAAGAAATGTACAGGAATTCCAGCATCAGTAATTGTTGCTAATTTTCCTAACAATCGCACATACCCTTTCGGAATTACTTGCTTGTATTCATACCAAAAATCGAACATATCTCCAACAATAAAAATGGCTGCAGCCGTATCCATTATTTGATCCAAAAACTCAATTATTTTTTTCTCTCTAATTAAACTATTTGCTGCATCAGGTGCCCCCAAATGAAAATCGGAAAGAAAGTATATTTTTTTGTCGGGAGAAGCTACCATGCTTGATTATTTCTTTTGTTGCAGATATGCTAAGATATCACCACTCTCAATAAATTGTCCGGTTGTAATAGGTTGATTGAACCAATATACCCATGCTTTGCTGGTTTCGCCACCATGGTAAACCGTTGTTAATGCACGTTGATAGTTTGGGGCATTGCCGTCCTCATCTGTTTGAACGCCTTCATAATCATCTAATTGGCCCAATGCCCAAGAAAGTTCTGAAGGTTCTTTGATGTGGTATAATTCACCTTTAAGAAAAAAGTTGTCCTCTGTTGGGACTCCCACAATCAATGCATCTTGCTCGAATAGTTTTCCTTTTGCTGTACACTCAGATACTAAGAAAAAATACTTACTTATATAACTGTATGCAGGATGATGAAATCCACTTCTAAGTGAACTATAAACAAATAAATGATGAATAGGTGATTCCATACATTGAATTTATCATTCATCTATGAGAAAACAAAATACTTCTTTTGGACCATGTACTCCAACCACCAAAGTTTTTTCAATATCTGCTGTTCTACTAGGCCCAGAAGCCAAGCTAACCATACTTGGGAAATGGGCACTGTACTTATCTCTTAACTGCATTAAAGAATCATCGATGTCGTAAACCAACTGTTTGGTACTAGCTATACAAATATGAACTGGAGCATAAACACTCACTGTTCTTCCACTCTGTTGAGTACTACTCAACAAAAGGCTTCCAGTTCTTGCGACTAAGTATTCGCATCCGGTAATGGCAGCGTCACAATGAGCTAAATCATCAAAATAAGTGATGGAGAAACCTTGCGTTGCTAAATTGGATTTAATATCATCTTCTCTACAATAAATATTTTTCCATCCTCTGGCATCAAACAATGCTTTCAATTGAGTAACCAATTCCGATTGATTGGCGCAATAAGAGAATCGGCCTTGCAATCCACTAAAATTAGCTGCAAACTCTAATTCCAACTCTTGTTGAGAAGGTTGAAAAACAGCACTATTGGTGGCTTGATTGGCTGAAAAGGGAACAGGCACTTTATGGACAAGTGCCTGTTTTATTTTTTTTAAAATATTTGTTCTTGCGTCTGACATTACTAATTTACTGGCGTTTCATCATTGGTGATATTTCCTTCTTCTGGAACAGTCAGTTTTGGAGCATCATGTATCTCAGCACCTGGTACAACAATAGAATTAAGTTCTATCTCTAATAATTTTTTCTCTTCGAAAGGACGTTTGCCAATTAAATTTTCAACATCAGATTTATGCAATACTTCTTTATCGAGTAATTCTTTTGCCAACACTTCAACTTCATGTTTTTTAGCAGTTAATAAATCCAACGTAATTTGATAAGCATTATCAATAATTCCCCTTACTTCTTCATCAATAATTTTACCAGTTTCCTCAGAGAAGGGTTTGGTAAAAGTATTCTCTTGGGTAGGATCATAAAAACTTACATTACCTACTTTTTTATTCATACCATATGCAGTAACCATGCTGTAAGCAATACGCGTAATTTGTTGCAAATCATTGGCAGCACCAGTAGAGATTTTTCCGAAGAAAATTTCTTCCGCAGCTCTTCCGCCTAAAGTCATACAAATTTGATCCATTAACTGATCGGTATTGTACAAATATTGTTCAGTAGGAGTATATTGAGCATAACCCAATGCTGCTGTACCTCTTGGCACAATAGTTACTTTTAATAAAGGATATGCATGTTCTAAAAACCATCCACAAACAGCGTGACCAGCTTCATGATAAGCAATGATTGCTTTTTCATGTGGAGCGATGATCTTATTTTTCTTTTCTAATCCACCGATCACACGATCAATTGCATCTTGGAAATCACTCATGTCAACTGCTTCTTTTCCTTTACGTGCAGCAATCAATGCAGCTTCATTACATACATTGGCAATATCAGCTCCTGCAAAACCAGGGGTTTGTTCAGCCAACTTATGTAGATCCAATGTTTCAGAAACTTTGATCGGTTGTAAGTGTACTTTTAATATTGCCTCTCTTCCTTTTACATCTGGTTTGTCTATAGATATCTGACGATCAAATCTACCTGGTCTTAACAAGGCGGTATCTAATACATCCGGACGATTGGTAGCAGCTAAAATAATAATTCCAGTATCTCCACCAAACCCATCCATTTCCACTAATAGTTGATTCAGTGTATTTTCTCTTTCATCATTACTCATGATAGCGTTTCTTCCTCTCGCTCTACCTATCGCATCGATCTCATCTATAAAAATAATACATGGTGCTTTTTCACGAGCTTGTTTAAATAGATCTCTTACTCTACTAGCTCCAACACCTACAAACATTTCTACGAAATCACTTCCACTCAAACTAAAGAAAGGCACTTGTGCTTCACCAGCCATTGCTTTGGCCAATAAAGTTTTACCGGTTCCCGGAGGACCTACTAATAATGCCCCTTTAGGAATTTTTCCACCGAGTGATGTATATTTTTTGGGGTTCTTGAGGAAATCTACAATTTCCATCACTTCCACTTTGGCTTCATCTAATCCGGCAACATCAGAAAAAGTAATATTTACTTTAGCACCTTTATCAAATAAAGTAGCTTTTGATTTTCCAATATTGAAAATTCCTCCCGGACCGCCGCCGCCGCCAGGGCCGCCACCACCCATTTTGCGCATTAATAAAACCCATGCTCCAACAATAAATAACAAAGAAAGCATGGTATTGAATACAGGGCCAAACCATTCAGGATCTGATATAGGGTTTTCTGAAACTCTAGCTATAGTAGGATTTGCCGTATAAATATCTTTCAATTCTTCTTTAAAACTTTTGATATCCGTTACTTCAAACTCAAATAAAGGCACTCCATTTACTTTAGACTTTTCTTTGCTTAAATCCTTCTTGAATTTTTTTACATAGAAATCTTTGGATAAGCTTTCGGTTTTAATATAAACACGAATGCGTTCTTTGTTTTTTACAATATCCATTCTTTCAACATCGCCTTGAACCAACATATTATCAAAGAATTCTCTTTCGCTGGTTTTGGTTAAATCAGGCGAGAATTTCATGAATTGTGCAGATAACAATATCACTGCAATAATTGCGTAGATCCAGTATATATTGAATTTTGGGCCTTTCTTAGGGCTATCTCCTTTTTCGGGTATCATTTTATTCGGTTGCGGGTTTTCCATTGAAATTGCTTAATGCTACTGTTATAATACTTTTAGTAGTTAAATTGTTTAACAATGCTTACAAATCATGTAATTGTTGAGGTGCATCGCTCCACATTTCTTCTAATTGATAAAATTTTCTTGATTCTGGGTGCATCACATGAACTACCACATTCACATAATCGATCAGTACCCACTGAGCTAATGTTTTCCCCTCGTGTTTATAGGGCATTTCGCCACACAATATTTTCACTTGATCTTCCACATAATCACTAATGGCTTTCACCTGTGTGGTGCTAGAAGCTTCACATACAATAAAAAAATCTGCAGCGGCTTCAGGTATTTTCCTTAAATCGAGGCTGATTACTTTTTCACCCTTTTTGTCTAGTATTGCTTGAACAATAGTTTTAACAATTTTTGAGTTACGCGTTAATCTGGTAATGGCGCTTTTTTCGCGGGTTTTCAGAACAGAAAGTGGTTCCAATAATGTTGAGATTTTAGTTAATTAATTTTGCCTCTTTAACTTTGCCAAAAATAGTAATTCTTTGCCACGATTAGCTGTTAAAAGTATCATCGGTAACTCCTTTACAGAATTATCCTCTGTAAGCAGTACCAACATTTATGCCATGGACAAGGTGCAAGCTAATTTGGCTGCTCATGGTGCTGTTTTTTTTGCCTGGGAACAAACAGCAGGAAAGGGGCAAATGGGCAAATCATGGTTAGCGAACAAGGGCGAGAACTGCCTGCTATCGGTTGTTTTAGATAGTAGTTTCCTTTCCATCAATCAACAATTTGCGTTAAGCGTGGTAGTTGCTCTTGCAGGATATGATTGTTTATCTGCATATATCAGCGAAGAATTAACCATCAAATGGCCCAATGATTTGTATTGGCGTGACAGAAAGGCAGCAGGAATATTGATTGAAAACAACTTGCAAGGCAATAAATGGCCATGGGCAATTGCAGGAATTGGTATCAATGTTAACCAAACTGAATTTCCTGATGTTGCCAAAAAAGTGGTTTCAATCAAACAGATCACCGGCAATACGCTTGATCCTTTGGTGATTGCCAACAATTTTTGTGGTTTTTTGGAAATCCGTTTCTATCAATTGAAAAACCAGGGTTTTGATGATCTATTAGCTTTATTCAATGATCGGCTTTATAAAAAAGGGCAAACGGTGAAGTTGAGAAAAAATAATATAGTAGGCGATTACTTAATTAAATCGGTTAACGAATTTGGAGAATTGGTAGTTGAAGCGGGAATTGAAAATCATTTTGCACATGGATCAGTAGAATGGATTGGGTAAGCAACTTAGATGGTTATACTTTCGCAGAAATAAACAATGATGTCTGAAATCAAACTCACTCAATTTTCGCATGGTGCCGGTTGTGGTTGTAAAATTGCTCCTGCTGTTTTAGAAACCATACTTGCTTCTTCGAGTGTGCAACCCAATTATCCTAATTTATTAGTGGGCAATAGCAGCAAAGACGATGCAGCAGTGTATGATTTAGGCAATGGCACAGCATTGATCAGTACCACTGATTTTTTTGTTCCGATAGTAGACGATCCTTTTCAATTTGGAAGAATTGCTGCAGCTAATGCCATCAGCGATGTGTATGCAATGGGCGGGAAACCCATTATGGCATTGGCTATTCTGGGATGGCCTGTTGAAAAACTAGCAGCTGAAATTGCCAAAGAAGTAATTGAAGGAGGAAGGTCCATGTGTTTGGAAGCAGGTATTCCATTGGCTGGTGGCCACAGTGTAGATACCACAGAACCAATTTTTGGACTTTCTGTAAATGGTCTTGTAGACATTGCTCATCTCAAACAAAATAATACAGCCAAACAAAATGATGTACTTTTTTTAACCAAGCCTTTGGGTGTAGGTATTTTATCTACTGCTCAAAAAAGAGGTTTACTGAGTGAAACTGATTTAGCTATATTAATTCAACAATTAAATCAGCTCAATAAAGTAGGTGAGGCTTTAGGAAAAATAAAAGGAGTGCATGCAATGACCGATGTGACTGGTTTTGGATTGATTGGTCATTTAATGGAAATGGCAGAAGGCAGTGGATTAGGAGCTAGAATTGATTATAGTAAAATTCAGATCATTGATGCATCAAAAGAATATTTAAAACAAAGAATTGTACCTGATGCCACTTACCGAAATTGGAATGCTTATAGTAGTCAAGTAGTTTTTGAAAAAGGAGTTGATGTAATGCAGGCGTTTTCTATTTTGCCCGATCCGCAAACAAACGGTGGTATTTTAATTGCTGTGGACCCTTCGGCTGTTAATGAAGTACAGCAAATATTTGCTGATTTTGGATTGGCTGATTTTACTGAACCTATTGGCACGCTCACACAAGCATCAGAGAAGAGAATTACGGTTGCCTAAAAAATCATATTGCCCTTGTTCTTGATTTGCTCATTGGTTAATTCGGTGATCATTTGAACACCATTTAAATTACGAATGGTTTGTTTGATCCAATTGCATTTTTCATCGTCCACATAATCGTATTTCATCAACCACAAAAAATCCATGTGTTTGAATTCGGGCAATAAATATTCGCCATCAAATTGATTTTGATAGAGATAATGCATGAGTGGTGTATTACTTTCTGCAAACTGATAAATAGAGAAATAATAGTTTCTTTCTTTTTTTCTGAGATGAATTTCAATATCCGGGTTTAGCCTGAAATCATAGCCCAGCATATTGTTCAGCTGCATGCAGAACTGGTAATTTTTTACAGTAGCAGTAATACCCAATAGACGGGTATCTTCAAAAAAGTCATCATTGATCTCATCAACATCCAAGCGCAGTTTCATAATTCCTTTTTAAAACTCCAACTCAATTTTTTTCTCTTCTGTTCCTCTTTTGATAATTAAAATTGTTTTATCGCCTTTTTTAAATTTCGATAAAGACTGCATATAACTATTTACATCTACAAATTTGTATTCTCCTAATTGCAATAAAATATCACCCGCTTGTAATCCTTTTTTCTCAGCCAATTTTCCAGGACTAACACCATCTATTCGCATGCCCGTTCCAGAAAAACCATAATCTGGTATTACACCCAAACTAACTGTAAAACGGGTACTTCTACCCATTTGTTGTTCGGCAGTTTTTGTAAAGGCAATTTTACCTTTATCATTGGTCTTTTCTATAATTGAATACACCATTCTTAGAATGTCTTTCTCACCCTCATAATGAATTTTATCCCAATCATCTGTTGCTTTATGGTAATCGGAATGACTTCCTGTAAATAAAAACAATACGGGAATATCTTTTCTGTAAAAACTGGCATGATCGCTTGGACCGCTTCCTGCACTGTCTATTTTATATGCAATGCTATAAGCTACCGATGGAATTATATTTCCCCAAACAGGTGATGTGCCATATCCACCAATGGTTAATTTTCGAGCAGTATCATATCTACCCACCATATCCATATTGATCATATAATTGGGAGTGATGGTTGTTGTTGGATTTTCTAACCAATATTTACTGCCCATTAAACCCAACTCTTCTCCAGAAAAATGAATAATCAGGTAATTATTAGCGGAGGGAGATTTTTTCTGCAATAACCGAGATAACTCAATCAAAGCTGCGGTACCACTGGCATTGTCATCGGCTCCATTGTGAATGATATGCCCAGTATCTAAAGCGTTTTTATCTTCCCCATAACCCAAATGATCATAATGTGCTCCAATAATTACTGTGGTAGGTGCATTGTTATTGATATAGCCTATAATATTTCTGGCCTTGCGAATTTGCTCACTGATAGCAACGCTTAGTTCGATAGAATAAGAGGCTGTTGCATCGTTCAGGTATTTTTTTACTCCTTGCTTGGTTAAATAAATAACGGGAATGGCTAATGATGTTGTTCTATCATTTTTATTGAATTGCACATTATCTACTGTAGTTGAACTATTCATTAAAAATAAAGCCGTAGCTTTTTTAGTGATGGCTGCATTTGCCTCTTTTTTGATGGCTTCTTCTATATCAAAATGCGGATTCGATTTATTTTCTTCTAGCCATTCTGCTACATCTTTAAACCAAGGTTGATTGGTTTCGCTCAAAGCCAATGCAGGATTTCCTTTTACCGATTTTAATGCACTGAAAGCCAGGGGAAAATAATCATCTTGTAGTTGCAAATTTTTTCCATCAATTTTTAACTGGGTACCGGGGTTGATTTGTTTTCCTTCATTGATCTCAAATTCTTGCACAAAACCATTAGCACCTTTTGGCTGAAGGCCAATTTGTTTGTATTGATCTACAATGTATTCCATTGCCAACAACTCCCCTTTCGATCCTGTTCTTCTACCTTCCAATTTATCATCAGCTAGGTATTGAACATGTTTTTTGAGGTTATTTACAATTACTGCATTCTCTTTCTCTGTTTCAATTCTTATTTTCCGCTTCGATTGAGCTTGTACTAAACAGGGTAAAATCACTAAAATGGCCGCCCATTTTTTCATAAAATCAAATTATGCCACAAATGTAAGTGGATGAAGTCAAATTCTGTTCCCGATATCGTAACCAACTGCCATCGCATGCAGTTAGTTTTGCAGCCTTGTCTAAACAGCAGTACCATATAGCTTTAGTAGGAAACCCCAATAGCGGAAAAAGTTCGTTGTTCAATGCACTTACTGGCCTCAATCAAAAAGTGGGTAATTTTCCAGGAGTTACTGTCGATAAAAAAACTGGTACCTATTCCTTAGAAAAAGAAAAAGATACGGAGTTAATTGATTTGCCAGGTACCTATAGTTTGTACCCTCGCCGATCGGATGAATGGGTGGCTTATAAAGTTTTGATGGGCACCGACCCTGATGTAAAAGCCGATATGGTCATATTGGTTGCAGATGCCAGTAATTTAAAGCGCAATTTGCTTTTTTGTAGTCAGATCATCGATTTAAAAATACCAGTAGTTGTGGCGTTGACCATGAACGATCTGGCCGCCAAAAAAGATATCAAAATAGATATTGCAGGGCTCGAAAAAGAATTGGGTATTCCGGTTGTTGCAGTAAACCCCAGAAAAAATAAAGGCTTAGGGGATTTAAAGAAAGCTATCTCAAAACTAATTGTATCGAGTGCAACAGACTCCGAAGCAATTGCTTCGAAACCTGATTTTATTGATCTAGAAAAATTAGCGCCTTCTTCAATAACAGCAATGCAAAATAAATTTCCTGCATTGAGTAAATATTCAGCTATTCATCATTTGATCAATTACGATGAATTGCAGCCAACCAAGGATCATGCAACAATTGAAACGATCATAAGCCAGCATCAATTCAATCCTACCAAAACGCAGGCAGAAGAAATCATGCAACGTTATACGCATATTCGTCAGATCATGAAGCAATGCGTGGTAGAGCCTGGGCCATTGGATAAAAAAATATACAGTGATAAAATTGATCGAATTTTATTGCATCGCACCTGGGGTTATCTGATTTTATTAGCAGTATTATTTTTATTGTTTCAAAGTGTATTTGCTATTGCAAAATATCCGATGGATGCTATTGAAAGTAGTTTTGCACATATCAGCAGTTGGTTGGCCATTCATTTACCCGATGTCTGGTGGAGCAATTTGATCATCAATGGTTTTGTTGCCGGCTTGAGTGGAATCTTGGTATTTGTTCCACAGATCATGATTTTATTTGGATTAATTACCATGCTGGAAGACAGTGGATATATGGCCCGCATCGGTTTTTTAAGTGATCGATTGATGCGCAAAGTTGGGCTCAATGGAAAGAGTGTAATGCCCATGATCAGCAGTTTTGCTTGCGCAGTGCCTGCCATCATGAGTGCTAGAAATATTGAAAATAAAAAAGAACGTTTGCTCACTATATTGGTAACGCCACTCATGAGTTGTAGTGCAAGATTACCAGTGTACACTATTTTAATAGCATTGGTAATTGATGATCATTATTATTTAGGTTTTATCAGTTTGCAAGGATTGGTTATGATGGCTTTGTATTTTCTCGGCACATTCATGGCGCTTTTTGTTAGCTATATATTGAAGTGGTTTATCAATATCAAAGAGAAAAGTTTTTTCATTTTAGAATTACCTCTTTACCGTTCTCCTCGTTGGAAAAATGTAGGCATAACCATGGTGGAGAAAGCCCGCATATTTGTTACTGATGCAGGAAAAGTAATTATGATCATTAGTTTGCTTTTGTGGTTCTTGAGTTCATTCGGACCAGGCAAAGCCATCAATCAAGTAGAAGATAAATATGCGGTAATGATTCAAGCCGCACCCCAATCGAAAGATTCATTGAAGCGTATTGCATCGGCAGAAAAATTACAACATTCTTATGCAGGTATTTTGGGCAAAGCCATAGAACCTGCTATAGCACCTTTAGGATACGATTGGAAAATTGGCATTGCACTCATTACTTCATTTGCAGCTAGAGAAGTATTTGTAGGAACCATGGCCACACTTTACAGTGTTGAAGCAGATGACGACCAATCGCTTCGAGCAAAATTACAAGCGGCTACACACGAAGATGGACGAAAAGTATATACCCTTCCAGCCGCATTGTCTTTAATGGTGTTTTATGTGTTGGCCATGCAATGCATGAGCACACTAGCTGTAGTAAAACGCGAAACCAAAACCTGGAAATGGCCTGCATTTCAATTCGCCTACATGACAGTGCTGGCTTATGGAATGAGTTGGTTGGTTTATGTGTTGTTTAGTTAAGGTCGCTCGTTGCTTATCTTAACTGCTTCAAATGCTTGCAGTCTCTTTTCTTCTCTAAATTGTTTTACTGAAAGTGGAGTATACTCTTCTAAAATTGCTCTTTGCAGAAAAAGAATAGGCTGTAAGGTAATAGCAAGCCTAATTTGTTTGGTATTGTATATACACAAAAGCGATTGATTTCTTAATACGGAGATCTATCGGGAGGAAGGGTTTTAGTTTCAATATATAGGATCCTGTATCTACTCTTAATTTACCTTAAAAATAAACTGATAGCGTTTTTGGAACTAATGCATATATGGTAACAATTCAATTTTTAGTATATAATTGCACTTGTATCAATTATTCTAAAATTGAAATCTACACCAGAAATAGATTTGTTTTCAATTTCATTCTTTAATTTTTCTTGGCAAAATATATCCGATGGCATTGGATAAAAGCAATACTTGAAGAGATCAAATTCTTTTGGAAATACAACTTTTGGTTTAGGTAAAAAACCAAATCCTTCATTTTCAATTTCCTTGGAAAGAACCTT
Organism: Sphingobacteriia bacterium; assembly: GCA_031429515.1. Classification (GTDB taxonomy): domain Bacteria; phylum Bacteroidota; class Bacteroidia; order Chitinophagales; family Chitinophagaceae; genus Sediminibacterium. The sequence goes on from JANOZT010000036.1 coordinate 35,404, forward strand.
CATCTCTTCAATATTATTTACTTTAAATGCTTCAATTAAATCCTGATTAAAATTTTTAGTTTTATAGAAAATTGATTGATCCCAAATAATATATTTTAAATACTCTTCTTTGAAAACAAAAGATAATAAAACATATTCGTCAATTATTTTTTTTCTATGCAGTAGTTTTACAGGAAAAATCTGATGTGCTGGTAAATTAAAATCTTGAAGAAGATTCAGAAATTTTTTACTTATTAAGAGGCAGCCGCTATCTAAAAAACTTGTTGAGAGCATATCTGTCTGTTTAGCTCTAAAATTCAGTTTATAGCTTGGCAAAATAGTTGCCTCATCAATTATACCCTCTCTATTTCTACTAAAATAGGGCGAAATATCATCAATAGGATTGGTATTTACTTGTGGGTATTCACCAATTATTTTATCTTCTAGGCAATCAGATAAACTATACAGCATAATTAATTAAGGATGATAAGTAAAAATAATATCATTTAAATGCAAATTACTATTTGTCTCTATTTGATTCTTTAAGAAGATTTGAAATTTTTCTAACTCATTTGCGATAGTTTTTGGATCAACTGAATCAAAATTATTACCAAATTTTTCTTTAATTGCATTTAAACCAGCCCGTATTCTATTATCATAAAGGCTATGATTCGGTTGATTACGCCAAACAGCAACAGGTATACCATTTGCTAAATCGTTCATGTGAAAGCCAGAATGTGCGGCTTTTTGGATAACTGGATTGTCGAATAGATTCCAGCTTAAAACGTGATGTGCTTGTTTGTTTATATCTGTTAAACCTATTACCGTTCTTAATTGTGAGCTACTACCGAAATGGATTGTATTATTTGATAGCAACAACCATTTTAATCCGGTTTTACTGCCATTTGTTAACGTAACTGTTTTTTTAACCAACCTTAAACCAGTTGAAAATATGCCAGCGAAAGGAACCGCTCCCAAATAACTTAATGAAGCATTTAACATGTCGCCACTTATTAAATATAGCGACCCGTTAATTAAATCGGCTGGTTCGCCAATTACAGGAATTAATCCGATAATGTCTAAAGAAATATGAATTGTTTCTTTAATTGATCTACCTACAACTTTACAACGACCAAAAAAGCTTTGTGTTAGCAGGGGGTCATTTAATGATTCTATTTTGTATTGCAATTTATAGTATTCTACCAATACTGGTGCATATGGTGTAAGGTGGTGTGGTAAAGATAAACGCAATATGGTTTCTATTGCCTGATTGCTAGAAAAATCACCAATATTGTATGCCTCAATTGCTGCACTTGCAGCTGCATCAGTAAATTCATCTAATTCATCATAAGTAATTAGTTCACTAAATAACTCCATTGCAAACCCCTTGCTTATTTTATTATCCACTACTCCTTTTACAACTAATGAAGCAGCGCGCGTACTTATTTCATTGTAAGCATTTTGGCCTAAAGCAAATTCAATCTGATCCATAAAAGGCACGTCATTAAGTAGATAGGAAACTACTTCAACATTATATGGAAAATCGATATCCCTTGCTAAATTTTTTGCTCTTGAAAACTCTGGATTCATGTCTACATTTCCCCAAAAATTCAAGGTAGGGTCCTGAATATATCCACCCCCCAAGTTAGACCCATCTGATTGCGTATTCGGATCAGACCAATTGCCTAAAGGTCCTTGTCCTCTGGGCAATATACTTGTAAATGGTAATATTGGGTATCCTCCACTAGCTGGTTGATTGCCATTTATTGAAGTATATACAGTTACCTCGTCTAATGTATGAGTTTCAATACAAGGCCTATAAAAATCATATATAACTGACACTGCACCACCATTGTCATCATTATATGTAATCATTATTCCACCAAGATATTCTAAACATGGAGGTGCTAGAATTACTAATGAAGAAACAGATTTAGTAGTATTTTGTTTGTTATTATTATTTGGATTAGTTTGAAAACTAATATTAATATCACTATAATTATATCCTTTCTCTTTACTTATTGTATTGGCTACTTTCTTGCCATTTATTTGCTTTTCAAAATAAGCATGTACGCTTAATAAAACATTATCTTGTGCTTTTTTAAATACATCTATATTTTGTTGAGCAAGTATTTCTGCTTTATTGTATGTATTGTAAATAAAGTTACTATCAGAGCCTTTTATACAAAAGATATACGACTTTACTTCATTTGTATTTGTATCTACTAAAGGAATATAAGCGATACCACTTCTTGTTCGATTAAAGTTTGCACTTTCAGTAGAATTACTTTTAATTGTATTTTTGCTTGATGGATTATTTTGCAAAGTTCCGTTGGTTGACCCCGCAATTATTTTATCCCAAAGTGGAAAACCATTTCGTTTAGCAGCTTCTGCAATAAATGGTTTTACTAATTCCCTTTTTTTTAAATCTGCAACAATGTCTTTTGTAAATGTTGATGCATTTTCTGGTAATTGGAGAAATTTATCAACTATTGCTTTATTACTTACTAATGGCAATTTAACTTCTTGATCTACTGATTTTTTACAGGAGTTAAATACTAAAGAAAAAATGAGCATCAATAAAAATGGCTTTATTTTAAAAAATACTCTTTGGTTTAACTTTATCATAATTTAGTTGGAATTAATACAATAAAACTATTTACTATTTAAATGTCAAGCTAATTAATTTGAACATCTTTTGACCAACTACAAAAAATACGGTGATTTATGCAAAATCAAAACCTGGAAATGGCCAGCTTTTCAATTTGTTTACATGACGGTACTTGCTTATGGAATGAGTTGGTTAGTGTATGTGTTGTTTAGTTAGCAATTTTAATTGCTTCAATTTGAAAAACTTTTTTATCTTTTCTAAACATACTTACATATAGTGGTGTATAGTCGGGCAATATATTTTTAAATAAAAATTGAGAGCCAATCATTGGAATGGAAGGTTCTATCTTTTTAGTAGCAAAAATTTTGTATTGATTAACCTCCTTCAATAATTCTTGTTTAAATGTTCTAAAAAGCTTTCTTTCAAAAACTTCAATTAAAATACAATCATATCCTAAAATATTTCTACTGCTATCTTTGAAAAATATCGAGTAATCAACAACTGCATCTGGATTATTATTAATATTAAAACTTAAAGAACTAGTATCAATTCTAAGTTTTCCTTTATAATAAACAGAATCTATGGTGTGTTTACGTAACGTTTTAATATCCATTATTTCGGTATAAAAAGGACTTCCTACGTAAACATTTTTTTTCTTAAATAAACTATCACCAGCTCTAAAAACGAAAAAGTCAAATTCTTTTGGAGCATAATATGATTTACGTTGCGCATATTCATTCAATTTACTTTCTAGTTCTTCTTTAAATTCTTCGTCGTCAATCTGCTCTTCTTTGATGATAGAATCTTTCATCATAAGAAAAAGCTTTTTATAATTTTCAACGCTTAGTTCAAATGACTTTCTAATTGCATTTAATGTAACAGAATCCGTTATATTTTTAAAATAAATAGTTCTTGATTGCCCTAATAAATTATTTTGAAAATTTAAAAGAAAACTAAAAAGGAATAGTATCATCCATTTTTGTCTCATGAAAAAAATATCTATTTAATTTAAAATTTAGATAGCCTATTTCTAAGTTTTATCAGGTCACTTGTGTTAATGATAAGTTTGAATCATTTATTCTTTAAACCCTGATAAAGAATTTTATCTCCAGTCCAAAGCCTTCCTTTAAGATATTTCGCAAGTGCTATAAAGTCGATGTCATCTATATCAATATCATTAGCAATATTTTCAGAAGATTTCCAAAGTTTTTCAGGAATTAGTTCTTCGTTTATAAAGTTGATTTTAAGTAACATTTTTTCATAAGCAATTTCTAATTCAATATCTGAGAGACTAGAAATTTTCTTTAATTTATTCCAATGTTTTCTTATTTCGTAACGCATATATTGATTACTATAAAACTCAAAAACATCGTCTGAATTAAAAATGAGATCACCAATTGTACCAGTTGAGTTTAATAAGCAAGAAAAAATAATATTAGTATCAACTATGATCTTCTTCATTTAATAAACCGTTTGCGGTTCTTTTTCCACCAATTTTTTTTAACGTCATTGGCGAGTTGATCAACTTGTTCTTGAGTAGCTTTGGAGTTTGATGTAGCTTCTTTATAAGTGAGGTAATCTATAAGGCGTTGTAATCCGATAGCTTCTACAGATGCTGGTAGGCGAATGATAACCTCCCTTGACGTTCTTTCAATTAGCATAAGGGTTTATTTGAAATAAAGTTATGCATTTTGTTTGAACTTTTCAGCTCTTTTGTATCGCTCTAATACTTAGTCGCAATTGTATAGTTGTTAAACTTAATTATAATACTCCCAAAGTAATTTACTCAACCGATTCGTAAGCACCCAAGCTTCATTGGAATTTTCCCAGGATTTATCTTGATTATTTTTAGTACAGATGCAAAAAATATAACGCGCATCATCGGCATTTACATAGAGCACTTCGCTTCGGCTTGCATTCACTGCGCCGTTTTTACTGGCCACAAAAACACCAGCAGGTATTTGAGACAATGCTTGTTCATCCCAATAATTTCTGCCTAGGAGTCGCAACATTTTTTCGCTGGCAGTATCATTCAATAATTTTTTAGTGGCGATCATTTCCATTAATTGCGCCATTTCTCTTGGGCTTGTTTGCCCCCATCCATATTGGGTTCTATTATTTTCTCTTCCAGGTGTTCTGCTATTCACTCTTGTAACTGCAAATCCATTTGCTTCCATCAATTCATTGATTCGTGTTCCTGTGCCGGCTAATTGTTGCAACCATAAACTGGCGGTATTATCGCTGGTAGTGAGCATGAGCATCATTACTTTACTCAATTCAATTTTTGCACTGTCTTTTAAATTGCCCACTACATCGCCATCATCATAAAATAAACTATTGGTATAAGTGAGCGTTTGATGGTATTGTAATTCATGTTTATCCATCTTGTCCATGATGCCAACTAGTATGGGAACTTTTACCATACTTGCAGTTGGAAAAACCGTATCGGCATTAATGGCTACTATTCGATTACGCTCAAGGTCATGCACATAAATACCTATATCACCTTTAAAGCCTTTAATTAATTCGTTGATTTTTTCTGAAAGTTTTTTGTCGGTTTTTTGAGCCAGGCAACTGAAGCTCCAACAAATGGTAACAATAAAAAAGAGGAATCTTTTCATAGTAGAAATTGATTCCTCAAGATAAATATATTTTCAATCGATTAATCGATAAAATGCATGATCACCGATGTGCCTTTGTCTTGCTGGCTTTCAACAGTAATGGTACCGCCCAACATTTCAATAAAATCTTTGGTTAAGATCAAACCCAATCCACTTCCTTTTTCATTGCCAGTTCCAGATGTACTTTGGTAATGTTCTCCATCAAATAATTTGGATTGCATTTCCGCATTCATTCCTACTCCCGTATCACTTACCGATACCATTACTTTTTTATCTTCTTTGTGCGCATACACTGTGATCACCCCTTCCATGGTAAACTTATTGGCATTACTGATCAGGTTGCGCAAAATAAATCGAATGGCATTGATGTCTGAACGAATGAAAAGATCTTCATCCACCAGATTCACCATAATATTCGATTTCAAAGAGCTCATTACTTCAAAGCTCTTGAACATATTACTTACCAAAGTTCTTACGTGTACTTTTTCTGTTTCAAAACCCTTGCCCTTCATTTGCATGGAACCCCAGTCTACCAAGTTATTCAACAATTCCACTGTTCCATCAATTTGTTTGCCCGCCATATTCATCAATTCAGATGAATCTTGTTGGCTCAATATTTTTCTTGCGTTTAATTCTATGATCGATTTTACTGCACCGATCGGATTGCGAACGTCATGGGCAATGATTGATAAAATTCTGTTTTGCAACTCCATCTGTTGCTGCAATTTGATCCGTTGAGATTCTAATTGCTTGTTCATTAGATTCTGATCTAACAGCTTTACCACCTGTCTTGCCAATGTTTGTAACGTAAAAATTTGTTCGTTATTGATCTCTCCTGGCTTGGTATCCAAAACAGAGATGGTTCCCATTTTATACCCATTCTGGTTGATCAGTGGAACGCCTGCATAATATCGAATGAATGGCTCCCCTATTACTAATGGATTGTCTAAGAATCGCTCATCTTCTGATGTATCAGTAATTTCAAAAACTTCTGAATCAGCAATAATTGTGTGTCCGCAAAAAGAGATATCGCGAGGAAATTCATTTAACTCAATACCTACTTTGGCTTTAAACCATTGTCTTTTGGCATCGATCAGTGAAATAAGGGCAATAGGAGTTTTACAAATAGTAGCAGCCAACTGAGCAACATCGTTGAATTCGGCTTCGTAAGAAGTATCCAATACTTCATAGCGATGCAGCTCTCTCAAACGCCGTTGGTCGTCGGATGGTATTTGTGGAGGTACCATAAAAAGATTTATTTGCTTAAGCGGCTCCTTCCTTTTTGACATTGAAAGCTAGGTTTTCCCTGCCATTAACGCTAAAAATACCCTTTTATTGGATTATGCAAAGCAAATTTAGATAGTAGCCCAAGCCGCTAATATTTCTTCAGTATGATTTTTGGTATCTGGTTTATCGATGATTTTACGAATAATTCCAGCTTCATCAATCAAAAAAGTAGTACGAGTGGTTCCCATATAGGTTCTTCCCATGAATTTTTTCTCACCCCATAAATTGTATTTGTCTACAATTTTTTTGTCTTCATCGGAAATCAATGGAAAAGGCAACTCAAATTTTTCTTCAAATTTTTTGTGGCTTTTTACACTGTCTACACTCACTCCCAATACTTGGAAACCTTTTTTAATCAAGGCACTGTGATTGTCCTTTAAATTACATGCTTGTGCGGTACATCCCGGAGTATCGTCTTTAGGATAAAAATATAATATCACTTTCTTTCCTTTGTAATCTGCCAATGAAATGGGTTTGCCATTTTGGTCTAGCGCTTTAATTGCCGGTGCTTTACTGCCTTCTTTTAATACTGCCATATTGTTTTATTTGTTTTTAAGGGAAGTTTTGAGCTTCCCGCCTTACATTTGTGCAATTTATTCAAATATCATGCCCAAAGATCAATCAATTAAATCTGTTCTCATCATCGGTTCTGGGCCAATTATCATTGGTCAGGCCTGTGAATTCGACTATGCAGGCTCTCAAGCCGCAAGAAGTATTCGTGAGGAGGGGATAAAAGTAATACTTATCAACAGTAATCCCGCCACAATTATGACGGATCCTATGATGGCAGATAAAGTTTATTTGCTGCCATTAACTGCAGAAAGTATTGAGCAGATTCTCATAGAGAACCAAATTGATGCCGTTTTGCCAACTATGGGGGGTCAAACAGCATTGAATTTATGTAAGGAAGTAGATGAACTGGGTATTTGGGAAAAATACAATTGCCGATTGATCGGGGTGGATGTAGCAGCCATTGATACTGCCGAAGATCGGGAGAAATTTCGTCAGTTAATGGTTAAGATTGGCATGCCAACCGCTCCAAGCCATGTAGCCAATAGCTTTTTAGAAGGAAAGGAATTTGCCCAGCAGATTGGTTTTCCATTGGTAATTAGACCATCTTTTACTTTAGGCGGAACAGGTGGTGGATTTGTGCATACGAAAGATGATTTAGATGCGGCTTTAGACCGTGGATTAAAAGCTTCTCCAATTCATGAAGTGTTGGTAGAAAAAGCAGTGTTGGGATGGAAAGAATATGAATTAGAATTATTAAGAGATTGTAATGATAATGTTGTGATCATTTGTACGGTAGAGAACCTCGATCCGATGGGAGTTCATACAGGTGATTCTATTACCGTAGCACCGGCTATGACCTTGAGTGACACTGCATTTCAGGAGATGCGCAATAAAGCCATTTTAATGATGCGCTCCATTGGCAATTTCACTGGTGGCTGTAATGTGCAGTTTGCTTTGAATCCGGAAACAGAAGAATTGATTGCAGTAGAAATCAATCCAAGGGTGAGCAGGTCTTCTGCATTGGCATCTAAAGCAACTGGTTACCCCATTGCAAAAATTGCTGCTAAATTAGCCATTGGCTATAGTTTGGATGAATTGAAAAATCAAATCACCAGAACTACATCGGCCTATTTTGAACCCGCTTTGGATTATGTAATTGTAAAAGTGCCAAGATGGAATTTCGATAAATTCAAAGGTGCCAACGATACATTGGGTCTTCAAATGAAGAGCGTAGGTGAAGTAATGGCCATTGGAAGAAGTTTTGCTGAAGCCTTACAAAAAGCCTGTCAGAGTTTAGAGAATGAAGCGGTAGGATTGGGTTATTATGGTAAGAGTTTAATGAAAAGCGATGAATTGGTGGAGTACATTAAAACACCGAAATGGGATCGCATATTTAGAATCAAAGATGCATTGATGCAGGGTTCTACGGTTAAATCCATTGCACAAGCAACTGGTATAGACCGTTGGTTTTTATACCAGATACAAAATATCTGTACACTAGAAAAAAAAATAGCTACTTATAATATCGATAGTTTACCTACTCCTTTATTAAAAGAAGCCAAGAAAATGGGCTTTTCCGATATTCAGATTGCAAAGATCATGTCGGGAAATAGCACCGAAGATCAGGTGTATGAAAAAAGAAAAGCATTGGGTATTACGAGAGTTTATAAAATGGTAGATACTTGTGCAGCAGAGTTTGAAGCTAAAACTCCTTATTTCTACAGTACTTTTGAAGGATAATCATTATATTGATTAAGCCCCGATATATCGGGGCTTTTTTATTTTACAGCATAGTATTTGTAAGTTCAAGTATATGGCTAAACACGAGCAACAGATTTTTCAAACTGCCAATCCGAGCAGATGGCAAAGATTTAAGTGGGGATCTCGTTTAGTGATTTTTTTAATCATCATTGCAGTTCTTGCTATTGTATTTGCTATCCGGAACGCATATATGCCGGATATTCCCATTGCACAAAGTCAGGCTTATAGAAAAATTCTTGAATCCCCTACCACCAACGACCCTATAACCAAAGAATTTCAGGGCTTTAGAAAATACATCGATAAAAAATGGGCAAAAGGTAAGGGTTGCGGTCAGAATGATAGTTCAATTAATTTATCTACTTCCCATTTATTCAATGATAGCATTGGTATTAGGGCTGCATTTTATGTAGACTGGGATCCACAAGCTTTCTTTTCTCTAAAAAGAAATGTGTCTAAACTGAATTTAGTATTACCTGAATGGTTCTTTCTCGATCCTACCGGTGGAGATTCTTTAATTGTAAGAAGAGACAAAAGAGGATATGATGCAATTAAAGCATCAGGGGTTAAAGTAATGCCGATGTTGACCAATAATTTCAATGGCAAATGGCAGGGAGATGTATTGCATAGAATACTCACCAATAAAACAAAAAGAGAGAAACTCATCAATGATTTATTGAATCATATTCTTGCAGAAAAATTTGCAGGGATAAATATTGATTTGGAAGAATTGATTGAGAAAGACAATCAGGTATTGGCCAATTTTCAAAAAGAATTGTATGAGAAATTTCATGCAAATAATTTATTGGTGTCGCAAGATGTAATGCCATTCAATGAAGATTACGATTATCAAACGCTTTCCAAATACAATGACTATTTATTCTTGATGGGCTATGATCAACATACTACCGATTCAAAGCCAGGGCCTATTAGCGATCAGAAATGGATTGAAGCAGCGGTTGATCAAATGGCTAAAAAAGTTCCACCACAAAAAATAGTATTGTGTATTGCTGCATTTGGATACGATTGGCCCAAAGGAGGTATTGGCGTGGATCTTACTTATCAACAAGCATTGACCATTGCAAAAGAAAGTGAGGGCAAAATTATCTACGATAACAACTCTTATAATCTACATTATAATTATTGGGATGATAATGATCAACCAAGAGAAGTTCATTTTACTGATGCAGCAACCAACTTTAATACACTTCGCTTTGCCACTGAATATGGTTTAGCAGGAACTTCACTTTGGCGCATGGGTAGCGAAGACAGTAGGCTTTGGGATTTTTATCATCTACCGATGAATAAAGCTGCGTTGAAAACTTTTGATTTCAATGAATTCAGTAAAGTAGAAACCAATAACGATGTAGATTTCATGGGCGAGGGAGAAATACTCGATGTATTATCTACACCTACTCCCGGAAAAATAAGAACGGAATTAGATACCTCATGGATGTTGATCAGTGAACAATACTATGATACCCTTCCTTCGATGTTTGTAGTAAGACAGTTTGGTAATTCTACTGAGAAAAAACTCGTCCTAACATTTGACGATGGCCCCGACCCAAAATATACCAGACAAATTTTAGACATATTAGCTAAGTATAAAGTAGTGGCTAATTTTTTTATTGTTGGAATAGAAGCCGAACAAAATATTCCGCTGGTTAAAAGAATATTCAACGAAGGTCATGAACTGAGCAACCATACATTCACTCATCCGAATATGGCCACTGTAAGTAAACAGCGAGCAATTTTAGAAATGGATGCAACGCGTTTACTCATCGAAGCAATTACAGGTCACAGTACCATTATGTTTCGTGCGCCTTATAATGCAGATAGTCATCCTGAAAAAATGGAAGAGTTGGTGCCAGTTGCATTGAGTAGAACAAAAAATTATTTAACCATTGGAGAAAATATTGATCCAGAAGATTGGCAGGCTGGAGAAATTCCCAATTTCAATGCAGACACAATTTTTAACAGGGTTGTACGAATGAAAGACTTGGGTAATATTATTTTATTACATGATGCTGGCGGAGACAGAAGTGCCACTGTAGAAGCACTTCCTAAGATCATAGAGTATTTTCATAAAGAAGGATACACATTTACAACCGTTGCCGATCTCATGGGAAAAACCAGAGATCAGGTAATGCCTCCAGTTCCTAATTATAAAGGAAATTATATTTTACAAACCAATTATTATTTAGCCGAAATAGGATACTATGTAAGTAGAATTTTTTATAGCTTGATCCTATTATTCCTAGTTCTAGGAACTATAAGACTATTAATAACTTTGGTTTTTTCTTTACTACAAAGAAAAGTAGAAAAAGGTCAACCGTTTGGAGAAAAAAGTCTGCCATTTGTTTCGATCATTGTTCCTGCATTTAATGAAGAAGTAAATGCAGTGAGTTCTTTACATAATTTATTGAAATGCGATTACCCTAATTTCAATATCATTTTTGTAAATGATGGAAGCACCGATCAAACATTAAAAGTGGTAGAAGCGGCATTTGCTAATCATCCTACAATAACCATCTTAAATAAAGTGAATGGAGGAAAAGCATCTGCTCTCAATGAAGGTATTCATTCTACGAATGCAGCATATGTTGTTTGTATAGATGCAGACACTAAATTGAAAACCGATGCAGTAAGTAAACTCATGCAACATTTTACCAATGAAGATATAGGTGCTGTTGCAGGAAATGTAAAAGTGGGTAATGAAATTAATTTAATTACGCGTTGGCAAAGTATTGAATACACTACTAGCCAAAATATAGATAGAAAAGCATTTGGCTATTTTAATGGAATCACTGTTGTGCCAGGAGCTATTGGTGCATTCAGTAAAAAAGCCATTGAAGATGCTGGAGGTTTTACTTCCGATACTTTAGCTGAAGATGCCGACTTAACGGTAAGAATTCTAAGATGTGGTTATACCATTCTCAATGAAAACGAAGCCATTGCAATGACAGAAGCTCCGGAAAGCATTAAGCAGTTTATGAAACAAAGATTCCGTTGGACCTTTGGAGTAATGCAGACATTTTGGAAAAATAGAGATGCGCTTTTAAATTTCAATTACAAGATTTTAGGATTCATTGTTTTGCCAGATATTTTATTGTTTAAATACATCATTCCATTATTTGCACCATTTGCAGATCTACTCATGTTCATTGGTTTATTTACTGGTAATGCCAGTGAAATAGGATTGTATTATGGCATTTTTATGGGGGTAGATATTTTGGTAGCCATCATCGCTTTTATTTTTGAAAAAGAACCTTTATGGAAATTGGTTTGGCTGATTCCTCAAAGGGTCATTTATAGATGGTTGCTTTTAGTGGTTCTATTCCGAACAATGCGCAGAGCAGTAAAAGGGGAATTACAACACTGGGGAGTATTGAAAAGAACGGGAAATGTGCATGATGCCATTTAAAAAACACTTTACTTTGCAGCTCCAAAGCATAATTACAACTTATGAAACTGAAAGACATACAAGTACTCAACGAAAAGGAAACAAGGGGTGGATTTGGTGAAGGCATCCATGAAATTGGAAAAGAAAACCCCAATGTTGTTGTACTTACGGCCGATTTAGCAGGTTCATTAAAGCTCGGACCATTTATTAAAGATTTCCCCGATCGTTTTGTACAAGTAGGTATTGCAGAAGCCAATATGATTGGTATTGCAGCAGGTATGACTATTGGTGGCAAGATTCCATATACCACCACTTTTGCTAATTTCAGTACAGGTAGGGTATACGATCAAATTCGTCAAAGCGTTGCATATAGCGGAAAAAATGTAAAAATTTGTGCTTCTCACGCAGGTTTAACTTTGGGAGAAGATGGAGCAACCCACCAGATTTTAGAAGATATTGGATTGATGAAAATGTTACCTGGAATGACTGTGATCGTGCCATGCGATTTTAATCAAACCAAAGCAGCTACTAAAGCCATTGCCGCTTATGAAGGGCCGGTTTATCTGCGTTTTGGACGTCCAAAATGGCCCAATTTTACCAAAGAAGATGGATCGGATTTTGTGATCGGAAAAGCGCAACAATTAAGCGAAGGAACAGATGTTTCTATTTTTGCTTGTGGGCATATGGTTTGGAAAGCTATTGAAGCGGGAAGAATTTTAGAAGAAAAAGGATTCAGTGTTGAAGTAATTAATATTCATACCATCAAACCTTTAGATACTGAAGCAATTATCAAGTCTATCTCAAAAACAAAAGCAGCTGTAACTGTTGAAGAACACAATGTTATCGGAGGATTAGGCGATGCTATTGCTCAAGTAGCGGCTAAACATTGCCCTATTCCTATTGAATATATTGGCACAAACGATACGTTTGGAGAAAGTGGTAAACCGACTGAACTATTAACCAAATATGGTTTAGATACTCCTTTTATTGTAGCTGCTGTGGAAAAGGCAATGAGTAGAAAATAAATGCGTATTACTTTTTTATTGATTTCAATTTTATCCATGCAATTGTTAAAAGCACAATTGCCGGTTATTCATTATGACTCTGGTAAAATAACCATCAATGATGTTGCTGTATCAAAATCAACAGGAAAGTCAGCGTTAGAAGCATTGATTGGCAGTAAAGCTAGGGCTGTTAATTTCGCACATATAGGAGATCCAATCACAGAAGATCGTTCAAAACAGCCAATTGTATATACTTATTTTTTTGAGGCCATGGGTATTAGCGTAGGTTGGTATAATCAACCACCTCAAAATTTAGAATGCGGTTTTTTAATACAAAAAAGTGCAGTTCAAGAAAAAAATAAAAGAGATAGAAGAGTAGTTTTTCCTGGTAAAGTATTTATTGGTTCACTACTCTTTGATAAAAATTTAAATTTAAAAGACTTTCAAAATAAACCAGAATTTAAAGTCGTTGCAATCGGTATGGGTAAACCCGAGTTTCCGTTCACATTGATCAGCTATCAAAATACAGTACTCAAATGTCATTTCAATGCTGAAGGTTATCTACTTGATTTTGGAACACATTTATAATGCTACTCTAAGCTAAACACTAAGGCGCCAATCTTTCTCTTTTCCAATTTCCATTTGCATCAATGGTGTACTTAAGTCTGTCGTGCAAGCGGCTGCTTCTTCCTTGCCAGAACTCCATTGCTTCGGGTCTCACAATATATCCACCCCAATGAGCTGGTCTTGGAACCATCGATTCATCGGGATATTTTTCGCTGACTTGTTTAAAATTATCTTCTAAAAATGCACGGTTAGGAATTACCTGACTTTGTGGTGAAACCCACGCGCCAATTCTACTTCCCGCAGGGCGAGATAAAAAATAAGCATCACTCTCTGCTGCACTAATTTTTTGAACTACCCCTTCTATTCTTACCTGACGCTCTAATTCTTTCCAGAAAAAAAGTAGGGCAACATGATGATTATTGGCCATTTCCTCACCCTTGTTACTATTATAATTGGTAAAAAAAACAAAGCCATCATTGGTATATCCTTTCAATAAAACTATTCTAGCTGATGGTTTGCCTTCATTGGTTATGGTAGCCAAAGTCATTGCATTTACTTCATCAATGTCTGCATTGGTAGCTTCTTCCCACCAAGCCGTGAACTGAACAAAAGGATCTGTTGCTGCATCAGCCTCGTCAAAAGATTGCAACATATAATCTCGTCTGATATCTGCAATGGAATTGGCCATTATACTTTTTTGCAAAGTTAATCAGAAATATCCATCGTCTTTGCATCATGTTTACCTGATATATATGTGTACATAGCTGGGATAACAAATAAAGTAAGCAGCAATGAGAATAAGATACCTCCAACAATTACAATACCCAAAGGCATTCTACTGGTAGCTGCAGCTCCTAAGCTCAACGCAATTGGCAATGCACCCAAAGCGGTGGCTAAACTTGTCATTAATATAGGACGCAATCTTTGTGCAGAAGCTTCTAAAACCGCTTCTCGTTTTGGCAGACCAAATTCTCTTTTTTTATTGGCAAATTCAACAATTAATATTCCATTCTTGGTAACCAATCCGATCAACATGATCATTCCAATTTGAGAAAAGATATTGATGGTTTGATTGAACATCCACAAACAAAGCAGTGCGCCAGATAATGCTAAAGGCACGGTAAACATAATGGTGAATGGATCTTTAAAACTCTCAAATTGTGCAGCTAGCACCAAGTAAATTAATATCAATGCTAGGCCAAATGCAAATGTAGTATTGGAAGAACTATCTGCATAGTCACGAGATGGTCCGCTCAATGCAGTTTTAAAACTTTCATCCAATAGTTTATCTCCAATGCGCTGCATGGCTTTTACACCATCCCCAATTGTTTTACCTTCTGCCAATGAAGCAGAAAT
>JANOZT010000037.1:0-9988 GCA_031429515.1 Sphingobacteriia bacterium
AGCATAATTGCTTCTACAAAATGAGTCCTATTAAAAAAAGCAATAATTTTTTTACAAGATTTTGGAAAATTATTGGACCAGGGCTTGTAACAGGTGCAAGCGATGACGACCCTTCTGGGATAGCCACTTATTCGCAAGCAGGTGCAGCATTTGGGCTATCTACACTTTGGACTTCCATTGTTGCATTTCCATTAATGGCCGCCATACAACAAATGTGTGCGAGAATAGGGTTAGTTACTTCAAAAGGATTAACAGGTACATTAAAAAAACATTACCCAAGACCAATATTATACATCATGTTGGTGTTTAGCTTCCCTGCGATAGTAATGAATATAGGAGCTGATATTGCTGCTATGGGTGCAGTAGGTAATTTATTATTCCCAAGTATTCATGCAAGCTTTTTTAGTGTATTTTTTACCTTTTTATTATTGGGATTGATTATTTACCTTCCCTATCAAAAAATTGCAGCTATATTAAAGTATTTGTGCATAGTAATGCTTGTTTATTTTATCGTTCCTTTTTTATACAAACAAGATATTGGAGAAATATTGAAATCTACATTTATTCCTACCATTCAATTCAATAAAGCATTTATTGCCATTATTGTAGGTATTTTGGGTACTACTATTTCACCCTACCTTTTCTTTTGGCAAGCTTCCGTAGAAGTAGAAGAGATGAAAAATAAACAGAAACTTTTGGTAGTTAACAAAAAAATCATTCGCGAAATGAAACAAGATGTAGATTTTGGAATGACATTCTCCGGTTTCGTTATGTTTTTTATTATTCTTACAACAGGAACAGTTTTATTTAAAGCTGGGGTTCGCCAAATTGATACCGTAGAACAAGCTGCAATGGCTTTAAAACCATTAGCTGGAAATTTGGCTTATTTACTTTTTGCAATTGGGGTAATTGGAACAGGATTAATTGCCATTCCTGTATTAAGCGGTTCTTTGTCTTATATATTTACGGAAACATTTGGATGGGAACAAGGCTTAGATAAAAAATTTCATGAAGCAAAAGGATTTTACATCATTATTGCTATTTCTCTATTATTGGGGCTTTCTTTAAATTATATAGGAATATCTCCAATAGATGCATTGATCTATACAGCCATTCTTTACGGATTAACTGCTCCAGTTTTAATTGCGATTATTCTACATATAAGCAATAATGAAAAAGTAATGGGAAAATTTACCAATAGCAGGATATCGAATATTTTGGGAGTTACCGCTTTTTTAATTATGAGTATTTCAGCTGGGCTATTAGTTTATTTTCAAATTTTCGAAAACTAACTTTACTCCATTATTCATGGCTGTTGAAAATTTTAATATTAGCGGCTTATCAGCATCACAAGTGATTGAATCAAGGGAAGTACATGGTCAGAACAAGATGGCTTTTAAAAAAGAGAATGGATTTTTTGATGCAATTAAAAGCTTGGCCAAAGAACCAATGGTAAGTTTATTATTAGTAGCATCTATCATTTATTTTATTAGTGGAAAAACTGGGGATGGGCTTTTTTTGGCATCAGCTATTTTATTGGTAGCAACTATATCATTATTCCAAGATTCTCGAAGTAAAAACGCATTAGCAAAATTAAAAAAGTTTACCCAGCCAAATTGCAAAGTTATTAGAGATGGAATGACAATTGAAATTAATTCAGAAGATTTGGTTATTGGGGATTGTTTAATGATTGATGAAGGAGTATCTATTTCAGCCGACGGCACTATCATTCATTCAAATGACTTTTCTGTAAATGAATCAATTCTTACTGGCGAGTCTTTAACTGTATACAAAGATCAATTAGCAGCCGACAATAAAGTATATAGTGGAACTACTGTAGGAAGTGGCTTAGCAATCATTCAAGTAACATCAATTGGTAATAATACAAAACTGGGTAAAATTGGAAAAAGCTTAGAAAGTATAGAAGAAGAACCAACTCCGTTAGAATTACAAATTAACCATTTTGTAAAATTAATGGTTGGAGTTGGAGCAATCGTTTTTGTGATAGTATGGGCAATTAATTATTTCAATAATCATGATGTCTTAGATAGTCTGCTAAAGGCTTTAACTTTAGCGATGAGTATTTTACCTGAAGAAATACCTGTGGCATTTACCACATTCATGGCATTGGGTGCTTGGAGATTGATGAAGATGGGTATAGTAGTAAAACAAATGAAAACAGTTGAAACATTGGGAAGTGCAACTGTAATTTGTACGGATAAAACAGGCACTATTACACAAAATAAAATGAGTTTGGCAAAATTGTATTTAATCGAATTGGATACTATTTGTGAAGCGTCGACTTCTAATACGGTTGAAGCAGTCGATTTGATACGAACAGCTATGTGGGCAAGTGAGCCTATTCCATTCGATCCAATGGAAATTGCTTTGCATCAAAGTTATAGCACTATACCTGAGAAAGATGAGCGTCCGAATTATAAAATGGTTCATGAATACCCATTAAGTGGAAAGCCACCTATGATGACACATATTTTTGATAATAATACTGGCGAAAGGATCATTGCAGCTAAAGGAGCGCCAGAAGCTTTAATGGCAATCTCAAATTTAACCGTGGAAGCTAAAACTAACATAGAAAAAGCAATCGATCAATTAGCAATTGAGGGATTTAGAATTTTAGGCGTAGCTAGCTCATCATTTACCGGCACCAATTATCCAAAAGAACAACAAGAATTTTCTTTTGAATTCAAAGGGTTAGTAGCATTTTATGATCCGCCAAAAGAAAACATTCAAAAAGTACTAGAAGGGTTTTATAAAGCAGGTATTTCAGTGAAAATTCTAACTGGCGATAATGCCGCCACATCCATCTCCATTGCCAAAAAAATTCAATTCAAAGGATATGAATATCATTTGTCTGGAGATGAATTGATGCAATTGAAAGATGAAGAGCTACAACAAAAAGTAAAAGACACCATGCTATTTACCCGCATGTTTCCTGAGGCAAAACTAAGAATCATCAACGCATTAAAAGCCAATAATGAAATAGTTGCCATGACAGGTGATGGAGTAAATGATGGCCCAGCTTTAAAAGCGGCACATATAGGTATTGCTATGGGCACAAAAGGCACTGAAATAGCCAAACAAGCTGCTTCTATCATTTTATCGGAAGACGATTTATCCAAAATGTTAGATGCGGTTGCAATTGGAAGAAAAATTTACACGAATTTAAAAAAAGCCATCCAATACATTATATCAATTCATATACCTATTGTATTAACTGTTTTTATTCCGCTTGCTTTAGGATGGATATACCCGAATATATTTACACCAGTTCATGTAATTTTTCTTGAATTAATTATGGGGCCAACCTGTTCAATCATTTATGAGAATGAACCGATGGAAAAAAATACTATGATTCAATTGCCAAGACCTATAAGTAGTACTTTCTTTAATTGGAAAGAATTGACTACCAGTATTATACAAGGTTTGGTAATTACAGCTGGAACTTTATTTATTTATCAATACAGTCTGTTTCATCAATATTCAGAATCTCATACTAGATCGATGGTATTTACAACATTAATTATAGCCAACATTATTTTAACGCTGGTAAACCGATCATTTTATTACTCCATTATTACCACATTAAAGTTCAAGAACAACCTGGTATTGATTATAATAGGCATAACCTTGTTGATTACAGGATTACTATTATATGTGCCCATATTGGCATCCTTTTTTCAATTTGTACCACTTTCAATTACCAACCTTCTCATTGTTATAAGCATAGGATTTATATCTGTAATATGGTATGAAATAGTAAAAAGTTTAAAAAGAAAAACGCAACCTAATTAAATTAGATTGCGTAATAACATAGAGTACAAATTTATTTACTTCTTAGTAGCGAGTGCAGAAATTGCTTTGCCTAAATCGTCAACTTCTTGATTAAATGCTTTCTTAAATGCTTCCCATTTATCTTTAGGACCATCTTGGTACATATTCATTTTAGATTTCAATTCGGCATTCTTTTTTTCTAGATCCGCTAATTCTTTTAAATATTTAGCTCTAGAGGTACTAGTTTCTGATTTTCGTTTTTCTTTTAACTCCTCTATCTTTTTTTCATTATCTGTTAAGGTATATAATACTACTGTTTTGTACTTGTTATATTCTTCAGCAGAATCTTTTTTTGCTTCTAAAAGGTCTGCTTTAGCATCTACTACTTTTTCCTTTGCATCATTTAATGCCTCAGTTTCTTTTTCGGGAGAGGTTGTACATGCAGTAGCAAATACTACTGTAAAAAATGCTAAAATTGAATAGCGTGTAATAATCGTTTTCATTTATTTGATTTTGAAATTAAAAAAGAAGTTAATTTTTGCATTACTACTGATAACATATAACCACTAGCAGACCTATACTTTCCTAGAACATTGCCAATAAAGAAATCTGCAATAGTAATTAAACCGCCATCTTTTAAGGAAGTTGAACTTTTTTTGATTTCAATATATTCTGTAAAAGGTTTCTTGCCAATATTGATAGGATTATTGTTTTTAATAATTTGTAATACTGTATTTTTTATGAGCTTACTTTGATCATAAGATAAAGATTCAAGCTCTTGTATTCTTAGTGAGTGAGAATTTTGATTGGGTATTGTATAATTGGGCATTTCTATTTAGTTTTTGAAGTAAAGAAAACAACCAAACTGTAAAATATCCGAGAAAAAGACAATTCATTCTATTGGATAAAAAAATAGCCAATCCAACACTAAAAAAAAATTAGAAAAACAAAAAAGATCAAACAGAGCAACAATCGTTTTAACAACACTGAGAAAGCATTTGCCATGATTTCCAGCGTTTGCAATTTAAAAAGTTCAACCTTCATATTATTAAGAGATTGTACATTTCCCGTTAGCTTTTCTATTTGATTAATATTATTCATAAGTATACAAATACTTGTTTATTTGTAAACCACCTGTGAATCTGTATTTTTTTTAAATGAATTAGAAAGACTAGTAATTTTTTCAGAAGCCATATTTTCTAATTCATCGGCTTTTACTCTTAAAGCTTGAATTTCTTCCTTGTTTGCAGATTTTATTTCGTCTGAAATATCTTCTGCTCCATTCATTAACATGCGTCTTGTTTTACTGCCTTTATGAGGGGCAAACAAAACACCAATTGCAGCTCCTACTATACTTCCGAGCAACACTGATCCAATGACTTTTACTGTGTCATTTGAATTTTCCATAAAGGATATTTAAATTTTATAAAGGGTTTCTGCCACGAATTACACGAAGCAGTATTGCAACAATAGCAATCACTAATAAAATATGAATAATGCCGCCGGTATGGTAAGCAAAAAAACCGGTTGCCCAAACAATTAGTAAAATTACTGCAATTAGATAAAGGAGATTATTCATCGATTCAAGTTTTATCAATTGATAACTTCAATTGAACAATGTAAAGATGAATCAATAGAGTTGAAAAAGTATTATAGAAAAAGTGAATTAAATTACAAGAATCACATGTAGGAGTTTACATCCTATCCATGTACCAAACCAATTGAGTTTCTATATGATTAAAGTCGATAATTTTATTAATGATTTGTTTCAGCCTTAGGAATGCTGTTTCACTTTTAACTACATAATCGTAAGCCTTATGATGCATACAATCAATAGCAACTTCAATTTTATCTTGACCAGAAAAAATCACCACTGGAATTGTAGCATCAATTTTTTTTATTTGATCAATAGCTTGAATACCCGTTAAAGCATTGTTATTTGTTCCATCCAAATGATAATCTAGAATGATCAAATCTGGTTTTTTATACAAATTTTTTATACAATCTTCCCCAGAAGAAAATGAATTAATTTCAAAGTTAGCTTGCTTTAAAAAATCGATTTCTAGCATTTTTAAATACAAAATGTCATCATCTACTAAAAATATTTTAAACTTAGTTTGATTTTCCATTTGATTGTTTTTGAAGTTTACCTAACTCATGTTTTAATTCTGTACATGCTTGCAAACAAACCAATTCAATTTGTGCTAATAAATCTGTGATACTAGAATTTTGCTCCTTAGCATGTGCGAAGTCTTTAATTTGAATAGTCATTTTTTCGAAGTCACTATTTATACCCATTATAGAGAAGGAAGGAAGTATTTTATGAGCTGATGCTGCTAACCCTTTCCAATTTTTTTCCTGTAAACTTGTACGCATTGACTTTAGCAATATGGGTGTTTGATCTAAATACAAAGAGATCATTTCCATCATAATGGTAGGATTCGACTTAGTTTTAGAAAGTAAATAACTAAGATTGATGCATTGTTCTGAATTAGTATTTGCTGGCTCTAATACATTTATTTTGTTTTCAATAATTGATTTGTTTACAAATGAAATAATTTTATTGTATAGCAACTTTTCATTTACAGGTTTAGATAAATAGTCGTTCATACCTACTAACTTACATTTTTCTAAATCAACAGTTGTTACATCAGCAGTTAATGCAATAATAGGTATATTTAGTTGGAGCGTATTTCTAATATAATTTGTAGTTTCAAAACCATTCATTTCAGGCATTTGCAAATCCATAAGAATAATATCAAACTCTTTATCTTTCATTTTTTCGATTGCAATTTTTCCATTTCCTGCTATAACGCATTCAAAACCGAAATCTTCTAAAATTGTTTTCATCAATAATTGATTCAACATAATGTCTTCTACAACTAAAACTTTAAAATTATTTTGTTCGGATAATAAAGGGATAAATTCTACTGGTGACTCAACAACCGCTTTGGTTTTATTGAATTCTAAAATAAAACTAAATGTAGAACCTACATGTTCTTTACTAATTACGGAGCAAGTACCCCCCAATCCATGAACCAATTGTTTAACAATAGCTAATCCTAATCCAGTTCCGCCATACAATCTAGAGGTCTGATTTGTTGCTTGTTCAAAATTATCAAATATTTTATCGATTTTTTCAGATGGAATTCCAATACCAGTATCAGTAATATTAAATTCAAGTGTCACTGAATCATTATTTTGAGATATTAGTTTAACTTCAAAAGAAATGCTTCCTAAACTGGTAAACTTAATAGCATTACTAATTAGATTTAATATTATCTGATTCAATCGTACTGAATCTCCTAAGAGAACACTTGGAATTTTTTGATCAATAAATATATTAAATGCTAGATGCTTTTCTTCAATTTTTGGTTTTACCATTTGTAATACGCTAGTAATAGATGATTCAAGATTAAATGGAATTTTATCAAAATTCATTTTACCTGCATCTACTTTTGCTAAATCTAAAATATCATCAATTAATACAATTAATGAATCCCCACTTACTTTAATTGCTTTTAAATATTCTAATTGATTTTGAGTAAGTTCTGTTTTTTGCAAAAATTTAGTAAACCCAATAATTGCATTCATTGGAGTCCTGATTTCATGACTCATATTCGACAAAAATTGTTGCTTGGCTTTTACTGAGTCTTCAGCAATTTTAGTAGCTTCTTCAGCAATTTTTGTAGCATGTTCTGCTTTGTCTTTAGCTAATTCGGCTAATTCTACAGCAGACTCTGCAATATTTTTTGCAAGATTTAATTCTGTAGATATCCGATTTTGTTCCATCACATCTCTCGCAACCAATACCACACCTAATATATTGCCTAAATCATCTTTATATACCGATCCGTTGAGTAAAACCTCTGTTAAATTTCCATTTATATGCTTTAGTGTAAGCGGGAAATTAGTTACTGACCCATCATTAAAAACTTTTTGATAAACTTCACTTGCTTTTCTACTATTGGTGAAATAATGGAAAAAATCTGTTCCAAGTAAATCAGATTTTGTAATGCCAGTAATATCAATAGTGGCTCTATTAAAATCGGTTATTTTACCAAAAGTATTGATAGTAACCAATGGATCCAAGCTGGCTTCGATTAGGCTTCTTGCATAATTTGATGCTTTTTGTATAGGCTCTATCATAAATTAGTTAGTTTCCCCAATATCTTCAATAGGTATTCGCCTTTTATCTTTCAATAATTTAAAATGCGATGGTGTTAACCCAGTAATTTTCTTAAACTGATTAGACAAATGAGCAACACTGCTATAATTCATTTTCCATGCAATTTCAGTAATATTTAATTCATCATAAATAATCAACTCTTTGATTCTTTCCACTTTATGATTGATAATAAATTGCTGAATAGTAAGCCCTTTTACTTCAGAAAATATATTAGACAAATAGGTATAATCTAAGCCTACTTTAGTACTAATATAATCGGAATAATTTACTGAAGGAAGTTCGTCGGAGTAATGAACCATTTCAATGATTACATTCTTTATTTTCTCTATCAATACTGCTTTCTTATCATCCATCAATTCAAGCCCAGATGCTTTAAGAGCAGTATTGAGTTGATTCCATTGATCTATAGTAATTGTTTCCATAATTTCAATCTCACCAAGATCTACAACTATAAAATGAAGATTAAGTTTCTTAAGCTCTTCTTTCACCAGCAATTTACACCTGGTGCTTACCATATATTTTACAAATAGTTTCAATTGACTTTTTTATTCTTCATAACCACTTTTAATTACAGTTGAAATCATTTTAAACTGCTCTCTTGCATTAAAATTATGTTTAGCATGAGCTGGTATAATAATTCCATCACCTAACTTTAATGAGAAAATTTTTTTATTGATGATCAATTCAGCATTTCCATCAATAATTTGAATATAAGTATCGAAAGGTAAAGATTTTTCTGCTAATTCTTCCCCCGTATCTACAGAAGATACAGTTACATTTCCCGTTAATTTCTTAATGATAGTTTTAGTAACTACTGCATTTGGTAAGTACTCTATAATCTCTACAACTATATGGGACTTAGATTTTTCGATTTCTGATTTATCGGTTATTGTATTCATAAAACTACTAATCCGTGTACCAATTAAAAAATCGCTAAACAAATTATTAGTTAAAGTTGAAACATTTAATCTTAAACTGATTACATGTAATCAAATCTAACTTACATAATTCACAGATTTAGAAACTTCATCAATCAAAGCGCTGATTTGAAGAAATTAAATAAAATACTTATTGAAGCATGATATTCTTGTAAGATACAATAAAATACTGAAAAAAAAACTAATACCTATTAGTGATATACAAGATTTCAAATAAAAATGCAAGGATTCTAAATAGTTATGTAACGATTCAACAAAACAAAACACCAACCTTGCATGGTATAGAAATCACAGTAAATAATACTGATAATCGGATTTCTACTAAAATGAAAAAATACACAATAACAGCATTATTGATGATTACCTTCTTCGCAAGTTCTTCTCTATCAGCACAAAGCTATAAAACCGCATTTGGGCTAAGATTGGGAGGGCTTAGCAATGGTCTTACTATTAAGAGCTTCATAAATAAATCAGATGCAATTGAGGGAATTTTAAGCTCAGGTCGTCAAAGTTTAATAGTCACCGGCTTATACGAGAGACATACAGGAATTGATGCATCAACCAATTTTAAGTTCTTTTATGGTGGTGGTGCACATATTGGATTTTTCCAAGATGGCGGCAGTTACTATTATAATTCAAAAAGAATTTACACATCAACAACGGTTGCTGGTATAGATGGTATTCTTGGATTTGATTATAAATTCAATAAAGCACCTATTAATTTTTCAATGGATATTAAACCATTTGTAGATTTCTTCAATGGTAATTTTGTCTATTTCGATGGAGGATTTAGTATTCGTTACACTTTTTAATAACCTTTTTTAACAAAAATAACCAACAATGAAACTAACTACAATTACAACAATGAGTGTTGTTTGTGCATCTTTACTTCTGTTTAATTCAGCAGTTTTTGCTCAAACAACCAGTTCAACTTCTACAGAAGTTAAACCAACACAAACTACACCCCCTTTATTTGCTGGTACAAATGATTATAGAACATGGTCATTTGGATTATATGCGGGCGCAATGGCCCCTTTTTCTGCTTCTGGCGGAAGAAATGACTTCTCTA
>JANOZT010000038.1:0-27527 GCA_031429515.1 Sphingobacteriia bacterium
TGGGCTTTCACCTTTGGCCCTTCAACTTTTGGTATTACTAATCAACTTCAGTAATTTGGCTTTAGCTAATCGCGTCTTTAGTGGCCAAGCCAACAGTAGGATCACAGAATATCCAAACTGCGCAAAGCCCCGGACGTTAGCAGAAATGCTATCACATTTATTCTACATTTTTATGAGGCTAAAATAAAATGTCCCATTTCGGGAACTTTTCTTATTTTTGCTTAAACTCTAACAAGTTGAGAATTATAGCTAAAAAAACTTTACGAGATTTTTGGGAAGTGCATCCAGACAGTGAACAACAACTAAAATCATGGTATCAGGAAACTTTAAATGCAGAATGGATTGGGCCAACCAAAATCAAAATTGACTATCCAAGTGCAAGTTTTCTAGCAGACAATAGAGTGGTTTTTAACATTAAAGGGAATCATTACAGACTAATCGTAAAAATCAATTACGACTATCAAATGGTTTGGATTCGATTTATTGGAACACATGCTGAGTATGATAAAGTAAATGCTAAAACAATTTAAAATGAACATTAAGCCAATTAAGACAAAAAAAGATTACGAACAAGCACTTGAAAGGCTTGAGCTAATTTTTGATGCAAAAAAGGGAACTCAAAAGGGTGACGAGTTAGAAATATTGGGCATGTTAATTGACAATTATGAAAAGGAGAAATTTCCTGTTGGCTTTCCTGACCCAGTTGAAGCAATTAAATTTAGAATGGAGCAGCTTGGTTACAATCAAACGGATTTAGCAAATGTGATTGGACTAAAAAGCAGAGCTAGCGAAATTCTTAATCGTAAACGAAAATTATCCCTCGAAATGATTAGGCAAATACATGATAGTTTAAATATTCCTACGGAAGTTTTAATACAAGCATACTAAGGAAGCACTTCTGCTAACAAAAGGCTTCGCACAAGTTGGGCTTCTACCTTTGGCCCTTCAACTTTTGGTTTTGCTAATCAACTTCAGTAATTTGGCTTTAGCTAATCGCGTCTTTAGTGGCCAAGCCAGCAGTAGGATCACAGATTATCCAAACTGCGCAAAGCCCTGGACGTTAGCGGTAGTGCTAAAACGACAACCAACCAAGAACAAATTAGTAATTAATAAAAATATGACTACAAAAAAATCGGAAAAATTAAAAGATGGCGACCAATGCAATGTTATTGCTGGAACACATATTGGAAAAACTGGCACAATAAGAGATATAAAAACAAGTAAAACTGGTCACATTACAATTACTGTTGAACAAATAAATGGTGTGCGATTTAAAACACTTGGCAAGAATGTTATTATTCAATAGACAAAAAATATTTTTACAAAAGTCAAAAATAAATATTCTCTATAAATTATGAAAAATATTATTCCAATTTCAATCTTAATTTTAATGGCATTGACTGTTCATAGTCAGACATTAAAAAATACTTCTTACAAAAATCAAGCAGGTGAAAAGGTTTTACGCCTTGAATGTACGCTTTCAATTGGCTTTACAGAAACGTGGAAACTTTTCACAACTGACGAAAAATTACAAAAATGGATTGCACCATTAGCACATATAGAATTAAAATCAGGTGGTTATATTCTCACGAACTATGACAAATCAAAAAGTCTATCAGACAGTAGTTCAATTAAATTACCAATTATAAGTTTTATTGACAATGAAATACTTGTCTTGAAAGTTATCCTCAACGATAACTTTGTAAAAATTGTAAGAGAAAGCGATGCAAATCTTCAAGAAGTTATTCAATTTATAAAGGTTGACAACAAACACACAAAAATAGTTTCCTCTATGTTAGGTTGGGGAACAGGAGTCGATTGGGACAAAACCTATGACTTTTTCGTAAAGGGTAACGAATGGACATACCAAGAACTATTAAAAAATTACAAATAAAAATTAACATAATTGACTGAAGCGCTACCGCTAGGAGGGGGTTTGCCAAAATAAGGGCAGACGGAATACCAATTCCCGTACTTCGGCAAGCCCTGTCCGTTGGCTGTTATATTTTCGCCTTTGCTAACATCATGATAATTTGATTTGCATAATTTATTTGCATCAGTCGGACAGTACCCTAATAACTTTTACAAATCTTTGCTTATAATGGTCAGTCAAAAAGCTCACTGTTACACCATTTGCCTTTCCAGAGGTAGAATGAATGAATTTTAAGGTATCAACATTTTGGGTTACAATTCCCATATGCCCAACAATACGAATAGAGTCGATGGTGCCGGTAAATAAAATCAGATCTCCTTCTCTAGCATTTTGCACATCGACTTCTTTTCCGGTATATGTAAAATCAACCGAAGATCGTGGCACTATAATATTAAAGTGGTTAAAGACATAAGTTATAAAACCTGAACAGTCAAAACCTTCAATAGGGTCGCTCGATGCATATTTATACCGGATTCCAAATAATGTTTTTGCAAAATCAACCAGTTGACGGCCTGTAACTTCCGATATAACTTGAGGTAAATTAGCTTCGATCAAAATTTGTTGAGTATGGATATAAATTGGAGTCATGACAGTATCTGCATGTTGTGACACATCAGATATACTTTCACCAGTATTTCTATCAGTCGTTCCTTTGCATGCCAAACTTATTAAAGTGATAAGTAGCCATTTTGTGAACTTCTTCGTTTGAATAAAATAAAACATACAATCTTAAAGCTATTGAAATAAATTGGGAATAATACAGCAGCCAACATAAGACGTTGCAAAATTTGGGCTTCTATCAAAGGCCATTGATCTTTTGGTATTGCTAATCAACTTCCGTAATTTGGCTTTAGCTAATCGCGTCTTTAGTGGCCAAGCAAGCAGTAGGATCGCAGATTATCCAAACTTCGCAATGCCCTGGAGGTTATACGCAATGGCAGCAAGACACAACAATTCACTATATACATTAAAATAAGTCCAATGGAAAACAAGCAAGACAACCCTAAAATTCTTAAAAGTAGGTATATACCAACTGCTGAATTTTACAGCCAAATTATTGACAGTTTACAAGATTATTCCATTTTTACATTAGACAAAGAATTAATCATAAATAGTTGGAGCTCTGGCTCTACAAAAATATTTGGTTACGAAACAGACGAAGTTGTTGGACAACAATTTGATTTAATATTTACAGAAGAAGACATAAAAAATGGTATCCCGAAAAGGGAAATCGAAACAGCTTTAAAAGAAGGCAGAGCAACAGATAATAGATGGCACATTGCTAAAGACAAGAGCCTGTTTTATGCGTATGGCTTAGTTTTTCCACTCACTGGTTTAGATGGAGAGATGTTGGGTTATGTAAAAATTTTACGGGACTTAACAGAAAGGAAAAAATCAGAAGATGCTATAAAAAAATATGTCAAAGAATTAGAAGAACTAAATACACATAAAGAGAGTGTTCTTGCAATACTTTCACATGACTTAAGAAGCCCTCTTTCATCTATTATTGGAACAGCAAAATATTTGAAAGATAATTTTCATAAAATGAAACCGGATAATGTCCAGGAAATGCTCGACTTACTTTACAAATCATCTACTCATGAACTAGAGATGTTAGACTATTTAGTAGAATGGGCGAGAATAAAATACGCATCAGACGTATTTTCCCCTACAAAAATAAAACTAACAGTATACATTAATAAAGTGTTTGAAACCTTAAACGAAACTGCTTCAATAAACACTATCAATCTTCATCACGAAATTAAAGAGAATACTTCTGTATTTGCAGATGGTAAAATGTTAATTTCCATAATTCAAAATATCGTTTCAAATGCTATAAAACATACAGGAAAAGGAGGGACAATAACGGTTTCAGCAAAAAGCAAAGATGACAAAATTATTGTTCAGGTTAAGGATACTGGAATTGGAATGTCGAAAGAAATAATGGCAAAACTTTTTACACCACAAATGAAAACCCTTTCAGAAACAAGAAAAAAGAATAAGGGTGCTGGAATTGGATTATTATTGGTAAAAGGATTTTTAGAAAAAAATGGAGGTGAAATATGGGTAGAAAGTATTGAAGGTGTGGGTTCATCTTTTTATTTTACATTACCTATTAAGAAACCAAAATATAAAATAGGTAGTTCAGACGAAATTATGTTTGATGAAAGTGCGTAATATAAAAAATGGTGAACGACATTGAAATGGACACAGCGTATAACAGCACATTTGCAAAACGTTTGTGGCAATTATAAATCACAAACAACTAAAAATAAAATGTTAGGACTAAGAACAACAATTTACAAGGTAGACGATATCACCAAAGCGAAAGAATGGTATGCAAAGGCTTTCTTGACCCAACCCTATTATGATGAACCATATTATGTGGGATTTAATATTGGTGGTTTTGAATTGGGGCTTCAGCCTGATAATACTACTTCGAATGATAAAGTTGAAAGTGTAGTTTCCTATTGGGGTGTAGACGATATAAACGATACATACAATAGGCTAATAAGCATTGGTGCAACAGAAAATGAAGCTCCTTATAATGTTGGTGGTGACTTAATGACTGCAACAGTAAAAGACCCTTTTGGCAACGTAATAGGTCTTATTTACAATCCTCACTTTAAAATCAAAGAATAACTAATATGCCATCAGATCAAAATTTCGTTGACTTTGTAACTGAACAAATCAAAAAAACTGGGACAATATCTGCAAAAAAAATGTTTGGAGAGTATGGTATTTATAGTGACGGAAAACTTTTTGGATTAATTTGTGACAATAAACTATTCATTAAACCAACAAGTAAGGGACGAGCGTTTATTGGCAACCCAACGGAATTACCTCCATATGAAGGAGCAAAACCAAGTTTCGTAATTGAAGATAAAATTGAAGACAGTAAATGGTTGAGCACATTAGTAAAAATTACATTAGACAATTTACCAGAACCAAAAAATAAAAAGAAATAGCTGCCACTGCGCAAATCCCCTGACGTTTTGTGCAATCCTCCTAAACCAAAATTCAAACAACGGCATAATAAAGAAGCCCGGCTCTGTGAACCGGGCTCTCGGCGCCTTTGACCTTACCGTGCTTTTTTCTTTGGATCTGCTTTTTTCTGTGCTGAGCTTTTCTTTTTAGTAGGCTTGTTCTTCCTAGGTTCTGCTGTCTTTTTTGCCATACATTTAAATTTAAGGTTAATGAATTATTTACAGGATGCAACTATACAGCCAGACTGTAAGTACATAAAGATATGCTTATAAGGGTAAATGGAAATTTAATCAAGGTTAAGGGTGGCGATTGCTTTCGAAATTGACTAGATCTTGAGAAGAGCCCCGGACTGACTGCGCACAACATTTGTATTGCTGCAATTGGGGCCGATCGTTAAAACTTCTGCTTTTCGCATCGTCGAACTTTTGTCTCAGGAAACGAATATCTATTTGGCTTTTTGTTATTAACTTCAATTGTGTGCAGGCATATAGTGCTCTCCTTACATAAGAAACTTATTAATAAATGAAGAGAAATATCGTTCGAGTTATCAAATATTTCCTCCTACTATTTCTTGTTATTTTGTTATACAAAATATTCTGGCCAAGAAATTACAATGCACCCGAATCACAATTAAGAAAAAGTACAAAGTATTGGAACTTGCCAACAGGCTCTAAAATTGGTTATACTTTTATCGCAGGAATAGGCAGTAAAAAGAAATATCCGATTATCTATTTACATGGAGGGCCTGGTGGATTTGTATCAGACCGAGATATTAGGGTTCTGTCTGCATTAGCAGAAGATGGTTACGACATTTATTTATACGATCAAATTGGTAGCGGGCAATCTGCCAGGTTAGAAAATATCAATGATTATACAGCTGGCCGACACGTAAAAGATTTAAATGAAATAGTAAGCAAAGTAAGTGCTGAAAAAGTAATTCTTCTAGGACAATCATGGGGCGCCATTTTAGCTACTCTATTTACTGCTGATAATCCAGCAAAGGTTGAAAAAATAATATTATCTAGCCCAGGGCCAATTTTCCCAGTTCAACAGGAATTAAAAAATGTTATTCCACCGGATAGCCTTCACTTAAGGGCTCCATATTATTCCAACAATCAAGGGAATGAAAAGGCAAATAATTGGAGAATTAAAACAATTACATTTTGGGCAACTATATTTCATAAAAAATTGGCAACAGACAAAGAGGTTGACAACTTTGCCAGCTACTTAAATTTTGAAGTCAACAAGTCCACAGTTTGTGATACAACTAACATATTAAAAGCTGTAGCAGGTAGCGGTTTTTATGCTTCAGTGATGACATTTAAAAGCCTTGGTCAAGTGCAAGATCCCCGGCCTAAGCTCAAAAATTCAAATATTCCCACTTTAGTATTGAAAGGACAATGCGATAATCAGAAATGGGGATTTACAAACGAATATTTAGCGCTTTTTCGAAATCACCAATTTGCTTTTATACCTGATGCAGGACATTTTATTTCAGTTGAACAACCTGATTCTTATTTAAATGCTATAAAAGGATTTTTAAGTAAATAAATGCCTGCACACAACAAAAGGCTTTGTAGAATTTGGGCTTCCACTTTTGGCCCCTCATCTTTTGGTATTGCTAACCAACTTCATTAATTTGGCTTTAGTTAATCGCGTTCCCGCCTTGCGGGATGGACAAACCAGCAGTAGATATAAACTGACAAAAAACATCTTCAATGAATAAATACAAGACTTTACATATTTGGATGATCATCCCAATGATTGTTATGCAACTCGGTATTTTTAAAGATTATTGGGGAGATTTTTCAGACAATGCCTGGTCAGTTCATATACATTATTGGACAGGTACTGTTTGGTACCTTTATTTAATTACTCAGCCCTACTTTGCTACTCATGGACAAATCCAGCGACACAGAACCAACGGCATTATAGGCATGTTTATCGCAGGCGGAGTTTGCTTGACAGCTCTCAGTATGATGAACAGAGATATTGTAAACGCACAAAATGCCTTAGTACAAGCTGATAAATTTGGTCCATTTCAACCATGGTTCTTTTTAGGTGTCGCAGCAATTGAAATTGTAATGATGACAGCATTTGGTTTTGCAATTATCAAAAGCATCATCCACAGAAAGCAAATAGAAAACCATTCTTGGTGGCTCATTTCAACAGTTTTCATTATTATGATGCCTGCTTTAGGGCGGGGAATGCAAAATGTATATGTTGGTATGCATTCCAAAGAATGGCCTAATATTAATATCATGGTACCTATCTATTATTCGGAAATAGTAATTATTACAATGCTTTTCTTTGGGGCTTTGAAATATAAAAAGTTAACACACCCAGCTACATATCTTGCCTTGGGAGTCAATTTATTGAATTGTCTAATAGAGGTACTCGGAAAATCAGAGAGTATTCAAGCATTTCTAAAATTCATTGTGAAAGGATAAAGCTATAGCTAACAATAGGTTTGCTGCAAATTGAAATAAATCAACAAACCGAAAAATGATAGGAAATTTTAAAGATACAATTCGATTAAGAATTCGGGAAAAAAAGAGTAATAGATACTGAATGACAATTATTCAATTCCCAAACTTCAATACCTCCGGAATCGTTAAGAAGAAAAATTGACTAAAATCAGGACGGGTTAACAACCCCCCTCTGCTCCAATAATTCCGATCTTTTGGGTTCTGGAACCGATTCAAAATCATAAGGACAATGTCTACATCCATGTCCGCAGCAATGGCCTTTATCTGTATGGTATTTTTCAGTAAATACCATATAGCCATTTTCATCATAATAAAAGTCAACTTGCTCAACTAGGTTCTTGCTCACTAAATAATGTTTTTAATAAAATATCTTTTTCTTTAGGTAATGATTTATTGATCTTGAAACAGATATAATGCACTCTGTTGCTTTGCGCAATATCCAAACCTTCGTA
Source organism: Sphingobacteriia bacterium (assembly GCA_031429515.1). Taxonomy (GTDB): domain Bacteria; phylum Bacteroidota; class Bacteroidia; order Chitinophagales; family Chitinophagaceae; genus Sediminibacterium. The sequence goes on from JANOZT010000038.1 coordinate 7,863, forward strand.
ATGCGTTTTAATGGTCAGTTCAGGCTTTATTTCAGTAGATGCATATACCTGATCTGTATGTTCTAACAATTCTAGTTCAAATAAGTTGAGTACAGTTAGGGTGAAATGATACAATCTTGGACTATCCGTTTTTAAATGAACCACTCCCCCAGGTTGTAATATTTTTTGATATAATCTCAGGAAATGGGGATGAGTTAGCCGTTTTTTAGAACGGGAAGCCCTTAATTGAGGGTCAGGAAAAGTGATCCAAATTTCTGAAACCTCGCCTTCACTAAAATAGTCAGTGATCTTATCGATATGAGATCGGATAAAGGCAATATTTTCTAAACCCTCCTCTAAAGCAGTTTTTGCCCCTCTCCAAATACGATTCCCTTTAATATCTATGCCAATAAAATTTCTATCAGGGTACATTCGACCAAGGCCAACGGCATATTCTCCTTTGCCACAAGCCAGTTCCAATGTAATAGGATGATTGTTCTTGAACAACTCTGCCCATTTACCTTGCATACCTATTGGGTATTCTAACACATTAGAGAACCCTTTAATTGCTTCAAAACGAATGAGTTTTTTCTGGCCCATGGCGGCGAAGATACAATTTGAATAATAATCATACCTTTGTGGAAGTGAAAAGAGTTATCCTGATACTTTTAATCAGCATTTACACTTCAACCACTATTGGTTTTAGTGTAAAACAGTTCTATTGCTGTTATCAACTCAAGTCTACATCCGTTGCTTTTACCCCATCTTCCGACAAAAAATGTGGAATGAATGATAAACCGGATAATTGCTGCAAGACCAAATACACTTACTACAAAGTAAAAGACAATCATTTTGGTGAACCTGCATTTAAAAGTTCTCATCAAGATTATTCAATTGTAGCATTACAATCACACGAACAAAACAATCCTTTTACGGCCAACGTATTTTCGATTGTTACTTTTTACAGTAACCCTCCTCCTTTGCATCGAGCAATACCTATCTATAAGCTCGACTGCGTTTTTCGTATTTGATATTTCACTTAAGATTTGAAGGCACTATTGTATAGATGCCTCACGTGTTTTGACAAAATCGTCATCCTATTCATCATTATAAATTTAGAAGATGAAAAAAATATTAATTGCTGCTTTTTGTTTGACAAGCTCCTTATTAAGTGTGCATGCGCAAACTGAAAAAGCAATACCAGATAGCACTATTACATTCAAAGTTTTTGGGCTTTGCGAAATGTGTAAGGCAAGAATTGAAACAGCTGCAAAAGGTAGAGGTGTAAAATCCGCAGATTGGAATATTGAAAGCAAACTTTTAACGCTACAGTATATTCCTTCTCAGGTAAGCAAAGAAAAAATTCAAAATAGAATTCTTGGTGCAGGACATGATTTAGAAAATAAAAAAGCCAAGGAAGCTGTTTACAGAGATCTTCCTCCCTGCTGTTTATACAGAGATGCAGTGCAGATAGAACATGGCGCAGTAAATACAATACCACAATTAAAAATAGTTAGAGGTGTTGTTCTAGAAGCAAGCAATAAAGGCAAGTTCAATCCATTATATAATGCAAGTATTATTTGGATGGAAACTAACAAAGGGGTTTTTACAGATAGTTTGGGTTATTTTGAAATAGAACATCCTGGAACAGAAGTAAACCTTGTGGTAAGTTATACAGGTTATAAATCTGATACAATTTCTGTGGTCAATTACAGCGAAATCAAAGTGGTAATGACCAATAATAGGCAATTAAAAGAAGTGATTGTAACCAATTCTCAGCGTTCCAGTTTTGTTGCAACCATGAGCACTATCAGAACTGAAGTAATGACTTCAAAGGAATTGCTAAAAGCAGCTTGTTGCAACCTTAGTGAAAGTTTTGAAACTAATCCTTCTGTGGATGTGTCTTATAATGATGCAGTAACAGGTTCTAAGCAGATACAGCTATTGGGTTTGAGCGGAAATTACACTCAATTAACAGTAGAAAATTTACCTGGGCCTAGAGGCTTAGCAACCCCATTGGGATTGAATTCTATTGCAGGACCATGGATCGAATCCATACAACTAACCAAAGGAGTAGGTTCTGTTGCCAATGGATTTGAAAGCATTGCAGGTCAAATCAATTTGGAATTAAAAAAGCCGGAGAACAGCGAAAAATTATTAGCTAATATATACATCAATGACTTCGGAAAAACAGACCTCAATCTAAACCTCAGTACCAAGTTGAATAAAAAATGGTCTGCTGGATTATTATTGCACGACAATTTTTTAAATAACAATACCATCGATTTTAATAAAGATGGCTTCAGAGATTTACCAACTGGCAATCAATTTAGTTTAGTAAATCGATATAAATATGATAACGCTAAAGGACTTTTGGCACAGTTTGGAATTAAAGTAATGAAAGACGATCGTGTTGGAGGACAAGTAGCGTTTGACGCCGCAAAAGACAAAAACACTACCAATCAATATGGAGTTGGCGTCAATACTGAACGGTACGAAGCATTTGGAAAAATAGGTTTTGTGTTTCCGCAAAAAGTATATAAAAGCATTGGGCTTCAAATTGCAGCAATCAATCATACCCAACAATCTTATTTTGGATTAACCAATTACAATGCAAAGCAACAAAGTTTTTATAGCAATTTAATTTATCAGTCAATTATAAGAACAACTGCACATAAATTCAGAACTGGATTGAGTTTTCAATATGACAATTACAACGAAGATTTTAAGTTTACGAATTACCAAAGAACAGAAATTGTGCCAGGTGGATTTTTTGAATATACTTTTACACCCAGCGAAAAGTTTGGAGCTGTTGCTGGAATCAGGGTTGATCATAATAATTTATTTGGAACTTTTATTACTCCCAGAGTCAATTTAAGATATGAACCCATTAAAGGAACCATTTTTAGATTTAGTGCAGGAAGAGGCCAAAGAACGGCCAATATTTTTGCTGAGAATACCAGTGTATTTGTAAGTGCAAGGCAAGTGAATATCATCAATGCCCAGCCTGTTAAAGCATACGGTTTGAATCCTGAAATTGCCTGGAATAAAGGAATCAGCTTTGATCAAAAATTCAGATTGTTCAACAGAGACGCTACATTTAGTGCAGATTTTTTCAGGAATGATTTTACTGATCAGGTAGTGGTAGATGTAGAAAATGCAAGACAAGTGAAGTTCTATAATCTTCAAGGAAAGTCTTATTCGAATAGTTTTCAGGCAGAGATTACTATGATACCTGCCACAAAACTAGAAACCAGAATTGCTTATCGTTATTTTGATGTAAACACCACCTATAGTGGTCAATTACTGCAAAGACCTTTTATTGCCAATAATCGGGCATTTCTAAGTATTGATTATTCGCTCAATAAATGGAAGTTTGATTATACGATTACGTACAATGGCAAAAAGAGAATCCCCAATACCATTGCCAATCCTACAATTTATAAGCTAGAAACTAGTTCGCCAGCATTCATTAATATGGGTGCGCAAATAAGTAAGTCATTCGGCAAAAAGCATCCGATGGACTTTTATGTTGGCGCAGAAAATATTACTAATTTCTTTCAGCAAAACGCCATCATTGCAGCTGAGCAACCATTTAATAGTTTCTTTGATGCTTCCATGGTTTGGGGACCACTTACTGGGAGAATGTTTTATGCAGGATGGAGGTTTAAAATAAAATAATGATTACTCAGCAGATTTATGAATGCCAAATGCTTTATACATTCTTCCTCTGTCGAACATCTTCTCATTATTCGCTATAAAAATGGTGGCCACGCCATTACCAATAAAATTGGTGATGGCCCTGGCTTCAGACATAAACCGATCTACTCCTAATAGCAAAGCCAAGCCTTCTATAGGAATTACTTTAGTTGCAGTTAGTGTTGAAGCCAATATGATAAAGCCACTTCCTGTAACACCGGCAGCCCCTTTAGAAGTAACCATTAATATTCCAATGATGGTAAGAATCTGTTCCATGTTTAAGGTAACATCAAATACTTGAGCTAAAAACACAATGGCCATTGACAAATAAATAGAAGTGCCGTCTAAATTAAAAGAGTAGCCAGCAGGAACTACTAAGCCAACCACAGATTTATGGCAACCCATATGTTCTAACTTTTCCATCAATGAAGGCAATGCAGCTTCAGAAGAGGAAGTTCCTAAAACAATCAGTAATTCATTTTTAATATAGCCTAGAAATTTCCAGATACTAATTTTATAATACCGCAAAACAGATCCTAATATCAAGAAAATAAATAAAGCCATGGTGATATACACACAGGCCATTAATTTCCCCAAAGGTAACAATGTTGCCACTCCATATTTACCAATGGTAAATGCCATACCCCCGAAAGCTCCAATGGGAGCCAATTTCATTACCCAATGCAAGCCCTTAAATACATATTTAGAAACCCAGTATATTTTTTTAAGGATGATTTCTTTCTGAGATAATTTACTAATTACAATACCAGAAAGAATAGCAAATAACAAAACCTGAATGGTAATATTATCTTTAAAAAATTGTAACCAAGAAATAGAAATGGGTGCCCCACTGTATTTAGAAATATCTCCTTTACTTACAGCACTTGTATTTACTCCAGCCCCTGGTTCTAATAAAAATCCGACCCCAAGTCCAATAATTAATGCTACAGTAGTCACTATTTCAAAATAGATCAATGCCTTACCTCCTACTTTACCTACTTTTTTTAAATCTCCCATTCCACAAATACCGGTGATAATTGTAACAAGAATAATAGGATTAATGAATAATTTAATTACATCAATAAAGTACTTCCCCAACGGTTGCATAGCCACACCAGTTTCAGGCGAGAAATGTCCTACAGCAATTCCTGATGTTATGGCAAACAATACCCAGAAGGTAAGGTTAGATGCTATTTTTTTTACCATTAGATTACTTTCTTAAATAGGAAAATTATTGAATAGTTGCGTTTACAATGCCAACACAAAACTGTATTTCAGCTTCTGTTAATTGCATGATTCTAAATGTCTCTCCGTCTTTATCGTAATAATTATAAACAGCTGCATATTTTTTAGGCAAGGTTCCAGTGATTTTTTTGATAAAGTTGAGGGCAATAAGAAATGTTCCCAGTGCCGAAGGATGAGACCCATCAGTATGAAATAAATTCATATTGGGCATTGTTTGCCTTGCTAATGCCCAACTAGCTCCAACAGGCACTACAGTTGCATTCTCCGACTTTCCCAACTCAGCATATACTTCATTGATCTTAGTTTGTGTTTCTGGCGTTTTCTCTCTGGCCCAAGTATTGTATAAATAAGGTTTAGCGCCATTTGCTTTTATATAGTCACAAAATAAATGACCAAAAAACAGCAAACTATCTTTGTGCTCTAATGGCCACATACTATTGTCTTGAATCACTACAATATCAAACTTATTCTTAGCAATAATTTGTTTAGACTTTAGCCCTCTCGACCCATTCCAATGTTGTTCTAAAGTGGCGGCTCCAATGGTCGATTTTTTACAAATAATTTTAGTGTCCAAACTATCGGTAATCAAACCGATCATTTGAGCCAAGTTATTGTAATACACATAACTATTACCAACAAATAAGATACGAACAGTATCTTTTTTTTCAGCAGCATTACTCTGCTGGGCTAACCCCAAGAAAATGAATAAAGCAATAGCTTTTATGGAAATGAATTTATTCATTTTCATATATTTTTTGATTTTAAATATATGAAATGAGCAAATATGCGATTTGCATTAATGCTCACTTCATATAAAAGAATTTATTTACTCTATTAGAATCCTGGGTTCTGCACCATTTGAGGATTATTCTGAACTTGAGTAACAGGTATTGGCAAAATTGTTCTTACATAAAAACTAGAAGTAGTAGCTGTATACTGAATCAATCTTGATGTAGCGTTTCCACCAGAACTGATTTTTACATAACTGGTTTGCGTTCTGTTTAAATCGAAAATACGCTGACCTTCAAAAGCAAACTCTTTTCTTCTTTCAACAATGATACTGTCTAAATAAGCGGTTGCAGAGATGCTTCCTACTGGAGGAGTTCCTGTTAACACAGCAGCATAAGGTCTAGTAGCCGCAGATGTATCTCTAGATTTTCTGATTAAATTAATATCAGTTAATGAAGTGGTTAACAAAGTGCTATTATTAGTAGCAACTGCTAATCTTGCATTCGCCTCCCCTCTTACTAAATACATTTCTGCCAAACGCAATACTTTAATGTTCTCCATGTAAGTAGAAATATTGATATACTTAACTGGCAATGGAACATTGGTTTCTCCACCTAATGAATTTCTATTTCCCAATGCGATAAATTGTCTTCGTACATCAGTAGCAGCATATGCTTCATATAATCCTCTGAAAGTTGTTAATGTTGCACCTGTACTTCTGCTATTCATAGAAGTCATAGTTCCCAACATCTCACCATAACCTTGTTGACTGCATATATATGCGTAAGAGTCTGTTCCAGGATTGTCATTGGTATTATTGGCTACTTCAAATAACGACTCAGCACTATTCTGAGTTCTGAAATCTTGTAACATAGAACCAAAACTGTACAAAGAATATCTTCCAGATGCTATAACCTGATTAGCTGCATCTGCAGCTGAGGTCCAATCTTCTTTATAAACAGCAACTCTTGCCTTCAATGCCAATGTAGAAAATCTGTTCAATCTAATTTTAAATAAAGTATTGTTCACCGATCCATTACTTAGTACGTTTCCTGTTGCTGGAAGACGAGTTATTGCTTCCGTGATATCTTTATCGATTTGAGTATATACTTCAGCTGCAGTATTTCTTGGCGGATAAACAACATCCACAATATTGACAATTGGTTTTACTACCAATGGAACACCTAAATGTGATCCATCAGAAGTGAATTTTAAGGGCCTAGCAAAGAATTTTACCAAATCAAAATAAACCAAAGCTCTTACCGCATAAGCTTCTCCAACCAATTGATCTGCTTCTGCCTGTTCTAAAGGAGTAGCCACTTTTTTGATATTAGCTTCATTGGCAATAATTGCATTGGTATTACTGATAACCTGATACATCTGACTCCACATTCTACTAACGTTTGCATCAGTTGCAGTATGGGTCATGGTATTAATACCAGTGTAACGATTACCTGATCTTACACTTCTTGTAGCGTTATCAGATAATATTTCTGGAATAACCATGGCATCTCTACCATAATAACTGTAAGATTGCATTAAAGAGTATAAACCGTTAACGGCAGCTCTTGAAGTTGACATACTGTTGAATACGTCTTCTGTTAAAACACTTTGCTGTGGTTTTACATCTAGAAAATCTTTGCCACAAGATGCCATTAAAAGCAAAGAAGAAATAGCAATTGTTGAATATATTTTTTTCATAAAAGAAATTTTATGCAATTAAAAATTGATATCTACGCCAAATAAAAATGTATTAAATACTGGTGGTCTTTGAGACATTGTTCCATCAATACTTACTTCTGGATCGGTATTGAAACGCTTGTCTTTAACGTAAGTGTACAAATTTTGACCACGTAAATACAAACGAACATTATTGATTTTGTACTTAGTCAATATTGAAGAAGGCAAGTTATAAGACAAAGTAACGTCTCTTAATCGGATATAAGATCCATCATACAAGAAACGACTGCTCTCGAAACTTCCTGATGAAGATTGTGTACCTAAGAAAACCGGTTTTGGCACATCAGTTACTTGACCTGGAGTTGTCCATCTTCTGCCATACTCATACCTACTCAAACCATTGCTTTGATCAGAGAATCCAAGGTTGGCATCTGTTTTTTGCAAGTAGCCAAAATCGTCATAAATGGTATTACCCCAAAAAGCATAAATCTGAAAACTGAATTTGAAATTTTTATAAGAAAAAGCATTGGTTAATCCACCATAAAATTTAGGCAATGCACTTCCGTATTGCAAACGAGGTAATGCTGTAGTAAATGCATTTGTAGTTGTTTCTTTTGTTGCATCTCTAAACCAAAGCGCTTCACCATTAGCTGGATTAACCCCAGCATAACCTCTTTGAAAATGAGTATAAAAATCATTCCCGACAGCTCTAGAATAGTTAGCATTACCAACATATGCAGGATCAATTTCTGTGATTGTATTTCTATTGGTAGTGATATTAAAATCAGTTACCCATTTAAATCCATCACGTGTTCTAGGCAAAATATTTACTGAAGAAACGGTTAATTCAACACCTGCATTTTTCATTGCTCCACTGTTCACCGTTATATTGGTTACACCATTCACACTCGGAATAGATTGACTGATCAACAACTGACTTGTTGTTCTGGTATACACTTCAAATGAACCAGAAACTCTTCCTTTAAACATAGAAAAGTCTATACCAACATTTATGGGGAAATTTTTCTCCCATGTTAAGTTGTCATTTGCAAGCTGTGTTTGAGCTAAACCAGATTGTAAATTGTAATCACTACCAGCACTGTATAAACCAAATGATTCAAAATTATCAATACCCTGATTACCAGTATATCCAATACTACCTCTTAATTTTACTTCATTCAACCAGTCAATATCATAGAACTTCTCGTTAGAAATATTCCAACCTGCACCGATAGACCAAAATGTAGCTTTTCTGAAATTCTTAGCAAAACGAGAAGAAGCATCTTCTCTTACAGAACCAGAAATAAAATACAAATCTTTAAATGAATAATTAGCGTTTAAGAACTTACTAACCAATCTATTTGCAGTTCCTGTTCCAGTTGTTAATGTAGGACTAGATCCGCCGGCAGCAGTAGATGTTCCTGGTGCAATCCCATTAACTGCAATGTTAAGGTCTACATCGGATCTGCTTTGTGCTTCATATCCTGCAAAAGCTTCTAATTTATGGTTACTACCAAATTCTTTTTTATAACGAATAATATTGGTGCTTACCCAGTTAGTAATGTCTTGTGTATAGTTTTCAATACTTCCACCAACAGCAACAACTGCATTTCCTACATTTGGATTATATTGAATTTTACTAAATGCATGGTTAAAATCAATCGCATAAGAACCTTCAAAAGTTAAGCCCTTCATGATCTTATAATTCAATGAAGCATTACCAGATATATTATAGGTTTTAGCATTACGATCGGTTAACTCAATAACTGCAACAGGATTGTATCCACTATTATACCCATATTCAAAAGTTTGACCATCTGCCTTATAAACTGGCAACCAAGGAGCTAAACGATACATAGCCCTAATAGGATTGGCAAAAAATGAACCACCTAAAAAGTTGCTGGTACGTTGGTAACTTCCACTAAATCCTCCTTTAAAAGAAAGTCTTTTAGATAATTCAGAAGTAATATTTACTCGATAGGTAGCTTTATCATAATTAATTCCTTTGGTTGGAGCATCGGAATGATAATAACTTCCTGAAACAAAATAAGTAGATTTTTCATTGCCTCCACTCGCATTCAAATTGTATTGAGCATATTTACCTTGACGAAGCACTTGCTCAAACCAATCAGTATCTGTTGTTCGGCTAATACTATTTGCATTCAATAAAGAGTCGTATGAACTTGCTGGGTTTCCTGCATTTACCCAACCTTCTCTATAATATTGAAGGTATTGCGCAGTATTCAATGTTTTCTGCTCTTCTCTAACTGTATTATTATTTACTCCATTTTGATAAGTGAAGTTGATTTTAGACCTACCATTTTTTCCTTTCTTGGTAGTAATTAAAACCACACCATTGGCAGCTCTAGAACCATATAAAGAAGTTGCAGCAGCATCTTTTAAAATAGACATGGTTTCTACATCATTGGCATTTAAACCAGCAATGGTATTACTATTCATTCCAGATATATCACCACTTACAACAGGTATTCCATCAATTACATATAAAGGAGCTGATCCAGCATTGATAGAACCAATACCTCTCACCCTGATATTTGGAACGCCTCCTGGTTGACCACTTGCATTGGTTGACTGAACACCAGCAATATTTCCTTGAATACTTTCTTGAACGGAAGCATTTGGAGCACTTTCGATAACTGCATTTTTTACAGTACCAACAGCACCAGTAAATGAACTACGCTTTTGATTAGAATACGCTAAAACCAACACTTCTGAAAGATTGTTTTCAGCGTCCTGCATTTTAACGATTGTCATTTTAGGATCAAAAACAGAAACATTCTGAGAGATAAGATCAACTCTCGAAAATTGAAGTGCATCCCCTTTTTTCACTTTAATAGTAAAAGAACCGTCATCTGTAGAGATAGTTCCTCCTTTCGCTTTTAGCACTTTAACCGATACATTGGATAAAGGTTGGTTATCCTTGATGGATACAACTTTACCGGTAACGGTAATCAAATCATTCCCGGAATTGGGATTAGCATTTTGAGCAATGATTGAATTGGACAACAAAAGGATTGCCACCCCAAACATAGCCACTAAACCATGGATGTTTTTTTTCATATAGCAGTAGTTATAGCTTAAAAATAGCTCGTTTGAACTTAATTCAGCAGCCAAAATAGTGAACATAACTATCAAGGGCCGATTTTGTTCTTTCTAAAGCGTTTTCAAATAATTTTTGTAATTTCCGAAATGATTTCAGTGTTTCCGAAATTTGCTATGCATTGATTTACAATCAATTATAAATTTTATGCTAAAAAAAGGCAAAGAAGAAATAATCTATTTATTGAACAAATCCATTGAAAAGTTTCAGTTAGAGACCGGAAAATCAATTGTTCAAAACACCAATCGTAAGAATTACGAGGAATTGGCCATTGCTTTAAGTGAGATCAGTAATCGATTGCCTGAAACATCAGACAAATTTGGTCATTTTCCTTATGAAGCCGATCCTCAGAAAGACAAAGCAGCATATCCTTTTAGAAAATACGATATAACCGGAGGGCAAATCAAAGATGCATTAATGGGATTAGTTGCCAACCCAAGACCTTTTTTAATCGATACTTGCTATGTGTACTTATTTAGTATGGGTAGGCAGGCTTTTGAATTAAACCCCGTTGACCCTTCTCTGATTGCTACAGAAGAAAACAATAGCAGTTCCAAAGACAGTTATTCTATTATTACCGAAAATCAGCAATTAAAATTGCGCTTGGCGGCTTTAAAAAAAGAAACTGATCAAACTATCTTTCAACGATTGAAGTTTTATCGGATGATTTTTATACCCCTATGTATTTTGTTTATAGGGAGCAGCATCTATTACTGGAATGTAAATAATACTAATGCTGAGAAGTGGAACACCATACAAGAAGACTTTAATCTGCTTCCTTATAAAGTTACCCAACCGGAGATCGATAGCTTGGAAGGCATTTGGCTATGCTATACTAGCTCTCCTCAAGCTAGATTATCTGACCCCAATCGATATCACAAGGTTGTAGCCAACTTAGTAGACATCAAATACAAAGGTGGATATTTCACTTATTACCGATATGGTGCCAGTTTTAATCATACTGGATATGTTCAATTTGAATCGCCTAAAATAATTTCGATTCATTCCAGGATCATGAACACCGATCATAAAATTGAATACCCTAGGCATAGTTTAATGAGCTTAGATAAAGAACATAGTTTCTTAAGTGCTATTTCGGCGTCATGGAATTTTGATGCTGGTTCCAACAATAGAATTATTGGAATCAGAGAAGTGTACCAAAAATTAGGAAAGGGAGGTCGTATAGAAGAAGTGATCAATACCCCGGCCAATGCAAGTTGTCAATGTAAAATTATTCGTTGGCATGAAGCCAATCAACCTGTTCAAACTTTCTATTTGAAAAACATGGTATTGGATTCTTTAAAAAATTCAGCCTTAATGAATTTAATTGATGAAAGAAGTATTTTATTAAAAGACCCCGAACCTGGTTTGGTGAAAGAAAAGAATCAATAACTCAAAAATATTTCTTGAATTTTTTTCTTGTCCTTAGTTATTGATAATGCAAGCATTAATAGTATTCTTGCTTTTTGAGGATTAAGAACATCAGATACAATTGTTCCTAATTTTTCATCATCAAAAGCACCTAGATATTGGGTTGTTACGGCTCCTGAAAATACCCTCGTTGACCTAACAACTATTATACTTTTTTGAACTGCATTTTTTACGGAGGCCAAAATAGTTTTATTAAAACTGCCATTTCCTGTTCCTGCAATAATTATTCCATCCGAACTATTATTAATAAAAGCATTGATCGCCGCATCAGATGCACCTGCATATGCATAAACAATCTCTACTTTTGGCAAGGAATCCTTTTTACTAATATCAAAAGGTATAAAATTATTTTTTGAATTTACATTTTGAGTAGTAAAAGTTACTTTACTATCATATACATGCCCAATAGCCCCTGCGTTGGGTGATCCAAATGCATTCACATTCGTAGTGTTTATTTTTACTACATTTTTTGCATCAAATATATTTTCATTGAAACATAGCATTACACCCTTACTTGTAAGATCACTTGCAACTATTATTGCATCATACAAATTTTTTGGACCGTCGGTACTTATAGCAGTTGCAGGACGCATCGAACCAGTTAAAACCACTGGCTTATTGGATTGAACAGTAAGACTTAAGAAATAGGCAGTTTCTTCTTGTGTATCAGTACCGTGGGTGATTACAATTCCATCTGCTTCGTTCTTGGCAAAAATTTCATTGATACGCTTTGCTAATTTGATCCAAATTTCTACAGTCATATCATAACTGCCAATGGCTGTAATTTGTTCTCCTTGAACTATTGCTTTTTGTTTGATAGAAGGAATATTTTTTAGTAACTCATCTATTGAAATTTTTCCTGGCAAATAACCTGCTTTATCTGAGTTGGGTTGTTGACCTGCGATGGTGCCTCCAGTAGAGAGTACAATTACTCGAGCTAAATTTTGTGCAGTAACAAAATAAGACCAACTAGCACATATAAGTAGAAAGAAGTATTTTTTCATGCCTTGAATTTAATGAATATCCTGTCCCTTAATAATAATATCCAAAAATGATATTCATTTCATCCTCACTTGTTAAACCGAAATTGATCACTTTAGAACTGGTATTATTATACGTAACTACACTTGTTAAACCTTCACCTGCCTTCAGTTGTATGGGTATGGAAAGATTTACTACTAAGGGGTGTTCCCAATTTGTATTTTCATAAACAACCTCTCCATTTCTTGTTCCGCCCAAAATCTTTATTTGAAATTTCTCACCGGTCTTGTGAAAATGAGAGGTAAGGGTAATAACAGTTACGGCTTTAGCAAATATAAAATCAGTAGTAATTGTTCTACGAGTGTTTGCTGGGATAGAAAAATTATAATTCGCAAAATTGATGGATTGTGCTTCTTTAACAACGTTTGCTTGAGGCACTGTATACATGTTTATATAATTCTCACCTGTAAAACTGATTGTTTGCTTATTAAAATAATGCGCATTTAAGTCGAGCGGACTAGCAGGAGGTATCTTTAAGGCAACTCCGGTAGGAAATGTATAAGTAGTATTTACATCTGTTCCGCCACCTAGGAAAATATGGTTTTGCATTTGCGCAAAAGTGGATACATTAATACTTGCGTCTGCATTATATAAATCTCGCATTGAGTTAACGGGTGGAAGTAATGCAGTATTTTGAAAACCATATAAAACAAAATGGTGGCTATTTGGCCGGCCTTGCATAACAATTTTATTAATATAAACAGTAGAAGTATTGGGTGTATTTCTACTTAAAAAAACTTCTCGTTCTGTATTTGGAAATACGGTAAAAGGATTTATAGTTAGCTGGAACCCTTCAGCAGCAGTAGGTGCTTGAAGTGGCACAAAAGCTTGTGTGCATGCGGTATTATTGCTTAATAAAGTTTCATCAACAATACTTCCTGTTTTAGGTGCGCCTTTTATTATCCACTGTTTGATAAATTCAATTTGGCCCAATGTCAAATTAGGCCCACCCAATGGCATCAATGCGCCATATTGAGAAGCAGTTTGGCAATCAATTTTCTGAAACAAAAAACTGTTTAAATAATCTCCAGCTTTTACCCTTAATAAGCCAGCTGCTTTTGCAGCTGCATTTTTTGAAACACTATTCACTAAATTATCATATGCCACCGCTGAAGTTAATACCAAATTATGCTGTGCGAAATTAGGATCGCTTGTTGATGCATGACACCCACTTGTTGCACAAGAAGGTGTAAGTATTTTTTCCTGTATAATTGTCCAAGAATCTTTACCATTAGATGCTCCTGCATCATCTTTTCCAGCATTTTTTTTACAAGATTCTAAAAAAAAAGAGACGATGAAAAGAGATGAGAGGGTGATTGTTATCCAAAAAAGTTTCATAAACTGAAATTATAAGTAAAATAAAAATCTGAAATCATGTAATAATGGATTAATCGAATAATTCAATTGTTGGATAAATATAACAATATCAGATCAAATTGGGGAAATAGCAACTTTCAAAGAAAATTTTAAAACAACGCCAAGATTATTTTATTCTCCAGGCTGAAGTGTGTGAAATGAACATTAGCGAGGGAACACTTGAAATTTGCCAGTTTCGAACAAAGACGCTGCTTATATTGTTTAAAATAGTCATGCTAAAGAACATCTTCCCCCAAGTTTCTGAAATTCCAATGGAATGGCAGCTCAACGAATTGATTGAACAACGCGAATACCTTGTAAATGGAGAACTTCGAATTTGGGATGGACCAATGAATGAAGTAGTGTCTCCAGTATCTATCAATACAGGTAATAGTATTGAGAAAAATATTATCGGCACAACTCCCCTTCTAACCGAAAAGGAATCCTTGGAAGCATTGGATGCCGCTGTAGCTGCCTATAACAATGGCACTGGAGAGTGGCCAACCATGAGTATTGCCAAAAGAATTTCGCATGTGGAACAGTTTCTGGTGGAAATGAAAAAGCAACGGTCTACTGTTGTAAAGTTATTGATGTGGGAGATCGGCAAAAATTTGCCTGACAGTGAAAAGGAATTTGACCGTACATGTATTTATATTGAAGATACCATTAAGGGATTAAAAAATTTAGACCGACGCAATTCTAAATTTGAAAATGAAGAAAGTGTAATAGCTCAGGTTAGGCGTGTACCATTAGGTGTTGCATTGTGCATGGGGCCTTATAATTATCCATTAAATGAAACCTTCACTACCCTGATCCCTGCGTTGATCATGGGAAATACAGTGGTGTTTAAACCAGCTAAGTATGGTGTTCTTTTCATAAAACCATTACTTTCTGTTTTTAAAAATTGTTTCCCTAAAGGTGTTATCAATATTATTTATGGCAAAGGAAGAGAAACAGTTGGCGCTTTAATGGAAAGTGGTAAAATAGATGTTTTTGCATTTATAGGTACTAATAAGGGTGCCAGTGATATTAAAAAAATGCATCCAAAACCAAATAGACTAAGGAGTGTTTTAGGATTAGATGCAAAAAATCCAGCCATTGTATTGCCAGATACTGACCTCGAAATAGCTGTTAGTGAATGTATTGCTGGGTCTCTTTCTTTCAATGGACAACGATGTACAGCATTAAAAATAATTTTTGTTCAGGAGCAAATTGCAGATAGTTTCATTAAAAAGTTTACAGAAGGCGTTGCAAAATTAAAATGCGGTATGCCTTGGGAAAAAGATATTAAAATCACCCCTTTGCCAGAGCCTGGTAAAACAGATTATTTAAAAGAACTTGTAAATGATGCTAAGCAGTTTGGTGCATCTGTAATGAATGAAAATGGTGGCGAAATAAATGATACTTTCTTTTACCCGGCTATACTTTATCCAGTAAATGCGCAAATGCGATTGTATTCCGAAGAGCAGTTTGGCCCTGTTGTACCAATCGTACCATATAAAGATATTGAGGAGGTAATTGACTATGTGGTTCAATCTAACTTTGGTCAACAGTTAAGTATTTTTGGGACTAACCCGAAATTGATTGGTCATTTAATTGATGAGTTGGCTCACCAAGTAGGTCGTATCAACATCAATGCACAATGTCAGCGAGGACCAGATGCTTACCCTTTTAATGGAAGAAAAGATAGTGCAGAAGGAACGCTTAGTGTAGATGATGCTTTAAGAGCGTTTAGTATCCGCATGTTGATCAGCACTAAAGATACAATTTCTAATAAAGAGATAGTACAATCAATTGTAAGGGAACATCAAAGTAACTATCTGCGTTTAGACTATATTTTCTAATTGATACCAATAAAAAATCTCCTTTCAAATTGAAATCAATTGAATAGGAGATTTTTAGTGCTGTAGGGGGAGGGATCGAACCTCCACGAGGCAGTTAGCAGAAGCACAAAGTTCAGTGGTCGACCCTGGTCGCTCAAGTATTGCTACTCTTGCGGCTCTATGCTAAGTTTGTCCTGTTATCCTCACCCCCGAGACAAGAGGGTATGTCTGCCAAAAATTTCATCACCCCACAGTATAAAGAACGATTGTTTCTTATCAATGCTTTCTTTGATAAATCAAAATTACAGTAAAAAGGATATTAATTAATCATTTTTCAATAAATAATTTAATAATATAGATAATGTTCAATATATTTGAATATTCATTGAATATTATCTAATTAAAGTGTTAAATATGTCAGGCAAATTGAATCTCGACAAATTGGATTTTCAAATAATCCAAGAAATGATGGAAGATGCAGAAATTTCTTATGCCGATTTAGGTAAGAAATTGTTTGTCTCTGGGGGCACCATTCACGTTCGCATAAAAAAACTAGAAGAGCTAAAAGTAGTTAAAGGTAAAAGATTATCGGTAGATCTCAAATCTTTGGGTTACGATGTAATTGCTTTTATAGGTATTTATCTAGAAAAAAGTTCTTTATACGATTCCGTTGCTAAAGAATTAAAGAAGGTACAACAAATCGTTCGCTTGAATTATACCACGGGTAATTATAGCATGTTTGCAGAAATTGTATGCAAAGATATTCAGGAATTACGCTTTGTACTTCATGATGAATTACAAAAAATAAAAGGCATTGAAAGAACAGAAACTTTTATTTCCTTAGAAGAAAGTTTAGACAGAAATGTAGTAGTAGCCCCAATTTAAAATTGATCTTATGCAATCAACATTTAACCTAATAGACGTCATTCAATTGTTAAAATCAAAATGGCGGGTATTATTAAGCTTCACCATGTTATCAGCAATGGTTGCTGCTGCAATTGTATTTATCATGACTCCTCAATACAAATCGAGCACCACTTTATTAGCAGGCAACCCGCAATTATCAGATAAAGCCAGACTATTTAATCAGCAAATCAAAGATCTATACACCAATTTTGGAACAGGAGACGATTTAGACAGAATTCAAGCATTTGCAGAAATGGATAATACATTGCTTGAGGTAGTGCATAAAAATGATTTGATTAATTATTTTGGTTTATCTAAAACTGATTCATCTGCAGTTTTTAGAGCAACCGAATTAATACGCAAACAATTACACTATATTAAAACCGAAAAAGACCAATTGATCATCAGTTGCCTAAGTACTAACAAATACTTATCTGCTAAAGTTGTAAATGATATTGCTGAAGAAGCAGAATCAGCTTTACGCAAGATGGTACAAGAAAATAACCAACAGGTTATTCATCAGTTAGATAGTAACGCAAATGTTTTAAAAGAAAAATACAATCAGCTTGCAAAAAATAATATGGCGATTGATGATGCGAGTAAAAGATTAAAAGGGGCTGAATTGGAAACGATCATCGATCAATTAGATCAAACCCAAAAAGCCAGTCAGGAATTTAAATTAGCAATGGAAACGATGCCGCATTTTATTCAAGTAATGGAAAAAGGCGTTCCTGCTAGTGAAATAAGCTGGCCCAATAAGCCCTTAATAATTGCAGTAGCAGCTTTATTGGGCTTGGCTTTTAGCGCTATTGTAATTTTAAGTAAACACCAAATTAAGCAATTTTAAAATGCTCTTTTTGCGCCAATATCGAGTGTTGGATTTTTTCAGTTACCTGTTTTTTTTTATAGCAGGAGGATTGGCTATTTGGTACAGAGAACTATGTTATTTAAGTATCCCATTTGCATGGGCATTGTCTCCAATAGTATTGAATTTTATTATAGTAGAAACAAAACAACTGTTTTGGATTTTATTGGTACTTATACCTTTATCAACAGAATTAGCGGTCACTCCTTACTTTAGTCTTGATTTTCCGATTGAAATAATTTTGGTGATTATTACTGCAATTGCAATTGCAAAAATTTTTCACCAACCAAGTATATTCATCGATTCATTTCGTTCGCCGCTCCTGGTTTTAGTGGTATTGCATCTTTTATGGATCTTGATCAGTAGTTTTTTTTCTACAACACCCCTATTATCTATTAAATACTTTTTAGCAAAAATTTGGTACATCATTCCTTTTTTGATGGTTACTCCGATTGTATTAAAAAACTTTAGCGATTGGAAAAAACTAGCACTATGCTTATGTATTCCTATGGGCATTTTAATTGTACAAATATTGGTTCGTCAAGGTTTTTATAGCTTTGAATTTAGCGCCATTAAAAAAGCCATGTTTCCATTTTTTAGGAACCATGTAAATTATTCTTCGCTACTAGTATGTTTAATTCCTATTGGATGGGCGATTTGGAAATTCACACCAATTAATACTTTCAATAAAAAACTCAGTAAAACGCTATTAATCATAGCATTGATTGGATTGGTATTGGCTTATTCAAGGGGTGCATGGTTGGCCTTGATCATCGGCCTTTTAAGCATCTTCATTTTCAGTAAAAATTGGATGGGTAAAACAATCATTGTATCAATCGTATTAATTGGTATTGTTATCGCAGCGCTCTCTTATCAAAAAAATTATATTGCATTTGCTCCCAATCACGATCAAACCATTTTTCATGAAAATTTCGGAGAACATTTATCTGCAACTATCAATAGAAAAGACATATCCAATGCAGAACGATTTCACAGATGGGTTGCTGGAGCAAGAATGATTACTGAAAAACCAATTATTGGTTTTGGACCCAATAGCTTTTACCATCAATACCAACCATTTACGGTAAGTACATTTAAGACTTGGGTGAGTAATAATCCCGAACATTCCACCGTCCACAATTATTTTTTATTGATTGCTGTTGAACAAGGTATTATTGGATTGATTGTATTTATTGCCATATTCATTTACATGCTTTTAGCGTCTCAATTTCTTTACCATCATTTTCAAAGTGAGTTTTACAGAACTATTTCATTAGTAATAGGTGTTGTATTAGTAATGATCGGAGTAATTAATTGTGGAAGTGATATGATCGAGACCGACAAAATTGGAAGTATTTTTTGGCTTTGTGGTGGGGCATTGATTGCACTCAAGCATCAATTAACTATCGAATCAACTTCAGTCGCTAGCTCATAAGCAACAAAAATAAGTGTTGGGATATTTATGTGAAAGTTTCTAATTACTTTACAGTTCTGCCTTTCCACTGATAAGTACCAAATTTGCCTAGCCAACCTGCTACAACTGTGTACACTATATGAAAAGGTTGCATTAATGGAAAAACCCATAATATTGACCGTAGTTTAAAAAAACGGGCAACAGGATACAAAAAAACCATTTCAACAATCGTCTTGAGCAATAAGATATATGCGATATTTGGATAAATACCTTGCATAAAAATTCCAGCTATCAATCCCAGTAACAATCCTGCATTAAAAACATATACCAACACTAACACCCAAAAAATGGTGCGCTCTGAATAACTATCTGCTTT
>JANOZT010000039.1:0-51651 GCA_031429515.1 Sphingobacteriia bacterium
AACGATCTGGGTAGCACTAAGTGGTAATGTTTGTAAAATTTCGAAACTCCCTGAGCGCATTTCTTCTGAAATGGTTCTCATAGTTATTGCCGGTATAAGAAACAATAATAACCATGGCATCAGATTAAAAAAGCCATTCAAATTGGCATATCCAAAATTGAGCAAACTTGTATCTGGGAACACAAATAATAACAGACCTGTAATGAACAAAAAAATGCCCAACACCATGTAACCGGTGATGGAACTAAAGAACTGTTGCCATTCTTTTTTGCAGATCATCCACATCCCTCAAAACTAAAGTTTTATTGGGCATTTGGCATTTTTACTATCCACATTTATACTACTTTATGGAATTTTTAGGGGTTCTGCATCTCTGTGCCTAAACAAAGCATATGAAACTAAAAATTTACTTGCTCTCTATGTTCCTTTTTGGAATAGGTATTTTTGCAATTGCACAAAAGCAACCTCCAAAAGAAAAACCAACTATAGAAAACGGGCGTGATGCTATTCCGATTACGGTTACCAGCACCAAAAAAGCAAAAAAGAAAAAAGCTCCAGCTCCTACAATTAAAAAATCCCAGCTATTGTAATAACTGGGATTTCTAAATAATGTTAAGTATTGCTCGCAATTAAACCGCAAAACTTTCGCCGCATCCGCAGCTTCTGCTTGCGTTGGGATTATCAAAATAAAAGCCTTTACCGTTTAATCCATCAGAGAAATTCAATTCGGTGTTGACCAAGTATAAAAAGCTTTTTAAATCCGTTACTACTTTTATTCCATTGTCGTCAAACACTTGATCCATAGGCTTGATTTCATTATCAAAATCGAGCTTATAACTCAAGCCAGAGCAACCACCACCAACAACTCCCACACGCAAGAAATAATTAGGATCACCCAATACACCTGCCTCTTCCATCAAATGATGAACTTGCTTCTTAGCTTTATCGCTAACGTAAATGCTATTTTCTGCTGCTACTTCGCTCATGCTTAGTGAATTCTTTCTTCAAATACCAATTCCGCTAAACCGTTTTTAGTACGGTAGTCGTTGATGGCAGATTTAATAGCATCTTCTGCTAAAACAGAACAATGGATTTTTACCGGAGGAAGATTTAATTCTTCTACCAAATCCATATTGTCAATTGCTACAGCTTGGTCTACCGTTTTACCTTTTAACCACTCTGTTGCTAATGAAGAAGAAGCAATAGCTGATCCGCAACCGAAGGTTTTGAATTTAGCATCGGTAATTACACCAGTTGCATCATCAACTTCAATTTGCAAACGCATTACATCGCCGCATTCTGGAGCACCTACTAATCCGGTACCTACATTTTTCTTTGACTTATCAAGCGTTCCTACGTTCTTAGGATTGCTGTAATGATCGATTACTTTTTCTGAATATGCCATTTGGAATTATGAATTAAAAGTTATGAATTATGAGTTATGTGTTATCAGTTATGCTATTTTAGTTATGAATTATGGGTCAAAAATTCTTAATTCTTAACTCATCATTCTTCATTCTTAATGATGCGCCCATTCAATCTTATCCATATCCACTCCTTCTTTAAACATCTCCCACAATGGACTCATATCACGTAATTTCAAAACAGTATCGCCTACTGCTTTGATGGTATAATCGATCTGATCTTCGGTAGTGAATCTGCCTAAACCAAAACGCAATGAACTATGTGCTAGATCGTCGCCCAAGCCTAATGCTTTCAACACATAACTTGGTTCGAGTGAAGCAGATGTACATGCTGAGCCTGAAGAAAGTGCAATGTTTTTATTAAAGCCCATCAACAAACCTTCTCCTTCAACATATTTAAAAGAAATATTAGAAACATGCGGTAAGCGATGTTCTTTGTTTCCGTTCACATATGCTTCTTCTAACTGAACTAATGAGTTTTCTAATTTATCACGCAATTTGCTTAAACGTACAGCATCGTCGGCCATTTCTAAACGAGCCAATTCACATGCTTTTCCGAATCCAACAATGCCTGGAACATTCAATGTACCACTTCTCATTCCACGCTCATGTCCGCCACCGTCCATTTGAGCAGTAACTTTTACACGAGGGTTTTTACGACGCACATACAATGCACCAATTCCTTTAGGACCGTACATTTTATGTGCAGTGAATGCCATAATATCTATTCCGTCTTTATTTACATCTACTGGAATTTTTCCTACTGCCTGAACTGCATCTGAGAAAAACAATACACCGTTTTTCTTTGCCAATGCTGCAATTTCTTTCACTGGTTGAATTACACCAATTTCATTATTTGCATACATGATCGCAATCAAAATAGTGGTTGGCTTGATAGCTGCTTCCAATTCTTTTAGATCGATCAATCCATCTGCTTTAACTTCTAAATAAGTTACTTCTCCACCAGAACGCTCAATATGCTTACAAGTATCTAACACAGCTTTGTGCTCTGTAGTACAAGTGATGATATGATTTCCTTTGCTAGCATACATTTCATATACTCCCTTAATACCTAAATTATCTCCTTCAGTAGCTCCAGAAGTAAAGATGATTTCTTTAGGTTCTGCACCAATTAATTTTGCTACTTGCTCACGCGCATAGTCAACTGCTTCTTCTTCTTCCCAACCAAATGGATGGTTACGGCTGGCTGCATTGCCAAAATGTTCCGTAAAATAAGGGATCATGGCCTCCAATACTCTTGGGTCCATTGGAGTTGTGGCGTTATTATCTAAGTAAATGGGTAACTTCAACATAAAGAATTGCTTGTTTTTTGTATTAACGCAAAAGTAGTGGAATAGGTTCTATAAATTTGAGCTCTTTGGTTGATGGAGCTTGATTTTCCTTAAATCGAAATGAAATATATAAATAATTTATAATGTTAAAGGTAGAACACATTGGTATTGCAGTAAAAGACCTCCAACAATCCATTGAATTATTCGAGAAATTACTCAATTCCCCCTGTTATAAAACGGAAGAAGTTGAATCTGAAAAAGTAAACACTGCTTTTTTTAAAAAAGGAGAGACTAAAATTGAATTGGTTGCCTCCAACCGGTCAGACGGGGGGGGGGACCGTCAGACGGGGGTCATCGACAATTTCATCGAAAAAAAGGGTGAAGGATTGCATCATATTGCATTTGAAGTAGCCGATATTTATGCTGAAATGAAAAGACTGGTTGCCGAGGGTTTCACACTATTAAACGAAACACCCAAGAAAGGCGCTGATAATAAATTGGTTTGCTTTTTACATCCTAAAGGAACCAATGGCGTTTTAATAGAATTGTGTCAGGAGATTTAAAGCTATAATTGAGGTGCCAAATTTGCTCCTCAAACAATTTCAACCATATTAACCTCTAAAAAATCTTAATTAAATATCAACTTGACGGTTTAAGGAAAAAATTTGTAGATGTCTTTTCTATGAACAAATCTGGCAAGAGAGATTGTAGCATTTTCAAAGAAAAAGCCTAAACGATAATCTCCTACCCTTGTTCTATACGCAGACTTATGACCTTTTAATTTCTTTGTATTCGGAATTCCATCTAAAGAATTGGCAGACTCCATCAATTCAATAATTTTTATACCATTTAGTTTAACTGATTTCAGATTTATCCCATCAATATCTTTTGAAAATTTCTTTAAAAACTCAACTTTCATTATGAGTTAAGTTTTTTCATAATTTCTGAACGACTGGCTTTTTTAGTCTTGTCAATATTATGCATCATTTTAGCTAAACCAATATCTTCCAATTCTTCTTTGGAAAGTGAAGATATTCCTACACCAAGTTTAGTGAGTAGGTTCGACAAGAACTTATATTCGTTGTCACTTTTCGGGGTTATAACTAGCGCTTTCATGATACTAAGATACAAAAACTGGACACATTGTACAACATTGTGTTAACTTTAATTAAAGGTATAAATACGCTTTATCAACGAGTAAATAACGGCTGACATAGATTTAAAGCCCCAATTTCTCTACTGCAACTTGTGCAGCTATTTGGCTGGCGTCTTTTTTATTTCCACCCTTGCCTTGTGCAAAAACTTCGCCGTCTAATACAGCGTTCATGGTGAAAATTCGGCGATTGCCTTCTAACTTTTCTTCTGCTAAATCGAAAGTGATGGTCTTGCCATTTTTATTGGCCCATCCAATTAATTTATTTTTTAGGTTGATGTCGATCAACTCTAAATCTTCTAAATACAAATGAGGAATAATAATTTGTTTGAGTATCCAGGTTTTTGTTTTATCATATCCCTTGTCGAGATAAACCGCTCCTATCAATGCTTCCAGCGTATTGCCAAAAATCTGACTTCCTTTTAACGCATTGTCGAACTTATTGTAGAAAGTTAATTTTCGCAAACCCATTTTTAATGCAATATCATTGAGCTGTTGCCGATTCACCATTTTACTCCGCATCTCTGTAAGAAAACCTTCTCCTTTATAGGGATAACGTTTGAATAAATAATCCGCAACAATTGCACTCAACACCGCGTCTCCTAAAAACTCTAAACGTTCATTATTTTCATCGGGTGTTTCTTTAACAGATCGATGACTCAGGGCACTTCTGTACAACTGAATATTGCCGGGACGTATGCCCAACATATCAATGATCTGCTGATTAATAGCAGATGTTGATTTAAATGAAAATAAATTTTTGAAAAATTGCACTATATATGAAAGCTGTTTCTAGGCTACGTATTTTTTTACGATCACACATGCATTGTGTCCACCAAAACCAAATGTATTACTCAACGCAGCTCTCACCGTTCTTTGCTGTGCTTTATTGAAAGTAAAATTCAATTTCGGATCTAATTCCGGATCGTCAGTAAAATGATTGATTGTTGGAGGGATGATATCATGGATTACACTTTGAATGCAGGCAATTGCTTCAATTACTCCAGCAGCTCCTAAACAATGACCTGTCATTGATTTGGTTGCACTAATGTTTAATTTGTACGCATGATCACCAAAAACTTCAGTGATCGCTTTTGCTTCTGCACCATCTCCTAAAGGAGTAGATGTTCCATGTGTATTGATATAATCAATTTCGTCGGGGCGCATTCCAGCATCTTTCAATGCAGCTATCATAACATTTCTTGCACCTAGTCCATCAGGATGAGGAGCTGTTAAATGATATGCATCAGCAGAAGCACCACCTCCAGCTATTTCGCAATAAATTTTTGCTCCACGTTTTATGGCATGTTCGTATTCTTCTAAAACTACCACTCCTGCTGCTTCTCCCATAACAAATCCATCTCTGTTTTTGTCATAAGGTCTACTTGCTGTTTGAGGGTCATCATTTCTTTCGCTCATGGCTTTCATAGCATTGAAGCCACCAACACCAGCTTCGCAAATAACTGCTTCCGATCCGCCACTGATGATCATATCTGCTTTACCTAAACGAATGGTATCCGCTGCTGCAATGATTCCATTGGTACTTGATGCACAGGCACTAACAACTGCAAAATTGGGTCCACGAAATCCGTGACGCATGGAAATTTGCCCTGCGGCAATATCCAAAATCATTTTAGGAATAAAGAAAGGATTGAAACGTGGCGTTCCATCACCTTTAGCGAAATTGATAACTTCTTCTTGAAAAGTACCTAGCCCACCAATGCCACTTGCGAATATTACACCAACACGGTCTTTATCGATGGTTTCTTTATCAATTTGGGCATCTAATACAGCCATATCACTTGCAACTATTGCCAATTGAGCAAATCGATCCAACTTACGAGCTTCTTTTCGCTCCATAAATTGAGTAGGATCAAACCCCTTCACTTCACAAGCAAACTTTGTTTTAAACTTACTTGCATCAAATAAGGTAATAGGCGCAGCACCTGGAACACCATTAATTAACCCATTCCAATAATCATTGAGATTATTGCCAATGGGAGTCAATGCTCCAATACCTGTAACGACTACTCTTTTCAATTGCATAAAAGGGTCCTGTTAAAAGTGAATCCGCCTTTCGAGGCTTTAGGGCCGCAAGAAGGCGGATTAATTATTCCTTGTTGTGTTCTTCTTACTTAGCGTGTTCCTCTAAATAAGCAACTGCTTGTCCAACTGTGGTGATGGTTTCAGCCTGCTCATCAGGAATAGAAATATTAAATTCTTTTTCGAATTCCATGATTAACTCAACGGTATCTAAAGAATCTGCACCTAGGTCGTTAGTGAAAGAAGCTTCATTAGTTACTTCTGCTTCATCCACACCTAATTTGTCAACGATGATTTTCTTTACTCTTGTAGCGATGTCTGACATTGTAAAAGTTTTTGATTACTGCCGCAAAAATATACAATTTGCGATATAAGCAATGCAATATGCCATTTTTGTTTCCACAGTATGAGTGAATCTGACTAAAAAAAGCAATTAATCCCCATTTTTAGCCCTTTTTTTAAAAATGATGGTTATATTAGACATCCCAACAACCCCCTTTTTTGCCAATGGCCTTAAAAATGATTCAATATAGTTCCAAGGAATACCAACAGATGTTAGCATTAAGGCATCAAATGTTGCGTAAACCTCTGGGCTTAGAATTTAGCAAAGAGGAATTAGAAAAAGAAGAACACAATGTTTTATTGGGCTGTTTTGATGATGATGTTCTTGAAGGTTGTTGCATGCTCGTTGAAACTTCCAAAAAAGAAGTTCGCTTAAGACAAATGGCCGTTTTATCTGGCTTACAAGGTAAAGGTATCGGAAGAGTAATGATGCTTTTTGCAGAAAACGTTGCCAGAGATAGAAGGTACCAAAAAATAATTATGCATTCTCGCTTGAGTTCGATCCCATTTTTTGAAAAATTAGGTTACTCTGTAGTTGGTGAGCCATTTATAGAATTAACGATTCAACATGTTGTCATGGAAAAGGAATTATGAATGATGAATTAAGAATGAAGAGTTTGGAGTTATGATTTGTTTTGTTTGAGTGTTAGCAGTATTGAAGAAAGAATTCTTTTGATTTCATCTGCTTTAGTAATTAAATTTTCTACTTCTTGATCGATTTCGGCAACAGTCTCTTTGATCAATTTGAGCCAGTATATAGTTTCCCGAATCTCTTTATATGCAATGGAAAGTTTTGAGCCAAATTCTTTCCTACTATAAGCTCCATTAGCTTCTTCTGCATTTGCACCAACAGATGTGCCAGATTTAAGTAATTGAATACTTATATCGTATAAAACAGGGTATCGTTTTACAAATACTAAATGAAAGGACACAATTACTTTGGAAAATAAGAAACACTTTTCATTAAGCACACTGTCTTTACCCATTTAGTAAAGATTGATAATTCATTAAGATTACAGTATAGTATTTCTACTTAAAATTGAATTTAAATCACTGTATTTCCAAACTCCTAATTCTTAACTTTTATCTCTTAATTCATCATTCTTATCTCTTAATTCTTATCTCTTAATTCTTAATTTAAGAATGCCTCTGAGTTCATGCTTCATCTCTTCAGTCATTCCGTCTTTTGGTACAATAAAAAAAGATTTAGAATCGAAATACAAATGAATAAAATGAGGACTTTCGAAATAATGACTGAATTGTTTCCAATTCCACTGCGATGCTCCACGTTCATTTTCTAAACGCACACCTTCGTCATTAAAATAAATAGTAAAATGATCTTTAAAAGTGGCCGCTTTTTTATAAATACTATTGGGTAGAAAATACCAAAAAGTAGCCATCATCATCAACCAAATAAAGGATCCCAATAAAAAAGGCTCGGGCCTGATTTTTTTTGTGTAAAATAAAATAGCAGCTACGATGGCAAATACATTGACCAATACGATTAATATTCTTAATTCGGGTCTTTGAACAAAATGGTAGCGTAAAGCTTGGATCACTTTTTTCTTGTCGTAACTAAAAGCGTGTTGCATTCAGCAAAAATAAGGTTCTCCTAGTAAAAGGGCTGCAATCGTTTGCAATGAACAAAGAATTTAAACTACTGCTTTCTTCAAAATCATTTCACTACTTTTAAAGTCCAACTAATGCCATATGTCTTTATTAAAGCCTCGCCTGAGTTTCATGCAGATCATCAACATGAACGTGGGTTTCTTTGGAATTCAATACAGTTTTGGCTTACAGCAAAGTGCTGTAAATCCTATTTATGATTTCTTAGGCGCACAACCCGATCAAATTCCGCTGCTAAATTTAGCCGGACCAATGACTGGGTTGCTTATTCAACCAATCATTGGCGTTTTAAGCGACCGAACCTGGCATCCTCGTTGGGGTAGAAGAAAACCCTATTTTTTTATAGGAGCCCTATTCTGCAGTCTTTGTTTATTCATTTATCCTTTCAGTAGTAGTTTATGGATGGCAGGAGGACTATTATGGATTTTAGATGCCGCTAATAATACAGCTATGGAGCCTTATAGGGCCTTCATTGCAGACAAACTTCCTTCCTCTCAACACGCTAGTGGATTTTTAACACAGAGTTTTTTTACTGGGCTTGGAATTACACTAGCCAATATTTCTTTATTTGTATTTCAAAAATTCATACCAGGTAAACATGGAGCAATTCCTTATTGGGTTTTCGGATCATTCTTTTTAGGTTCCGTTTGTTCAATCACTTCTGTTTTATGGAGTATTACAAAAACACCAGAAATTCCACCAACAGAAGAGGAATTAGCTGTTTTACGTTCCAACAAAAAAGGTGTGCTTCAACCATTTTTAGAAATTGCTCATGCCATTGTAGATATGCCAAAAGTGATGTGGCAATTATCATTAGTTTATTTATTTCAGTGGTATGCACTTTTCTGTTATTGGCAAAACGCATCTAAAAGTATTGCACAATCAGTTTGGAAAACCAGTCCTTCAGCCAATAAAACTTTATACGAAGAAGCTGTTGGTTGGGCAGGTTTAGTGAATGGATGGTATAATGTAATTACATTTTTATCTGCTTTTGGTTTGGTGTATATGACCAAAAAATACAGTCCTAAAAAAGTGCATGTAATTTGTTTATTGATGGCAGGGTTAGCACTGCTGGCATTTCCTTATATCGACAATAAATATGTATTGTTTATTCCAATGACCGGTTTTGGAATTGCATGGGCTAGTATGATGGGTGTTCCCTATCTGATGGTAGTGAATGATATTCCAAAAGAAAGATATGGAGTATACATGGGTATTATTAATATGATGATTGTAATTCCTATGATTTTACAAACTACCACATTCGGATTTGTGTTGAATCATTTTTTAGGCAATGATCCAGGAAAAGCCATTGCATTTGGTGGAGTGTTGTTATTGCTTGCTTGCGGAGCAACTTTGTTGATTAAAGAAACCAAACCAATTGATGATGAAATTGTATTACAATCAGGAGGGCATTAAAGAATTATGAATTAAGAATTATGAATATCTGAAAAACCAATAATTCTTAACTCATAACTCTTACTTAATAATTTTTAATTCTTATCTCTTAATTCTTAATTCTTTTTATGAAAGTTCTCTGCATAGGCGAAGCATTGATCGATATGATTTGCACCGATAAAGGCAAATCTCTTTCTGCTGGAAATAATTTTCTCAAGAAACCTGGAGGCGCTCCTACTAATGTAGCAGCAGCTATTGCCGCATTGGGTGGTAGAGTAGAATTAGCTGCTAAAGTTGGGAACGATCCTTTTGGCAAACAACTCATTGAAGTGATGCAATCATTTGGAGTTGGCACTAGCTCTATGCTAACCGATAAAAAACATTTTACCACTTTTGCTTTTGTTTCTTTAATGGAGGATGGCGAAAGAGATTTTGTGTTCAATAGAGGAGCTGATGGAGAACTAAGTATTGAAGAAATCGATTCAATCGATTTAAGGGACGTGTCGATTATTCATTTTGGATCGGCGACTGCTTTTTTGCCTGGTCCATTGCAAGCTGCTTATTTGCATTTATTGGAGAAAGCTTTATACCTCAATATTTTTATCAGCTTCGATCCCAACTATCGTCATTTATTGTTTCAAAATAATACGGAAACATTTATTGAACAATCCTGGTATTTTTTACAGCATTGCAATTTTTTTAAATTGAGTGATGAAGAAGCCATGCTCATTACAAAAACAGATTCTCTAGAAAAAGCCACTCAACAATTACAGGAAAGAACGAATACTATTTTTGCGATCACATTAGGTAAGGAAGGAACTCTATTAAGCATTAATGGAGAAAAACATATTATTGAAAGTATTGCAGTGAAGCCAGTAGACACTACAGGTGCAGGAGATGCATTTGTAGGCGCTGTTTTATACCAATTGAGTCATCGCTCTAAAATGCAAATTGCAGAAATGAATTTGATAGATTGGAAACTCATCATTGAAAATGCCAATAAAGCAGGTGCCAGAACCTGTGAATATTTAGGCGCTATGGAAGCTTTTGCTTTTTTAAATAACCAGATTTTTAATTAATCAACTTTTTATAAGTGTACCAATACAATCTTCATCAAAAAATTACTGCTGCTTGTGCAAAAGAGAAATTAGATATTGGCGATAAAGACCAGTTATTTTTTGTTAGATTCATAGCTAACGCTATTACATTACATGAACTTTTTGAATCGGTTTATAAGAAACATCCTTCTTATGAAAAAATGTTTGATGCATTATTAAACACGATTATTAAAACACATAAAGAAAGACCCGAATCTTTCAAACAAAAAGATATAGAAAAAGAAAAAAAAGGTACATGGTTTTTATCGAATCAGATCACTGGAATGAGTTTATATGTAGACCGTTTTGCTGGTAAATTATCTGAACTGCCATCTAAACTAAGCTACCTTCAAAATTTGGGTGTTAATTTTTTACACTTGATGCCGGTATTTGAAAGCCCAGCAGGTGAAAGCGATGGCGGTTATGCTGTTTCCAATTTCAGGAAAGTAGATACCCGATTTGGAAACCTCGCCAATTTAAAAAATGTGCAACAATCAATGCAAGATCAAAACATGTATCTAATGATTGATATTGTGTTGAATCATACATCGCATCAACACGAATGGGCAAAAAAAGCAAAAGCTGGCGATCAACTATTTCAAGATTATTTTTATATGTACAACGATCGAAATATACCCGATCAGTTTGAACATTCAATGCCAGAGATTTTTCCTGAAGCAGCTCCGGGCAGTTTCACATATATACAAGAATGCAATAAATGGGTGATGACTGTTTTTCATAATTACCAATGGGACCTCAACTTTTCTAATCCGGCTGTATTCAATGCCATGTTGGAAAATATTTTCTTTTACGCCAATTTAGGCATAGATATTTTAAGAATAGACGCTCCGGCATTTATTTGGAAACAAGTAGGTACTAGTTGCCAAAATCTTCCGGAAGCCCATACCCTATTAAGATTGATTAAACAAGCTGTATATATTGCAACACCTGGTATGGCTATTCTAGGGGAAGCGATAGTTGCTCCTAAAGAAATCATCAAATATTTTGGCACAGATGAGTTTATTGCTAAAGAATGTGATGTGGCATACAACGCTACTCAAATGGCATTGCAATGGGATGCGCTTGCAACTGCAGACACTCGTGTGATGCTGGCAGCACAAAGCGATTTATTACAAAAACCTTTGGGAGCTACTTGGATTACATATACTAGATGTCATGATGATATTGGTTTAGGGTATGACGACGATAAGATTGCTGCTGCTGGTTATAATGCGTATGAACACAGAAAGTTTTTAAAAGAATATTATTCAGGCAATCATCCCGTATCGGATGCGATGGGTGCATTGTTTTCGGTGAATCCAAAAACACAGGATGCTCGTATCAGTGGAACATTAGCCTCTTTGTGCGGATTAGAAAAAGCCATCGAACTAAATAATAAAGCCGCGATCGATCAATCCATTGCCAAAATCATTATGATGCAGGCACAGACCATGTTTATTGGCGGGATCCCCATGTTGTTTTATGGAGATGAAGTAGGCTATACCAATGATTATTCTTATTTGACAGACGAAGGAAAAAGTTATGATAATCGATGGATGCATCGACCGATCATTGATTGGGAAAAAAATGCTAAAATAGAAATAGAAGATAGTATTGAGGAACAAATTTTTTCGGCCACCAAAAGATTAATCGGCATTAGAAAAAAATTACAAGTACTCGAAGATCAAAAAAATATTAGCTGGCTGAGTCAACATAATATTCATGTTGCAGGATTTATAAGGTTTAATGAAAAAGAGCGCTTGTATTGCTTATTTAATTTTAATAGAAAAGCGTCTTACATTACTTGGCATGCATTTAAAGAACATGGCTCAGCTCCAACTGAGTTATATGATTATTGGACAGAGAAAAAATACAAAGTAGGGCCCGACCACGAATACCTCGTAATGGAACCCTACCAGTTTTTAATTATGAGATAAGAATTAAGAGATAAGAGATACATTGCAGAATTAAGAGTTATGAATTATGAATTATGAATTATGAATTATGAATTATGAATTATGAATTATGAATTATGAATTATGAATTATGAAATATGAATTATGAAATACATTCTAGAATTTTAAATGCATCTCTTAATTCTTATTTCTTAATTCTTATCTCCAAATTGTATCTCTTAATTCATCTCTCTTAATTCATCTCTCCAAATTGTATCTCTTAATTCATCTCTCTTAATTCATAATTTAATTAGCTCCATCTGTTCGTCCTCTAGCAACAGCAAAGTCTCCAACTTTCTTGCCTTGTGTTAACCCTACTTCGCAATCAGATCTGTAATGTATTGCACCGAACATTCTTGAATCGGAAGCTTCTTTTGCCATGCCATTATATGCAGCAGCTTTTTCAGGATTGATATAACTTAATACAGTTGCAGCAGCTGCACTAAAAGTAGAGTGACCAGAAATATAAGCTGGAAAATTGGGAACACCCGTACTAGTTTTGATGGATTTATCCATTTGAGAAGGCCTAGGATTATAAAATGCATATTTTGTATCCCAACATGAAATGCCCGCATCCATAACCGCCATATTCAACAAAGCCAAATTTCTTGCCCAACGTACTTCACTGAATTTCTTTGTAATAAAATCTTCAGCAGCAATTGCATTCCAATGGCCTGGAGGAGTATAAGTACCAACCCCATCTGCCCAAAAATGCACAATTGCAATTTGCTCTCTAGTAGCAGATTCACTAAATCTTTTTACTTCTGCTAATTCTTCTTTGAATTTCGCTGAAGCTGTTAGTGGTGGTGCTGGAGGTCTAATAGCAATGGTTGTTAATGAATCAAATAAGAATGGACGAACCCTTCCAAAAAAAGGTAACATGGGTGGTCTGCTAGGTGCATCTAAGCTGATCCAAGGAACTTCACCTGTTGCCGCTGTTTGCTGCTCTAATTGGGCCCATTGCGCTGGAGTTCCTACTGCCCTGCTCATATTATCATTGGCCGCTCTTGCAATTACTTTTGCTGCTACTAATCTTCCGAGCGTTACGCCTGCTTCCATATCGCTTCTGGTATTCATGCCTGCCATAATTCTCGCTTTGAATTGCTCATCGGCTTTTTGTTGAATATATGCTGCGTCGGCAGGGAACAATAATTTAAGCATTTCTACTGCAGCAGCACCAACTACTGCATCTTCACTAGGGTAAGCAGGTAAATCGTTGGCAGGTAATAATGGAACAATATTGGCATCTACTTTATATGGTGCTACTCTTGTATACAAACGCTTATAATAATACGCTGCTACCAATGCGTCATATTGAGCCACACTTACATAAGCATAAGCCCTTGCTGCATAAGGTGGATTGGAAAACGGAAACTCAGGATAATTAAATGGATTGGCCGCAGTTGGAATTGGATATGTACCATCTGCATTCTGATAAGGTGGAAGATTTCTTTTTGCAACTAGCTCACGTAAAATTTCATTCCAACGCAAAACTGCACCTGCACCCCAATATCGAATACTTGATTTTTGGGTTTCGGTTAAAGACAATTGGTATTGTTTGATTTCATTGAGCTCTCTTAAATAAGCTCCATTGGTAATTGCCAAGGGAGCTGATAATGCGAACTCATTAGCAGCAGTAAGTACCACTGGCTTCCAATCACCTGCATTCACATCTAATTGTGTAGGACTTAATGGAGCTAATTCTTTGGTTCTGTCTTCGATGGTTTGTTTACAACTATTCAAACTGATGAATACGACCGATAGTAAAAATATATATTGAAGAAATTTTTTCATTTTAATGGATTTATTTTTTGACTTCTTCTTTAGTTGTCTTTATCTTTTTGGTAAAATCGAGAATATAAAATACGCCAGCGTTGAGTGAAGTAGTTTGCCCAACATTTCTTCCGGCAGTGGTAAACATTGCATTACCAATAAACGAGAGCCCTTCAACTGCACTCAATGTGTATTTTATATTTGCACCCATTCTAGTTGAATTCATTCGATTACTCAAAAAAGGCATGTTGTTTTTGGTAATATCAAAACCACCATTGGTTTGAGTAATGTCTACTACCGCTTCTGCAATCCATGTAGCACTTCTATAACCCGCTCTCAGGTTGAAATTGGCCATATTCGGCATGGCAACTTGATTACTATAAACCATTTCTGTAGTATAATAAGCTGTTCTATCAATGGTAACTTTATCGCGCATAATATATGCTGCAGACCCAGTTATAAATAGATTTTTTACTTGGTAATCGAGCATTAATCTCAGTGATGCTGTTTTACTCTGCAATCCAATACTCAATGGTAAATAATCGGCTACGTAATTACTAGTAGGCGTTGAAACAGCTCCTAAGGTGTATAATGAAAAATCACCCTTGCCTAATTTTTTTTCAATCGGCATCCACTTAATTGTTAGGCTTAAATCCTGTAACCCTTTGAATCCTGTCATTGTACCTTGAGAAGCTTTTGTTGAAATATATGGAAGCGCAAACAACAAGTTCAGATTGTCTTTCAATCCATAATTTCCCATTACTCCAATCATCTGTGAACTTACTGTTCCCAAATTTTGATTGTCCCTTTTGAATGTTCCTTCCCAATAATTGTTCCAGCTATTTTGTCCATACATGATGCCTGTACAAAAATTATTTTTGCTCATCATGATTGCATCAATATCTGTTTGACATTTTGCAGATGAATAATAAAAAGAAAGGGTAATCATTAAAAAAGCAATTTTATGATATCGCTTAAATATTTTTTGCATAATTAGTTTAGTTATTTTTTCATTTTTAAACGGTCAACTACCAACTGTCCTACTTTTTGACCGATATCGGTGCTTACAATACAAGAATTGTGAAAGTGCAATCCTCCATAAAACCTTGCCCAGTTATTTTCATCAGCAGCAGCTCTAAAAGATTTGAAAGATCGGTTGGCAATTCCAAACTCTAACTCTGTTGAATCGGTGTAGTTGAAATTGTCACCAAATACACTGGTTAGTGCTTCTGCCGCAGAAGAAGAAATGGTGGAGTGACCACATGTATATTCCGGAAATGCGGGTGTTTGCAAATAAGGCCTCCAATTGATATCGATGTATTTGTTAATCACTGTTTCAGGACGAGCCGTATTGTACTTGAATTTTACATACCAGCATTGAATAAATGCATCAAATAAAGCAATCGAAGTTTTTGCTACAGCGTAGACGGTAGTTGGAAAATCTGCATTCGCTGTTTTTGCTGCAATTCCAACCACACTCATCCAATGTCCGGGTGGTGAAAATTTTTTACTGCCATACATAGCATGCCCAACCACATTCATTTTAAATGGATTATCGTCCCAAAATTTTGCCATATGTTTTTGCTCTGGAGTTAAACTATCGATGGCATTCTTAATAGATAATACTTCCTGATAATACTTGCTTTTTTTATCGGTAATATTAAAACTGGGAGGTGGCGCAGGTTGAAATAAACCAGCACTGTCCAACACCATTGTCCTGATTTTCATCCAATGTGGCTCTGCGGCAGATGCATACAATGGTGGAGTTGGCACCCATCTTCCTGGCATGTCTATTACTGCATATTTTTCCGCCGTTCTGGTTTGTAAATAATTGTCTTTTTTACTCCAGCGAATAATCTGCATTCCAATACTGTCTGCAAAAACCGCAGATGCTTTTGACACATTCTCTGGAAGTCCTTTTGCTTTTGCAACATTAACAATGCTGTCGCGAAATTCTTTCATACTTCCTTCGGGAAATGTAACTGCTTCTCCCACTTTAATATAAGCCAACAAAGTAGCTAACTCAATATCTATATCTGCGCTTAATTTGGGAGCGTTGATCGTTTTCAATCCATTTAATTGATTGCCCAAACTTTGGTATTGATTGGGATAAGCTGCAGCTACAACTTCATAAGCTGCAATAGCCGCATAAGCATAATTGCGAGAAGCTACCATGGGCGGGAAATTATTTCCCATAACCACAGTATTTAATTCATGTACAGTTGCACTGAATAATATTGGATTGTGTAAAAAGGCTTTGTATTCATTCTTGTTAGTACATGCATATATACAAACAATGAATAAAAGGCCAATGAAAGGCTTTTTCATAAAAGTTGATCTAAAAATAAATTGTGAATGCTTAATGTACCAGCATTAAGCTTGAGGAGGGCGTTCTATTGAAGAAGTATGATCATCACCCAAATCAGCGTGCGATATTGCCCGTTTGATTGTTAGTTCGGAACCACCACTAAACTGCCAAGAAAAGGAATGATCCTGTGTAAAATCTTGAACAGAAAATTTAGCACTATGAGGGTGTGATGAATTTGATTTTTTTGAATTGGAACTTGCTACAAAATCATTCGCTAAACGAAAAAAATCATCTCTTGCATTAATGATACCCGTTTTTTCCATATTAGGAATGCACAATAATTCCAAAGAGTCTAAATAAAATCTACGTTTTACATATGTATACGCAATTCCATTGATTTCTACGCTACCATTGGCTTTCTCGTAGGTTGCAGTACTATTGGTATAAGGAAGATTGGCAGCCACTTTAATATGAATCAATGCTGCTTCATTATAAATATCTTGATCTAATTCGGCTTGTAAATTTGATTCTGATTGTTGCTCGAGATAGCTAGATATCATTCTATACCCACCCCAATTAAAGAGCAGAAAAGCCAATAATAATATAGCAAGCAGTTTTTTCACTAATTCGAAAATACTATTTATTTATTGAACAACAAATGTTTTATTGTCTTTTCCTATACCAGTTATGGTTAATTTCTTCCAGGTTTTTGGTAATGCAGATTTAATTTGGGTAACGCCGGAAGGAGTAATTTCTAAGCCGCCAAAACCCATTAATACAGATTGAAGAATTCCACCAGCCCCCGTTGCAAAATAAGGATTGGTGCCACCCTTGGTTTCTGCAATCACTCTTAATGGAGGGTTAAGATTCGGCAAATAAGCATCTTGAAAAAAATGAAAGGCTTTTTCTCCATCACCCAAACGGGCATACAATAAACTGAAAATAGCTTGGGTCATGGCTGGTGTACCTTCTGTAGGAACTCTGGATTCGTAGTATTCCAAATCCTTTTTTATTTGCTTGGGATCGTTTACTTCTTTTAATGGGTATGACAATAAATTAACATCTCCCTGTTTTATGCCTTCGCCATTATAAGTAGCATGTTCCTTTGTGACTCCATTCTCCATTTTTAAAATAGGAATGTTTTGTGCTACAATTGTCCAATCTGGGTCTGCTGATAATCCTAATAATTTGGCTGCATCAGTTGCATAATTCAACACTGCTTTTGCTGAAGCATTTGTCCAAGCATTATTATCAACGTTTTCTGCCCACTCATCTGCGGCTACTACATTTTTAATATCATATTTTCCTGGGCCATTTCTTTCTACCCTACTTGCCCAAAAATTAGCCGTTTCTTTTAAAATGGGCCAACCCTTTTCTTTCAGCCACTCTTTGTCTTGGGTAACACAATAATAATTCCAAGCAGCAATTCCAACACAAGCAGTAATATGGTGTTCAAATGGTCCGCTCAATGCCCACACGGGCGTTTCTTCTACACCCGTAGCAGCACTCTCCCAAGGAAACATAGCTCCTTTATACCCATGACTAAAAGCGTTTTTCTTTGCAGCTGCTAAACGCTGAAATCTATATTCAACAAGGCTTTTAGCCATTTCTGGATGCAACACTAAAATAGCTGGATACATCCACAATTCTGTATCCCAAAATACATGTCCATTATATCCTAGTCCACTCAACCCCATTGGTGAAGGACTCATATCGGTACCTTCTCTCACAAAAGAATACAAATGATACATCATGCTATGAACGTCTTGTTGCGATTGCGCATCTCCCTCAATTTGAATATCCGATTTCCACAGTTGCTGCCATGCTTTATTATGAAAAGCCAATAGTCTGTCTCTTCCTTCGAGTTTTGCAAATATGGTCATGCGCTCTGCTTCGTTCAATGGATCATCATGATGGGCGCTAGTGATAGAAGAACCAACAATTGAAAATCGATAACTTTCTCCTGCTTTAATTTTTTTATTGAACTTCATTAGATGCATGTTGTTATCCCACATCTCATGAATTACCCTGGGTTCTTGACCATGCGTTTCTGAAAATAAAAAAGTATTAGATGCACACATTAATAATTTTCCGGTTGGGCTTTTGGCCGAAGAAGTAAGCAGGCTAATGGTTACATGCGGTCGATCAATTTCATTATAATAATTTTGAACATCTTTTAATGCATCAGGCGCTTCCATTACACTCGCTGTATTTAATGCAATGTCTTTTTTAGCAGTAACAGTTACATCCATTAATACGGTAAAAGGCAGATGGCGTAATGAATAATAAGTATAACTAACGGTCGCTTTGTCACCATAATTGAAGGAGCAAGTAAAACTGGCTTTCTGCATGTCCAATTCTTGCTTCATGTTTTGTACTTCTGCAGCTCCAATATTTCTTCCATCAATACCTAATTGCATATTCAATAAATTGAAACTTCGCAAAAAATTACTGACCCTTCCACGCCCATATTGATCGTATGCTCCAGCCAATACCACATCTTTTACTTTAAAAGGCTCAGGAGAAGAAACAATTCCAATCATTCCATTGGCAACAGTAATACCATAATAGTTGGATGGATTGATAGTGCTTGTGCTAATTTTCCAAGGATCTTGTGCAAAGAGACTGGAAAAACTATACATGGATAGTAGGGCGAAAATGGCGAGTAATCGTTTCATAATACGTAATTTGCAATTCGATTGATATGTCAAATCTATTCATAAAAATTTCATGAAATATTTTTTTTTAGTTTTTGTTTCTGCCATTGTATTGATTTCCTGTAAAGACAACAAACGATTGTTTAGAACTGTATCGGCAGAAAAAAGTGGCATTCAATTTACGAATCAGATCACTGAGAATCCCAATTTGAATGTATTGAATTATGAATATATCTATAATGGTGGGGGAATTGGCGTCGGAGACTTTAATAACGATAGTTTACCCGATGTTTATTTCACAGGTAATATGGTATCGAATAAATTATACGTTAATAAAGGGAATTTACATTTCGAAGATATTACTGATGCTGCCGGAGTTAACGGAAATGCAAAATGGTGCAAGGGTGCAAGCGTAATAGACATTAATAATGATGGATGGCTCGACATTTATGTTTGTGCGGCCATTTTACCAGATAGCAATGCCAGACAAAATTTATTGTATATCAATCAGGGGGTTGATAAAAAAACCGGCAACCCTACATTTAAAGAAATGGGTGCTGCTTATGGATTGAATGATGCTTCTAATACACAGATGGCTGCTTTTTTTGATTATGATAATGATGGAGACCTTGATGTGTATTTATTGGTAAACGATTTAGATGGAACTTACCCCAATGAATTTAGGCCTATAAGAAAAGATGGCAGTTGGCCGAATACAGATAAACTATTGGAGAATCATTTTGATTCAACACTGGCTCATCCAGTATTTACCAATGTTTCAGCCAAAGCAGGTATATTGATTGAAGGGCATGGTTTGGGATTAAGCATTGCAGATATTAATCAAGATGGATGGAAAGATATTTATGTGAGCAATGATTATTTATCTAATAATATTTTATACATCAATAATAAGAATGGAACTTTTACAGATCATTGCGCTGACTATTTAAAGCATACAAGTAGAAATGCAATGGGCAATGATATTGCAGACATTAATAATGATGGATTAGCAGACATCATTGAAACAGATATGATGCCTGCCGACAATTACCGTCAGAAAATGATGAATAGCGATATCAAATACCAAACTTTTCAAAACTCAGAAAGGTATGGTTATATGTACCAATATCCGAGAAATACATTGCAACTCAACCAAGGCTTTGGCATAAAAGCCAATGATAGTATTGGTATTCCGGTGTTCAGTGAAATTGCCTACTTAAGTGGAGTAGCCAATACCGATTGGAGTTGGGCGCCATTATTAATAGATGCAGACAATGATGGATATAGAGATCTACTCATTTCAAATGGATTACCAAAAGACATGAGTGATATGGATTTTATGGCTTATCGCAAACATGCCGTAGCCAATGCCAGCATGGATGAAATACTCACTCAATTGCCAACAGTAAAAATCAGTAATAATATTTTTCGCAACAATGGTGATTTAACTTTTACAGATAAAACAACTGAATGGGGATGGGAAGCACCTACTTACTCTGCTGGAATGGCTTATGCCGATTTTGATAGAGATGGAGACATAGATGTAATGGTAAACAATACCAATATGCCAGTCAGTTTTTTAGAGAATACCGAAAATGAACAAAAAGAAAAGGCCCATTATATTAATATCAATTTAAAAGGGAGTTCCAATAATATTCATGGTATTGGAGCATTGATACATGTATATAGCAACGGAGTACATCAGAGTTATGAAAATAGTCCTTACAGAGGTTATCTTTCTACCATTGAAAATATGGCTCATTTCGGATTGGGTAAATCTACTTCAGTAGATTCCATACAAATTGAATGGCCAGGTAATATTGTGCAAACAATTATTCATCCAAGTATTGATGCAACTATTACAATTGACATAAAAAATGCTATTCAAAAAGAAGTTGTGTCTACACCATCATTATTGAATGGGAATTGGTTTACGGATATTACGAAAGCTGCAGGGATCAATCACGCCAACCAAGAAGTAGATTTTATTGATTTTGACATCCAAAGATTGATACCACATAAACTAACACAAAACGGGCCTCCTGTAGCTGTAGGAGATATCAATGGAGACGGTTTAGATGATTTTATTATTGGCGGGAGTTCGCCTTTTTATGCTAGCATTTTTACTCAAGCAAAGAATGGACAATTTTTGTCGAAATCAATTTCCAATTCTAAGGAGTTTCAATTACAGGATGACGCGGGCATCTGTTTATTTGATGCAGATGGAGATAAAGATTTGGATCTATTTATTGCTTCAGGTGGTGCAGAAAACGAACCACAATCCAAAGCCTACTCTGATCATTTTTATGTGAATGATGGAAAAGGTAATTTCACTGAATTGACTATTGATATTACCAATAATAGAAGTTCGAAAAGTTGTATCAGCGCAGCTGATTATGATAATGATGGCGATTTGGACTTATTTATTGGTGGCAGAGTAATACCGGGGAAGTATCCTAGCCCAACCAGTAGTTTTATTTACAGAAATGATAGTAAAAATGGAACGATCATTTTTGCTGATGTAACCAAATCCGTAGCACCAGCATTACAACAAATTGGAATGGTTACAGCGGCTGTGTGGTCTGATGTAAATAATGATCAGAAAAAAGATTTATTGATTACTACAGAATGGGGGCCAATCATCACCTTAGAGAATAAAGACAATCAATTTTCACGAGTTAAAACAACCATTGAGAATCAAACGGGTTGGTGGAACAGTATTACTGCTGCAGATATTGATAATGATGGAGACATGGATTTTGTTGTTGGTAATTATGGATTAAATGGATATTTAAAACCGAGTACCCAATATCCTATTAAAGCATATGCAAAAGATTTTGATAAGAATACCAGTTTTGATGCAGTATTTAGTTCGTTCCTGCCAACTTCTACAAATGGGCCTATTAAAGAATTCCCTATTGCCGGAAGAGATGAATTCATTCGGGAAATGAGCGCACTCAAAGAACGTTTTCCTAATTATGCTTCTTATGCAAGATCGGAAATGCAACAAATTTTTTCTCCAGAAAACAGTAAAGATGCATTGCAATTAACAGTCAATAATTTTAATAGTTCATGGGTAGAAAATAAAGGAAATTTTAATTTTATTTTACATGATTTACCAAGAGAAGCTCAATTTGCTCCTATTTATGGCATTGTTGCTAAAGATTTTGATGGTGATGGCAATATTGATTTAGCTTTAAATGGAAATGAATTTGCAATGACTCCATCACTTGGAAGATACGATGCACTAAATGGCTTACTATTAAAAGGAAATGGTAAAGGCAATTTTAAACCATTGACAATTCAGGAATCTGGATTATATATACCAAAGAATGGAAAAGCATTGGCGACTATAATGATAAATCAGCAGTTGGGTTTAATTGCAACACAAAATAGGGATTATGTAAAATTATTTTTATTAAAACAACATTTGAAATAATTTTAAAAATGAAAAAGATATTCAACAACTGTTGGCTACTGGTTTTCATTTCGCTTACAATAACCAATTGCAAGCAAGTTGATAAGTCAAAGGAAATAACTGGGCCTTCTATACAGCACTATTGCGAACAGAAATTAACGGATGTAATTGTTTACGATATATTCTCTCCGCCTGTAGCTGGTAGAATATATGCGTATAGCAACCTTGCTTTTTATGAAGCCATTCGATTTGCAGATACAAGCAACAAAAGTATCATCGCACAATTGAAAGGTTTTAAGCAAATTCCTGCTCCTGCTTCCAACCAAATGTATAATTATGATCTTGCTGCCATAGTCGCTTTTATGAAAGTAGCAAAGACATTCGTTTTTTCAAAAGACAGTATTAATAATGCAACAAAAAAAATATTGGCTCAATACAATCAAATAGATGAAGCTGTATTTCAAAGATCAGTAGCATTTGGAGATACTGTTGGCGCAATTATTTTACAAAGAGCTTCCACCGACAATTATAAGTTAACTAGAGGCATGCCCCGCTACAGCGTATTCAAAGAAAAAGGGAAATGGTTACAAACACCTCCTGATTATGCAGATGCAGTTGAACCATATTGGAATAAAATTCAACCACTATTAATGGATACGGCTTCTCAATTTGCACCGCCTCCTCCACCTGCTTATGATTTGACCAAATCAAGTGTATACTATAAGGAACTGAAAGAAGTGTACGATGTAAGTAAACAAATCTCCAAAGAGCAAGATACGATTGCACATTATTGGGATGACAATGCATTGGTGTCTGAACATAAAGGCCATCTAACTTATTCGAATAAGAAAACAACGCCTGTAGGGCATTGGATGGGCATTGTTGCCATATTAGCTGGTACTAAATCCGAAGATAAAATGTTGACTGCAAGAGCATATGCTTTAAGCTCTTGTGCAATATTTGATGCGTTCATTTCCTGTTGGGATGAAAAATACAAGAGCAAAACAATCCGACCAATCTCTGTAATTAGAGAAACCATGGAATCGGAATGGAATGCACTATTACAGACACCTCCATTCCCAGAATATCCAAGTGGCCATAGCGTTATTTCTGCCGCTGCGGCAACTGTATTAACCAATGAATTTGGTCAGGATCATGCTTTTCATGATACCACCGAATTACAGTACCTAGGGATGCAACGATCATTTAGTTCAATAGAAACAGCATCCAACGAGGCAGGCATTAGTAGACTATATGGTGGTATACATTTTAGATCAGCTATAGAAAATGGAAAAGATCAGGGGAAAAAAATAGGTACTTTATA
The DNA here is from genome assembly GCA_031429515.1 of Sphingobacteriia bacterium. GTDB lineage: Bacteria > Bacteroidota > Bacteroidia > Chitinophagales > Chitinophagaceae > Sediminibacterium. Next base: position 23,811 of record JANOZT010000039.1, read on the forward strand.
TAATACTGTATTCATCAAACCATTCAATAAAAAATAGATAATGAAAAAAATAGTTTTGGGGGTTGTACTTCTTTTGGTGATCGGTTTAATTGTTGTGAAATTATTACCTACAACAAAAACAGTTACTCAATCGGTTAATGTAGACTGTCCTATAGATGCATTAACCAGAAATATTTCCAATCCTGCCTATTGGAATAAATGGTGGCCTGGCAAAAAACTGAACGATTCTAGCTATACCTTCAACGAAAAAACAATTCAAATAAAAACAGTTTTGCTCAATGGATTTAATGGGCAAACAGAAACTGATGGAAAACAAATACCAATAGCACTTCAGGCACTTTCGCTTGATTCTTATACAAGTCAAATAAATATTACAACCCAATATCAGTTTTCTAAAAATGTTTTGACTAAACTGTTGCAATATTTATCATTATCGAGTGATAAAACAACGTTTTCTCAATTCTTGAATCATATACAAACTGTTTTTTCTTCAACCGAAAAAACTTATGGATTTAAGATTGAACGGCAGAAAGTGCCTAACTCCTCTTATATCTCTGTAAAACAATCATTTAATCATCATCCAACAACAGAAGAAGTGTATTCGATGATTAATGAATTGCAACAATATATTGCAAAACTGGAGAGCAAGGAAATGAGTGCCCCCATTCTAAACATACATACAGACAATAATAAAGAATATGATGTAATGGTGGCAATTGCAACAGTGAGAGACCTTCCATCAACCGATAAATATTTTCTAAAAAATATGATGTTGGGCAATATCATGGTAGCCGAAGTAAAAGGAGATCGCAAACGAATTGACGAATGTATTCAGGCGATGAAGTATTATATAAGTGATTACAGAAAATCTTCTCCAGCAATCTACTTTGAACGACTAATTACAAACAGATTGACAGAGAATGACAGTACCAAATGGGTTACCACCATTAACTACCCTATTTTTAATTAATCCTTAAATGCAATAACCCTTAAAGAATTATTGTTTCTGGCAAGTATATAAGCCAATCTTTTACCAATGAACAACCGTTGAATTTTTCTAACTTCTCCGGTTATTGCTAAGCCATTTAGTGTAGAAAAATCAAACTTACCTTGCCCTTTATTAATTAATACAGAACCGAAATCGGCATCCTGGCGGCCCAGTTCTACATTATTAGCATAAAAATTTCCCATTAATAATATAACCTCATCAATGTCTTTAAATGTTTGAATAGTAGCTGCAGCTCTGAAAGTACTTAATTGCAATGGATAAGGTAATGGGTTGGCTGTAAAATTCATTTTGCCATCGTTTATGAAAACCATATTTTCAAAACAATCCGCAGATAATTTTTTAGCCTGATCTATCTTTTTTTGTCCAAACAAATCAATCATATCTGCTTTGGCAAAATCAGCCGCATATAAAAATTTCTTTTTTAAATAGGGCATTCTTTTTTCTAATTGAATTTTACTAGCAAATGGAATTTCTTTCCCTTTTACGTAATAGGTCATTACTTGTTCAACGGATCCATTATCATCAAAATCGTTGAGATAGAGCCGAACTGGCTGCTCTTCAGATGCTTTTAACCGGCTATTCAACCCGTAGTTACCCGCTACAATATCAATGTCTCCATCTGTGTCTATATCAACAGCATAAAGCATTTGCCACCAACCTTTTTTTGAACTGATCAGTTTTTTAGAAAATCCTGCTGCTGTTTTAAGAAAGTATTCCACTCCACCCCACTCATAACACAATAACAGATCTTTTTCTTTATCATCATTCATATCTATCCACTTAGCATCGGTTACCATACCAGGTTCAAGTAAGTCTTTACCATTTTGAGCAGTAACATCTTTAAACACACCCTTCCCATTATTTTGCAACAAAAAAGACCTTGGGCTTTTACCATATTGCCAAGGAACTACACCCCCTGCAATAAATAAATCAACAAAACCATCGTGGTTAAAGTCATTCGCAATAACTTTCTTCTGTGTAGTGTATATTGCAGGAAAGGAATTATTGCTTTTAGACAAGTTACCCTTCCCATCATTTAAATATAATAGTGGTTGCAAATGTTCGTCTTCGCCATAGTATTCGTTACCTCCGCTGGCAATTACTAAATCTAAATGGGTATCATTGTTTACATCTACCCATACCGCATCTACATTTTCCCACATAGAATCCAATTCCATGGCAGGCTCTTTCATTTGAGTAAACTTGCCCAATTTGTTTTGAATGAAAACAGCATTGTGAAATGTTTTTGAAGCTCCAACAAATACATCTTCTAATCCATCATGATTAATATCTGCCACGGCCAACGCAGGGCCTTCGGTTGAATTCATATGCGGAATAAGCGACTCCCTGTCGAACTCATTAAACACATTTTCTGTATGTTGATAATTTAAACCCGTAATAGCTGTTATATCTTCAAAAACAGGTTCTCCTATGGAATCATTGACGGTTCTATTTTTAGGCTTAAATATTGAATAATCAAAATCAGGGAGGCCCTTTTTATATGTTACTGTTATTTGTTTGCCAGCAATTAATTGAATTTTTTCAAACCGATTATCTGGCCATACTAAGAAAACTGAATCAGGTTTTATGTTGTTTAAACCAATATGTATCGGCGCGATCATGCTCGACTGAAACCCATGCACTGTTTGCATTTCATAAGAACTGATATTTGATTTTTCAAACAAAAAGATCTTAGCCCCAATCGCATTTACATTATTGGTTGGTCCTTTCAATTGAACAGCCGCATAATTAGCCTTCACATTTTTACTATTATTGGTGTTGTTTTCATACAACATCACGGGGTCGTTGATATTATTCACCACTATATCTAAATCTCCATCATTGTCTAGATCGGCATAGATAGCGCCATTGGAAAAACTAGGCGGATTTTTAATAATACTATCTGTTAAATTATTGAACTTCCCTTCCCCCTTATTCAGAAAGAATTGATTAGGGATTTTTATTTCGGGGAACTTACTCAATAAAGCAAGGTCTTTATCTTGAATGGCATTCTCTTTTAGTTTTTGTTGAATCTCATCACCTGAAACAAAATTGATATAATCGATATCATTCATTCGCTTAGGAATTCCATTAGAAACAAATAGATCTTTCAGGCCATCATTATTAAAATCCATCCATAATGAAGCCCAACTCCAATCGGTTGATTGAATACCTGCATATTGTCCTATCTCACTGAATTGATTGTTCTTTCTATTGAGTTGTAAATTGTTTCTTGCATATTGATAGGTATACCCATACGCAATCTTATTTTGAAAAATATTGTAATCGTCTTCCGACAAAGATCTCCGGAGCATATAAGGCTCGTATGGCAACATATCCATGGATACAATTTCAGGATAGGCGTCGTTATTGATATCTGCAATATCCACTCCCATAGTAAACTGGCTGGTATGCATCAGTTGTTCAGTACTTTTATCTTTAAAAGTACCATTGTGCTGATTAATATATAGGTAGTCGTTCTCGTGAAAATCGTTCCCCACATAGATATCCGGCCATCCATCTAGATCGATATCGGCGACAGCTACTCCTAATCCATATCCAATTTTGCTTCCATTTATTCCAACTGTTTTGGTAATATCCGTAAATCGTTTTCCATCATTTCGATAGAATTTCTGGCCAGCCATTGAATCATAGGTGTTCAAAAAATAAGACCTTGGCGCATAATTGCCATCATGATTCACAGAATGATTCAATAAAAACATATCCAAATCACCATCTCTATCATAATCTAAAAATGCCGCTTGTGTACTGAACCCGCTAAAATCCAAGCCGAAAGCTTCGGCTTGATCGGTATAATGAGGAATTCCTTTAGCATCAATACCTGAACAGATCAGTAATTGATTTTTCCCATTCAACACTTTATAATGCCCAACCCTAGAAACATAGATGTCCAATAAACCATCATTATTAATATCTATTACCGATACACCTGTGCTCCATAAACTGTCTTGTTGAATGCCCGTTTGCTGAGTTACATCTTCAAAATGCATTCCTCCTTTATTCAAGTACAATGCATTGGGTTGTTGATTAGCAGTAAAAAACAAATCAATTAAACCATCATTGTTAAAATCACCCGATCCAATTCCTGCACCATTGTAATAATACATATAAGAAAAAAGATTGAAAGCAGGAGTTGGTGTAAGTTTATTGGAAAAACGAATACCCGTATTTTCTGTATTCAATACAGTGAATAAAGACCGATCTGGTTGTTTATTTGAACAACCATTCAACATCAAGCAAAATAGCATGGTTGCAAAAATCGATAGTATCGAATTCAGCAATCTACTCTTCAAAAAAAATACTTTTTGATTAACCATACTATTTACCAATTTTTTTGGTAATTGATTTTTGCTGATAAAAAACAGGCAACCCATTATTTTGTAAAAAAAGAAATCCTAGTTTATTTTGGTATTGAATAGAGGCAATCTGTTTAATTGCTCCATTAATAGAAACTCCTGATTGTTGATTGGATAAAATACTGAACCCCCCTTTTTGGTTATTCATCAAAACAGTACCATAGGAAGCATCCACACTACAAAACTGTGGAAGCATGTCGAAAAAGTTTCCACCCAGCATTATATCTTTCCAGCCATCGGAATTGATATCTGCAACAGTTATAGCATTTACAGAAGATAATTGTACAGTTACCGGAAATGGTTGCATGGTGAATTGTCCCTTCCCATTATTATATGCAATACCAGAATAGCCAGTATTCACCTGCAAAACTTGGGCATTACGAATGGCGTCACCAAATAAATCCTGCACCGATTTTTTAGCAAAATCCTGGTGTTTTAAATTTCCTTTTTTTAATGAAGGGATTTGTTCAGTAATATCTTTCTTTAGAAATACTGGTACATCTTGCTCATTAATGGTATGACTGAAAATTTTATCTACTGTTCCATTCTGGTCAAAATCTTTAACCCATAACTTAATAGGATGAGTTGAATCTGAATGCAGGTAAAAATTCTCACCCATATTTCCTACAATCAAATCGGCATCTCCATCATTATCAATATCAGAAACAGTTACATGCTGCCACCAGCCAAACAAATTTTCTAACCCCGTTTTTTGTTCCACCATTTTTTTACCATCAAACTTATAAATATGCGGATACATCCAATCCCCTACTATTACCAGTTCTTTTGAATTATTTCCATTCATATCTGACCACGCTGCAGAGGTAATCATTCCCAGGTTGGAAAGAAAAGTAGCTACTGTGGAGGTGACATCTTGAAATTGGCCATTGCCTATATTGTGATATAAAAAACTTTTTGGTGCAAGCCCATAATTTTGAGGCTCACTTCTACTTCCAATAAACAAGTCCATTTTACCATCGTTATCATAATCTAAGGGAATAGCTGTTCCACAATTTGTATGACTAATAGGCAATGCACCTGGCTTAATAGAAAAGTTTCCTTTCCCATCATTGATAAAAATATTGTTCTGGTATATATCAGCTGATGCAGGGAGAAAATTACCACCTCCACCAGTAAATAAATCCATGTCACCATCTTGATCTACATCAAAAAAAACAGCAGCGGTTACATCGTAAAATTTAAATTGAGCAAAGTCTTTGATTTCTTTTTTGATAAAGCCATTATTATTTTGAATGTACAATTGGCCAGCTTGGTTGAGTGCCCCACCAATATAAATATCTTCCAACCCATCTCCATTAACATCTGCAACTGCCGATTGAGGCCCTTGCTTTGATAACATGAAGGGGATATTTCTTTCTGTATAAAAATCTACATAATCATCTTCTACATGTTTCTCGAAAGGTGTTTTTATAATTTCAAAAATTGGCGCATTAATAGCCAAATTGATTGGTATTATTTTTCTTGTCTTTTGAGATTCATAATCAATAGTATGCAATTGATTGATTGCAGGATTTATTATTGTTGAAATAGTTTGATCGGGCCAAATGATTTGTAAAGAATCTGTTTTAGCATTTCCCAAACCAATAGTTTGTTTATAATCTACAGAAGATTGAAAACCTTTAGAAGGCATGATTGATCTTGAAATAATTTGATTGCCTTGAAAGATTTTTATAGTAGAACCAATAGCAAAAGCATTCGGTGTTTTATATTGTAGAGATAAGGCGATATAATTCGTTTTGGATTGCTCTCTACTATTATTGCGATAGACCAAAGCTGGTTGGTTTACATTATTGATCACCATATCCAGATCCCCATCATTGTCTAGATCGGTATATACTGCTCCATTGGAAAAACTGGGTTTATTAAATCCCCAATTATTGCCTTCATCTTCAAATTTTAATTGGCCCTTGTTTCTAAAAGCTTTATTTGGAATAGGTACAGAAGGCATTTTATTAATCACAGATCCAATTTCTTCTTTTTTACCTGTGAGTACCATTTGCTTGACTATATCATTGGCAAAAAAATCAATAAAATCTTGATCGGTTACATCCCTATAAATTCCATTACACACGAAAATATCTGATAGTCCATCATTATCAGCATCAAAAATCAAAGCGCCCCAACTCCAATCACTGGCTGCAACTCCACTGTAAAAAGCAGTTTCCAAAAATTGGCCATTGCCATTATTTACTTGTAAAGCATTCTGGGTAAATTGATTATAAAATCCTTGGTTCTGTTTTAATTTAAAAACATCATAGCCTTCAAATGAGGTATTGGTTTTTAATCGATAGTCATCGCCTGGCAACATATCGGTGGTGAAAATATCTTGCTTTCCATCGTTATTAATATCAGCCATATCAGCACCCATAGAAGAGAAGCTGATATGTTGCATTCGTTGCTCCATCTCATCTACAAATGATCCATTGCGTTGATTGATGTAACAATAATCTTTTTCAAAAAAATCATTCGATACATATACATCCGGATAGCCATCATCATTTATATCTCCTACTGTAACGCCTAAGCCAAAACTAATGATACTTCCATGTATACCAGCAGCTTTACTTACTTCTACAAAATGACCATTGTCGTTTCGGAATAAATGATCACCCCCACCTTTGAGAAACGGCGCAAATGGAGCGTCAGCATCTTGAATATTGCGCATGTTGGCATAGTTCAGGGTATTCACAGGAATAGGACTGTTATTGATTAAAAAACAATCCAAGTCTCCATCTAAATCATAATCAAAGAAAGAGGCTTGTGTAGAATATCCATCATTGTCTAATCCATATTGAGTAGCACTTTCGGTAAAAGTTAAGTTATGGTTATTGATAAATAACTGATTTTTTCTAAGCGGCTTATCCATCATATTACCCGCATTACAAACATAAATATCCAACCAACCATCTGCATTAATATCAACAAAAACCACACCAGTGCTCCATTGCTTTTTATCACCAAATCCCGCTTTAGTAGAAATATCTTCAAATTGAAGATTGCCTTTATTAAGGTATAATTTATTGGCACCCTGATTAGCAGTAAAAAACACTTCTGGTAGGCCGTCGTTGTTTAAGTCGCCAGTTGCAACTCCGCCGCCATTGTAAAAATTTCTATATTTAAATACATTGAACTCTTTTGATTCAGTCAATGTATTTACGAAATTGATTTTACTATCAGTTATTTCAGAGAATAATGTATTAGAAGGTTTTTGCTTGCAAGAGAATAAAAGAAATAGGATACTGCAAAGCAAACTGTACTTGATCAAATTCATTGGATAAAATTAAGTAAATAGAGGACGCTTTGACATTTATTTATGATAAGAAATGCACAAAAAAACCCTGCTCTTTAGGAGCAGGGTTGTATAAATTTAAACCAAGGATTAATATCCGAAGTTTTGCTTTAAGTTAGGATTCGAAGCCAATGTATTGGTAGGAATTGGGTATACACATTTATAACCTTCAGACCTAGTTGATCTTTCAATTACTGGAGCGTTGAATACACCGAAACGAACCATATCAGTTCTTCTATGTCCTTCTAAATATAATTCTCTGCTTCTTTCAGCTAACATTACAGGTAAAGTAACTGCAGTTAAAGCAGATGCTCTTCTCTTAGAACGGATATCGTTAACAATAGCTAACGGAGTTTCAGAAGAAGTTCCACCTCTTAATACAGCTTCAGCTTCCATCAAACGAACATCAGAATAGCGGAAGAAAGGGAACTCATTAGAACTTCCCCAACCTCCATCATTGATAGATGATGGATCTAATGGGAACTTATTTACACGAATACCACTTGCTTCACCATTGAAGAAGATTGAAGCGTTACGAGTAAATACCAATGGGTTACCAGAGCGATCTTTTAAATCAACAATCGCATCACCAATATTACCATTTTTTGGACCACGAGCTTGACCAACTAATAAACCAGCTGTTGCGCCAACTCTGTTGGTATAATTAGCCAAAGTATCACTTCTTCTAACATCATTTGGTTCGAAACTGTCGTAGAAATCAGACAATGTAACAAAACCATTCCAACTAGAAGGAGTTTGATTATAATGCCAGCTTTGAGAAGTCTGCCATCTTAAACCTGTACCACCTCCAGCTCTTGGATCGCCAGTGTTGTTGTGACGAACGAAAATATTCTCAGTTGATTGAACACCATTGTCCCATTTGAAATTATCCCAATAATAAGTATCTACTTGTAATAAAGTATTGGCTTGAATATTATTACAATATTCAATTACTTTATTCATATCAGCAGCAGCAAAAGTATAAGGACCTTCAGGTTTTGTTGGATCTGATTTGTAAACAGCTTTGTTTAAATAGCATTTTGCCAATAAAGCCCAAGCTGCTTCTTTAGTAGCTAAAGAACGGTTGGTTCTATTATATGCTGGTAATGCTGCAACAGCAGATTCTAATTCTGTGATAATCGCATCAATTGCCTGAGATCTTGTTAAAACATCTGGAATTGCTGCAGCAGCAGCTGTTGCAGGACGAGATTGCACTTGACCATAAATATCACAAGTTAAAAATCTAAAGTAGGAACGTAAGAACTGACCTTCCGCTTTTGTTAATCCTGTTGCAGTTTCTGCAATCAATGTAGTTTGGAACAAAGCACCATTCAAACCATTCCAAGTATCGTTGATTTGGTTATGGTCTCCAGCCCAAGTGTGCAAATGCAACCTGCGCCAAGTTCCAAAGTCATCCCAGTCGGTACCACGTGTTGGCCCCATGATTTCATCGGTGGAATGCTCTTGCAAACCAAACCAGTTACCCTGGCCACCGGTTAATTGATTCAACTGTTCGTAAACAGCTGATATAGATGGAGCGGTTGGCGCGCCACCAGCTTGAGCAGGAGCGATAGCAACAGGACCTTCTAATTTAGGCTCCAATTTTGTGCAAGAAGACAAGGCGAATAAGCCAAGTGCCGTTGCAGCAGTTAAAATATATGTTTTCATGATCATTTTTTATTAATGAAAGTTATTGAATTTAAAAGCCAATATTAACACCTAAAGTAATTACAGTTGGTTTAGGATATTGTGTATAATCGAAACCGCGTGAAGGAATACCATTGATGCTCTTATCAACGTTTACTTCAGGATCCAAACCTGAGTAATTAGACCATAATTTTAGGTTTTGACCAGATGCAAATACAGATAAGGTTTTAATTACTTTGCTCTTCATTTCAAAAGCATAGCTCAAGTTCATATTTGCTAAGCGAATAAAATTTCCTTCCTCTAAGAATCTGGTTGAAACAGAGCCTGGGTTGAATGGATTTTCAGGGCCATTACCAACTTCGTAAGTAACGTTTCGAGCATTACGTAAAGATCCTTTTAAGAATAAAGCGTTTGCTGTATTGTTATACACAGAGAACCCTCTAACTGTATTCACAAATACACTTAAATTCCATCTTCCATAAGAGAAATTATTGGTTAAACCAGCAAAGAAGTTAGGCAAAGCAGTACCCATTAATTGGTTAGCAGCACCAGCAGCATAACGAGCATTACCATTACCATCAAATCCTTGGAAAACAGGCATAGACCATGTAAAGATTGGATTACCGTTGGTTAAGGTTTGGGCAAATGCACCAGTTAAACCTTGTCCACTAACCGCACCAGTATTGATTGGGTTAGGCAAACCTTCGATATTGTTTTTAACAGTAGTCATATTCAAATTTGCATCCCAGCTAAACTTGTTTCCTTTGATGATTTGGTAGTTAACACTAAACTCCCATCCTTTGTTCGAAACCTTACCAGGTAAATTGATCCACCAGCTAGAAGTCGGTGCAAATCCACCCGGAGTTGGAGCAAAGAACAACATGTTCTTTCTTTCATTATTATAATAATCGATGGTAACGTTCAAACGCTTGTTCTTAGAAGTGAAGTCTACACCAACTCCAGTTGTTGTAACTTCTTCCCATTTAAGATCTGGGTTACCTTGTTGAATGAAACGAGTTGAAGAACCATTTCCTGGATTCCAAGTTTGTTGAAGATTCAATGAAGCATAAGAACCTAAGTTGTCTTGGCTACCCAATGTACCGTAGTTGGCTCTGATATTGAAATCACTGAATAATTTTCCAAGGGTATTTTGAGCCCATGATTCTTGCATCACTCTCCATTTGAACGCAAATGCTGGGAATGTACCATAGCGATTATTCTTACCGAATTTAGATGAACCATCAGAACGAACTGTTGCAGTAAAATAATACTTGTCGTTATAAGTATAGTTCAAACGACCAAATACAGATTGCAATTCGTTATTGTCGTATCCAGGAACGTAAGTTGTATAATTTTTAAACTTGCTGTAATCTTTTACGAATACATCTCCCGGCTTAGTTACAGGTGTATTTAAACCCCAACCAGTAGAACCTTTGTATTTAGTTTCGAAACTCTGAAAAGAATATCCTAGAACCACATTCAATGCGTGAACATTGTTGAATGTTTTATCATAAGTAAGATAATTCTCCAATAGAGTAGATTTTGCATCTAGGTTTTGGCGGGTTGTTCGTCCATTTCCGTTAATACCAGAATTAGGTGACTCGAATCCAAAAATATTGATTGTACCACCATAAGCATTTGAACCTAAACGAGGATCGGCAAAAGAAGTTCTTTCAGATGCAGAATTATCATTAGCGTAAACGATCTTATAAGAAAGATCTTTAGTGATTTGGTAGCTAGCAGATAAATTGATCAAGAATCTGTTGATGAAATCTCTATCATCAAAATAAGCCAACATTTGAACTGGATTTCTTTGATCTCCTGGTTGATAGAAAGATCCATCTGGATTGTAAATTGGGTTAGTTGGGTTAAACTGCAATGCAGCACCTAACAAACTTCCCTGATAACCTGCATTATTAGATAATGGAGGATATTGGTTCTTGGTATTAGAATAAGTTAAATTGGCTTCCAATTTCAGCTTATCATTCATTAGTTTCTGACCTAAGTTAGCACGAACGGTCATACGTTGTAAAGAACTGTTCTTTACAATACCTTGTTGATCGTCGTAAGAACCACTCAAGCGTGCTGTAGTTCCTTTATAATTATATCCCCAACTTAAATTATAATTTTGAGAAATGGCCTGACGGAAGATTTGATCTTGCCAGTTGGTAGTTGCACCACCATCAATTAATTTAACCGCGTCGCCTGCAGCAATTGGATCTGCACCACCATCAATATTGGCTTGTTTAGCTGCCAATAAGAAATCTTGTGCTTGCATTAGGTTGTAACGACGAGCTGTATTGGCCATACTTGTATTTGCACCGAAGTTAAATACACCTTTCTTGCCGCCTTTTCCTTGTTTAGTTGTAATTAAGATAACACCATTTGCACCTCTAGAACCGTAGATGGCAGCAGCAGATGCATCTTTCAATACAGTCATGCTTTCGATATCATTCGGGTTTAAGAAGATCAATGGATTTTTTGCAGTTGTGTTTCCTTCAACTCCACTAGCGGAACCTAAAGTACCACCTTGGATCAAAGGAACTCCATCAATTACATATAAAGGCTCTTGAGCTCCACTGATAGAACCTGTACCACGAATGTTAATAGTTGCCGCACCGCCTGGCTCTCCAGTTGCAGGGGTAACCAATACACCTGCAGTACGACCTTGTAATAAGGCGTCTGGTGCACCAATTTGACCTTTGTTAAAGTCTTTTTCTGAAACTCTGGCAACAGAACCCGTAACATCTTTTGCTTTACGTGTACCATAACCTACTACTACGACATCACTTAATGCGTCTGCAGCAGAAGTAAGTTTAACATCTGCAGTAGATTTGTTAGCAATGTCTACTTCTACATTACCAAAACCAACTGATGAAATCACCAATTTAGTAATAGAAGAAGAAATAGTGAGTTTGTAAGAACCATCTGAACCCGTTTGGGTACCGATATTGGTTCCTTTGGCAATTACAGAAGCGCCAACCATTGGCGATCCGTCTTTTGAATCTGTTACTTTTCCGGTAACAGTTTTGGTTTGAGCCTGCGAGAAAATCGCAAACAAGCAAACAAAGGCACCCAATAAAATGGGCTTTGCAAGCATTTTTAGATTCATAAATGGCAGTTTACTGGTTATTAAGCGTGTACAAAATACACATATTTTTGACTAAAAAAATTTTTTGTTAAATTTTTTATGAGTTTTTAATAAAAAAAGATAAAAAAAGTCAACAAAATGGTAATTCTAGCTTTAAACCGATAACTAGACTTACTGAACAACATAAACGTTGCATTTCATATAAAATTATTTATCAATCCATTAACAGTTCAAAATAGGGGTAAATAATTCAATAAAAGGGTAGTTTTTTGTCAATTTAACTTCGCAATCGTTTGCGAAAACATTTGATGTGAGAATATTCTATATTGTAGCAAACTTGTTCGATGAACAATACAACACTTAAGAAAATAGCTGGAATTGTAGGATGTAGCATATCAACTGTTTCTAGAGCCCTAAAACACCATCCGGATATTTCAATTGCCACCAGGGAACGGATAATTGAGTTGGCTAATACACTAGATTATGAACCCAATGCTTTTGCAGTTCATCTAAGAACCAAACATAGTAATGTAATAGGATTGATGGTTCCATTCATTAGCAATCATTTTTACGAAAGTTTTATTGCATCTGTAGAGGAAGAATGCAGAAAGAATGGTTTTACATTAATGATCCTTCAAACTGCCAATGACCCCAATATTGAAATTGAAAATCTAAAATTGTTTAGGCAAAATAGAGTGATGGGATTATTTGTTTGTGTTTCATCCAACTCAAAATCGTTAGCGCATTATGAAAAAATGAAAGATGTTGATATTCCAGTTGTGTTTTTTGACAACGTTCCAAACGATAATGAAATTTATAAAGTTTGTATGGCCGATGAACGAGCGGCAGAATTGGCTGCTGAAGCAATTCAAAAAACAAAGAAAAAAAAGATACTGGCTCTGTTTGGCGATGAAGGTTTAACTATTACGCAAAAAAGATTAAAAGCATTTCATGAAAGTTTCCAAAAAATCGAAACAAAATGCATCATTGATATTGTTCACATTAATAAAACGGAAGATGCTTTAAAAGAAGTTGGAAACAGATTGACTAAAAAAAATATTCCAGCAATTATTTTCTGCATGAGTGATGAAATTTTAATCGGAGCCATGAAAGCATTACAAAGCAAAAAAATAGTCATACCAGATCAGATTGGAATTATTGCAATAAGCAATGGCTTTATACCATCATTGTATTACCCAGCAATTACCTATGTTGAAACAAGTGGTTTCAAATTAGGTAAATTAGCATTCACTCAATTACTTGCTTGTTTGTCGGGATCTGTTGTTCTAACTGAACTTACACTAGATGCGATTTTATTTGAAGGAGGATCTCTTTAATGAAAATATTTTTTTATAGTATACTTTTTGTGCTTATAATGAATTTTTGTAAAGCAGAAAATATTGATATTATTACTGTATCACAAAAATTATTGCTCGCTGTAAAAACCAATCAACCTACTGATTCTTTGGTTCATTATTTAGCAACAATAAGCGAAGATGAATTGAGCAAGGAATTGGAAAATGATATAAATAAAAAAACTTTTTGGATCAATATTTACAATGCATACACTCAAATACTTTTAAATAATAATCAAACTGTTTATAAAAAAAGAAGTACTTTTTTTGGAAAGAAACAAATAATCATTGCAGGTAGAAATTTGAGTTTAGATAATATTGAACATGGCATTATAAGAAGGTCAAAAAATAAATGGAGTCTTGGATATTTTAATTCGCTATTCTTCAGCAAATTCGAAAAACAACATCGAGTAAACTTAGTAGATTGTCGAATTCACTTTGCGCTAAACTGCGGCGCTAAAAGTTGTCCACCTATTGCATTTTATACTATTGAAAATTTAGATCAACAATTAAATACTGCTACTAAGGTTTATTTACAAGGAGAAACTATATGGATAGATAGTTCCAAAACCATTTACTTACCTAAAATGATGAGTTGGTTTAGGGCTGATTTTGGAGGAAAAAAAGGTATGAAAGAATTAATTAAGCAGTATTCTTTGGCACCTAATATTGAGAACATAAAAATTCATTTTAAATCGTATGATTGGACTTTATTTTTAGCTCAATATCAAAACAATTAAGCAAAAAAAATCCAGCGCCTATAATTAGAACGCTGGATTATTATTAATTACTATTCAATTTATTTTATCAAATCAAAAAAACGTTTCTGAAATACTAAGAACTGGTCTTCTAACACTCCAATTCCTTTTTCCTGACTTGCAGAAAGAGGTTCTAAACCTGTAGCAACATTTACATATAAATCGCTTACTCTTCTTCTGTATTTAAATTCATCAAAGAAAATAGATTTTCTATTTAACTCTACTATTTCTCTTTTGAATGCATCTAATTTACTCAATTTATCTTTGGTAGCACTATTAGTTGTATCGCCTTTTGAAAGTACTTTAACTGTTTTATCTAAAGAATCAATTACAGTATACAAACGCTCATGCAAATTATACAATCGCATACTTTGTTTATTCAATAAATTAATCGATGCTGCATCTAATCCCTTCGTAGGATTGGCATCGATCTGAATATTTTGCACATATTCTTTTCCATCTGCTTTTACAACTACTTTATATTTACCAATATCTACTTTAGGACCAATAAACGATGAGCTTTGAACAGATGATTGAGCAATGAAACCACCTTGGGCAACTTTTGGTGGATTAATAGTCAAATTCCAATATACTCGATTCAACCCTTTTGAACTTGAACCATTCAAGTCTTTAATTTTTTCATTATTTGCATTATAGATTTCAATCTTTACTCCACTATTACTTCTCTCTTTTAAATAGTAATAAAAAGTAGGGGCAATGCCATTGCTTCCTCCATTCCAACCTGATAAATTTTCTGCCGGGCGAGGAAATTGTGGTGAATATTCGTATTTGAAATTTTGAATCGGATAAAATATCACTGGTTGATTCACATCCGATTTTACCAATTCACGCAATGGTTGAATATTGTCAATGATATAAATACCTCTTCCATGTGATGCAATAACCAAATCATTGGTTTGTGGTTGAATTTTTATGTCTCTAACCATATTATACCAAGGCATATTTTGGTATTTACTACGCATCCAATTATTACCGCCATCTAATGAAATAAATAATCCCATTTCTGTTCCTAGAAACAATAATTTTTCATTCTTAATGTCTTCTCTGATTACATGAGCAAAACCAGTAAACTCAGTTGAACTGAATTTCTTCCATGTATTTCCACCATCTGAACTCATCACTGCATAAGTATGCATATCGCCATACATATGATTGTCTAAGGTTACATAAATTCTTTTAGAATCCAATGAAGAGATTTCAATACTACTGATCCAGGTTTTTTCAGGCACTCCAGTTTTCCAAATTCCAGCTGCTTTATTTTGCCAGGTTTTACCTCCATCGGTAGTTAATTGCAAATTACCATCATCCGTTCCTACCCAAATGATATTTTCATTTTTTGGATCTTGTGTTAGTGTAAAGATTGTACAATGGTTTTCTGCACTGGTATTATCTCCTGTTATGCTTCCTGTATTTTTTTCTGCTTGATTGATTTTGTTTGGATCATTGGTGGTTAAATCTGGAGAAATTCTTTGCCAATTTTTTCCATCATCATTCGATTTAAATAAATATTGTGCAGCAGTATATAAATTATACATTGGTTTACCTGCAGCAGTTTTCTTATTTGATGCGCCTGTAACAATGGGTGTATTCCAGTTCCAACGATGCTCATCATCACCCTCCAACTTTTTAGGACGAATACCATAAGAAAGCCCGGTAGATAGATCAAGTTTGTTCATTTCTCCTCCTTGTGATTCGGAGAAAATAATTTTCGAATTGATCAAACTAGGTTGCACCCAAAATCCATCCCCGCCATTGATCCATTTCCAATCAACTGCAGTAACGCCTCCAGGAGCCGAACTTGGTGCCAACCAACTATTATTATCTTGCAAACCACCATATACATTATAGGGCACTTGATTATCAGCAGAAACATGATAGAATTGACCTACTGGCAGATTGTTTAAAAAACTCCATGCGGTTCCACGGTTGGTGCTCGTGTAAATTCCTCCATCTGTGCCAAGAAACATCATTTCAGGATTATTGGGGTTGATCCATAAAGCATGATGATCGGCATGTGGTGCTACTCCAGCTATTACTGTACTACTCCAAGAATTCCCCCCGTCATTGGAGAATTGAAAATTGTAAGAAGGGCGATATATCCTTTTTGGATCTTTAGGATCATATACCAATGTGCTAAAATAAAAAGGACGAGCAGTTAAATATTCATTGGATGGTTTCTTTATCCAAGTTTCGCCTTCATCTTCAGAAACAAATATGCCCGAAACTTTCGCTTCTACAATGGCCATTAATTCAGATGGCTTCGAAGGATTGATGGTAATAATGATTCTACCAAAGTCTCCATCAGGTAAGCCTTTTGTTAGTTTATTCCAAGTTTTTCCGCCATCAGTAGACTTGAATAATCCACTACCAGATCCTCCAGAATTAAAAGCATACGCTTTTCTTCTAAATTGCCACATCGAAGCAAAGAGTGTTCCTGATTTGGTTGGATGCATAGCAATATCCGCACATCCGGTTTCTTCGTTTACATACAAAATTTTATTCCAGGTTTTACCTCCGTCTGCTGTTTTATATAATCCTCTGTGTGTAGAAGCATTCCATAATGGACCAGGGGCAGATACATAAACTGTTTTTTTATCGGTTGGATCGATCAATATTTTACTGATTCTTTCTGTACTATCCAATCCGATTTTTTGCCAATTATTTCCACCATCAGTTGTTTTGTACAATCCATCTCCGTAGGAAACAGAATTTCGCATATTACTTTCCCCTGTTCCGGCATATACCACTTTTGAGTTGCCAGGCTCAATGGCCAATGCGCCAATCGATTGACAATACTTGTCGAAAATAGGTTCAAAACTTTGTCCACCACTTTGACTTTTCCAAATACCGCCTCCTGCTGTACCCACATATAAATTCAATTGGCCATCAGCACTAATACCATCAATGGCGGTAATTCTTCCACTCATAGTTGACGGGCCCAAAGGTCTTGCGCCCATCACTTGGAAATAAGAAGAATTGATATTGGTTTGTGCATTTGTAAAAAATACAATTAGCAAAAACAACCCAGTTAATTTATTTTTTAATCTCATAAAAAATAGTTGAATAAAAAAACTGCTACCGACTCAAATAGAAAATGAGTACAATAGCAGTTAATGAATTTATTTTATTTAGTTACCGTTGAAAATAGTAGGGTCAATTGTAGGATTAATTGTAATTTTTTTATTTACCATCATCATTTGACCTTGATCTTGCTTGAATGCCATTTTAATGCCAAAATCAATGGTTTGATAATCTAAATATTTTACAGCAGATTTTACTTCTTGGCCTTGTTGTTTTACAATAGACTCTATTTTATATATCAAATAGGTTTTGGTATCGATGAAATAAGTTTTATCGTTACCATTCTTACTGGTCATTTTAATTTTAAAATATTCATTACCATCTTCTTCATCTTTACCTAAAAATTCAACTGTCGATCCTTTTGTTTTATAATCAACAAAAGCATCTTGAATATCTAAATCATCTAATTTTGGTTTCAATTCATCATCAGAAATAGGGCTTAATGTTGCTTTTCCACCAAATGGATTCTGTGACCATCCTTTTGTTGGAGTAGTAATATCAATGATTTTATTTCCTTGAAATTCTGCATCTACACGAGCGCCTTTCATCTGTACAGCTTGCATAGTAAAAGGTATTGCAATTCCTTGAACTTCAATTTGACCTTCTACTTTTAAAGATTGTACTTTAGACCACTTTTCGGCTCCACCAATTGCAGTAATATACTTTGCAATAACTTCATCAGCAGTTTGTGCGCTCACAGAAAGAACTGCTGCAAAAATTACAGCAATTGACAAAAAGACCTTTTTCATAAAATGTATTTTAATAGTTTATACGCTATTGGTAGCGCGATGATGCAAAATATTACAAACACTTGAATATTCCTCCAAATAAAATTGCCAGTGGCATTAATTTAACACAAAAGGCTTATTTGCATGATTTGAGCACTTCCTCTGCTGCAGGCGCATTGCCCAATGAAGCGGCTTGTTGAAAGTCTTTGCAAGAACCGCTCAAATCTTTTAAACGTTGCTTGGTATAACCTCTATTTAAATAAATGTCCCCATTGGTTTTATCGATCGAAATGGCTTTATCGTAATCTGCCAGAGCAGCAACATTCATGTTTAATTCATTTTTTGCTATGGCTCGATTAAAATAGATATCCGCAGTGCCTGGCATTAATTGTAGCGTTCTATTATAATCACTTAAAGCGTTAGAATAATCTTTTGTCTTAGCCCTTTCTATTCCTCTGTTATAATATACATTTCCAACTGAGGGATCTAACTGAATAGCTGTAGAATAATCTGATAATGCACCTTTGGAATCTTTAATTCTGCCTTTAACCACACCTCTATTAAAATATACATTGGCATATCTTGGATTGAGCTCTATGGCTTTATTATAATCTGCTAATGCAGTAGTATTATTTCCCATTTGATCATATTGAATGCCTCGATTAAAATAGGCACTCACATTAGTTGGATCTGCAATGATTGCATTCGTAAAATCTTTAATTGCATTAAGGGTGTCACGTAAAGTAACTTTTAACACTCCTCTATTGATGTATAAATCTGCGCTCTTGGGTTTTAAAGTAATGGCTTTATCAAAATCTGCTAATGCCGACTGATATTGCTTTAATTCTCGTTTTGCAACAGCCCTATTAAAATAAATATCTGAATTGGCTTGATCTGCTTTTATAGCAATATCCAAATCAGGTATAGCTCCACTATAATCTTTCAAATTCATTTTACACAAGCCCCTATTGAAATAGGCATTTGGAATAGTAGGATCCATACTAATTACTTTGTCGTAATCGGATAATGCACTTCTATGATCGTTTAAATTGGTCTTCATTACAGCCCTGCTAAAATACATATAGGCTGCAGGATCAATTTGAATGGCTTTATTATAGTCTGCTATGGCCGGAGAATAATTTTTTAATTTTGCTTTAATATCACCCCTGTTATAATAAGCACTAGCAAAATTAGGTTGTACAGCAATTGCATTGGAATAATCCGCCATTGCTCCATTGTAATCCTGGTAATTGGCTTTTTCTAAAGCCCTATTGAAGTAGGCACTTGCATTTTTAGGATTGTATAAAATAGCTTTGCTATAATCTTGCATTGCGCCATCTCTGTCTTGCATTGCCGATTTTACTACTCCCCTATTAAAATATACATCTCCCAATTTAGGATTGAGTGATAATGCTTTATTATAATCATTCAGCGCACCAGTAAAATCTTTGGCATGCTCTTTTTCTATTCCTCTGTTAAAATAGACATTGGGGTAATCAGGCTGCATTTCAATAGCAATATTGTAATCGCTAATTGCTCCATTAGCATCATTCATCATTCCTTTGATTATACCTCTACTAAAAAAAAGACTAGCTGTAGATGAATCCAATTCTATGGCAAAAGTTAAATCTTCAATTGCACCTGCATAATCTTTTAGTTCTCTCTTTGCAGAAGATCGATTCACATATAAATTAATATCCTCTGGAGACAATTCTAGTGCCTCTGTAAAATCTTGTACAGCTCCTTTGAAATTTTTGGCCGCCAATTTCTGAACGCCTCGCTTTGTTAATGCTCCAGCATCTTGTGCAAGTAATGATGTTGCTTGAATAAAAAGCAATAAAATGATAAAAACAATGGATTTTTTGGTTGCTAACAACATATAATTTTCAATTCTAGATCGTGTGCAATGTACCCAAAAAAAATCAACTATTTAAGGTCTTTCACGCACCTGAATCCAACATGATTGGTGCCGGTTCTCCAATCACCTTTTCCTCTAGTACCCATCATATATCGGGTACAATATTGGTCGGTACATAAAAAAGAACCACCTCTATGGACTTTTTTTGGAACACCCGGCTCAGAAGGGTCATGGCTTTTAGCAGGGCCTTTAGGATTTTTAGCCACCCCTTGTGATTTTAAATTGGCATAATAATCTTCGGTGAACCAGTCTTCGCACCATTCCCAAACATTACCTGACATATCGTATAATCCAAAACCATTTGGTTGAAATTGTTTTACAGGAGCAACGCCTGCAAATCCATCAGCTTTACTATCATTACTAGGGAAAGTTCCTTGAAAAGTATTGCCCATGTATTTTCCATTAGGTTTGAATTGATTACCCCATGCATACATATTACCCATTAGTCCACCTCTTGCTGCAAATTCCCATTCAGCTTCGGTAGGCAATCTTTTGCCAGCCCATTTTGCATAGGCAACCGCATCTTCCCAAGCAATATGTACCACTGGATCATTGTCTTTACCAACAATTGAACTTCCTTCACCCAATGGCTGACGCCAACTAGCATGATTCACCCAAGACCACCATTGCAAATAATTATCCAGATTAACTGGTTGAGAAGGAGGAGAAAAAACCACAGAGCCCGCTATCAACATATCAGGTTTAGCATCCGGAAATTCTTCTTTTGTAGGAGCTTGCTCTGCTACTGTAATATATTTTGTGCTTTTTACAAAAGCAGCAAATTCGGCATTGGTCACTTCATGTTCGTCCATATAAAATGGATCTAATTTTACTCTATGAATTGGCCTGCAATCTTCCATGGCAGCTTTACCGCCATCTTTTATTCCAACTGGATTGGGTGCCCCCATACTGAATTCTCCGCCAGGAATGAAGACCATTCCTTTTGGAATTGTATTGTTCGGCTTTACATCATTAAATACAGTTGGTTGAAATTCTTTTGCGCCACCATTCATATACAGCACACTATCTCCTGGCAACATTTCTTTGGTACAAGAAATGGCATTGCTAACTCGCCAATCTTTCACATTAACCGAATCATTTGAAATGTTCGAATCAGCACTTACAATTGTTGTTTCTCCATGTTGACTTTCATTTTTACAGGCAATAAAAAACAGTGCGATTAACCCAATAAATATTTTAGTAAAAAAGTTGCTCATGAAAGTCTAGTTAAAATCAATGAATACGGCCTGTTTTTATTGTGATTGCTGGACTTCACATTTACGCTACAATACTACGAAATAATCACGTTCAAAGCTTAGGATGGTTAATAGGCAATAGCAGCGAAAGTATTCTGAATTAAAGGACATACTATTAATTGAATTTTTCCCAACTCCGTAAACCGTTTTCCTGATTTAGTAAGCGATAATTTTTTCTTTGCAACAACTTGCAGTCTAATTGAAGAAAATGAGCAAAAAAAGTTTAGTACTTGTAATTGTACTATCCATATTTAGTGGAGTAAAGGCACAAATAAATCAAAATCTACATCGAATCGATACTTCGCATTTAAAGTATTTACCGGATGTAACTGTAGTAGGAAGAAATAGCAAAAGTGATTATCAACAAATGCCAGAAGTGGTTGGTACCAATATATATGCTGGTAAAAAAAATGCGCTAATTGTATTGGATAATGTTCAGGGTAATGTTGTGACCAATACTATGCGGCAGGTGTTGGCAAAAGTTCCCGGCATTCATATTTGGGAGAGTGATCCCAGTGGAATTCAGATTGGGATTGCAGCCAGAGGATTAAGCCCTAATCGCAGTTGGGAATTTAATGTAAGGCAAAATGGTTATGATATTGCAGCAGATCCATTTGGATATCCCGAAGCATATTATAATCCACAACTACAGGCTGTTCAGCGTATAGAAATTGTTAGAGGGCAAGGCTCACTTCAATATGGCCCTCAATTTGGTGGTTTGGTAAATTATATTTTACGCAATGGCAGAGAGATTAAGAAACCATTTGAATTTGAAACACAACAAACTTTGGGTAGTAATGGACTTTTTAATAGTTACAATGCTATAGGCGGAAAAAAAGGCAAAGTTAATTATTATTCCTTTTTCGATCATCGCAACGGAGATGGATGGAGACAAAATAGTATGTATTATACAAATGCAGGATATGCAACAGTTACTTATTCCTTCAGTTCAAAATTTACTTTAACAGCAGAACTAATGCGCTCTAATATCCGAAGTCAGCAACCTGGCGGGTTAACGGATGCTCAATTGAAACAGAATGCACAAGAGAGTTTCCGTAGCCGAAATTGGTTTGATATTACTTGGACTACTCCCGCATTAATAGCCAATTTTCAAATCAATGAAAATACCCAATGGAATACAAAACTGTTTGGAACAATTGGCGACCGAAACAGTGTAGGATTTTTACAAGCTATTACTATAAAAGACAGTATTAATGCAACCACGATTACCTATAATAACCGAGTGGTGAATCTTGACCAATATAGAAACTATGGTTTAGAAAGTCGCTTGATCACAGACTACCATCTAGGAAAAATGAAAAATACTATTTCTGGTGGTATTCGATTATATACAGGTACTACTAACAGGCAAGCGGATGGGAAAGGAACTACCGGTTCAGATTATGATGTAACTGTTGTTGGCAACTATCCTAGAGATATAGCTTTCAATTCAAAAAATGCAGCAGCTTTTATAGAAAATATTTTTCGTATTACAGATAAGCTATTAATTATTCCAGGTTTACGGTATGAGTGGCTAGAAGGTTCCGCTTCAGGTAGAAATGGATATACAACAGGCGGTACAGAGATAATATTACAAAATATTACGCGCAGCCGTAGTTTTGTTTTAGCAGGATTAGGTGCAGAATACCATATTACAAAAGCTACCGAAATATATGGAAATATCTCGCAAGCTTATCGCCCTATACAATTCGCCAACCTTCAAGCTCCACCAACAACTGATATTGTGGACCCCGATTTGAAAGACGCCAATGGATATAATGCAGATATTGGCTATAGAGGTAAAGTAAAAAACTTTCTTCAATTTGATATTAGCGGTTTTTATTTACAATACAATAATCGTGTAGGTACTATCTCAACAAGTACTACTACCCGATTAATAACCAATGTGGGCAACAGTTCAAGCAAAGGGTTAGAGGCATATATTGAGTTTAATCCTATAAGGGCATTTGCCAAAAGTAGCCATGCAGATATCATCGTTTTTGGTTCTTATGGTTATACAGATGCTCAATACAGTGGCGACCATAAAGATGCCAATACAAAAGGAAAGCGAGTAGAGAATGCGCCAACAAATATTTTTCGTGGAGGAATTTCAGCAGGAAATAAAGGATTTTTATTAACCGTTCAAGTAAGTGCTGTAGGGGAAGCTTTTAGCGATGCTAATAATACTGTTGTTGCTTCTGCAAATGGGAACACAGGATTAATTCCTGCTTATACCGTTACTGATTTATCTGCTACTTATAAATTGAACAAAGGCCTGAATTTTAAGGCTGGTTTAAATAATTTTTTTAATGAAATATATTTTACCCGCCGTGCAGGGGGGTATCCAGGACCAGGTGCGTTACCAGCAGATGGAAGAACATTCTTTATATCGATCGGGGCAAAGTTTTAAAATAAAAGAATGAAGTGAAGAAAATGATCTAGCTAAATTATGCATGTTTATATTAAGCGATTTTCAATAGCAAGTTGCCATCAATACCTAACACTTCATTCATTGCTTTTATAAATGAAAGGCTTGGTTTTCTTTTGTTATGCATTATTTCAGACAATTTTGTGTCAGTTGTATTAAGTAATTGAGCCAACTCTTTTTGTTTTAGTTTCTTTTCAAACATCTTAAGTTCAATCAAGCCTTGCACAGTTTGCGGCATTGGAATTGTATAGTTTACATCTTCATATGCTTTTACAATTTTAGTATATTGATTGAGTAATGCTCGTTCTTTTGCTGATAGATTATCAAAACCTCCTTTTTGAGTAGCAATGTTTAACAAGTCAAACATTTTTGCTTCCGCCACTTCAAATTCTTTTTTAGTTACTGCTGTTTTCATATTTAAATAGTTTTACAATTTATTTTATCATATTGTTTATGCGTTCCTATAAATCTTATATACACCGTTCTTGTACTAAAATGGATCATGGCTACTATCCGATATTTATTACCTGCTACATTAAATACATATCTATCGTTACCTATACTATCTACGCTGTTGAAAGTCTCTTTCACGTCATGAAAGTCTTGCCAGTCACTTAAAAGTGTAATTTGATACCACTTTAACAAAGGCTCCCTAGCTATAGTTTCTACATCGTAAAAGCTTATTAGTTTGCTTTTAGTAATTACAACCATACATCAAAGTTAGTAATTATTATCAATAACGAAATTTTATTATCAATAACAAAATATTTTAAATTCCATATTACCTTACTATTATACAAGCTCAGGGGTCGTTGGTTGTTTTATAGTGGTTATTTTCCGATACAGAAAGTAACTTATCCCTATTCTAGTGAGTTTTAGAGAAATTAGTCAGAGAATAGTAATGGATTTAGACTAAATAAATAGTTATGGGATGGACTTATCAATAAACCTTTCCAAATTTATAGTCATTGAAATGAAGGTCGTGAAATCCTTTAATGTAATAATACCGGAGTGAAAATTCTGAATAGTCAGTCCAATATCAATTTTGGCATATTTATTAGAAATCTCTTCTACATATTCTTTTAATATTTCCACTTCCGCAAGCAAACGGATCCTGGTCCCAGAAAAGATCATTTACCCCGTTTTTTGCACCTTTATGCAGGTCAGATAAAATGAGAAACTTATCCTTGTATATATACTGCTCTAAAACGAGTCCTTTATCTCCCTTCGTTATATAAATATTTTGCAGCAAATTACTTAGCGCCTGAAAAATGATTGTTCTGTCAGGTCTTGATGAAAAATTCATTTTTAATCAGTTGTAATTTTTCTTATACAGCCTGTTTTCTTTCAGGTAACCAGACTTTGATCTATTACCTGTTCTAAAGAGGGTTTCCAGGGTTCTTCTTTTATCAAATGCGGGCAGGAAACAAACAAAATGCAGATGAGGTCCGCGGGTATATCCAGTATTACCGCTTAATCCGATCAGCTGTCCTTTACTTACCGTATCTCCTACCGAAACTTTTGCCTCGTTATATTGGAGATGACTGTAATCGGCAATGGTACCATCGGAATGATAGACTAAAATATAATTAGCCATTTTTTTATATTCTTCCCGCCAGCTGGATTCATTAAACTGTTGAACTACGGCTATTACCGTACCGCTTCTTGCGGCCCGTACTTCTGATCCTTCACGCATATTAAAATCAAGTGCGTTTTCTTCGTGGTGAGAAAAGGATCCATTATACCCCTGTTCTATCCTGAATTGTTGCCCTTTACTATAAGGTAGGTCATAGAGGTAATTCTGATCGTAATAAGACTGACTTGTATTTCCAAACACAGCAGCATAATTATAGGAATAATTGGCTTTCCCCCGTTTGGAACGTGTGAGTGTTACGAGCCTGAATTTATCTGCATGTTGGGGCACAATATAAGTTCTATCAATGGTTTCATCCGCAACTAAGTTGTCTAATGTCAGGGTAAGTAAAACCGAGACCGCACAAAATTCATCATTCTGTGCATATAAAACAGTTGACTCTTTTTCTTTAACAACAAATATTTTAAAATTACTTTGCGAAAAGCCAGTAAAACAGCTGAAACAAAATAAAATAATAAAGATTTTTTTCAAGAGGTTTCCATTGACTTTCTAAAAAAATAAAGCGTAGCAAATGGTATGCTACGCTTTATACTTCATGTTGCTGTGTTTAGTTTTAACACACTTACAGATAAATAATTATTGTTTTACTACCCTTCCTGATTTTTTATCTTTTCCACGACCAATTATATAACCCGCACCGGCACCTACTGCTCCACCTATTACAGCACCTTTGATGTCATGGCCTATAATTCCACCTGCAGCAGCACCTGCAACTCCACCTATTATGGTTCCTTTAGCTGCAGAACTCATCCCTCTGCGTTCAGGTACTTCAGTTGAATTTGCTGAACCTGTGCTTACGGGTGTTGAACTACTACCTACATTTCTGTTTGAGGATGAGCTACTACCTGAACTATGATGTCTGGTTGTTCTGTTTTCTGCAGCAATTCTGCTGCGTTCATCAGCTTCAGCTTTAATACTATCAGCTTCAGCCTTACTACGGGCCTGTTCCTGTAAAACTGCCCTTTGTTGGATGGCGACCGTATCTACTAAAATTGCGGTTTCTTTGGGTTTGCCGTTACACGCAGCAAAAAATGATGCAAGGGTAAGGACTACTAATACTTTTTTCAATGTGATAGTTTTGCTTTTAAGAAATTTATATTCATTTTAACTTAGTCAAATACCTTGCCAATAAATTATAAAAAAACATATAAAACAGTAATTAGGTAAAAAGGGGCAATAAATCCCCAACAATATCAAATTAATAGAAAACAATAGTAGTACCCGAATTAGTCACAAGTATTAGTCTACTAAAGGCAGCTAAAGGCAAGAATCGGCAAATGTAACTAGCTGATTTATAATGTAAAGTGCACAGAGTGTGCACCAATTGTGCTTTGGCTACTTTCCGATACAGAAAGTAACTAAGTAGCCGAAACCCTTTGTTTATTGGGCTTCACGAAAACACAATACTTTCAAGGTACAAATAAGGTACAACGAAGCAACTAAATCAATAAATAGAGGTCTTATTTTCTTGATTTTAAAAGGTGTTAAAAACGGTAAGAAATAGGTATAAATACTCTTTTATAGTTTGATAAGGGTTATACTTTTGACAAATGAAAAAACCAATTAAAAAAGAAACAATCCATTTAATACTTTATTTCCTTGCTTTAGGGATTGCAAAAAATTAAAGAAATAAATTGTGCATTACTCTTTCAATTTGGTAAATATTTTAATTGCTAAAGAAGCCTTAAATTCTGTTACAGAAGAAATCAATAAAATTTTAGTAGCCACTTTATCGTTAATTGTGCAATACTTTGATATTTCGGCAGATTCGCTCCTTAGAGAACTTGCAAGAAATTCATAATTAATAGTTCCATCTCTTTTCTTATCCAAATTTGAAAAAATAGATTTATCAAAACAATCTTTAAGACTGTATTCTTTCACAACTTCCTCAAATTCGGTCATTGAATGACTTATCCCAACTGGCGTTCCTTTGAAAAGCTTTGTATAAACCATAGTTCCCTCATCATCTTTATATTTAAACCATTTTTCATTTGTAATATTATTACCTAAATCAGAAATTGCTTCTTCTAAAGTTGTTCCAATTGTAGGCAACTTTAATTGAGAATAACTATTGAAAGAAAATACAATAGAAAAAATAAGTATAAAAAGAGATTTCATAAAATAGATGTATTTGTTGAAATGTAATAATACATGAAGCTTTGTTTAAGAAAAGTTTCTGTGATTAATATTTAGTAATTTAATAAATAA
>JANOZT010000040.1:0-2404 GCA_031429515.1 Sphingobacteriia bacterium
TTCTCCACTGATTTGATTGTTCCAAAAAGTATTTTGCTTAAACCCATATTCAAAAGCTCTTGAACTATCTAATGTAGCATTTCCGTTTCCTTCAACACCAGTTCTCAAAGTGGTAAAATCGGTAGAATTGATGTTGAAAATAGTTTTATAAGAAATTTTATTATTGTTATTTATTTGATAAGTTAGATTACCTAAAGCACCCCATAAAACATCATTGCTGTATCTGTCATCATTAAATGCAAAATCTGGACTAAATGTTCCATTACCAACAAATGCATAACCATTATTGGTTCCTTTTAAATAGCGTGCAGTTCTATTGTAAGTAATACCAAAGATTCCTCCCAATTTTTGACTGCCTTTTAAATTTTTAGTGAACCCTCCAGCAATTTGAATTTGACCATTAAAACGATTAAGACCATTTGCTGTATTGGCCGTCCAAATATTCCCGAACTCTTTACCCATAGCAGTTTTTTGCTGAGGTGTTAATGCATCAAACTGAGATTTGGTAGTATAAGATCCAGGTAAATTTCTGGTTCCATCATCAATTCCTAACCAATCTGTTTTTCCTCCTTTGTATTCATAAAAATTATTTCCAATGGTTTGTGTATTAATACCTGTTCCTATTTGGATCGTAAAAAAGTTTTTTGCAGGAATATCTCTGGTATTTACCTGAACCAATCCACCAGCCCATTCACCAGGTAATTCTGGAACAAATGCTTTATTGATAACGATATTATCAATCATGTTTGAAGGAATCAAATCGAACGAAAACGCTTTTCTGTCTGGCTCTGTACTTCCTAGTTGAATTCCATTTAACATGGCCAGATTGTATCTTTCAGCCAGCCCACGAACAATTAGAAATTTACCTTCTTGTATACTTGCACCAGGTGTTCTTTTAAGTACTTCTCCAGTGTTTTTATCTGGTGATCTGCGAATAGCTTCCGCTGAAATAACTGAAGCAACTGTATTGGTATTCTTTTGAAATGCAATTAATGCATTAACTGTTTCACCTTTTGCTGATGAAGACCTTGCACTTGTTGTTACTGTAACATCCGCTAATTTTTTGCCTGCATCTTCTAATAAAATACTTAAGAAATCTTCAGTTTTACCTGCTGGTAATGAAATATCATCGATGGTTTTATCTTTATATCCAATATAAGATAATACAATACTGTATTTTTTACCCGGCTCTACGGTTAGAATAAAGTTTCCATCTAAATCTGTTTTGGTAAACCCTGTTGCTCCACCAGCTATTTTAATAGTAACACCACTTAAACCTTCATTGCGAGAGTTGGTAACTTTTCCTGAGATTTTTGCTTTTTGGGCAAATACAAATGTACTTGAGAATATAATTAAGATAAGGGCTAACAACTTCTTCACAGCATGTATAATTTAGTGCTGCAAAACTGCCTCTCTAATGTTACCGAATTGTTAAGCCAATGTTACCGAATTGCTATTAACTAAATATGCATTAACGCTTATATCCCTATATTTGCAACCCATAAACAGAGAGGTGTCCGAGTGGTTGAAGGAGCACGCCTGGAAAGTGTGTAAACGGGAAACTGTTTCGAGGGTTCGAATCCCTTCCTCTCTGCCATCAATTTTGAAATAATTTTTCCGCATTGGCAGTTGTAATTGCTGCAATAGTTGCTTCAGGCAATTGTTTGATATCCGATAATTTACTCAATACATATTGCAAATAGCTACTCTCATTGCGTTTGCCTCTAAATGGAACCGGGGTTAAATAGGGAGCGTCTGTTTCGAGAACCAGGTGTTCTAAGTCAATTTTGGCTAACACTTCACCCAAACCTGCATTTTTATAAGTGACCACCCCGCCTATTCCTAATAAAAAACCCATTTTGATAATTTCTATGGCCGATTCATAGGATCCACTAAAACAATGAAAAATCCCTTTCAAACCCTTAGCAGCAAAAGGTTTGACCATTTCAATGGTTTCTTGCATGGCGTTTCTAGTATGGATTACAATGGGCATATTTTTTTCGAGTGCCCAATTCATTTGTAATTGAAAAGCTTCTTGCTGCTGCACTTTAAATTGGGTATCCCAATAATAATCAAGCCCTATTTCCCCAACTGCAGCAAAAGGTCTTTTATCCAACCATTCTTTTACAATGCGCAATTCTTCTTGGTAATTTTCTTTTACATAACAAGGGTGTAAGCCCATCATGGCTTTACAAACACCTGGGTAAGATGCTTCTAAAGCAAGCATCCCGTCAATTTCAGTGCTATCTATTGCCGGTAAATAAAATTGAGTGACACCTGCTTCAATTGCCCGTTGAATCATTGTATCGCGGTCTTCATTAAATTCTTCGGAATACAAATGGCAATGAGTATCTATCATATTCATGCTGCAAATGAAAGAAATATTAGTTGAATATGGCGAGTT
>JANOZT010000041.1:0-26596 GCA_031429515.1 Sphingobacteriia bacterium
GTAGCGAGAATGGGAATTGAACCCATCACCTCAGGGTTATGAATCCTGCGCTCTAACCAACTGAGCTACCTCGCCGTAATTCTTTATTAAATCCTTTCGGGCTGCAAATATAGGGGGTTTCTGTAAAAGGAAAAAGGCTAGTAGGCCAACAATTTGCTGATTCGCTCTGCTACCTTATTGGCAGTAGGCAACATGGCCGATTCCAATGCCACATTAATAGGCACTGCAGGGAGGTTTTTGGCTCCCATTACTTCCACTTTTGCATCTAAGAAATGATAACAATCGTTGGATATTCTTAATGATAATGCTTCTGCAAATGAATTATTCTGTTGCTCTTCGCTCAAAACCAACACTTTTCCGTGTCGTTTTACCGAATTAAACACCGCTTCTTCATCCAATGGAAACAAAGTTCTTAAATCGAGCACTTCAACTTGTCCCGGATATCTTTCAGCAGCCGCTTTAGCCCAATACACGCCCATTCCGTAAGTAATAATACAAACTGTTTCTCCTCTCCTGATCTTCTCCATATCGGCCTGTAAAAGCACATTGGCTTTGCCGAGAGGAAGTATATAATCCTTGGCTGGTTCTATAGTTCGTGCATCATCAGTTCCTGGCACTTTACTCCAATACAATCCCTTGTGCTCTAACATGATCACCGGATTAGGATCTAAGAATGCTGCTTTCATCAAACCCTTCATATCCGCCGCATTGGATGGATACACAATTTTTATTCCTTTGATAGACAATAAAGTGCTTTCAATACTTCCACTATGATAAGGACCGCCTCCTCCATATGCGCCTACTGGAACACGCAACAACATTTGCACAGGAAATTTTCCGTTAGATAAATAACATGATTTGGCTACTTCTGTAACCAATTGATTTAATCCCGGATAAATATAATCGCCAAATTGTATTTCAACAATCGGCTTCAATCCCATTGCAGATAATCCTACTGTAGATCCAATAATATATGCTTCTTGAATAGCCGTATTGAACACCCTGTTTTCACCATATTTTTCTGCTAATGTTGCAGCTTCGCGAAATACTCCACCCAATCTTCCGCCAACATCCTGCCCGTATAAAACAGCTTCTGGATGTTCATCCATTATTTCATCTATTGCATGTAATGCGGCATCTACCATCATCACTCTTTCGCCCGATTTTGGAGTTCTAATTCCTTTTTCTTCGCGAACATTTGTTGGTGCAAATACATGCTCATCAACCGAACGAATATCTGGCTCCGCAGCAGCTTGCGCTAATTTAAAATCATTCAACACCAATTCAAGCGTATCCGTTTCTATCTGATTGATTTCATGATCGGAAAACCCAACCCCATTTAACAACATTCTTAGTTTAGGAATTGGATCGTACAATCCATGTTTCAATAAATCTTCTCTACTTCTATAAAATTCTTTTCTAACTCCACTGGTATGATGCCCAAGTAATGGCACTTTAGCATGTACAATCACTGGCTTGCGTTCGTTCCTCGCATAATTAACTGCTTGCTCCATTGTTTCGTAACAACGCATGAAATCACTTCCATCCACCTGCATTCTTTTCAATCCTTTAAAACCACAAGCATATTCATATGCATTCATAGTTCTAATTTCATCTGCAGATGCGCTGATACTCCACTGATTATCTTGAACCAAGTATACAATTGGCAATTGTTTCAATACTGCAAACTGCAATGCTTCACTCACTTCTCCTTCGCTCATAGCTCCATCTCCTAAAGAACAGATCACCACTGGAGATTTTCCATCGGCCGATTTGCGCAATGCATTTGGATTGGATTTTTCTAAAAATTGTACACCTTGCGCAACACCTGTAGTTGGAATGGCTTGCATTCCAGTGGCACTACTTTGATGTATGATGGAAGGCCTGTTTTCGTCTTTACTACTTGGATGACAATAGTAAGATCTTCCTCCAGAAAAAGGATCATCCTTTTTTGCTAATAATTGAAGCATTAACTCATAAGGAGTAAACCCAACAGCCAGCATCAAACTATCATCTCTATAATAAGGACTTACCCAATCACAAGGCAATAATTGTAACCCTGTTGCTAGTTGAATGGCTTCGTGTCCTCTCGATGTAGAATGCACATACTTGCATACATTACGATTGGCATCGTAGGTTTCACTCATCGACTTTGCAGTCATCATGAGCTTATATGCTTGTAATAGTATGTTGGGTGTTAGCATTATTTAATTTCGAGTTCAAACATTTTTTTTTGTTCAAAATATCCTTCCAATACATCTCCTACCACACATTCGCCCACTCCTGCAGGTGTTCCTGTATAGATCATATCTCCAATATTTAACGAAAAATAAGTAGATATATGTGATACGATTTTGTTAAATGAAAATATCATATCCGTTGAATTACCCACTTGCACTGTTTCCTTATTATTCAATAAAGAAAAATGAATGGGATTTCTCAATAATTCTTCTGTTATTGGCAACCAATCTGCTACAATTGCCGAATTATCCCAGGCTTTGGCTTTTTCCCAAGGCAATCCTTTCTTTTTTAATTCAGCTTGAATATCTCTAGCAGTAAAATCGATACCAATAGACATGGCATCGTAATAATTTTCGGCTTGATCTTCAGGGATGTACTTTCCGTTTTTAGAGATGCGTAGCACTAATTCTATTTCGTAGTGTAATTCGTTGGAGAATTCCGGATAATAGAAAGGCGTGTTAGACTGCCACAGCGCAGTCTTTGGTTTCATGAAAATCACTGGCTCCTCCGGTACGGCATTGCCTAGTTCTTTTGCATGATCGGCATAATTTCGGCCTACGCAAAAAATTTTCATAGTACAGTTTCATTTAAAATAGTAACCAGGTAGTCCTTTGATGAATCACTTTTCGGGCGATTTGGGTACAGAACGGACTACATAAATTATATTTCCAATGCTAATAACTAATAAATAAGCTTTTTTATTATGTGAAAGCTAAAGTATTTGCCATATTCATGGCTTTTTCGAGACCTATAGCAGCAAACTGTTCTATAATATCACAACAAGCCTTTATTTTGAGGTCTACAAGGGGCTGTTCTGAGGGAAGCCATTTGCTTAAAACAAAGTCTGCCTGACTGCCTTTAGGGAAATCATTTCCTATACCGAACCTTAATTTGGCATAAACGTCGGTACCCAAGGTCAATTGAATATCTTTTAATCCATTATGGCCTGCATCGGAACCGGCACCGCGTAATCGTAATTTATTGATGGGCAAGGCTAGATCATCCACTATTGTTAGGGTTGAAGCGATATCCAATTTCTCTTTATCCAACCAGTATTTAAAGGATTTCCCACTTAAATTCATATAAGTGGTAGGCTTGATGCAAATGAAAGTTTTTCCCTTCCATTTTACTTCGGCCACTTCCGCAAGGCGGTCTAATTTAAAAAAGCCATTTTGTTTACGAACAAAAGCGTCTACTACATCAAATCCAATATTGTGCCGAGTATGCCGATATTCATCGCCAATATTACCTAATCCAATAATTAAAAATTTATGCATACTGCTCACAAAAATAGCTTTTTGATTGATTGCTAGTCCATAAAAAAAGCCCGTTTAGGTAAACCCAAACGGACTTTTTGATAGTTTCTACTTGTATTATTTCTTCTTTTCGTCTTTTGATGCAGTTGCTTCATCCTGCTTTAACTGGCGAGTCATCACCACAGATGCAATAGGAATACGTGGTGAATTTAAAATTTCGATATTAGGCGTTTTCACGTCTTCTACACGAATATTACCATTCAAATCAAGATCAGTAATATCAACATTAATAGTTGAAGTAAGGTCTTTAGGCAAAGCTTTGATTTTTAAAGACTTCATCTTTGTAACCAATTTACCACCGCCCTTAACACCTACAGAAACTCCTGTAAATTTCAATGGCAATGTAGCTACTACTTTTTTGTCTCCTACTAACTCAAGTAAATCAACGTGGATTAGTTGATCACTCACTTTGTCGAACTGTAGGTCTTTCAAAATACATTTGTATTTTTTGCTACCTATGCTAACTTCTGCTAACTGAAATTCACCAGTGTACACTAAAGGTTTGAAAGCTTTAGCTGGAGCGTAAAAGTTCACCTCCTCAGCACCCCCGTAAATTACACCTGGCACATTTTCTTGAGAGCGAATTTGGCGGGCGGCTTTTTTGCCATGTTCGGTCCTCAGAACACCTTCGATTGTAATTGTATTCATTGTTTAAATTTTTGGACGGCGAAGGTAAAGAAAAATTATGAATTAAGAATTATGAATTAAGAATTATAAGAGATGAAATATGAGTTACAAAAATGGGAAAAGCTGCAAAAGCTGATATAATTAGCCCAGATACAAGTATTAAACTTAATTATTATATGTAAATGATATAAAATCAATTAGATAATCGATAAAATATCTTATAACAAAGATTAATTCTAATTACTAAAATCAAATCTTACTTATCCCTACTTTTCAACTGAGAATGAATAAATAAACTGGTGATGCTTTTATTCTCATATGCATTCCTAATTGCTATGGCAAATAAATCTGCGACAGAAATTACTTTGATTTTACTCGACTCTTTTTGCAAAGGAATGGTATCACAAACTATCAATTCTTCTAAAACACTGTTTTCAATATTTTCATAGGCATTGCCACTCAATACTGGATGAGTAATTAAAGCTCTTACACTTTTAGCTCCTTTATCTTTCAATAATCCTGCTGCTTTTGCCAATGTGCCTCCA
This sequence comes from Sphingobacteriia bacterium, assembly GCA_031429515.1. Classification (GTDB taxonomy): domain Bacteria; phylum Bacteroidota; class Bacteroidia; order Chitinophagales; family Chitinophagaceae; genus Sediminibacterium. Next base: position 4,730 of record JANOZT010000041.1, read on the forward strand.
GTATCGCAAATATCATCTACCAATACAATATCCTTTCCTGCAACATCACCAATTACTACCATACTGGCAATTTCATTGGCTCTTTTACGGTGTTTATCGCAAATAACCATTTCTGCATTGAAATAACTAGCTATTTCTCTTACTCGATTGGTGCTACCTACATCCGGTGCTGCAAAAGCAAGGTTTGACAATTTTAATTGTTCAATGTATGGAATGAATATTGCAGAACTATCTAAATGATCTACTGGTACATCAAAGAAACCTTGAATTTGTGCAGCATGTAAGTCCATAGTGATAATACGATCAGCTCCAGCTGCTTCTAATAATGTAGCAATCAGTTTTGCTCCAATAGCCACGCGGGGCTTGTCTTTCCTGTCTTGACGGGCAAAACCATAGTAAGGAATTACTGCAATTATTTTATATGCACTCGCTCTTTTTGCAGCGTCGATCATCAACAATAATTCCATCAAATTCTCTGTAGGAGCATAAGTGCTTTGCACTAAAAAAACATAGTCGCCACGAATACTTTCCAGAAAAATAGGTTGAAACTCTCCGTCACTGAATTTTTGGATATTTATTTTTCCAATAGAAGCACCAAAACGTTGAGCAATTTTTTCGGCCAGCTTTTGAGAACCTGTGCCGGAGAATATCTTAACAGAAGGATTCATAAATGTTGAGGGTTGCGTTGCGCGAAGATATTAAACCGATTAACAAATTGTATATTGATTTTGCAATTGTTTATAATATGAGGAAATATTCTATCAAAGACTGGGCAAATGACGATCAACCCCGTAAAAAACTCATTTTAAAGGGCGCTGAAGCATTAAGCAACGCTGAATTATTGACAATTTTGATCAATTCGGGCACTCCAACTCATTCTGCATTGGATATTGCAAAGCAATTACTCCTGTTGGTTGGAAACGATTTACATAAATTAGGTACAATGAGTGCGAAAGAGATAGCAACTCTTCCAATCAAAGGACTGGGAGAAGCTAAAGCCATTGCTATTAAAGCTTCCCTCGAATTAGGTATACGAAGAGATGTTTCAAAACATGTTAAAGTTCAAATTACTAGTAGCAGAGATGTTGCTCATTTTTTAAAAGCAAATTTTCAATACCACCAACGAGAAGTGTTTGCTGTTTTATTTTTAAACAGGGCCAATAAAATTATTCATTTTGAAGTTGTTAGCGAAGGCGGCATAACCGGCACTGTGGCCGATCCTAGAATCATTTTAAAGAAAGCCATAGAACACCAATCCACAGGAATTATTCTATGTCACAATCATCCCAGTGGAAACCTCAAACCCAGCACAGCAGACGAAATACTCACCAAAAAGATAAAAACGGCTGCATCATTTATCGACATTTTAGTAACAGATCACATTATTGTAAGTGATGAAGGATATTTCAGCTTCGCAGATGAAGGAATGATTTGAAAAGCCACCACATTTACTTCAAAATTAAATAGAATAGCTTCAATAAAGTTACAAACCTCGCAGCTTAGAAATGCAAGTCTGTATTGCAAAAACTATTATTCTCAGCATTTCTAAAAGGCTCGTTTTTGCAACTTCATTGAATCGTATTTTCTGTAATTATGAAGAATTTTTTTTAGAAATGCTTGGAGAAAAAATACCGAATGAACATTAGAGAAATACCGTCAATAATTGATTGAGAGAGGCGTAAATAATGAAATCTGTTTGAGCCCCGACCCTCAGAGCTAGCTATTTCTATATAAGGCTTATAGATATTGCAAAAGCGAACCTTTGAGAAATGCGGCAATAAGTAACCCTCAAAATGTAACAATGCATTTCTCAGCAGAGAGCGTTGCAATATCTATAAGCATAAAAAAATAAGGGTGAGTTATTTCATTGTAGCCTAACGAAATAAATTATAGGTATTTCTATGAGTGAATGAGGTGTTTTTCTACAAGCTTTAAAAAAAGCATGAATTCTATGCCTGAGCTGTAGGACCTCCAAAATGCATCGGAATTTCAATTTGCTCTAAATCCTGAACAGGACCATTTGCTGCTTCAAAACGTTGAATATTTTCTTCCAACGCTTTCATGAAACGTTTTGCATGCATGGGAGTGAATATGATTCTAGACTTTACTTTACTTTTTGGGGTGCCCGGCATCACATTCACAAAATCTATTACAAATTCGGCATTGCTATGGGTAATGATGGCCAAATTAGCATAAGATCCTTCTGCTACTTCTTCACTGATTTCAATATTCAATTGATTGTTGGGTTGTTGCTCCATATTTGATATTTATAGGGCAAATGTACCTTTTCTTGCAATGTTTAATCAAAATCTATAAATATTTAATCTAATAAAATAACAAATTGAAATAGTTTTGCACCCATGTTATTATTAGATGGAAAAATCGCCGCAGCATCGGTAAAAGAAGATTTAAAAAAATTAACTGGTTCAATTGCAGCATCCGGAAAGCCTGCTCCACATTTAGCAGCAATTTTAATTGGCAATAATGGAGCCAGTGAAACCTATGTGGCAAGCAAAGTAAAAAGTTGCGAAGAGTGTGGATTTAAATCTACATTAATTCGCTTCGAAGAAACAGTAGATGAAGCAGAATTATTATCTGTTATTCAAACTTTGAATAACAATCAGGACATTGATGGAATTTTAGTTCAGCTTCCATTGCCAAAACATATTAAGGAACAAAAAGTAATTGAAGCAATTGATCCTTCTAAAGATGTGGACGGATTTCATCCTTCGAGTATTGGAAAATTAGTACAGGGTTTACCGACTTTTATTCCTGCAACTCCTTATGGGATTTTGTTAATGCTCGAACATTTCAACATTCAAACAAAGGGCAAGCATGCAGTGGTGATTGGTAGAAGTAATATTGTTGGTAGACCCATGAGTATTTTATTGAGCAGTAATATAGCTCAAGGAAATTGCACTGTTACTATTTGTCATTCACATACGCATAACCTTAAAAAAATTTGTTTACAAGCCGATATTATTGTGGCTGCTTTGGGCAAACCTGAATTTGTTTTACCTGAAATGGTAAAAGAAGGTGCTATAGTGATTGATGTTGGTATCACAAGAGTAACAGACGCCACAGCCGCAAAAGGTTTTAGAATAAAAGGAGATGTTCATTTTAGTAGCGTTGCACCAAAATGCAGTGCCATCACACCTGTGCCTGGTGGTGTTGGTTTAATGACCATTGCTGGATTATTGAAGAATACGATGCAAGCATATCAAAATAATAGAGGGTAGTATGAGTATTCAAACCACAAGCATTCCCGTAATGGAAGCTTTTTATACATTACAAGGTGAAGGATTTCATCAGGGAAGGGCTGCCTATTTTATTCGTTTGGGAGGATGTGATGTGGGTTGTTTTTGGTGTGATGTAAAAGATAGTTGGGATGCAAGTAAACATCCGCAATTAACTATTGATGAAATTGTAAATGGGGCTATGGCTCATCCTTCAAGATTAGCAGTAATTACTGGAGGCGAACCTCTCTTGCATGATTTAAGTGAATTAACCATTCAATTAAAACAAAAAGGTTTTGAAACAAATATTGAAACCTCTGGGTCTTCGCCTTTATCTGGTACATGGGATTGGATTTGTTTATCTCCCAAAAAATTCAAAGCCCCATTGCCTGAAATTATAAGTAAAGCCAATGAATTAAAAGTGGTGATATACAATAAACACGATTTTGAATGGGCAGAACAATATGCTTCATTGGTAAACAATCACTGTTTATTATACCTACAACCAGAATGGGATAAAGCACCAGAAATAACTCCTTCTATTATTGAATATATTCAATTAAACCCCAGATGGAGAATGAGCACTCAGGTGCACAAATACTTAAACATTCCATAGCCACTTTCGAATTGTCATCGTTTAGTCAATTATCAGACAATACTATTCGTTCTACATTTTCATGACAATTGCACTTTTAAGTGGTTGCACCTTTGCATAAGAAATTCAGATTATGTTGAAGTGGTGCATTCTTGGATCCATATTATTTTTTTCGGTGATAAATTCCTATGCACAAAAATCGGATACACTCTCAGGTTTTGGAAATGAAGTTGTGGTAACTGCCACAAAAACAGAAAGAAGATTGAGTAATGTGGCCGTTCCAGTAAGCATCATTTCACAAAAAAAAATTCAACAAGCAGGTTCACTTAGATTAAACGATATTCTTCAAGAACAAACTGGCATCTATTTAACTTCTGGTTTTGGCACAGGAGTTCAAATGCAAGGCCTTAGCCCAGACTATACATTGATATTGATTGATGGAGAACCATTGGTTGGAAGAACGGCTGGCGTACTCGATTTAAACAGAATCACTGTTGGCAATATCAAACAAATTGAAATAGTTAAAGGACCATCTTCAAGTCTTTATGGAAGCGAAGCAATGGCCGGTGTAATTAATATCATTACAGATAAGCCAAACAAAACCACTTTAAAAGCTTCAGCTCGTTATGGAAGTTATAATACATCAGATTTAAATCTGAGTGGAAGTTTTCGAAAAAATAAATTGGCATACCAGGGATTTGTGAATGGGTATGCCACTGATGGATTCAGCATTCGCCCCAATAGTGTTGAAAGATCAATAGCGCCAATTAAGCGCTTCACCATGCAACACAATTTGAATTATTATTTTTCTCCTAAAACCAATGCATCTTTCAACTTTAGAACGAATGATGAGAAGATCATCAACATCATTTCAGTCACCAATAATGGCTTGGTTACCACATCTAATGGTGTAGAGAAAAATAAAGATTATAATACTACTTTTCAATTAGCCCATCGATTCAATAGTCACTTAAAAAATACTTCTCGAATTTATGGAACCCAGTATGAGTCTACACAAAATTTATTGACTAGTAATGGAGTGCCTTATACAGATTATTTTAAACAGCAATTTGGAAGAATAGAAAACCAGACAGATTATACCATCAATGATGTAATTGAGTTGAATGCTGGTGTTGGTTATACGATAGAAACAGCCAATAGCAGCCGTTACGACAAAACAGAGAGTACTAAAAAAAATCAAATAGGTTATGCTTTTTTACAAAGCGAGTGGAGACCATTACCCCAATTAACCCTGATAGCAGGAGCAAGATTTGACAATAACGAATTGTATGCAGCTGCATTCAGTCCTAAATTGGCGATGCAATATAAAGTTAGCAAAAGCTTCCATCTTAAAGCAAGTATTGGTAGAGGCTTTAAAGCACCAGATTTTAGACAACTCTATCTCAATTTTACCAATGCAGCAGCTGGTGGATACAGTGTGTTTGGTACAGTTGAAGCACAAAAAATAATTACTCAATTAAATAGCATTGGTCAAATAGCTAGTTTGGAAAATGATTTTTATAAATTAGGTGAACTAAAACCTGAATTTTCTACGGGGATCAATATTGGCGGAAGTTTTAAACCGAACAACGAATTAGATTTAACCTTTAATTTCTTTAGAAATAATATCGAAAACCTGATCGATAGCAGACTGGTTGCATACAGAACAGGCGGATCACAAATTTTTAGTTACCTGAATTTGAAAAATGCTTTTACCCAAGGTATTGAAACAGATATTCATTACAAAGTATTCAATTCATTCAATGTAAATGCAGGCTATCAATTTTTATTAACAGGAGACAAAGACGAAATCAAGAGAATAGAAGATGGAAAAGTGTATACTAGAGACGCAAATGGATTTAGTAGATTGATGCAAAGAAATGAATATGTTGGCTTACCTAATAGAAGTAAACATATGGCCAATTTAAAATTGCAATATGAAAAGAATAGTGCTTTTGCCAATATACGATTGATATATAGAAGCAAGTGGGTGGTTACAGATACAGATGGCAATGGACTATTCAATAGCAATGATGCATTTGCTAAAGGATTTGTTCAAATAAATACAGCCGTTGGAAAAACATTTGCAAAAACGCTATCCCTACAAATCGGAGTAAATAACCTACTAGATTATTCCGATGTGAGCAATTTACCCAATATGCCAGGAAGAAATTTTTATACAACAATAGCATATCAATTTACACAAAAAAATAAAAAATAAATACTATGAAAAAAGGAATCATCATGATTGGATTAATTATTAGTTTGGCATCTTGCAGTAAAGATACCGACACTGCTAATTCCAATAACACCCCAGTTAGCTCAGTGACAGTAAATAATTTTGCTGCGGATACCATCATTGGCCTAACTGCACAGGGCATCCCTTATGGAGCAGGGAAATATAGTTTTTACAGTGTAGAAAATAATAAAACAGTTGCATCATCAGATAGTGCAACAACAAAGTGGGATGTAGGATTTAGAGGAACTTCCATCATTTTAAATGGAGGAAATAGCGGACCAGGATTAGGTGCTGGATTTGTATATGTTGGGTTATACAATAATTTAAATACTATACCTGCTGATTCTACTTTTAAAGTAGATAATGCGCCTTCATCGTATGCAATTACAGCTGGAAGTAATAGAGGTTGGTATGTTTATGATGCCATTAATAATTTAATAAGCCCAATTCCTGGAAGAGTATTGGTAATTAGAACTGCAACTGGCAAATATGCCAAAGTAGAAATTTTGAACTATTACAAAGGTGGCGTAACACCTGCTGCATCTGCTTCGGATGCCATTAAATTAACCGAGCAACGTTATTATACTTTCCGATTTACCTATCAACCAAACGGAACAAAGAATTTTTAAGTTGGATGTTTTGAATGATGCCCTGCAACCCAAAATTGCAGGGTTTTTTATTTTAACATTATAGTGCCCATTTTTTTCCGATATTGTTTGCTGAAAATAGATGAAAGCTTTTTTTACGATATGTATTCTTGTTGCAGCATTGTCCTCAGATGCACAACTCAATTATAATGCAGATCGAGTAAGTCCAAAAGTTTTGGCCATTTATGAAAAAGCGATAACGCTCTTAAGAGAGGAGTCTTTCAAAGAAGCTGTTCCATTATTATTAAGCACCGTTAAAGAAGACAGTAATTTTGTAGATGGTTACTTATCGCTTGCAGGAACATTTGGCGAATTAAAACAATACCAAAGATCTATTCAGTTTTATGAAATTGCCAAACAAAAAGATTCGATTTATTTTTTAGTATATCAACTTCCTTATTCAATCAACTTAGCGGGTAACGGACGATTCTCAGATGCGTTAAAAGCGGTGAATCAATTTCTACAAATTCCAAAATTGAATGAAAGAAGTGTTAAGAGTGCCAACTTTAGAAAAAAGTGTTTTGAATTTGCTCTTGATTATGCTGTTAAACATCCTATAAATGACTATCAATTTAATCCAGTAAATTTAGGAGATAGTGTAAATACTCCGGCTGCAGAATACTATCCATCTGTAACTGTAACGGATAGTTTATTGGTTTTTACAAGAAGAGAAAATCAAATCAGAGAAGATTTTTTTCAAAGTACTATTCAAGGAAATCAATTAGGAAAAGCTAGTTTAATTAACGGTGATATTAATTTCGAATCTCAAAAAGGAGCCATCACAGTTTCACAGGACGGCGAATGGATGTTGTTTACAGGTAGATTTACTGAAGGTGGATATGGCAATTTTGATTTGTACATTTCTAACTATACACCACAAGGTTGGAGTGAACCACAAAATTTAGGTGAAGCCATTAATACAGAATTCTGGGAAAGTTCTCCCTCAATCAGCCCAGATAAAAGAGTGCTCTATTTCAGCAGTAACCGACCTGGTGGTTTTGGAGGGTCTGATATTTATATGAGTCGTTTACAACCCAATGGAAAATGGGCTGCTGCAGTTAATATGGGTCCAACAATTAATACAGCAGGTGATGATCAAGCTCCTTTTATTCATGCAGATAATCAAACCATGTATTTTACTTCAGATGGTTTAACAGGATATGGAGGATCAGACTTATACATTATTCGAAAAAATAATAAAGGGGAATGGGGAATTCCAGAGAACCTAGGCTATCCAATTAATACGATTGAAAATGAAGGTAGTCTGGCAGTTTCTGCAGATGGCTTAACCGCTTATTATGCAAGTGATAGAAGTGATAGTAGAGGGCAACTTGATTTATATAAATTTGAGATGCGCCCAGACATCAGACCAAACAGAACCTTATATGTAAAAGGAAAAATCATCGACAAAAAAACTGGAAAGAAATTGCCTTCATCTGTAGAACTTATAAATAACGCAACTGGAACCGTGTTGATGAAAGTTCAAACAGATGAAACAGGTGAGTATTTTATTACATTACCTATTGGAAAAGATTATACCTTCTCTGTAAACAGAAAAGGATATTTATACTTTAATGAGTTATATGAACTCAGTAACAAACAAGCAGACAGTGTTTATCAAAAAGATATTGCATTACAGCCAATTGAGTTGAATGCTAGTTTCACTTTTAGAAATATTCAATTTACTTCCAATTCATACCTACTTCCACAAGATGCATTTATTGAATTAGAAAAATTATTGCAAGTGCTAGTAGAAAACCCAACGCTTCAAGTGGTAATTAGCGGACACACCGATAATGTAGGTAAGCAATCAGACAACCAAATACTCTCCGAAAATAGGGCCAAAACAATTGTAGATTGGTTGATTAATAAAGGCATTAATACCAATCGACTTCGATTCAAAGGTTATGGAGATGGCCAACCCATTGGAGATAATAAAACAGAATCTGGGAAAGCCAAAAATAGAAGAATCACCGTTACAATCACGCAGATTTAAGGTATTTATACCCTATTGATTGCCCCATTTTTAGTGCATTTTGGAATAAATATTTTTATGCATCCAGATTTATGGCATCGGATTGCCCTTACAATGGTTCCTACCATCGGACCAGTTTTACAAAAAAAATTATTAGACCATTTCACCAATGCAGCTGATATTTTTAAAGCATCAAAAACAACATTGTGTCAAATAGAAGGTATTGGTGAATGGAACGCTAGTAAAATCATTGGTTGGAATGATTTCGGTAGAGTAGATAAAGAATTAAATTTCATTCAAAAACATTCAATCGAACCATTATTTATTAGCGACAATTTATATCCTCAGCGATTAATCAATTGCCATGATGCCCCTACTTTACTCTATTATAAAGGCAATGCATTGTTGAACGAACAAAAAATAATTAGTGTTATAGGAACTAGAACCAATTCTCATTATGGAAAGTTGGTTGCAGAAAAATTGATTGAGCAATTACCTTCGAATACTTTAGTAATTAGTGGTTTGGCTTACGGTATAGATGCAATTGCACATAGAGCTGCACTTAAAAACAATCAAAATACCATTGGAGTATTAGCACATGGTCTGGATACATTATATCCTAGGGCAAACCTTTCTTTGGCAAAAGAAATGATATCGCATGGTGGTTTACTCACCGAATTTAATATCAATACCCAAATAGATAAATATAATTTTCCTAGAAGAAACCGTATTGTGGCTGGAATGTCTGATGCTACTATTGTTATTGAAACTGCTGTAAAAGGTGGGAGCATGATTACTGCAGATCTGGCTTTTCATTATAACAGAGAATTATTTGCAGTACCAGGAAAAATAAATGATCCTAAAAGTAGTGGATGTTTAAAACTAATTCAAGAAAACAAAGCTGTTATGTATTCATCCCCTGAGCATTTTTTAGAAACATTAAACTGGAAAACTCAAAAAGACCCTTCAAAAAAACAATTGGAATTATTTGAATTGCTTACTCAAGAAGAACAAATGGTGATCGACATATTGCAAAAAGAATCGACCATTTCAATGGAAGAATTATTTATTAAAACAGGTTTCAATGCTAGTAATATGGCTGGAATAATGCTGAATTTAGAACTACAGAATATCATTCAAGTTATACCTGGGAAAATGATTGCTTTGGCTTAGCCATTTTATTCCATTTTATCAATAAGAAAAATGAAAGTAGTGCAAAAAAACCTGGCAATAAAAATGCATATTTAAAATGCTCCGCATTGTTATTGTAGATCCATGCAGAAAAAATAGCTCCAGTTCCAATGCCAATTTCTAAAGCAATGTACATAGATGCAATGGCTTTTCCCCTGTTTTCTGGAGCACAAAGATCCACCGTCCACGCACTTAAAGCAGGACTATTAATTCCCCAACTCAAGCCATAAATAACAGAACCAATCATCATTAATGTCACGGAATTTGAAAATGCCAATACAATCAATGCGATCACCAATACAAAAGAAGATACCAACAAAACCGGCACTCTTCCAAATCGATCTGATACTTTAGCAGCTACCACTCTTATTAATAAGGAGGCGATGGTAAAAAATGCAAAAAATAAACCCTTATTGTGTAATCCCAAATGTTCACTTAGATCGGGCGCAACAGTTAAAATCGTTCCGATTGAAAAACAAAGTAACAATGTAATAATAGCTGGCCTCAATGCAGTCTTTTCGAATATTTCTGTTCTATTGATCTTCAATAATTGCAGCTTAAATGGTTGAGGATCTTTTAATGTTTCTTTTACATTGTATAAAATTCCAACAGATGCTAGGGCAAATCCAGCAGACACATAAAACATGACGTTATAACTAAAAAAATCGACCAAATAACTGCCAATCATCGGGCCGGCAGAAGACCCTAAAGTATAGCCAATTGACAATGCACCCAATGCTTCTCCCCTTCTAGATTCATGCACTACATCTGCACCATAAGCTGAAGTAGCTGTGGGCTTAAACCCAGTTGAAAACCCATGTAAAAATCGAAGGAATAAAAAGCCTGCTACACTGGTAAGCATTGGATATAATAAACTGCATACTACACAAACCAATGAACCAAAAATCATTACTGGAACTCTTCCTATTGTATCGGTTAGTTTTCCGCTAAAGGGTCTAGAAATGCCGGCCATTAAAGTAAACAATGCAATGATCAACCCCTTGTATTGAGCTCCCCCTAAAGATGTAAGATAGCCAGGCAACTCAGGAATCATCATATTAAAACTAGTGGCAAACAAGAAATTGCTCAAGCAAAGAAGCGCAAACTGAAAAGTAAAATAGGGAGTTGTAGCAGTTGGCTTTAATTCAGACATTGTTTGGAACAGTCAATTTTAAGAAACAGCAAAGTTACTATAAATATTTTTGGAGGGAATTTGATCACAAGACTATCTTTGCACATGGCAACAAACCTCAACCGCTCCACTAAAAGCAAAACCACTTCCCGATTATTTGGTGAAGGATTAACTTTTGACGATGTTCTGCTGATGCCCGCATTCAGCGAAGTACTTCCTAGAGAAGTGAACATTAGTGCTCATCTTACCAAAGATATTATTCTAAATGTGCCCATTTTATCGGCTGCAATGGATACCGTTACAGAAGCCAATTTGGCTATTGCCCTTGCAAGAGAAGGTGGCTTAGGAATTTTACATAAAAACATGTCGATCGAAAAACAAGCCGAACAAGTACGTAAAGTTAAACGTAGTGAAAGTGGCATGATCATCGACCCGATCACTTTATTAGTTGATGCAACCATTGGCGATGCATTATTATTAATGAAGGATAATAAAATTGGAGGAATTCCAATTGTGGATGGTGGCGGAAAATTAGTGGGCATATTAACCAATAGAGATTTACGTTTTGAGACCGATAAAAAGCGGAAAGTAAAAGAAGTGATGACAAAAGAAAATCTCATCACTGCCCCAGAAGGTACCGATCTTAAAAAAGCAGAAAAAATATTACAGAATTATAAAATCGAAAAACTGCCTGTTGTAAATAAACAAGGCAAGTTAATTGGATTGATTACTTATAGAGATATTTTACAAATACGCAATTTTCCGAATGCCGTAAAAGACAATTTAGGCAGATTGCTTACTGGTGCAGCATTAGGAATTACTAAAGATTTAATGGACCGAGCATATGCATTGCAACAGGTAGGTGTAGATGTGGTAACATTAGATAGCGCTCATGGCCATAGCAAAGGGGTGATTGAAGCGTTGAAAGCATTGAGAAAGAATTTCAAACATTTACAAATTATTGCAGGTAATGTTGGTACAGCTGAAGGTGCTAAAGCTTTAGCTGTTGCTGGCGCCAATTGTGTTAAAGTGGGAATCGGACCAGGATCTATTTGCACAACAAGAATTGTTGCTGGCGCAGGTGTTCCACAATTAACTGCCGTTATGGAAGCTGCTGCTGCTTTGAAGCCATTGGGTATTCCATTAATTGCAGATGGTGGTATTCGTTATACAGGTGATATGGTTAAAGCATTGGCTGCTGGGGCCAATATGATCATGATGGGAAGTGTTTTTGCTGGTGTTGAAGAAAGCCCTGGTGAAACCATCATTTATGAAGGAAGAAAATTCAAAGAATACAGAGGCATGGGAAGTTTAGGTGCCATGAGCCAGGGAAGTGGCGACAGGTATTTTCAGGATGTAGAAGCCGATATCAAAAAATTTGTTCCAGAGGGAATTGAAGGAAGAGTTGCTTATAAAGGAAGTTTGAGCGAAATCATTTATCAATATGTTGGAGGATTGAGATCGGGAATGGGTTATTGCGGTGCAAAAAATATTGAAGCGTTGCAAAAAGCCACATTCATTAAAATAACCAATGCAGGAATGAAAGAAAGCCATGCACATGATATAGATATTACTAAAGAGGCTCCTAATTATAGTAGAAAATAAGCACCTTAAAATAATTGATGGTGAAAAAAACGCAACTGCTTGGTTTATCGATTTTTTCAGGTTTATTGCTTTTTGCTGCATGGCCCGATTCTCCTTTTACTTGGGTAATATTTATTGCATTTGTTCCTCTGCTGATTGCATTACAATTAGCTCATCAGCCCAAACAGGTTTTTGGTTATAGTTTTATTGCAATGCTTATTTGGAATGCATCCACCACTTGGTGGCTATGGAATTCAACAAGCGTTGGAGCAATTGCAGCTATAATAGCCAATAGCTTATTAATGTGTTTGCCTTGGTGGGGTTATGCCATTTGTAAAAAAAAGTACAACATTCGAGTTTCCCTTATTTTCTTGATTATATTTTGGCTAGGCTTTGAATACATTCATCTAAACTGGGAACTCAGTTGGCCTTGGTTAACTTTAGGAAATGTTTTTGCCAATCAACCTGCCTTCATTCAATGGTATGAATTTACGGGAGTTGGTGGAGGAACTTTATTGGTATGGTTCATGAATATCTTGGTGTTTGAAGCATACAATGCTTTAATTAATAAATCAACCAATAGAATTATTATTCAAAAGATAGCAATGGTTATTGTTGTTCCCTTGATTGTTTTCGGAATCAGTATGTTACTTAAGCCTACGCCGACGCCTGAAAAAAACAAAAATAATTTAGTAATAGTTCAACCCAATATAGACCCTTATCAAAAATTTGAATCGAGTAATGCAAATGAGCAAATTAATATTTTACTATCACTTTCGAAATCTGCATTAGATTCCAATACTCAATTAATTATTTGGCCTGAAACAGCTATGAGTGTAGCCGAATGGCAGGAGAATATTACCAGTAACTCTTATTATCAACCCATCTTTGAATTTGCCAAACAACATCCGAGTGTTACTATTCTTTCGGGAATTGAAACTTTTAAAAATTATGGAACAGTAAAAGAAACGCCTACTGCTCATAGTAGTTCTACAGGCATGTATTACGATGCTTTTAATGCTGCTATTGCCATCAAAGCAGGAGAACCAATACAACTATATAATAAAAGTAAATTGGTACCTGGTGTTGAGTCATTGCCTTCTTTTCTTCGCTTCATGAGCCCTGTTTTTGAACAATTTGGTGGAAGTACAGGCGGATATGGAAGATCTGCTTCATCAACTGTTTTTAAATCGACTGGAAATGAAATCATCGCTGCTCCAATTATTTGTTATGAAAGTATTTATGGCGAATATGTAAACAGTTATGTTCAAAAAGGAGCCAATCTGTTAACCATCATCACCAATGATGGATGGTGGGGCAATACTCCCGGGCATTTACAACATTTGGCCTATGCAAGGTTACGTGCCATAGAAACCAGAAGATGGGTTGCCAGAAGTGCTAATACAGGGATTTCTGCAATCATTAATGAGTTTGGAGAAATTGTTGAACAACAACCATGGAATAAATCAGCAACAATAAAATACAATATCCCTCTCAACAATGAAATCACTTTTTATGTTAAATATGGGGATTACCTATTTTTATTAGGATTGATTGGTTCTTTATTAATTATTATATTAGGCATATATAATAAAATTAAAAAACGATTCATTTAATATCACGCATAAAACATAATAATGAATCAAGCGCAATCAACATTGCAATTCAACAAATACGGAGCAGGATTTCCTGTTATATTGTTACATGGTTTTGGCGAAGACAATACTATCTGGAATAATCAAATTGTTTTTTTAAGTGGTTATTGCCAATTAATCGTTCCTAATCTTCAGGGAACTGGATCATCTCCATTAATGCAAGATAAATCTACACTAAGCATAGATGATATGGCGGATGATGTCAAACAATTATTAGATGATGAAAATATCAATCAATGTATTGTATTAGGACATAGCATGGGCGGATATATTGCGTTGGCATTTGCAGAGAAATATCCTCAATATTTAAAAGGATTTGGATTAATACATTCAACAGCCTATGCAGATAATGAAGAGAAGAAAAAAAATCGATTGAAGAGTATTGATATTATTGAAGAATATGGTGGATACTCTTTCTTAAAAAATACGATCCCAAACTTATTTAGTGTCAAATTCAAGTTTAACAATGAAGAATCCGTTGAAGAGCTGATCCAAAAAAGCAAAGACTTTAGTAATACATCATTGCAAGCTTATTGCCATGCAATGATGACCAGACCAGATCGAACCAATGTATTAAGCAATTCCCATGTACCCATTCTGCTCATTGCAGGAACAGAAGATATTGCAGCCCCTTTGAAAGATTTAAAAGAACAATCCATTTTATCTAATTTAATTGATTTTCATATTTTAGAGCGCGTTGGACATATGGGAATGTGGGAAGCTCCACAAGAGATCAATCAATTAGTATTAACTTTTATCAACCCATTTTTATAAAAATTATATGCCTAAAACTATTTTAATTACTGGAGCTACATCAGGTTTTGGAAAAGCCATTGCTGAAACATTTGCTGCCGCAGGTTGGAACTGTATTATTACAGGAAGAAGAGTTGATCGTTTAACCGAATTGGCCAATCAACTCTCCAATCAATTCAATGTAAAAGTATTGTCTTGTTGCTTTGACGTACAAGACAGAAAAGCAGTTTTTGAAAATATAGAAAACTTACCAGCTGAATGGAAATCGATTGATGTATTGGTGAACAATGCAGGTTTGGCATTGGGAAGAGATAGTTTTGAAAACGCATCACTCGATGATTGGGATACGATGATCGATACCAATGTAAAAGGGTTAATGTATGTTACTAAAGCAGTATTACCCATTTTTATGGAACAACAAAAAGGCCATATCATTAATATAGGTTCAACTGCTGGCAAGGAAGTGTATAAAGATGGCAATGGGTATTGTGCTTCCAAACATGCTGTAGATGCTATTAGCAAAGCAATGCGTATAGACTTATTGCCCTATAAAATAAAAGTAACGGCTGTTCATCCTGGAGCTGCTGAAACTGAATTCTCATTAGTTAGATTCAAAGGAAATGAACAAAAAGCAGATTTAGTATATGATGGATACAATGCTTTAGCAGCAAAAGATGTAGCGGATATTGTTTTTTATACTGCTAATTTACCGGAGCATGTTTGCATTAATGATTTAACTGTTACTTGTTTATCGCAAGCAAACTCATTTTATTTGCAAAAATAATAGTCGGAGCATTGAAATAAAAACAGGAACAATCTTTTATAAATGAAGTTGACTAATAGCTTGAATGTTTACATTGAACTCATCTAGAATTTCATTCAAAATTTCAGCGGCAGGTTTTATTGTAGTAATTAGCGATGAGACCTGCCCAATTTCTAATTCACCTTCAATGAGGTCTCCTTCAAACATTCCCTTCTTGGCTCTTGCTCTCCCTAGAATTTCTTTCAGCTCATTTTCATTAGCGCCTTTAGATTCGGCAGCGTCAACAGTTTTAAAAAAATCATTTTTGAGTAATCGAACTGGTACCAATTTTTTCATGCTCAATTGAGTATCCCCTTCTGTAGATTGTATCACTGCATTTTTAAAATTATCATGAGAAGATGCTTCTGTACTGCAAACAAATCTGCTCCCAATTTGAACTGCATCTGCACCTAAAGCTATTGCAGCCAACATTTGTTTGCCAGTAGCAATTCCTCCGGCTGCAATCAATGGAATTGTTATGGCAGCTTTAACTGCTGGTATTAGTACCATCGTAGTAGTTTCCTCACGGCCATTGTGACCTCCTGCTTCAAAACCTTCTGCAACAACTGCATCACATCCTGCTTCTTGTGCCTTTAATGCAAATTTGCTGCTGCTTACTACATGCACCACTTTGATTCCATGGGCTTTTAGTTGATTGGTATATGTTTTAGGATTGCCTGCACTGGTAAAAACAATGGGTACTTTTTCGTCAATAATAATTTGAATGATGGCTTCAATATTCGGATACAACAATGGCACATTCACACCAAATGGTTTGCTTGTTGCTTCTTTACATTTTTGAATATGTTCTATTAATACTTCTGGATACATACTTCCTGCACCAATCAATCCCAAACCACCAGCATTGCTAACAGCACTTGCCAACTTCCATCCACTAGCCCAAATCATTCCAGCTTGAATAATCGGATATTGAATGTTGAAAAGAGAAGTTATACGAGATGGCTTTGCAGTGTTTGCCTGATCCATTGTTTAATCATTATGGTTTGAACTATAAAGCTAATAAATGCGCTTTATCCAAAATCAATTTCTGTATTATCTCCAATATTTAAACTTCTGCTCAATCCTTTTACGGAAGCATCACTACCAATAAGTGAGTTATCTAAAACCACTTCATATAAATTGGTATAAGACCCAATAATGCTTTCTCTTACAATGGAATGTTTGATAGTTGTATTTGCACCAACGGCCACATGAGGACCAATAATGGAATTTGAAATATCGCAACCGATTCCAATACTTACTGGGGGTATGATAATTGTATCTTTAAAAGTCTCTTCTCCGTGAATAGTGCCTCCAAATTTTTTCAATAAAGTAGCATTGCTCTCTAATAAGGATTCTTTTCTACCACAGTCGAACCAACTTTTTACTTTGAATGATTTGAATTGTGCACCTCTTTTAATCATACAGTCGAGGGCATCAGTTAAATTATATTCTCCTTGCGTTTTGATGTCTTGCATAAATAAATGATGCAAACATTCAAACAAAAAATGAGTTTCCTTTATTTTATACAAACCCACCAACGCCATATTACTTTTTGGAATAGCAGGTTTCTCTACAACTTGGTCGATAAATCCTTCTTCATTAATAGATGCAACTCCAAAATTTCTTGGGTCGTCTACTTTTTTAATTCCCAGCATACTATAAGGACTATTCACTACTTCTTGCACATCGTATTCACAAATAGTATCCCCCAAAACAACAAAAACTTCATCTGTTCCAACTATCGACTTTGTTAATTCAATTGCATGACCCGTGCCATGCCTTTCATTTTGAAAAACAAAATGGGTGGTGAGTTCTGGATATGTTTGATTTACATAATCCTGAATTTTTTCTCCTAAATATCCTACAATAAAAATAAACTCGGTAATACCGGCATCTTTTAATTGGTCTACAATAAAACTTAAGATGGTTTTACCGGCAATAGGTATAAGGGCCTTTGGTTGAGTATATGTATGCGGTCTGAGTTTAGTTCCAGCACCAGCAACGGGAATAATTGCTTTCATTTTTGGTTCTTTATCAATCCAAATGGCAGCTAAAAAAGATATGTACAACTCACACAAAAGCCAAATGGACTGTGAAAATAGCAAATTAGCTGAATTAACCAACTATTGTGGGGAAATCATGGTTAAAAATGCTCCATTATTATATGGTTCAGACAAGGTGATCAATTAACTTTGCCAAAACTTTTTACATGCAGAGAGATACCCTGGTTTTTGACCTTATTCGCAAGGAATTAGAAAGACAACGTCATGGAATTGAATTGATTGCGTCGGAAAACTTCACCAGCTTACAAGTAATGCAGGCCATGGGAAATGTGATGACCAATAAATATGCAGAGGGTTATCCAGGAAGAAGGTATTATGCAGGTTGCGAAATTGTAGACCAGACAGAACAATTGGCAATAGATCGCTTGAAACAGATTTTTGGAGTAGAATATGCCAATGTTCAACCACATAGTGGTGCACAAGCAAATGCGGCAGTTGCGTTAGCAGTATTACAACCTGGAGATGCCACACTCGGATTGGATTTGAGTATGGGCGGACATCTTACACATGGAAGCGCTGTGAATTATAGCGGCAAATTATATAAGCCCCATTTTTATGGTGTTATTAGAGAAACAGGTTTAATTGATTATGACATGCTAGAATCTCAAGCAAGAGCAGTCAAACCTAAATTAATTTATTGTGGTGCAAGTGCATATAGTAGAGATTGGGATTATGCACGCATTAGAAAAGTGGCCGATGAAGTGGGTGCATTGGTGTTGGCAGATATTGCCCATCCTGCAGGATTGATTGCGAAGAAATTATTGAATTCTCCTTTTGAACATTGTCATTTTGTTACTTCTACTACGCATAAAACGTTGCGTGGACCAAGAGGCGGCATTATCATGATGCACAAAGATTTTGAAAACCCTTGGGGATTAAAAGATGTAAAAGGGAATATCAGAATGATGAGTAATTTATTGGACATGGCTGTGTTTCCTGGTATTCAAGGAGGTCCATTGGAACACGTTATTGCAGCAAAAGCGGTTGCTTTTGGAGAAATTCTTTCTGATGAATTTTTAGTATACCAGCAACAGGTACAAAAAAATGCACAAGCCATGGCAGCCGCATTTGTGCATAAAGGATATCATATCATTAGTGGTGGAACTGATAATCATTTAATGTTGATTGATCTTCGAAATAAAAATATCAGTGGTAAAAAAGCAGAGCAAGTGCTGGTTCAGGCCGATATTACCGCCAATAAAAACATGGTACCATTTGATGATAAGAGTGCATTTGTTACTTCAGGTATTCGTTTTGGAGTTCCTGCAATTACCACAAGAGGTTTCAAAGAAGAGCATATGCAATTTGTGGTGAATGTAATTGATAATGTATTGATGAATGCAGATGATGCCAATGTAATAGCAACTGTTAAAAAGCAAGTGAATGAATTCATGGAGCAGTTTATTTTATACCCTGAAATGAATTAGGAAAGAAGAAAGAAGAAAGATGAAAGATGAAAGAAGAATTAGGAGTTTTGTAGACTTTAATTAATTTATTATGATACAGAGAATTCAAACAGTGTGGTTATTGGTTGCAGCGGCATTAACTGGCCTGAGTTTTAAATTGTCTTTTTTTAGTGGCAATAAATTAAATGCAACTACCAATGCTAAGGAGTGGATAGAATTTACAGCCAACCAATCTGTGTTTTCTATGATCATTGCTGTAGCCATTGCTGTTGCTGCATTAATTGCCATTTTTATGTATAAAGTCCGCAAGCGTCAAATGCTAATAACATTATGCACTACAGTTGTTTCAATCATTCAGATCTTTTTATACTTTAATGCTAAATCTACATTTACAGAAGCCAATCTCGGCCTTGGTTCATTACTAAGTTTTGCAATCCCTATATGTTTAGCATTGGCAGCAAAAGCCATTTATAGCGATGATAAATTAGTGAAGAGTGCTGATCGATTGAGATAGATAAATTATTTACAAATAAGGCGCAGTTACACTGCGCTTATTTTTTTTAATGCCAGCAGGCACTCCTGCATAAACCAACTCTCCGCCTGCATCTCCAGCTTCAGGGCCTAATTCAATTAACCAATCAGCCGATTTGAGCACATCGGTATTGTGTTCAATCACAATCAATGAATGACCTTGTTCTATTAATGCATTAAAGGAGGCTAACAATTTTTTAATATCATGAAAATGCAAACCTGTAGTGGGTTCATCAAAAATAAATAATACATGTCCAATGCCTTTTCCTTTTCCTAAGAAGCTGGCTAATTTTACACGCTGCGCTTCCCCTCCACTTAATGTATCGCTGCTTTGTCCTAATTTAATATAGCCCAAACCAACGTCCTGCAAGGGTTGTATGGCTTTCTGTATAGCTTTCTCCTCTTTGAAAAACTCAATGGCTTCATCTACACTCAACTCCAATAATTCAAAAATAGATTTGCTATTGTATTTTACTTCCAATACTTCTTCTTTAAATCTTTTTCCGCCACATGATTCACAAGTAAGGTGTACATCCGCTAAAAATTGCATCTCTACTACAGTTTCTCCTTCACCTTTACAAGTGTCGCATCTTCCTCCATCTACATTAAAAGAAAAATGTTTGGGTAAGAATCCACGCATTTTTGCCAGACCTTGTTTCGAATACAAATCTCTAATTGAATCGTAGGCTTTAATATACGTGATAGGATTACTACGAGAAGATTTACCAATCGGATTTTGATCGATCATTTCAATTGAATTAATTGAATCGATATCTCCTGATATATTTTTATGCACTCCCACTTTATCTGCTGGCTCGCCTTTTATTTTCTGCAAAGCAGGATACAAAATTTGTTTGATCAAAGTAGTTTTACCACTTCCACTAACACCCGCAACAACAGTTAAAGTGTGGAGTGGAAATTCAACCGTTATATCTTTTAAATTATTTTGCCTTGCTCCTTCTACAGAAATACTACTAGTCCATTTTCGAACTTGCTTAGGCGCTTCAATACTTAATTTGCCAGTAAGGTATTTACCAGTTAAACTATCTGGATGATGTATAATATAATCATAATCACCTGCTGCAACTACTTCTCCACCCAAATGAGAAGCCAATGGCCCCATATCGATAATATGATCTGCTTCACGCATCATCATTTCATCGTGTTCTACCACTACAACTGTATTGCCTAGATCACGTAATGATTTTAGCACTTCAATTAAACGGGCAGTATCTCTAGAATGTAAACCAATTGATGGTTCATCTAAAATGTATAAGGAGTTGGTTAAATTACTCCCCAAACTTCTAGTGAGTTGAATTCTTTGACTCTCTCCTCCACTTAATGAATTGGCCAATCTATTTAAAGTAAGATAGCCCAACCCTACATCCAATAAGGTTTTGATGCGTTGGTGTAATTCTAATAAAATTCTTTTTGCTACTTGTTGATCATGTTCAGATAGTACTAAGTCATCGAACCATATTTGCAGATCCCTAACAGGCATATCACATAATTGAGCAATATGCATTTCTCCCACTTTAACATACAATGCTTCTTTGCGTAATCTGTATCCATTACATTCTGTACAAGCAGTTCTTCCTCTATACCTGCTTAACAATACCCGATATTGTACTTTGTATAAATTGGTTTCTACTTCTTTAAAAAAATCATTGATTCCTAAAGCGCCAGTTGTACCATTCCACAACTGTTGGTACTGCTCTTTGGTCAGATCCATGATAGGCTTGTGAATAGGGAAATTAAATTTACCAGCGCCTTTAATAAATTGTTCCTTCCACCATCCTAACTTCTCTCCTTTCCATGGTGCAATAGCACCTTCATACAAAGAAAGTCGTTTATCAGGAATCACTAGATCTGTATCAATTCCCAACACTTGCCCAAAACCTTCGCAAACAGGGCATGCCCCATATGGGTTATTGAAAGAAAATAAATTGGGAGATGGTTCTTCAAAAACTAATCCATCGGCTTCAAACTTATTACTGAAATGTATCAGTTTAGTCCCATCCATTTCAATGTTCATTTCTCCATCGCCTTCGTAAA
>JANOZT010000042.1:0-30167 GCA_031429515.1 Sphingobacteriia bacterium
GCATTGGCATCGTCCTGATCTACATAATGACTATCATTGGTAGCAATTACAGGCACATTGTATTTCTTCGAAAATTTCAACAATGTTTGATTGATGATTTCCTGTTCTTTGATATTATGCCGTTGAATTTCGATATAATAATCATCGCCAAATAAATCGAGCCACCATTTAAATTCTTGTTCCGCTTTTTCTTCGGATTGATGCAATATTGTTTGAGGCACATAAGCACCAATGCAACAAGTTGTTGCAATCAATCCTTCATGGTATTTTTCAATCAGCTCCTTATCTATTCGGGGATACTTACTGTACATGCCTTCGATATAACCGAGAGAAGTGAGCTTTACTAAATTTTGATAGCCTATTTTATTCTTTGCAAGCAACACCTGATGGTAGCGATCGTCTTTAACTTCTTTGGTAAATGCCTTAATATGACGGTCTTTCACCACATAAAATTCACAACCTACAATGGGTTTTACTACGGGCTCAAGTATATCTTTTCCATTGTCATCTTTCCCGGTCACTTTGGTATTCTTCCAAGCCTGGCTCACAAAATCAAATGCGCCAAACATATTACCATGATCGGTAATAGCCATAGCAGGCATATTATTATCAGCTGCCTTTTTATACAAATCGGCTATGGATGCAGCTCCATCTAATAAGGAATATTGGGTATGTACGTGTAAATGCGAGAAACGATTCATGATCCGACGAAGTTCGTTGAAACAACTCTTCAAAAAAAGTGACAATTTTCCACATTTATAAAAGCCTTAAATTGCGGCTCATATGAGATTGAATTCATATATCATTGTCTTGGGAATAATAGCAACAATTGCTAGTTGTAAATCTGTGCGAAAAAGCAACAGTTCAGACAAAACTGCTAAAACAACGGTTAAAAAGAAAAGTACTCAAAAAAGAGAATTCATTAATGGTATAGAGGTTACATTAGGATCAACCACTAAGACCAAACAAAAGTCGAGCAGTAATGCAACCAGTACTGGTAAAAAAGACAATGAGCCCTATATCAGCAAATCTGAAAAAGAAAAAGCCCACTATTTACAATTAAAATATGCGGTTTATGTGGAAGTACCAGCCAGTAAACTCAAAAACATCGATTTACTTGAATTAATAGATAAATGGTGGGGCACCAAATATTGCATAGGTGGAAATTCTCAAAAATGCATTGATTGTTCAGGTTTTACTCAAATTTTAGAAAGAGAAGTTTTTTATACCACTTTGCCCAGAACATCACAGGAACAATACAAAGAATCTAGAAGGGTAGAGTTGGAAGATTTAAGAGAAGGAGATTTGGTATTTTTTGGATCGGGAAGATCTATCAGCCATGTAGGTGTTTATTTACAGAATAACAAATTTGTGCATGCTTCTACTTCAATAGGTGTTACCATTACCGATTTGAATGATAAATATTGGAAGCCCAAATTTGTGGGAGGTGGAAGGCTTCGCCTATTCTAATTATGAAAGATGAAAGCAGAAAGATGAAAGTTGAAAGAAGAAAGATGAAAGATGAAAGATGAAAGATAAGAGATGAAAGATGAAAGATAAGAGATGAAATAAGAGAAGTGAGCCAATTGGGGTTATTAGGTTATTCACATTTCTTAATTCATATTTCTTAATTCATAATTCCTTTTAGGGTTACTTTTTAGCAAAAAAGGTATAAACCCCTATAAAACGAAAAAATGATACAAAAAACATATTTCAAGACCAAAAGCTATTGTAAAGTAAAGTTTTCTTTTACTGTTGAAAACGCTGAAACCATTGAGATTCTCGGTTTAAATAGCGATTGGGAGAATTCGATAGTAATGAGCAAAAAGAAAGATGGCAGTTTTACTGCAGACGTTTCTTTAGAAAAAGATTCTCAACACGAATTCAAATATCGCATTAATGCATCAGAATGGATCAACGATCCAACAGCTGACAGCGAAACACCTAATGTGTTTGGAGGTAGTAATAGTGTAGTTTCGATCTAGTTAAATAATATTGGTAAGATATTATTAGGCTGAACTCATATTATGATTTAATAAATCGTTTCTTGAAATTGTCAATTAACTGAGCAGCGTCTGGGGTGAGTTTTAGTTGAATTACTGCACCGATCAATATTCCGGAAAATAAGATTGATCTGCCAAATATTCCTATCCATCCAGTAATTCCATCTAATAGAAAATAAGCTAGCGAATATGCAATGGCTGCTATCAAGATGGAAAGCAATGTTTTATAAGTGAACGGTTGCATATTGAATTTTTGTCTCAAGAATTCAAAGCGAATAAAATTATACACTGAGTAGGCTGCCAATTCTGCAAAAGCGGAACCAATGATGCCATAATTTTTTATTAGGAAATAGGTAAGTGGCAAACGAAAGGCCAATAATACTACTCCACTAAAAAAGTCGAAGCGCCAAAAAGTGGATGTATTTATCACCATGGCATTCAATCCTGTGCCGGCATCTATGATTCGAACCATGCCTAAAATAAAAATAGTGGCAATACCTGCTTCATAATCTTTTTGAATATCGAGCACTATCATTCCTTGTTGCACATTGAGCCATAGATTTCCAAAAATAAATAGCGCCATCAATAATAAATTGATGCAAGAGCGATTGTATATCCGTTTGATTTCTGTAATATTTTTGTCTTTCCATGCTCTTGATAGGACGCTTGCAGAAACCGCTTGTATACTGCGTTGTGGCACTTGAATTAAATTGGCTGCATACTGCGCCATTCCAAACACAGCCACAACCCCAAGTCCTTGAAACTTAGCAATAATAAAGCTATCAATGGTTGCAGCAACAGAAGCAATTATCGTTCCGCTGTAAATCAATAACTGCATTCCCATCATTTTCTTCCAGAACTTTTTACTAACCCTACTAACTGTTGTTGGGAAATGCAATAGTTTGCTTTTATATAAATATGCGGCTAATACCAAAAAGATAACTAGATATAAAAAAGCAAAAAGATGCACAAAGTCATTGAATTTGATCAGCTTGAAATAATATAAAAGAATGACAATGCTAGTAAGTATTCTTAAACCTGTTTCTTTTAAAAAATTGGATAACACCGATTTTTGTAATGCCCAAGCAAAGCCTTCAATTACTGAAAAAAACAACATACCCATTGCAAAGGGGAACATCCAATAATAGTAATCTACGATCAGTTTTGATTTTTCTGAAAACTGGTTCACGAAAACTGGTTGAAAATACAATCCTAAAAAAACCACTAATAAAAAACCGATGAATGCAGAAACCATTCCCCAAGTCATCAGATCTATTTTATGTGCTTCGAGATTGTCTTTGTAATAGGGATAAAATTTATAGATCACCGGAATAATGCCCAAGGCCCCAAAAGCATACATATTTTGAGCAAAATCAAAAAATATACGTGTTATACCATATTGCTCTAATGTGAATAATCCATTTTTTAAATAAAAATATTGATTGATTGCCCCGATAAAAAAACCAAAATAAACAACCACACTTGAGATAATGGTTTGCTTTCTTATTGTTCCCATACTGCTAATTTACTTTGATGGAAATTTCCTTTCTTTCCATCAATTGTATGTAAAAGTAAGGCTCTAAGGCTTTCATTTGTGCATCAGTAATTGGATTGCTTGTTAATGGAATGTTAGACCATTCATTGTATTTAGGTTGTATGCGCTGCATGGATGTACCCAAATTGACCATTAAAGGCATATCAAATCCATCAACCGTCTCCATCCAACGGAAATTGAGTGATTTTCCATCGGCAGAAAAATAATATTCTAAAGTGGGCACTTGGGTAGTTCTCAAATATTGATCAAAGGTTTTAGTTAAAGAGAATCCAGCATATTTGCTCATGAATAATTCTATCGCTTTTGTTGTTACCGTTTTATGATAGAAAGTTTTATTCATAGCCCTTAACATTGCTCTAAACAATATATCGTTATTCATAGCCATTCGAATATTGTGAATCATAGAAGCAGCTTTGGGGTACATATCTCTACTTCCTTCATTTTGAACATTATATACTCCAATAATTGGAATATCATTCTTTATACTTTTTCTGATTCCGAGACTATATTCATTGCCTGCATTTATTCCTGATTGCCATTGGGTAAACAAAGTTTCCGTATAGGTCGTAAACCCTTCATGTATCCACATATCAGCAATGTCTTTGCTGGTGATATTATTACCAAACCATTCATGTCCGCTTTCGTGAACGATAATGAAATCCCAAAGCAAACCCCAACCAGTTTTAGACAGATCTCTTCCTAAATAGCCATTTTGATATTTATTACCATATGCCAAATTGCTTTGGTGTTCCATGCCTAAATAGGGCACATCTACTAATTTATATCCATCTTCATAAAATGGATATTTGCCCATCCAAAATTCGAAACAGGCCAACATGGTTTTCACTTGAGCAAATTGCTTGATCGCTGAATCTTTATTTGAAGGCAGAACATAATAAGAAAGGTCTAACAGACCACCTTCTCCTTTAAAGCTGTCTTTAATGAGTATGTATTTTCCAATATTCATACTCACTCCGTAATTATTGATGGGATTTTTTACTAGCCAGGAAAATGTTTTAGTGTGATCCTTATTCGTTTGCGTTTTAATTAGCCGACCATTTGAAATAGCAGTTAAAGTATCTGGTACGGTAATATTAATGTTAACACCTGCTTCGGGTTCATCATATTGATGATCTTTACAAGGCCACCAAACGCTTGCCCCAAGCCCTTGACAGGAAGTAGCAATATAAGGAGCGCCTGTAGAATCTTTCTTCCAACTAATTCCACCATCCCAGGGAGCTCGTTTAGCTTCTCTTGGAGTACCATGATAAAAAACGGTGATAGCAGCTACACTGCCTTTAGAAATATTATTCGGCAAAGAAATAAAAGAAGCGTTACCATCTCTTTTAAATTGGAGTGAAATTGATTTGCCCTTGGGTTGCTTGTACAAAACACTATCCATGATCAAAGGCTGTTGCAAATCGATCTGTAGTATTTTGCCTGGTTGAATGGCTTTGAATCGAATGACTACATTTCCCTCGATGGTTTTTGTTGCAATATTGGGGCGGATATTTATGTCGTAATGCAATAAGTCCCACCAGGCTCTTTCAGGGGTAATACTACCACGCAAAGAGTCGGCATGAGAAAAAGTTTTAGGCAATTGAGCTATTGATTTTTGCGGAATCAATATGCTAGTAATAGTACATACAGTAAGTCCAATAATGAATGAGCTTAATTTCATCCAATAAAAATACTAAAGAGAATTAAAAGATATGAGATAAAAGATATGAGTTATGAGTTATGAGTTATGAGTTATGAGATAGAAGATAGGAGATACCTAATAACTCAATAACCTAATAACCAATAACTACTAATGTTTTAGTTTAGCTTTAAACACTTTCTCAAATTTCTCCAACTTAGGCTGAATTACAAATCGGCAATAGCCTTGATTTTGATTGGAATTATAGTAATTTTGGTGATAGTTTTCCGCTGGATAAAAGTTTTTGAATGGTTCGATCACCGTTACAATTGGCTTAGACCATGCACCTGATTTATCGAGTTCGGCTTTATACTTTTCGGCTTTTGCTTTTTGATCGGCATTATGATAAAAAATAGCGCTTCTGTATTGAGGCCCAACATCATTGCCTTGTTGATCCATGGTGGTAGGGTCGTGGGTTTTCCAGAATACTTCTAATAATTCATCATAAGAAACTTTAGAAGGATCGTAAATAATTCTACACAATTCTATATGACCAGTGTTTTTATCGCAAACTTGCTCATAGGTAGGATTTTCTACAAATCCACCGCCATACCCACTTAATACTTTTTCTACTCCTACAATTCTTTGAAAGAAAGCTTCTGTACACCAGAAACATCCTTCACCAAAAGTGGCAGTATCTCTAATTGTGCCATTAACATTGGGATCGTTTAATTCAGTTGTCATAGTTTGATTTTTAGTAACTAATTTTTTATCAGTCTCATTTTCTTTAGAAGGCGCTGCTGCACAAGCTATCAGACAAATGGAAGACAGTGCGCTAAATAAAAAGTTCTTTTTCATATTGTGTAAATCTACGTTTAGTAAATACAAACCTCGTGGTATTTTGTTTGAAATACGTGTTAAAATAGCCTTCCTTACAAGAAACACATTTTGCAAATGTGAAAATAATCATAATAGTTTGTAGTTTTAATTTAACCGTACAGCTATGAGTTTCAAATCCCAACTCAAGAAATACTTTTCATTAAGTATAGAGACCCTATTATTATTAGGCCCGATCATCATCTTCGTGATATTCTACTTCTTCTATAAGGGGATGCATATCAACCCGTATTTCACTATTTCCATCCCGTTTATTATTAGTAATAACGTAATTATCATTCATTTGGGGTTATATACAGTTCCCTATTTAATGCACCGTTTTTTAAGAGACAAACAATTAGGAACAGAAGCCATTCATTATGGTCATGTGCTATTATCCATTGGCTTATTATTTGGAATGCTCTTTACTTACCAATTGAACGCTCCTTTCTCCTATACTGGTAGAGAAAATAGCGTAGCTGTTTTTGGGGTAGCTCCTGAAACATTAGCAGGAATGGAAGCTACTTCTGGAACCTATTTGGTACTTGCCATGCAATTATTAATTCAGCTTGGTTTTATTATGTATGCTTTATTATTAATGTTCCCAACAAAGCAGAAATCAATAATTAACGAGTATTCTCAGGCAAATTAGATCAAGCACTTACCTTTGCCGTTAAAATAGGCAAAGAACCAATGCGTTTATATCCCGAATCGGCATTAACACAATTAGAATTCGACAAAGTAAAAACACTATTAGCGGAGCTGTGTAAAACCGACTATGCACAAGAAAAGGCCCTTCACTTGCGCATTCATACTCGAAAAGATTTTATTGATAGAGACTTACATCAAACCAATGAGTTCAAACTCATTTTATTACAAGGCCAATATTTTCCCAACGATTTTTTGATCAATATCAAAAGAGACATTAAACTCTTATCCATTCCTGGTGCATTATTAGTAGGTGAGCAATGGATGCAAATAAAAAAGCTTACCGAAAGCATTGGAAGTATTTTCAGGTGGTTTGATAATGAGCGTAGGATGGCTTTTCCAGCACTCACATTAGTTTTGAATGATAGTTATTATGAGAAAGCTATTGTGGAAATGATCAATGAAGTGTTGGATGATAGTGGTGTAGTAAAGGATAATGCATCTCCTGAATTACAGAAAATTCGGATGAGTTTATACAAGCGCAGGAATGAGCTACGCCGAATGTTTGAGAAAGTCATTCAAAAAATGGCCAAAGCTGGTTACACGGCAGATATCGATGAAAGTTTTAGCAATGGGAGAAGGGTAGTAGCTGTATTTTCTGAACACAAAAGGCAAGTGAAAGGTATTTTACACGGAGAAAGCGATAGTAGAAAAACAGCCTTTATAGAACCAGAAGAAACCATTGAACTCAATAATGAAGTTTTCTCATTAGAAAACGAAGAACTGCAAGAAGTACAGCGCATTTTAAAAGCATTAACTGCAAGGCTTTCGGTATATGCTCCATTATTGAATAGTTATTTACAAATAGTTGGAGATTACGATTTCATCAAAGCCAAAGCTCAATTGGCAGTGAAAATGAACGGAAATTTACCTGAAGTGGCTGATAAGGCACAGATGGTTTTGGTAGACGCTTATCATCCTTTATTGTATCTCTACAATCAAGTGGCTGGCAAAAAAACGATACCAGTTACACTCACACTCAATGAGCAAAATAGAATATTGGTCATCAGCGGGCCCAACGCTGGCGGTAAAACCGTAACCATGAAAACCATTGCCCTTAATCAAATGATGGTTCAATCTGGACTATTAGTTCCTATGAGTCCATTATCACAGTTAGGTATTTTCAAGCAATTGTTTATTCATATTGGCGATACGCAGAATTTACAATTTGAATTAAGTACGTATTCAAGTCATTTATTGCACATGAAGCATTTTATGGAAAATGCCAATGGTAAGACTTTGTTCTTTATAGATGAACTGGGAAGTGGTTCAGATCCCAACCTGGGTGGTTCTTTTGCGGAAGTAATTATGGAAGAATTGGCCAGAAAACATTCATATGGAGTGGTTACAACACATTATTTAAACTTAAAGGTAATGGCCAATCATACCCAAGGAATATTGAATGGAGCGATGCAGTTTGATGAAGTGAATTTGCTACCTATGTACAAACTCATTACAGGCAAACCTGGTAGTTCCTACACTTTTGCTATTGCGGAAAGAATTGGTTTACCCAAGCACTTGATCAATCGTGCACGCAAATTGGTAGAAGACGATCATTTTAAGTTAGACAAATTATTGAATAGAACCGAACAAGACTTACAGCATTTAGAGAAAGAACAAAAAGAATTGAATCGTTTGATGAAAGAAAACGAGCGATTGAAAAAAGAGATGGAGCAGGTTTTGAATAAAGAAAAACACAGTCAACAAGTAGAGATTTTACGCAATCAAAATCAAATAACCGAAGATCGATTGGTGTATTTAAAAGATATGGAACGCAAGTTGAAGCAGATTGTATTGGATTGGAAAAAAAGTGACAATAAAAATGAAGTGGTAAAAAACTTGCAAGATTTATTATTCAAACAAAAAGAAAAAATTGTAGTCAATAAACTGGCGAAAAAAGTAGACAAACAATACAAAGAACTTACACAAACTATTTCAGTAGGTAGTTTGGTGAAACTGAAAAAAAATTATCAAGTAGGAGAAGTAAAAGAAATTAGAGGCAAGCGAGCCATTGTACAAATTGGATCATTGCCCATTAATGTGGAGTTGGCTGACTTAATTACTGTTCAGAAGATTGAAGAGAAAATTTAATACCTATTTATTCCGATTTAAAGCCTAATCGGACTTGGCTATACATTTCATGCATGATCTGCATATGCGGGGCTGTAAGTACAGCGAGTCCTAAAAATAAATAACCCATAGTAGCTGTATTGCTTGCGAACATGAATCCGGCAAAACCAACTAATGCAATACCTACAATAGCTAAACTACTGTAGAATACAATCTGTTGAATGATTATTTTCTTGCTAAATCGGTTCTTATCACGTAAATAGTTGACAATATTATTTAAGGATAAAAAAGAATGCCAAATAACAAAATAAAAAGTAAACCCTAATAGCATCGGTAAGCTAAAAAGTATAAATAAAATCAGGGCAAAACGGATTAAAAAATGTCCATTTGCGTTAGTGGTAGTATCCCTATTTTTTAAAAAATATATGAAAGTTGTGGTAAAGAAAGCAATTCCAGCAATCGATAACAATGTGTACCGATGTATGTCTATCCAATTAATAAGGGCTGCATTCTTTTTGCCAGATTCAAATTGTAAATAAATTGGCATTACATCTTCAAAATGATGTAATAGAATCACTGATAGAATTAATAGACCATAACTAATGATAAATATTTTACCAAAGAAAGTATCTGTTTTGAATTGAAATAGATCAGTTTCTCCAAAATGATAAGCTGCAAAAAAGATGAAAAGAATATTACCTAGTACAGGAAAGAACCATAATATGGCTGCAAATAAAAACAATCTACCTAAATAGATTCCTAGAAAACGAAATTTTGAAAATGATTGCTGATTGCTTTCTGCATTTTGATTTGCAACTAAAAGATCTGCTGCACCATGTGGTACTCCTAACAATAAAATGCCTACAATAAAAAATCCAAATTGCAGATTGATATTGATTGAGTAAATGTATTGTTGAAAAATCAACAATAGGAACCCTGCTATTAGTAAGCAAATTCTTATC
Organism: Sphingobacteriia bacterium; assembly: GCA_031429515.1. Classification (GTDB taxonomy): domain Bacteria; phylum Bacteroidota; class Bacteroidia; order Chitinophagales; family Chitinophagaceae; genus Sediminibacterium. Next base: position 9,814 of record JANOZT010000042.1, read on the forward strand.
ATGGCAATTCTTTAATTAGACAAAAAGAAGAAAGGGAGTGCAGGTATTTATTACTGCACTCCCTATAGTTATACCAAATTAAGCTTTTGCCTTATCAGACTGAGCTAATGCATAAATTACTAAACCAAACCCAATTTTATTGATTGCATCTCCGATATTGTACACAATATCCATAGACAATCCTTCAAAAACTCTTACTCCAAATAAACCACCAGCTGTTCCAGCGATATATCCTACTGGATAAATTGCCCAACCAACTAGTACGAACCAACCCAATGTTTTTACAGCTTTTGCAACAGCAGGTCCAGCATTGGTAGCAAGTGTTGCTACTTCACCAAACCAAACTAAATAAACAATGTAGAAATAAGCGATACCACTAATTAAACCCCATATCCAACTTTGGGTTTCATTACCGTAAATAGCTTCTCCAATATAACCTGTAACCAACATTACCAATGATGCGAAAATCAATTTCCACAACAAAGCAACTTTTGCTCCTGCTTTTTTGGTGATCAAATAAAATTCAACACACATCAAAGGAACAGTTAAGATCCAATCTACATAACGAAAGAATACTGGAGATTCGCCAGTTTCTAAATTGTAGCCACGCATGTAATAATAGTGAACTGCGGCAATGAACGTAATCAAACCAGAAACTAAAATAGATGTTCTCCATTTTTGATCCACATTTGATAATTCAAAAAAGAAGAAAACGGCGGCTGCCATCATAGCCATTGTACCTATAAAGAAGGTAAATGCTACATAATTGGTGTTAGCAACGGGGAGTGCTGACAGGAAATTTTGATACATGTTTAAAAATTTGAGGTTGAATTAATTACTTATTTAAACATTTTGTTTAAGCAAGCGTTTCCTTAACTTAAACATAAATTTTTGATAAAAGGTTTAAAAAGTTAAATAAAAATTAAAAAGTCGCTTTTGTTGAATTATTTTATAGTTTAACTTTTAATAGTTGAAACATAAACAGTTTAAAAAGTTATAAATTCAAACCAAAATGTAAAAATGATAACAAAATCAATTTAATAAACATGATTATAGATCAATTAAGCCAATTACAAAAATACAATCATCTGCATCCGGTTTTTCAAAAAGCAGTAGCATTTATCGAATCCAATGACTTGGATACTTTAATTCAAGGTGAAATTACCATAGATGAAACATTAAGAATCATTGTGATTCATGATGAATTGGTTGCAAAAAAAACTTCTATTGATGCTTTTGAATGTCACAACGCAAATATTGATATTCAAATTATTCTGGAAGGAACTGAAACAGTAGGATGGAAGCCACGGAATACTTGCCATTCTCCAAAAGGGGAGTATAGTGCAGAAAAAGATGTACTCTTTTTTAAAGATGAACCAGATATGTTCTTTCAATTACATAAGGGTCAATTTGGTATTTATTTTCCAAACGATGTTCATGCACCAATGATTGGTTCCGGTTCCATTAAAAAGATTGTAATGAAAGTGACTGTCTGATTCTTTCCGTTCATCCTAAAAGACTTTGCATTGCTAGCTGATTTTTTACCTTGTTTATAAATTATTTTTATGCAAACACTATATCGTTCAACTGTTGCTTTTACATTGATTTTAATTGGCTTTTTAGTTCAAGCGCAAGCTTTAAGAATTCCATCAGCAACCAATTTGTCTTCTTCTGTAGGCAGAAGACTTGGAGCAACAGAAATCAATATTACTTGGAATGCACCTGGTGTAAAGGGTAGGGAAGGGAAAATTTGGGGAACAGATATTGCACCTTATGGATTTACCGTTCTGGGTTTTGGTTCTGACGGTAAATCTCCATGGCGTGCAGGTGCGGATGAAAATACCACCATTCAATTTTCCACTGATGTAAAGGTGAACGGCAAGAAATTATCTGCAGGAAAATATGGATTTTTTATTGCACTCTATTCCGATTCATGCGAGCTTATATTTAATAAAAATAACCAAGGTTGGGGGTCCTATTTTTACAATGATCAATTAGATGTATTGCGAGTAAAAACAATTCAACAAAAGAATCAACCACAATTAACCGAACTATTAGAATATTCATTTAGTAATCAAAAAAGCAATAGTGTAGATATTGCCATGTCTTGGGAACGTTGGAGAATTCCGTTTACAATAGAAGTAGATATCAAGCAAACTACTTTAGCATCTATACAAACGCAGATGAGTGGCGCTTTGGGTTTTGACCCTCCCAGTTTAGAAGCAGCAGCACAATGGTGTTTAACCAATCAAGTAAATTATGATCAGGCTTTGAATTGGATCAATTCTGCATCATCACCTTCTTTAGGCGGTGTAAATAATTTTAATGTTTTGTCTATAAAAGCTAGTTTATTAGAGAAAATGGGCAAACAAGCTGAAGCCAAAAAAATCATGGAGAATGCAGTTGATATAGCTGGAATTTTTGAATTGCATCAATATGGTCGTAGATTATTAACTGAAGGAAAGAAAGCAGAGGCAATGGCAATTTTTGAAAAAAATTATACTAAAAACAAAGGTGTATGGCCAACCAACGGAGGAATGATGCGAGGATATGCTGCAATGGGCAATACCGCAAAAGCATTGGAACATGCAAAACTAGCTTTAGCTCAGGCTCCAGATGAAGCCAATAAAAAAAATATGGCTAATCAGATTGCTTTGTTGGAGCAGGGAAAGCCTTTACAATAAATTCAATGAAAGCTCAATAAAATCAAAGGTTTTTAATTGATTTTAAAAAGTTTTGGATAAAAAACCCCCAACCCTTACTTTTGCCGCGGAGAGCTGGCAGAGTGGTCGATTGCGGCAGTCTTGAAAACTGTTGACTGTTACAGGTCCGGGGGTTCGAATCCCTCGCTCTCCGCAGAACAAAATATTGCTCCGCCAAAGGCGGGGCATTTTTATTTCTGAAAGCGTTGAGAATTTATTCTCATAAGCTTGAAGAGATAAAAATGGAGCACGAAGTGCAGCAATATTTTGTTCTAGCACCCCCATTAAGGATCAGCGAAGCTAATCCCAATAAGGGAACGCCGAAGGCAATCCCTTTGGATGCCGAAGGCAATCCCTTTGGATGCCGAAGGTAATTGCTTGTTTTTCTTGTAAATTGCCTTAATGACCTTCAAAAGAATTCAAAAAAAAGCATTCACAATTACCAAGACATTATTGATTGTGTACTTTTTTTTACTGACCATTTCCTATTTTTTTTCATCCTGCTTTTCATTTCGATTATCTCAACAAGAACTTGACAGTTCATTTGCCAAGTATGCACAAAAGCCTGTACAACTTCAAATAAAAGTGAACGGAAGAATAATGAATTATGCAGTCATCGGAAATGATAGTTTGCCCACTGCTTTTTTTGTTCACGGTTCACCAGGCAGTTGGTCTGCTTTTGTAGATTTTATGAAAGACACTGACTTACTAAAAAAAGTTCAAATAGTATCAGTTGATAGAAATGGATTTGGCTATTCCGAATTAGGGGAAGGAGAAAAAAGTTTAGAAAGGCAATCAGAAAATTTGCTGCCGATTGTTCAGCAATATAAAAAGCAAGGAAAGAAATTGATTTTAATAGGTCATTCTTTAGGCGGTCCATTAATTGCTAAAATGGCGATGGATTATCCATTATTGATAGATCACTTAATCATTGTAGCAGGGGCTATTGATCCTGCACTTGAACCCAATGAAAAATGGTTTAGGGTTCCCATGAATTTCACTCCTATAAAATTAATAATTCCTAAATCCTTCAGGGCATCGAATATTGAATTGCTTTATTTAAAGCCTGAGCTTACAAAAATGCTTCCTTATTGGAAAAACATAACTCAACCTGTAACAGTTATTCAGGGCAATAAAGATGTATTGGTAAATCCTGCAAATGTAAGTTTTGCAAAAAAAATGCTAACGAATTCAAGAAAATTAACGTTCATGATTAAAGAGGATATGAATCATTTTGTACCATGGTCCAATCCTGACCTCATCAAAAATGCGATTGATAGTGCATTATTAGACCATTGATTAAATGATTTTCAATCTTGCCTGTTATTGGTTAACCTTAATTAACCTATATTAACTTATTTTAAAATTCAATACCCTAATTTGCAATCGTCTTTCGCAATTAAATAAAATAAAAAAATATGAAAAATAGATGCTTACTATTTGTATTGTTTAGTCTCTCATTTTCATTTAAATCGAATGCAAAGTCTAGCAACACTTTTCAACATTTTATAAATAAAGCTGATACCCTTAAAATGATTGACGAGTACCTTTTAAAACTTAGTAATGAGCATCATTTTTCTGGCGGATTATTAATTGTTAAAGACGGAAAAAAGATTTTAAGTAAAGGATATGGATGGGCAGATAAAGAAAATAAAATTCCTTTCACACATCGTACGCTAGCCTCCATTGGTAGTATTAACAAAGCTTTTACCGCAGCAGCCATTATGAAGTTGGTAGAACAACATAAAATTTCACTGGAAGATAAATTAAGTAAATTTTTCCCAAAAACTCCAATAGATAAAGCAAATATTACTATTCATCAATTGCTTACGCATTCATCGGGGTTTCAGGAGTTTTTAAAACAAGATGGCGGCGATTACGAAAAAATAAATACAGCTGCATTTTTGCAAAGAGCATTTGCAGAACCCTTGGCTTTTGCGCCTGGAGCAAAAGCAGTTTATACCAATATTGGGTTCAGTATGCTAGGAATAATTATTGAACAAGTATCTGGACTAGATTATGAATCTTTTTTACAAAAAAACTTGTTTGAACCGATTGGTATAAAAAACATAGGCTACCATTATCCAATTTCCAAAACCGATACAATTGCAATAGGTTATCAAAACGGTAAAAAATGGGGAACACATCAACAACGTTTTGATCAAGCAGGAGGAGGGCCTTACTGGAATCTAAAAGCCAATGGAGGTTTAGAGGTTTCGTTGGATGAAATGCTTTTATGGGTTAATAGTTTTACAAATCATACAACCCTTTCCGAATTGAATATTCAAAAAATGTTTACCGCACAAATTATTGAAGAAGGATATAATGGGGCATCATTTTTTGGTTATGGATGTAATATTTCAAGAAGCAGGCGAAATTCTAAAATGATAGACAATGGAGGGAGTAATGGAATTTACCATGCAAGATTAATTCGATTACCCGAAGAAGGACTTGTGTTTTATATGGTAACCAATGAAAATTCAATAAATACTAATATGGTTTTACCGAATATAACGCAACTATATTTTCAAGGTAAAATTGAGCAAGATGCTACAAAAATGCAAGCAAAATTTGAACAACAACTTTCAAAACAAATTTACGATATCATCGAAAAGCCAACTACTACCAATCTAGCAGCCGAACTAATTAAGGAAAACATAAAAGTAGAAGATGACATGATTCTTTTAGAAGTTGGCCAAGCCTTAATGCAAGAAAAGAAAACCGATAAAGCGCTAATTCTTTATACCTATTATACAAAAACCTTCCCCAATATTGTAGTTGCATGGAACGATATGGGTGATGTATATCTATTAAAAGACAATAAAAGCGAAGCCATTAAATGTTATCAACAAGCATTGAAAATACGTCCCGAAAATCCAAGAGCAAAAGCATCATTAAATAAACTAATTCAATAAAGCGAGTTATATTTGCATCCTAATTTGCCTATTTGAAACACTTAACATCCCTCAATCATTATTTCTGGAAATACCGTAAGCGATTTTTTATCGGGATGTTTTTTGTTGTTGCTTCTAATTATTTTGCTGTGTTGGCACCTCAAATAACTGGATATGTTATTAGTTTAGTGCAACAAAAATTGCCCGGCGCAAAACCAACTGGCATCTACAATGCCCATGATTCAATTGTGAATTGGTTTATTGGGATCATCAATCAATTTACTTTCAGTTTCGGTTGGTTAGTGGCTATTTGCAGTTTATGTATTTTATTAATTGCTGTAATTAGGGGAGTATTGATGTTTTTCATGCGTCAGACCATTATTGTCATGAGCAGGCATATTGAGTTTGATCAAAAAAACGAGATATACCAACATTATCAACAATTAGATACTGCTTTTTATAAAACACATAGTACGGGCGACTTGATGAATCGTATGGCCGAAGATGTAAGTAGAGTCAGAATGTATACAGGTCCGGCAGTGATGTATTTGATCAACTTGATTACGCTAATTGGATTCTGCATCGTGAACATGTTGAGTAAAGACGTTCAGCTTACCTTGATTGTATTGGCACCTTTGCCCATTTTAGCAATCACCATTTATATTGTCAATAGTATAATCAATAAAAAGAGCGAAATCATTCAAAGCAATTTGTCCGATTTAACTACTAATGCACAAGAATCATATTCAGGTATCCGCGTTATTAAATCTTTTGTTCAAGAAAAAGCCATGTTGGGCTTCTTCGAAAAAAATAGTGAAGCATATAAAAATAACGCAGTTGGGTTGGCAAAAGTGGAAGCCGTGTATTTCCCCAGTATGGCATTGATGATTGGCATCAGCACTTTGGCAACAATTTTTCTTGGCGGATTGCAAGCTATTCAGGACCCCACAAAAGTGGGTATGATTGTAGAGTTTGTGATCTATATCAACATGCTTACTTTTCCGGTAAGCGCCATAGGATGGACAGCCAGTATGATACAGCGAGCAGCAGCTTCCCAAAAGCGATTGAATGAGTTCTTAGATGTGAAACCTGCTATTACTAATCCTTCCAAAAAGCAATACAGCGGCAACTTAGGAGGATCTATCAGTTTTGAAAATGTCAATTTTACTTATCCTGATACTGGTATTAAAGCCATTCGACATTTAAATATTGATATTAAAGTAGGAGAGAAAGTGTTGATTTTAGGTAAAACCGGAAGTGGTAAAACAACACTTGCCCAATTATTACTTCGATTTTACGAACCCAATAACGGATCTATCAAAATCAGCGGAAGACCATTGAATGAAATTCCTTTGAAAGAATTACGTCAACAGATTAGTTATGTTCAGCAAGACGTTTTTTTATTCAGTGATACTGTTAGTAATAATATTCGATTTGGTGTAAATGCAAACACTCCATTCGAAAAAGTGAAAGAAGCGGCTCAGTTTGCTAATGTAGACGGAGATATTATGGGATTTGAGCACCAATATGAAACAATGATTGGTGAAAGAGGGGTAACACTGAGTGGAGGGCAGAAACAACGCATTTCTATTGCCCGCGCCTTAATTAAAGAACCTGAGATTATTGTTTTTGACGATTGCCTTAGTGCAGTAGATGCCAAAACTGAAAAAGAAATTATCGGCCATTTATATGGCTATTTACAAGATAAAACAGCCATCATTATCACCCATCGTATTTTTTCAGGCTTTCATTTTGATAAAATCGTTGTTTTTGCGGAAGGATGCATTGCCGAAATGGGAACCCATGAACAATTGATGGCAACTAACGGGTATTATGCGGAATTATACCGTTTACAGCTTACACAAGAAGCTAAAAGCTGAAAACTTGGTCAATTCGTCAACTTCCCTATATTTGTAATCACTTAACAAAGCTTTAACCAAAACAATCAACTGTGGAGTACGAGAACAACGAAAAGAAAATGGAGAGTGTGTACAGCACCAGAATCCGAGCAGGAAAAAGAAGAACCTATTTTTTTGATGTGAGAGCAACACGTGGTAATGATTATTTCCTCACTATCACAGAAAGCCGTAAGCGCTTTGACAACAATGGCTACGACCGTCATAAGATTTTTTTGTATAAAGAAGATTTTAATAAGTTTATTAAAGCTATGGTAGAAGCCATTGATTATGTAAAAACAGAATTAATGCCCGATTTCGATTTTGATGCGTTCAATCACGAATACAGCGAAGACGAAAATGGAGGAGAAGCTAATGCACCAAAACAGGAAGCCCCGATTGTTGAAATGATACAAGATGCCGCTCCTGAATCAATTGAAGCGGTAGTTGCACCAAAAGTAGAAGACGAACCAGTAATTAATCCAACAGCTACTGAAGAAGTAGATAAATGGTAATATTTTTTTTCGATTGCTTGCTAAAAAAAATACCCCGCCAATTGGTGGGGTATTTTTTTAATAACTGAACTATAATTTATTGTTTCTTTTCAGATTCATTGATAGCAATTTTAACTCCTTCTTTTGCATCAATATACATGGCATATTTGCTGGCTACATCTGCAGTTAATTCAGTACCATTGATAGTGATTTTTCCATTGTTGATTTCTAACTTAATATCATCCCCTTTAGCTAAACCATCTTTTTTCAAAGCTTCTATCAAGGCTTTCATTTTATCTCCACCGCCATCAATAGTAACAGTTGCAGCGCTATCAGTGCTGGTTTGCTTGATGGTTACTTCAACTTTCTTTTCGGTAAGATTAGCTCCTTTAGTAGGATGCATAGTAGCCAAAGTAGGAGCAATAACCAATGAAACAATCGACATTAGTTTGATCAAAATATTCATTGAAGGACCAGATGTATCTTTAAATGGATCACCCACTGTATCACCTGTTACAGAAGCTTTATGTGGCTCTGATTTTTTGAAATACATTTCACCATTAATTTCAACTCCTTTCTCAAATGATTTTTTAGCATTATCCCAAGCACCACCAGCATTGTTTTGAAAAATTCCCATTAAAACACCACTCACAGTGGCGCCTGCTAAGAATCCCCCTAATGCTTCAGGCCCTAATAAAAAACCAATTAATAAGGGAGATACAATAGTGATCGCACCAGGCAACATCATTTTCTTTAAAGAAGCTTCTGTAGAAATAGCCACACATTTATCATATTCTGGCTTACCTGTACCTTCCATAATTCCAGGTATTGTTCTGAACTGTCTACGCACTTCTTCCACCATTGCCATAGCCGCTTCACCTACTGCTCTAATAGCCAATGAAGAGAAGATGAAAGGAATCATTCCACCGATAAATAAAGAAGCCAATACATCGGCTTTATAAATATCTATATGTTGATTATCTGGCATTGCTATTCCTACAAATGCAGCAAATAAAGCCAAAGCCGTAAGTGCAGCAGATGCAATCGCAAAACCCTTTCCACTTGCTGCTGTTGTATTTCCTACTGCATCTAGAATATCTGTTTTTTCACGTACATCACTTGGTAATTCACTCATTTCAGCAATACCACCTGCATTATCAGCGATAGGACCAAAAGCATCAATAGCCAATTGCATAGCAGTTGTGGCCATCATACCAGCTGCAGCAATTGCTACACCATATAATCCAGCACAAGCATAAGATCCATAAATACCACCTGCTAATACCAAGATTGGCAAGAATGTACTTTCCATACCAACAGCTAATCCACCAATGATATTAGTTGCATGACCAGTGGCAGATTGACGGATAATACTCATTACAGGACGTTTGCCCATTGCAGTATAATACTCTGTAATGATACTCATTAAAGCACCTACCAATAAACCCACTGCAATAGCGCCCATTACTCCATTACGAGTAAATTCCAAGCCACGCAAATTCATAGTTTCTGGTAAAATATAATTTACAATAAAATAAGAAGCAATAGCAGTTAATACCATTGATCCCCAGTTACCCATATTCAAAGCACGTTGAACAGCATGTGTACTTGCACCTACTGAATCACTCACTTTTACAAACAAAGTTCCGATGATCGATAAAATGATACCTACACCAGCAATGATCATCGGTAATAAGATAGGAGCTAATCCACCAAATGCATCTACTGATTTGGTTTCTTGTCCTAACACCATTGTAGCCAAAACAGTAGCAACATAAGAACCGAATAAATCGGCACCCATACCTGCAACATCACCTACATTATCACCAACATTATCAGCAATAGTTGCCGGGTTACGTGGATCATCTTCAGGAATTCCTGCTTCTACTTTACCTACTAAATCGGCGCCTACATCTGCAGCTTTAGTATAGATACCACCACCCACACGGGCAAATAAGGCAATACTTTCAGCACCTAATGAGAAGCCAGTTAAAACTTCTATAGTTCTCAACATTCCTTCAGCATCCCCATCAGGAGAGAAGAAATGTTTCAAGATTAAAAACAATCCACCTAATCCTAATACAGCTAAGCCAGAAACGCCCAATCCCATAACTGCTCCGCCTGTAAATGAAACATTCAAGGCTTTACTTAAACTGGTTCTTGCAGCTTCAGCTGTTCTTACATTGGCTTTAGTGGCAACTTTCATTCCAATATAACCTGCAGTTGCGCTAAATACAGCGCCAATGACAAAAGCAATAGAAATACTCCAGTGACTTTCTGGATTGCTCTTTGCCATAAAACCCAATAATAAAGCAACAATAGCTACAAAGTAGCCAAGGATTTTCCATTCTGCTTTTAAAAAGGCCATTGCACCTTCGGCAATGTAAGTACTGATTTCTTTCATTCTGGCATTGCCAGCGTCTTGTTTAGAAACCCAGTTAAATTTGATTAACGTGTAAAGGAGTCCTATAACTCCCATCGCCGGAACGGCATAAAACAGTAGATTGTTCATAAGCAATTGTGTCTGATATTTATTTGGTTCAAGTTGGCAAAAATAGGGTTTAAACCTATTTGCTGGTTAAAAACGTATTAACTGTCTTTTTATTATTGATCTAGGGAAGCAGTATCAGCTCTTCCAGTGAAAACCGAACTCATTTTACCCGCAGACCAAATATTTTTATTAAACTTATTTCCTAGAATGATGACGGTAGCTGTATCATTGATCAATCTTTTAAAAACTGCATTATTTCCATGCCACCAGCCATTGTGGTAAACTATCGTAGGATCGGGGGGCTTTATATATAAATGCCATCCTAATCCGTAGTTTTTGGTACCCCTGGTTTCATTGCTTAAAGGCTCATAAGACATAGCTAGGGTAGATTGATTAATAAAAGTACCCTGATAAAGTGTTCGATCCCATTGCAATAAGTCTCTAACGGTGCTATAAATATTCTTATCGCCATAAACACAATCCAACTTTTCTAAAGGAAAAGGGGCTTTGTTATAATTATATGATGGAATATAATTAGCTGTATCTTTTATACTAAAGACATAAGTGTCTTTCATACCCAGAGGGGTAAAAACACTGTCTTTCATGTATTGAGGATAGGTTTGACCAGTTATTTTTTCAATAATTAAAGCCAATAATGCATAATTAGTATTGCAATAACTGTATCTGCGGTTGGGAGTAGCTTCTAATGCAGGTTTTAATTCTACCAAATAACGCAAAACATCATAGTTATTGCTCATTCCAGTTTGTGAAATAGGATCTTTTACATACACTGTATATTTAATCCATTTGCCTTTTTTGTTCTTTTTTCTGCTAACATATGACCTTGTTCCAGCCATAAAATGGTCGTATTTGGGCAGACCGCTTCTATGTGACAACAAATTCTTAATAGTAATGGTCTCATAGGGAAAGCCTTTGAGGTATTTGGCTACTGTTTCGTGGATGTCTAATCTTCCATCTTCCATTAACCGAAGGATGGTCATTGCTGTAAAAGTTTTTGATACCGAAGCTATATGAAATGTAGAACTTGAAGTAATCGGTTCTTTGGTTTTGAAATTGATTTGCCCTCGGTAATCTTCAAATACAATCACCCCGTTTTTTGCCATGATGATCGCTCCATTAAACCCTGTGGCAACCAATTGCTTTTGATACAGGGGCTCAATCAAGTTGGCATAATATTCCTTTGATTTGCTTGAAATAGGGGAAAAATCGTTGATTGGAGAAAAAGAAGCCTGCTCTTTTTGCATTTTAGACTTGTCTGAACCACCACAAGCTATTATTAAAAAAGAAAGCACTGGAATAATCATCTTTCTGGGCATTAGGATTACATTGGTACGAAAACGCAAATATAACTTACAATGTACTTTAGCCAATCAAAGTGGAAAACTATGCAGTTGATTTGAAAACAATAAACATTTATTTTGCATACATGAGCACAGCAGTTAAAACAACGAGTTATCCAAAAGAGCGAATCAATATACTTTTTTTAGAAAATATCAGTGATAGGGCTGTTCAACAATTCAAACAGAATGGCTATTCGAATATTAAAAAATTAAGCGGTGCTTTAAGCGAAGATGAATTGATCAAAGCTGTAAAAGATGTGCATTTGATTGGTATACGTTCCAAAACATTGATCACTAAAAAAGTATTGGACGCAGCTACAAAATTGCAAGCTATTGGATGTTTTTGTATTGGGGTAAATCAAGTTGATTTGAAAGCTGCCTCTAAAGCAGGAGTCGTTGTATTCAATGCACCATATAGCAATACAAGAAGTGTAGCCGAATTAGTTATTGGTGCAAGTATTATGCTCATCAGAAGAATCGTTGATAAAAATAAAGCAGCTCATGAAGGCACTTGGTTGAAAGAAGCAAAGGGTAGCTTTGAACTAAGAGGTAAAACATTGGGTTTGATCGGATACGGAAATATTGGATCTCAGGTAAGTGTATTAGCAGAATCATTGGGAATGAAAGTATTGTTTTATGATACCGAAACCAAACTACCATTGGGCAATGCCAGTTCTGCAAAAAATATGAAAGAGTTATTGGGACTTTCGGATATTGTTTCATTGCATGTGCCAGAAACAGCACAAACAAAAAACATGATCAATAAAAATACGATCAAGCAAATGAAACAAGGTGCGATATTAATAAATTATGCTCGTGGGGAAGTGGTAGATTTAAAAGCATTGGCAACTGCTTTATCAGATGAACATTTAAGCGGAGCAGCAATTGATGTTTATCCTATTGAACCAGAAAAAAATGGGGATCGTTTTGAAACGCCATTGCAGGGGTTAAAAAATGTTATTCTAACTCCACATATTGGCGGTTCAACAGAAGAAGCACAACAAAATATTGGCGAAGATGTGAGTATCAAATTATTCCAATACCTCGAAAGAGGCATTACCAATGGCTCTCATTCAGTTCCTGCAATTGGTTTGCCTCCAATTGATGGAGCACATCGTTTATTGCATACTCACCATAATGTTCCGGGAGTGCTAAGTGCCATTAATACCGTTTTGTCAAAAAACAATATCAATATCGTTGGTCAATATTTAAAAACCAATGAAGAAATTGGCTATGTTGTTTTGGATGTAGATAAAAAATTATCAACTCAAGCATTGGCATTATTGCGTGAAGTAAAACATACCATCAAAGTAAGGTTACTATATTAATTAGTCTTGATGATTTGATTAAGTTGTTTAACTTCTTCAACATCTACAAAATCAATATCAAAATCTTCGGGCATTTTTTCGTTTCTGAAAAGGGTAGAAGAAGGCACCCTAATTCTTGCAGAAGTATGAACTTCTGAAACGCCTGTTGAATCAATGATATGTTTTACATTGGAACTATTCAAACCACTGCCTGGTAGAATGATGATTCGTTCATTGGCTTGGTTAACTAATTGTTTTACTAAATTTAGTCCTTCAGTAAGTTTTGGTTCTTGACCAGATGTTAATACTCTAGTGCATCCAACTTCAATTAATATTTCCAATGCTTCTAATGGATTTTTACATCGATCGAATGCACGGTGAAAAGTAACTTCGAGTGGATAAACAGCTTCTACCAATTGAGCAGTATTGTATTTATCAATTGTTCCATCTTGATTCAATAATCCAAAAACCACTCCATCAAACCCCAATTCTTTACACAATAAAATGTCTTTTTTAATGATGGCTATTTCATCGGCAGTATGAAAATAATCTCCACCTCTCGGACGGATCATCGGAAAAACAGGTATAGCAACTTTTTCTCTTACTGATTTTAAATATCCATAGGAAGGCGTGGTTCCTCCATTGGCATAATTTTCGCATAATTCTATACGATCTGCACCAGCTTTGCTTGCTGCTATAGCTGTGGCTACATTGAATACACAAATTTCGAGTAATATATTTTGACTCATATTAAATTAAAAATTTACCATCGATTAATTGATTTTTATCGTCTCCAGTACATACAGCATAATTAAAGCCTTTCTGTAAGCAGAAAGAACCGTATTCGCCATTTTTATTGATGGCAATAATAGCAGCTTGAATGTCTTTGGCTTTAGAACCTTTTATTTTATACAAACGTTCTATCACTTTTTTACATGCCATTTCTGGTGCAATGCCTTGACGCATCAACTCTATTACTGCATGTGATCCACCAACTCTAATAATATCTTCTCCTTGGCCTGTTGCAACTGCAGCACCTACTTCATTGTCTACAAATAAGCCAGCCCCAATAATAGGGGAGTCTCCTACACGGCCACGCATTTTAAATCCCATACCACTGGTGGTGCAACTTCCACTTAAATTTCCAGCTGCATCCATCGCGATCATTCCAATAGTATCATGATTAAAAGAACCATCAGACAATCGACTCGGAACAAATGTTTGTTGATTTTTTTCGATATTTATTTGTGGTTTATATTCCGATTTTTTTAACCATTTTTCGTATTCCTTTTTTGCATCTTCAGATAAACCTTCTTTTTCTAAAACGAAGCCTTGCGAGAGTGCAAACTGTTGTGCACCTGAACCCACTAAAAAAACATGTGGTGTATTTTCCATTACTTTTCTGGCTACTTGTATCGGATGTTTGATTCTTTCTAAAAATGCTACACTGCCACAATTTGCATATTCATCCATAATACAAGCATCAAGCGTAACATAGCCATCTCTATCCGGATTTGCCCCTAAGCCAACACAGCAATTTTTTTCATTCTCCGTTACCATTACCCCTTGCTCCACTGCGTCGAGGGCTCTTCCATTATTTCTTAAGACTTGCCAAGCTGCTTTATTGGCGCGTATTCCGGCATCCCAGGTTGAAATAACTATTGGCTTTTGAATGGAGGATTTTCCTTTAAATGCAGATAAGCCAATTGCACTTAAACCAAAAGATCCTAGTTGTAAAAATTGTCTTCTAGCTAGCATGATTGATTATTATTAAATAGGAGAAATTAAATTTATCAATTAAGTTGACTAAGATACTTATTTCCTTGTCGATAATTCGTATTTTGAAAGGGTGATTACAAATCAACTCGATTCCATTTTTAATGCTTTTGGATGGACTAATGTCAATTATAGTTCATTAACAAGTGGATTGATCAATCATACTTGGAAAATCGAGGCTGATCAGGGTGAATTTATTTTGCAACGCATCAATACCCAAGTATTTAATCATCCCGAGTGGATTGATGATAATATTGGAATGATTGCTCAATATGTACAACAACATGCACCCCATTATTTATTAACTATACCAGTTGCCAATAAAAATAATTTTCGACTAATTACTGACAATGAATTGGTGTATCGTGCATTTTATTTTATACCTGATACAACTACTTTTACTGTTGTAGAAAATGCCATTCAAGCTAAGGAAGCTGCCGCCCAATTTGCCAGTTTTACGAATGCATTAATTCATTTCCCTATTGATCAATTGCATATTACTTTACCAGATTTTCATCAACTGGATCTACGCTATCAACAATTTGAAAAAGCCATTCAAAACAACAATACCGATAGGCTTAGTAATTGCAAAATGCTCATCGAATCATTGAAAAACAATGCTTCGATTGTTCAACAATTCAATCAGTATATAGCAAATCCAGACGCACATAAAAGAGTGATGCATCACGATACAAAAATCAGCAATATATTGTTTGATTCAAAAGGGAAGGGGCTCTGTGTAATCGATTTAGACACAGTTATGCCCGGATATTTATTTAGTGATATAGGAGATATGCTTAGAACTTATCTATCGCCAGTGTCTGAAGAAGAAAAACAGCTGGATAAAATTGAAGTGAGAAAAGATATTGTAAGCGCAATTTACGATGGTTATACAGGAATCATCAAAGATTCAATTACACCATTTGAATTGGATCATTTTTACTTTAGTGGGGAGATATTGATCTATATGCAATCATTGCGTTTTATCACCGATTATTTGCAAAATGATATTTACTATGGTCAAAAATACCCCGACCATAATTTGGTCAGGGCAATCAATCAAAATAGATTATTGCAATTATTTCAGGAAGCAATACGATAAGAGATAGCAGCAAGTCCCCATTCGATTCTTCGCAGGTGTTTTTTTTGATACAGTTTAACCCGTTTTATTAAAGTTTTCGGGTCTGGTAATATTATTTTAATTTAGCTCAAGTTTTAATACTAATATTAATGACAAAAGGCAATCTTTTAGATACAAAAACTGTTAATTTAAACGAGATTCTTGGCAATGGCAAGATTTATCGAGTTCCGCAATTTCAGCGAGATTATTCTTGGGAGCAGGACAATTGGGAAGACCTTTGGAACGATATTGAACTCGCTGGAGAATCTAAAACAGCCCATTATATGGGTTCAGTTGTTTTACAAAGTACTAATAGTAAGGAATATTTAATTATAGATGGGCAACAACGCTTTACAACTTTAACCATTTTAACCTTATCTGTTATAGCAGCAATCCAAAGTTTAATTGATAAAGGAATTGATGTTGATCAAAATAAAGAGAGAATTGATATATTAATGCGTCAATATATAGGGCAAAAAGATCCGACTTCCTTAACTTACTCTAGCAAGCTTTTCCTAAACGAAAATAATGATGGTTTTTTTCAAAACAGATTAGTAGGTTTTAAAGATCCTATTAATGTTAGAAAATTATCTGATTCAGAAACACTACTATGGAATAGCTATCAGTTTTTTCGAAATAAAATATCTGTAAAGTTTAAAAATAATGGAGGTGATTTAGCATCCTTTCTAAACAATATTGTTGGGGAATCAATGATGTTTATTCAAATAACTGTTGAAGATGAATTGAATGCATATACAGTTTTTGAAACCTTAAATTCTCGTGGTGTTGAATTAACTTCTACTGATCTATTAAAAAACTTTTTATTTTCTTTAGTTGCGAAAAGTGAAACTGATCTGAAGCAAGTAAAAACTCAGTGGAAAAAAATTATAGACGTTATAGGCTTAAAAGAGTTCCCAAACTTTCTACGCTACTTTCTAATAGCGACAAGAAAGCAAATGACTAAGGAATATTTATTCAAAGAAGTGAAGCATTTTGTTAGAAGTGGGCAAGATGTATTTAATTTACTTGATCATTTAGAATTTTATGCCTACAATTATGTTGCGTTGGCAAATGCAGATGACGAGCTTTGGAATACAGATAAAGAATTACGCAATATTATTAACATCCTCAAGTCGTTCAGAGTAATCCAATGGAAACCGCTGGCTATGGTGGCCCTTGAAAAACTAGATGCCAACGACTTTAAGCGTTTATTAAAATCAATCGTTTCATTGTCATTTCGCTATAATGTAATTGCGAAAATGCAAACTAATGAAATGGAAAAAGTATATAGTAAATCTGCAATAAATTTGTTTAATGGTACAAGTTCTAATATAACTGCAGTTTTAAATGATTTGAAAGCACTTTATGTAGTCGATGAAGAGTTTAAAAGCCATTTCTCTGTCAAACAATTTAACACAAATAATTCAACTGACAAGAAGATACTGAGATATATACTTTACAAATTAGAATCTCAAGAAGAAGGCGGAAGTTTATACGACTTCGAGACCGATAATGGAACTATTGAACATATTCTACCTGAAAGCTTTCCTGATTCTTGGCACATAGATTTTTCGGAAGAAGAATATGAGCGAAATTTATTTATGTTAGGTAATTTAACTTTACTAGAACCACAAAAAAATGCTAAAGATGCTGCTGATAAAGTTTTTAGTGAAAAAAAGAAAGTATATGAGACAAGTAAATTTCTAATGACAAAAAATATCAAAGATCCACAATGGACCTCTCAAAATATAAAAAGTCGTCAAGCACATTTGGCAAAATTAGCAAGCGGGATCTGGAAAATTCAATTTTAAACAAATTCAGGCCCTGCTGCAAACATGTGGTTTAGCAAAATTGAGGCTAGAAAAACTCAGCTTCAACATTTTATCATTATCATCATTTGTTCAGGCAGACACAAAATCGCCTGGCATTAAATCAAACATCAACTTTTAATTAAAATTCAGCAGACGTTCAGGCGGACGTTTTTAAAACCCAAAATTCGCTAAGCCTAGAACGATATACGCTTAATATTCCCCCATCACAAAGTCGGCTTTTTTGGTTTGCCATTTTCCACGAGTGAAATCAGGAATGGTTTGAACCTGACCATTTTCTGCAATTGATTTTTCACTCAATGGTGTAATTGCATACCATGTGGCCAAATCATATACATCCAAAGGGAAATTGATCTTGCGCTTGATGCACTCAATAAATGCATTGTCTACAAAGAAATCCATCCCGCCATGACCTGAGCCTTCAGTAGCAGACTCATATTTTTTCCAAAGGGGATGGTCGTATTCCTTTAACCATTTCTCCGGATTTTCCCATTGATGGGATTTTTCCGATCTTCCTTCTATATACAGCATGCCAGCATTAAAAGCGCCAGATTTACTGTCTTGCCATAATCCTTCGGTTCCTTGTACACGGAACCCAATATTGTACGGACGAGGAGAATTGGTATCGTGCGTTAATAGAATTGTTTCACCATTGTGGGTTTGAATTTGGGTGGTAACGATATCTCCTAATTTAAAATTAACTTTCGCATTAGGGTGATTTTCACCACCTTTAGGATGGTTAACTACATATTTATGTAAACCTTTTGCTTTAGTTGCAACCGAAGATAATCGGGTAAGTCTATTGCCTCGATTAATATCAATCATCATCGCTACAGGGCCTAAACCATGGGTAGGATAAAGGTCTCCATTACGATTGACTGAGTGATTGGTACGCCATTGTGCTTCACTAAAACCTTTCTCACCAAATTCGGCTCCAGAATTATATGGGGTAACGCCATCATTGAATTTAACACCCCTTAAATCGTGCTGGTAACCACCTTGAAGATGGAGAATTTCCCCAAAAAGGCCTTTTCTGACCATATTATATACAGCCATGATATCTCTACGATAACATACATTTTCAAGTACCATTACTGGTATTATAGTCTTTTCAGCCGCATTTACGATATCCCAACAGTCCTGCAACTTGATAGCTCCACAGACTTCAACACCAGGAATTTTGCCCGCATTTAATGCGTCGATGGCCTGAAGAACATGCCATTCCCAAGGTGTAGCAATAATAACTGCATCTATATCTGTTCTTTGTAATAAATTCTTATAATCGAGGTTTCCTTTACCATATTCCACAGCGGCTTTTTTACCAGATTTGGTGATGATTTGTTGCGCTGCGGACATCATGATTGGGTTAGGATCAGCCATGGCAATTACCTGAACATCGGCACGATTTAACATCATTTCTAAATGATTTTGGCCGCGTAATCCAACACCAATAATTCCGATTCTAACCATATTAGTTTGCTCAGCAGCAAATAATTTAAGACTATTAAGCGAAGCACCAAATGCTAAACTTGCTGCAGTACCTTGTTGAATAAACTGTCTACGATGAATACTTTTCATGTGATTGATTCGTTTATATTATAGTATGAATATAATGATTATCAGGATATTAGCCTTTATTCAGATCTAAAATCAATAATACAAATAGCCTATAATATATATTATGTTAAATAGCACACAACAGAATATTAAAGAAAAAAAGCCCACGCTTCTTTCTTTGATTGGTGCGAGTATTAAAAAGATTTTGGGATTACGCAAAAGTATTTCAAAACCTCAAGAAGATAATAAATTGCAGCAACCGTTGTACCAAAAGCAACAACGCGAGTTAAAAAGACCATATTTTCGTTGGTCGACTTTTGGTTCTCATCTAGTTTACCCAAGCGAATACTTTCGGAAGCCAATTTCAGATAATGCCCCTCGTACCCACCTTCCTGAATAAACATCTTCCCTTTAAAGGTTATTTCAAAATGTGGCGTATCAACACTGTCTTTAGTATTTAAATTTACAACAGATATAATATATTTTTTGACATACCCATCGTCAATTAGTTTATCTATTATTAAATGCATTTCTAACCACATATGGTCGTGTACTTCAATTTTACTTATTTTATTTTCGATTTCTAACTGAGTCATATAAGTAGGTAAATTCCTTAATAAAACTCTAAGTATTGTGTCTAATTTTTTATCGTAATTCATACCTCTAACTTAGCGAATTTGTTGCTCGTTCCCCTCGCTACGCTATCTTTTTTTTTTCTTTAATATTCTTGCCCCTTCGTGGTTGGCATGCAAGGCAAATTATGCCAACCACTACACAAGCATCTAAGTAACATAATATACAGTTATAATAATAACCCATACCCCAATCGTCGTTTTTGCGGGAGGCAGCCGATTGGTCAACCGACTGCCTCCCGCAAAAACAAAAGGAAATGGGTTAACTCTTATAACTAAGTTTTATGTTAAATAGT
>JANOZT010000043.1:0-31987 GCA_031429515.1 Sphingobacteriia bacterium
TAGGAAAAACACCCGAAGACAATGAAATAGTTAGAACAGGAGGAACTATTCCAACACTTTATGCAAATGCGGTTCCGCATTGGGATTTAACCACCAAATACAATTTGATCAATTTTGAATTAGGCAATAAAATTACGGGCAGTGGTTTTCCGGTTTATATTGGAAAGGGGGCCAAATTGCAACGCTCTTTGATTCAATATTTTTTAGATTTTAATACGGCTGCAGGGTATACCGAATATTTACCTCCATTCATGGTAAATGCAGCATCTGCTTATGCTACGGGGCAATTACCCGATAAAGAAGGGCAGATGTATCATGCTACTGAAGATGATTTTTATTTAATTCCAACGGCTGAAGTACCTGTAACCAATGTGTATCGCGATACCATTTTAAAGGAAGATGAATTGCCTATTAAGATGACAGCCTATTCTCCTTGTTTTAGAAGAGAAGCGGGTAGTTATGGAAAAGATGTACGTGGATTAAACAGATTGCATCAATTTGAGAAAGTTGAAATTATTCAGATCGTACATCCAGATAAAAGCTATGCTATTCTTCAAGAAATGATTGCTCATGTAGAAAGTTTATTGCAATCATTGGAATTGCCTTATCGTATTTTGCGTTTATGCGGTGGCGATATGGGATTCACCAGTGCCATCACTTATGATTTTGAAGTGTACAGTGCAGCCCAACAACGTTGGTTAGAAGTGAGTAGTGTAAGTAATTTTGAAAATTACCAAACCAATAGAATGAAATGCCGCTTTAAAGGTGCCGATGGAAAAACCCAACTAGCACACTCTTTAAATGGAAGTTCATTGGCACTACCGCGCATTGTTGCATGCTTGTTAGAGAATAATCAAACCGAAGCTGGTATTCAATTACCTAAAGTATTGCATACTTATTTTGGTAATGATAAGATAATTATTTAAAGCAAATATTTATCTTCAATTAAAATCTAATTTAATGAAAGCCCTTTTCATTCCATTACTTTTAATAACTCTATTGTCTCAAGCCCAAAATAAAAATGAATCATTTTATGCTTTTGACAAAGATTGGAAGTCTGTAGATAATTTGGAAGGTGCTGCCTATTTTATGCATAAGGTCAAAGAAAATGACACTACTTATGTTTGTAGATATTATCAAACAAAAGGTCCAATAGTACAATGGGAGACTTACAAAGATGATAAGCAAACAACAGCTCATGGTTTATTTGCTTGGTATAATACAGAAGGAAAATTAGATAGTTTGGGTTATTATTTCAATGACTATAAGAACCATAGATGGCAATATAATTTTGATGATAGTTCTAAACCAAGAATTGTAGACGAATTTGAATTCGGTTTATTAATAAAAAGAACCAATTATGATAGAAAATTAGTTTTCTATCCAAACGGAACCAAAATGTCATTTGATTCAACAACAGCAAGTGACACTGAAAAAGATAGTACCATCAAAATCCCGGCAAAATACAAAGGCGATTTGAAAGGATGGAGTAATTATCTCTCCAAAAACATGCAGACCCCTATACGTTTCATGCAGATTTCAGGCCCAGATTCTAAGTGCACCGTAGTAGTTGATTTCACTATTGATACAAAAGGAAAAGTTTCAAATGTTTATTTAGTTAAATCATGCGAATGGTCGGTTGATTTGGAAACAATGAGGGTTATTAAAGTTAGCCCAGATTGGCAACCAGCAACAATTAATGGTCAAGCGGTTATATACCGCCACAAACAATCCATTACACACCAAGTAAATGGTTATTAATGCTTAACAAACCTTTCAAAAAACTCCATTGTTCTGAGCATTTGATCGATCCGTTGGCGATTATTTCCTGTTCGGGTAATTTCATGTGTTGCACCTGGATGGCGAACATACTCCACCGTTCTTCCTAATACTTTTAAACTACGGTACAACATTTCACTTTGAATAACGCCAGTTCTTAAATCATTTTCTCCATGGAAAATAATTAAAGGAGTGCGTATGTTGGCAACATATTTAATTGGAGATTCTCTTTCGATAATTGCTTTTGATTTTTCTTCCCAAGGGTAGCCGCCAAAATAATTGGGAACTAAACGCCAAGCATTTCCCTCTCCAAAGAATGTTCCTAGATCGTAAACTCCTCTTTGCGCACATGCTGCTTTAAAACGTTGATCGTGTCCAACAATCCAAGCTACTAAATATCCAGCATATGATCCACCAGTTACAGCCAGTTTAGCCGTATCAATAAAACCATCTTTAGCTGCTAAATTCAAAGAAGTTAATACATCCGAAGTTGGGCCTTTCCCCCAATCATTAATATTCGCTCTTAAAAACTCAGTACCATATCCACCTGAACCTCTTGGGTTGCCATACACTACCACATAACCTTTTGCACAATAGTATTGAAACTCATGCCACATAGAGCTTTCACCTGGTCCCCACATGGCAGTTGGTCCGCCATGAATATCTAGTATAGCAGGATATTTTTTCCCAGCTTCATAATTAGAAGGCTTCATCACCCAATATTCAACTGTTTGACCTTTTTCGTTTTTAAATGTTTTTTTCTCCGGTAAACTCAATTGTTTTTTGCTCACCCAATTGTAATTGAAACTACTGATGCGTTGTGCGTTTTTTCCCGATGCATCACTTGCATAAATTTCGAATGGATTGGCAACTTCTGTTTTTACAAATACCAGTTGATTTTTGTATAAATCGTAACTGCTAATACCAGCAATAGATTCTGTAAGTTGTTCTACTGCTTTTGTTTTTACATCTACTCTATAAATTGGAGTGCCACCATTACTCTGTGCATTGAAATAAATATATTTTTCATCATTACTCCAATTCAATCCACTTTTATTTCTGTCGAAAGGCAGCGTAATTGCCTCACTCACTGTTCCATTAAATGGCATCACAACCAATGCGGGAATATCTACTGTATTGGTCAGTCCCGTTTGAAAAGCCAAACATTTTCCTGAAGGAGATAAAGAAGGACTATTATAAGTTTTACCTTTTGCTCCAAGGATCATTTTCATATTAGCGCCATTGCTAGATGCAGTAAATATTTGACTTTCCTGCACCCTGTCTGGATGTTGTGTATCATTCATACTTCCTGTAAAAATGATGGTTGATCCATTAGGAGTAAATACTGCATTTCCAAAACGATAAAACCCTTTGGTAATAGCAACTGGTGTTGAATTAGGTTGAACTGCTGTTACAAAAACATGACTGAATGATAGTTCGGGAGATGTGGTAGTTTCTTCTTGAAAATTCAATTTATTAAAAACCTTGGCTTTTCTATCGGTTGCATTCAAGTCTAAATAAGCCCTAATTTCTTCTAGTGATCCATCTGGATCCGCATTTGCTGTAGATGTTTTTAAAAATTCATTTTGATTAAAGCCAGGTTTTTCCATTGGCCATTTCGGTAAGCTTTTGTCTGGATTGAGTATACTATCTTTTAATAAATCTTTAAAAGGCACAGACCCACCAAAAACAATTTGCTTACCATCTGGGCTCCATTTAGGATTGCTGGCTCCATATTTAAATTTGGTTAATTGTATCGGCTCACCCCCATCAATTGACAATAAAAAGATCTGTGGCTTACCATCCACCGGACGAACAAATGCCAATTGTTTTCCATCGGGGCTCCATGAAGGCTGTCCCGCGCTTTCCTTAGTAGTCAAGGCTTTCGGGGCACTTGAGCCATCGGTTGCAACCATGTATAATAGATTGGTATATTTGAATTCCCATTTACTAACTCCCTCTTGCTCTATGCTATTTAATACAAAAACGGCTTTGCTTCCGTCGGGGCTAAAACTCAACCCACTCATTTGCTTGATTTGAAGCATATCAGTGATTTTGATTAAATCAGTTTTGCTTTGGCCGATCGCCCAAAAAGGGATAAACAACAATACAATCAATTTTTTCATATCTGCAAGTTTAGTCATACAAAATACAAATAATTCTATGCAGCCGCTGTATTTTTGTTGTCTAAAATATATTTATGAGCGAAATGGTGAATGAATTCAATAGTTACCGTGAAAGAATGAATGAAGTAATTCTGAGTAAGAATAATCTAGTGATGAAAAGATTGTGGAATCTAGATACCAATACCTATGATGAAGGAGCGCTGGATAAAAAAACAAAGGAATTGCTTGGTTTGGTGGCTAGTATGGTATTGCGTTGCGACGATTGTATCAAATACCATTTGGGTAAAAGTCATGAATTGGGAGTGAATACCGAAGAAATGTATGAAGTATTTGCTGTAGCCAATATTGTTGGCGGAACCATTGTAATTCCGCATACCAGAAGGGCTGCGGAATATTGGGAAGAGTTGAATGCAGCGCAGTAAATAGTGTTTGGGAATGGATTAATTACCGATAGAAAACGAAAAATTTGCAATTTTTCCCTCCGAATATGTAACTTTATTGCCTTGTAGAATAATCTATTTATATGAGTACAGAAACAATTGCTAGCCCGGTTTTAACGTCAAAAGATTTTGCAACAGACCAAGAAGTTCGTTGGTGTCCTGGTTGTGGAGATTATTCCATTTTAGCGCAGGTACAAAAAGTGATGCCAAACATTGGCGTTCCAAGAGAAAATATTGTGATCATCAGTGGAATTGGATGTAGCAGCAGATTCCCCTATTATATGAATACCTATGGTATGCATAGCATCCACGGAAGAGCTACAGCAGTAGCGAGTGGATTAAAAGCATCTCGCCCAGAATTGAGTGTTTGGATAGTTACGGGAGATGGAGATGGGTTAAGTATTGGCGGTAATCATACCATCCATTTATTAAGAAGAAATTTTGATGTAAATATTTTATTGTTCAACAACCAAATTTATGGTTTAACCAAGGGGCAGTATTCTCCAACATCGGAGGAAAATAAAATCACCAAGAGTACCCCTTTTGGTAGCATCGATCACCCGTTCAATCCTTTGGCTTTAGCAATGGGTGCAGATGCAACATTTATTGGACGTTCTATGGATCGTGATCCCAAGCATTTACAATATATGCTTACTCGTGCGAATGGACACAAGGGGTCTTCGTTTTTAGAAATTTATCAGAACTGCAATATTTTTAATGATGGGGCTTTCGAAATATTTACAGAAAAATCTAGCAAGCAAGAAGAAACATTATTCTTAGAACATGGCAAGCCAATGATTTTCGGAACCAATCAAAGCAAAGGAATTAAGTTAGATGGATTTAAGCCTGTAGTTGTTGAATTAGGAGAAGGCGCAAGTACCGATGATTTATGGATTCACGATGAGCGTGATTTTTATAAAGCCCAGATTTTAACGAGAATGTTCGATAACCCGAATAAAGAGGGTGGACATTTCCCAAGACCTTTCGGTGTGTTTTTTGAAACTGACCGACCATGTTATGAAGATGTTATGGCAATGCAAATTGAAGAAACCATTGCTACAAAAGGAAAAGGAAATCTAGATAAATTATTGAGGGGAAGAGAAGTTTGGGAAATCAAGTCATAGTTTAACTACTTCAGTTCTTAATGCAAAAAGAACCAAACCAACCCTGCTGGTAACATTTAATTTTTCAAATAAATTATCTCTGTAACCATCTATTGTTCTAGGGCTCAAACACATTTCTGAAGCAATTTCTTTTAAGGTTTTTTCGGTGCAAACCCATTTTAAAAATTCTTTTTCTCTTTCGGGCAAAGCGATCAGTTTCTGATATGGATCTGCTGGTTCACAAACTCCATTTTTAATAGAGTGTACTAAATTGCTACACAAAACATTATTGAAATACATTCCTTTTTCGTAAATAGTATCTAAAGCATTGAGTAATTCTACCGGCTTGATATCTTTAAGTATATAACCTTTCGCACCATTTTGCAGCATTTTGATGATACAATGTTCATCGCTTAACATACTCAATACCAAAATATTAATATCTGGGTGATTTTTAAGCAACCAATTAGCTGTTTCATAGCCATTCATTTCTGGCATGGAAACATCTAATAATACTATATCAGGAAGATTGTTGGGGTCTAATTGGCGAATAAAATCTTTACCATTATCTGCCTCGTATAAAACGGTGTATCCAGGGAAACCACCAATTATGCTACATAAACCATTTCTTAGCAATACATGATCGTCTACTAATACGATTTTCTTCATACAGTTTAATTCAAATGATAGAAGCAATTTTGCGTAACGAATTTAAATTAAAAAAACCTTAAAACAATCGAATTATTACCTTTTTTTTGCCGTTTATTAACCTACTAAAAATGGGTGTATAACACCTTGTTTATAGATGTTCGTCATGCTACTTTTATTGTGTAATTGCAGCGGATGGTGACTATTCTCTGTAGTTATTATTTTTTAACCAGGGGTTACAAACAAACAGAAGACGGCTTTAGCCGTCTTCGTTTTTATAGCTTAACTTCAATTATGTTATTGCATGTTCATCCCGATAATCCCAATCCGCGCCATATAAAAACAATCATTGAATGTTTAAATGATGGAGGAATTATTATTTATCCAACCGATACTATTTATGGATTGGGCTGCGATATTTTTCAACCAAAAGCAATTGAAAGAATTGCTAGAATAAAACAAGTTGATCCTTCAAAAGCCCAACTCAGCTTTATCTGTAATGATTTAAGTGACCTCAGTAAATACTGCAAACCCATTGACACATCTCTTTACAGATTATTAAAAAGCTATTTGCCTGGTCCATATACATTTATTCTTCCTGCGAGTAAAATAGTGCCCAAATTATTGCAAAGTAAAAAAAGTACCATTGGGTTAAGAATTCCCGACAACCTTATTGCAAGAACCATAGTAGAACAATTGGGTCATCCATTATTGTCGGCTTCATTACCAGGAGAAATGGTAGAGGAATTTACAGACCCCGATTTAATACATACAAAATTTGAAAACCTGGTTGATATAGTTGTTGATGGAGGAAATGGAGGGATGGTACCATCTACCATTATCGATTGTACATCTCCTACTTATGAATTGATTCGTCAGGGTGCAGGTGTTTGGGAAATGGACTAAAAAGGAATATTCATTTGCGAAGGAACGATGTTAAAACTTTTCCGATGGTGTATGCATAATCCGTTTTTTTCTATGCCAATTCGGTGTTCCAAAGTGCCATATCCTTTATTTCTATTCCAACCATATTGAGGAAACTGCTGATGTAATTTTTCCATATAAGCATCTCTATGGGTTTTTGCTAAAATACTTGCAGCCGCAATGGAAGCAAATTTTCCATCTCCCTTTACAATACAGATATGTGGTATTTTTGGGTAAGTAATAAACCGATTTCCATCAATCAATAAAAATTCTGGAACTAATTTTAACTGCCCAATGGCTTTATGCATTGCTTTGAAACTGGCTTTTAAAATATTAATGGAATCTATCACTTCCACTTCAACATTGGCAACCGACCAGGCAATTGCATTTGATTCGATGACCTCTTTCAATATCAATCGTTGTTTTTCGCCCACTTGTTTACTGTCATTCAAAAGCGGATGCTTAAAGTTTTTTGGTAAAATAACTGCTGCTGCAAAAACAGGACCTGCATAGCATCCTCTTCCAGCTTCATCGCATCCAGCTTCTATAAGCGTTTCCTGATAAAAAGAAGGTAACATCCTGTAAATTTCCACTTTCCTTTCAATAGTATCAAATTGTTTTGATCAAAACAACCGTTTCGGTTGTTATACCTTTGTATTAATTAGAAATAGGGAAAAATGGAAAAATTGAAACGCTCAGACAAGCAGGTGGCCATTTGGTTATTGCTAGGAGTTGGAATGACGGTTGTACAAATCGCTTTAGGCGGAATCACTCGATTAACAGGAAGTGGCTTATCTATCACCGAATGGAATATTATTACTGGAACCCTACCTCCATTAAACGAAAACGCTTGGGTAGCCGCTTTTAATAAATACAAAGAAACTCCTCAGTTTCAATTACTCAATTTTGAGTTTACACTAAAAGACTTTCAATATATCTTTTTCTGGGAATGGTTTCATCGGCTTTGGGCAAGATCAATTGGTTTAGTATTTGCCATAGGGTTTGTATGGTTCTTATGGAAGAAGTCTTTCAGGAAAGAAATGATAAAGCCATTGTTTGTATTGTTTGTATTAGGCGCATTACAAGGAGGCGTTGGTTGGATCATGGTAGCTAGTGGATTAACAGGCGATGCAGTATATGTAAAGCCAACCCGATTGGCATTGCATTTTGTATTGGCTTTGGGATTACTCAGTTATACTTTTTGGTTTGCGCTTAGTTGTTTAATTAAGAAGGATCAATTGATCCGAAATTCAAAAGCCCTTAGAACCAACTATATATTATTGGTCTTATTAGTAGTTCAATTATTGTATGGTGCATTAATGGCAGGCCATAAAGCTGCAAATGTTGCTTCTACCTGGCCCACCATCAATGGAGAATGGATACCTGCTTCATTATTTAAGGATCAACCATTTTTACTCAATTTTATCGACAACACTTTATTGATTCATTTTATTCATCGGGGATTAGCTTATCTGTTGTTGATATTAATTACTGTATGGACTTTTCGGTTGAATAAAATTCAAGGAGCTGCCATTTTTAATCAGGTCAAAAAAATGCCTTTTGTAATTGTTCTTGTTCAAGTGGTGCTAGGCATTGGAACTGTTTTGTTTAGTAAAGGAATTATACCGGGCAATTGGGGTTTATTTGAATGGACTGCACAGTTGCATCAGTTAACAGGAATGTTATTATTGCTCTCATTGGTAATGATGCTATTTCTTCTGCAAAAAGATGCTAGAGAATTTAAGTAACTTAGTGCAGCGGGATGGAGCATAAAACCATCTTAGTTGTATGAAGAAATACTTAGTTGGAATTTGGTTCTCTTTGCCCATTCAACTTTTTTTGATGCATTTCAGGAGGTATCAGATTTTTTTGGTTTTTTGGTACCTATTATTTGCCACAGTTGCAGGTAATTTCATGCACACATTTGGAGCAGATTCGCTTTTTCTAGCTCCTGAATATTTTGGCGAGGTTACTGCAATTAGTACTGCTATCGTTGGGTTTTCTACAGGAGTATTCATTATGAGTTGGAATATTACCACTTTTATTTTGCACGCAAAGAATATTCGATTTTTAGCAACCAATGCCCAACCATTTTTAAAATATTGTATCAATAATGCGATCATTCCGATTGCTTTCTTAGTATATTATTTGGCAAGGGCAATTCATTATTCTAGCTCCCAAGAATTAGTTGAAACGAAAGAAATTATTTTTTTAGCATTAGGATATACGGGCGGTTTTATATTGTCTTTGGCAATTGCCTTTATATATTTTTTCAGTGCAGATAAAACTATTTATTATACTCTATCAACTAGTATAAAAGATGCACATCAGGAATACAATCGGGTTGCTACTACTAAAATTCTACCAAAAGAAAAATATGAGATGCGAATTGATTGGTTTTTAAGTGCGGGATTACGTTTGCGAAAACCAAGAGATGTTAGACATTATAGCCCTGAATTTTTAGATGCACTATTTAATCGACACCATGTTGCGGCTGTATTGGCTATAACTTTGGCATTTGTTTTTCTGATTTTAACCGGATATAGTTCGGATGCCCAATTGTTTCAATTGCCGGCCGCAAGTAGTATCACTTTATTTTTTGCTATTTTAATTGCATTTGCAGGAGCAATGTCTATTTTTCTAAAAACATGGAGCATACCTCTTGTGGTTGCTTTATATATTATAGCCAATTTTTTATATCAAAAAGAAATTATTGATCCAAGAAACAAAGCCTATGGTTTAGATTATATTCATAAATCCGAAAGACCTTTGTATAGCAAAGAATCAGTGAATGCAATGGCAAACGATTCGAGTATTCAAAACGATCGAGTACAATATATTTCCATATTGAATAATTGGAAAGCAAAGCAATCATCACCCAAACCGATTCTATATATTATCAATACAAGTGGAGGTGGTACTAGAAGCGCAGCTTTCACCATGAATACACTTCAGCGGTTAGACCAGCAACTGAATGGTCGTTTAATGGAGCAAACAATTCTTATTAATGGAGCATCTGGTGGAATGTTGGGTGCAGCTTATTTTAGGGAATTATACTTTCAAAAACTAAAAGGCAAATCAATTAATTTACAAGATCAACAATACATAGCTAATATTTCAAAAGATTTATTAAGTCCAATTTTTTCTTCATTCCTGACTAGAGATTTATTTAGTCCTGCACAAAAGTTTCGCTACAATGGATTTGAATATATTAAAGACAGAGGCTATGCATTCGAACAAAAATTGAATACAAATACCGAATCTATTTTAGATAAGCCTATTTCGGAATATGCTGAAGCAGAAAGATTGGCTAAGTTGCCCGCAATGTTTTTCAATTCTGTTATTACGAGAGATGGCAGAAAAATGATTATTGCAACACGCCCCGTACGTTTTTTATTAAAGCCCATTGCAATAGAAGACAATATCAATTCGTTTGACCCAGATGCAATTGATTTTAATTCCTTTTTCCATAAACAAAATAGTAATGGGATCAGTTTGCTTTCTGCTTTGAGAATGAACGCTACATTTCCATATGTATTACCTAATGTTTGGTTACCAACTAATCCAATCATTGATGTAATGGATGCGGGATTGAGAGATAATTTCGGACAAGAAGCCAGTTTGCGTTTTGTAGAAGTATTTAAAGGCTGGTTGCAGGCCAATACATCCAAAGTTGTTTTAATTCAAATCAGAGATCGGGGTGTGAGTGATTGGGATAAACCGGTAGAAAATAATTCTTTGATTGGTTTTTTAACCAAACCATTTTTAATTCTTCAGAACAATTGGTTTAAAATGCAGGATTATGCACAGCACGACCAATTGGATTATTTATCAAAAAACTATGGTCCTGATTTTTATCGTATAACATTTCAATATGTGCCTTCAACTAAAGATGCAGCTGCTAGTTTGAGTTTTCACTTAACTGCAGCTGAGAAAAGAGATATTTCACATGCATTAGATAACCCAATTAATCAAGATGCATTTCAAAGCCTAAAAAGAATCATCAATAAATAATGCACTAAGGCTGTAATAAATTAAATGCAGCTTTTATTATTTCAATATTAAATGTTTGAGCTGTTTCTCTAGGTTCGCCATCTATATGTAAAGGGGCTAGTTTCTCGTTTTTAATAGATAATGCGGGTGTTTGAAAATACAGAATAGTTTTTGTGCTAATATCGTCAACTAGTTGCTGCAATTTATTGTTACCCCTCATTTGACGTAGAATAGCAAAAGGCAATTTTGCTTTGTTCATTTTTTGTACAATTACTACATCTAATAATCCATCCGATAAACTGGCTTGCGGAGCAATGGTAGCATTGTTGCCAAATTGATTACTGTTGGCAATGCTAATAAAAAAAGCATCCGTGAAAAATGAAAAATGATCGATCGTTATTTCAAATTGATAGGGGTTGGCTTTGAAAAAGTTGATGATACTGTGTTGTGTATAGGTAAATAATCCCCTACTTGTTTTTTGCGCAAAATCATGCGCTACCTGTGCATCAAAACCAATTCCACTTAACATACATGAATATTCACCATTAATGGTAAATGCATCGACTGCTTTTGCCTTACCTCCAAAAATAATAGCGAGGGCAGATTTTAGTTTAGAGGGTATATTGGCAGCACGAGCCAATCCATTACCAGAACCTGAAGGAATAATACCAAATTGAACACCAGTATCTCTTAAAGCATTGGTAACTTGATTGACCGTTCCATCCCCTCCAATCATTACTACATCAGTAAAACCTTCTTGCAAAATATGATCTCTTACCAATTCATAATTGCCCGTAGGATTAGTAAAAAATACTTTAAAAGGAATTTCTTGTAATTCTGTTTCTCTTTCGATCAATAAACGGGTCTTTTCTTTTTTAGAAGTACCGGATATTGGATTAATAAGGTAAATAATTTTTCTTTCCATAAGAACACCAAATAGGTAAACTACCAGTTCATTAAAGCACTAGCCCAAGTAAAGCCACTTCCAAATGCCGCTAAACAAACTAAATCACCTTCTTTTATTTTGCCTTTTTCCCAAGCTTCGCATAATGCAATAGGAACAGATGCAGCCGTAGTATTTCCGTAGTATTGAATATTATTATACACTTGATCGTCGGTCAATTGCAGTTTATGTTGAACATATTGGCTAATGCGTAAATTAGCCTGATGAGGTATCAACATATTGATATCAGTTGATTTCAATCCATTTTTATTGAGTGCCTCCATAATTACTTCTGGAAATTTCACCACCGCTTTTTTGAAAACTGCCTGACCGTCCATGTAAGGATAAAGTTGAGCATTGTCGATCATCTTTTTACTCATAAACATTTGAGCAATTTCAGCTTCATCAAAATCGGCATAATTTTTTGCACCCCAATGATTGGCATGTGTCCCAGGATTGTACATGGCCAATATTTCAGCAGATTCTCCATCGCTGTGTAAATGTGTGCTGAGAATTCCTTGACCTTCTTTTTCTGTTGGCTGCAAAACAACTGCTCCTGCTCCATCTCCAAAAATCACGGAGATATTTCTACCACGAGTGGTGAAATCTAAACCAAAAGAATGTTTTTCGCTTCCTATCACTAATATATTTTTATACATACCTGTTTTAATAAACTGATCAGCAACACTTAGTGCATATAAAAATCCACTACATTGATTGCGTACATCCAAGGCTCCAATTTCCTTCATCTTCATCGCACGTTGTACCATTACTCCACAACCAGGGAAATAATAATCAGGCGATAAAGTAGCAAATACAATAAAATCAATTTCTTGGGCAGTTGTACCTGCTCTTTCAATCGCAATTTTGGCCGCTTCTACAGCCATTGTGGTAGTTGTTTCTTCTGTTCTATGCGCATATCTGCGCTCTTTTATCCCCGTTCTTTCTTGGATCCATTCATCATTGGTATCCATGTATTTAGTGAGGTCATCGTTGGTAACAACATTGGCAGGTACATATTTACCAATGCCAGCTATTTTACTAAGAGGCATACGCAAGCAATTTAGGGGGATGAAGGTAATGAAATTGTATGGATGCAAACATCCATTAATTCATGAGCGGCTGTATCATCATAATTTCATTTAAGAAACGGGCAGATTCCTTTTTCACTGTTTCTATATCTTTTGATTGAATAGGGGAAGCCATTACATGATTACCGCAATTTGGAATAGGGACCATTTTCTTTTTTTCAGTTGGGGTTTGAATGACTGCAAACATATCTTTCATAGCACTTACTTTTACAACAGGATCTTGTTCCGATTCGTTTTTATAATAATACAGTACTAATGTTGGTTGTTTGATTTTTTCAAAAGTTGTTTTTGTCATGGCGGTTTCTAATAATTCTTCTAACTGCACAGTAGCTTCTAATCGATAGTGATGATTCCAATACTGATTGTATTGAGGAATTGATTTTTCTACATGTATATAATTTGATTTTTTTACAGCTCTGGCAATTTGTAGCCCCCATGGATTATTCAATAACCATGCATTGGGATCTTTTATGGCAATATTGGGCGAATACAAAACCAATCCTCCGACTTCAGGAAAATTGGCTGCTAACATTAATGCCAATGTGCCACCTGTTGAAGTACCCATTAAAATTACAGTGTCACCAATTGCTTTCCCAATGGCATATGCTTCTTTTGCAGATTCCCATAAATTTTCGGCAGTCATATTCATCAATTCTTCTGTAGTATCTATTCCATGCTGCGAAAGTCTTGCTAGATATAGGTTACAGCCAAATTGCTTGGCAATTTCTCTGTGTACAGGATTACCTTCTTCCTGGCTTGCACTAAAGCCATGTAAGTACACGATGGCGTATTTAGTTTTTTGTTTCGAAGAATCGTTGGCCCAAATAATTCTAGCTTCATTATTGGGTTTTATTTTATGGGAAGCCTCTCCTGTAGCAATAAATTTTTCTAATGCATTCGGTTCTGAAGGAACCTCGATTATTGTATTATTATAATTGGGTTTTGAAGGAGATGGCCCGATCAAATAAACAATAGCTAATACAGCAACTATTCCAATAATAATTTTAAGAAAGCGCATGGATTTTTTTTTAAAGATATTAATTTCTTACCCAATAAGCCCAGATGATCAATAGTGGTTGTAATACCAATAATCTAATCCATCCGATAGTTGGCGTCATTTGAAATTTTCCTAAATTAAAGTGACCCAATTGAATCATATAAATATGAGCTGGAATAAAAGCGATTAAGAGCGCAATGATTCCGTATGAAGCAAGTAATCTGGTACTGGGAAAAATCATACCAATTGCCAATGCAATTTCTGCTATTCCGCTTACTATATTAATCATATTGGTCCATTGAGTTAAATAAGGAGGAATCAATGGAGTATAAAAACGCGGATTAGCAAAATGATTGTATCCTGCAAATAAATAAAAAGCAATGAGTAAATAGAGCAAAAATGACTTCATAAAGGGTTGATATTCATCTGAAATTAAGGCTAAAAATCAGTATTTGCCTTTGTAGGTAACATAATATTGACACTTATTTACTTGCTCCCCCGTTGTAATATCGTACCTTTGCCGCTCAAATAAATAGTATTATTTACATAAGTAATTGATACTGAAGCAAATACACAACAATGGATATAAGAAACATTGCCATCATCGCACACGTTGACCATGGCAAAACCACTTTAGTAGACCGTATTTTAGGTGCAACTAAGGTTTTTAGAGACAACCAGGATGCTGGAGAGTTAATTATGGACAGCAATGACCTGGAAAGAGAGCGTGGTATCACCATTTTCAGTAAAAATGCAGCCGTAACCTATAAAGATTATAAAATCAATGTAATTGATACACCAGGTCACAGTGATTTTGGAGGTGAAGTAGAGCGTGTTTTGAAAATGGCTGATGGTGTTATTTTATTAGTAGATGCTTTTGAAGGACCTATGCCTCAAACACGTTTTGTTCTACAAAAGGCATTGCAATTGAATTTGCATCCAATTGTATTGATCAACAAAGTAGACAAACCAAACTGCCGTCCGGACGAAGTACATGATGCGGTATTTGAATTATTCTTCAATTTAGATGCAACAGAAGAACAATTAAATTTCCCTACATTTTATGGTAGTGGAAAGAATGGTTGGTTTAATGATAGCCTTACTCAAACTGAAGATATTTTTCCTTTAATGGATGGTATCATTAAATATGTACCAGCACCTAAAGTAAATGAAGGTCCTTTGCAAATGCAGATCACTTCATTGGATTATTCTTCTTTCTTAGGAAGAATTGCCATCGGTAAAGTAACAAGAGGAGCTATTAAAGAAGGTCAACCAATTGCTTTAGTACAAGCAGATGGTTCTATCAAAAAGAGCCGTGTAAAAGAGCTGTACGTTTTTGAAGGAATGGGTAAACGTAAAGTTACTGAAGTGCTTTGCGGAGATCTTTGTGCTGTTGTTGGGTTAGAAGATTTCAATATCGGAGATACAATTGCTGATGTGGAGAATCCAGAAGGATTACCAATTATTAGCGTGGATGAGCCTACTATGAGTATGACTTTTAGTATTAACAACTCACCTTTCTTTGGTAGAGATGGAAAGTTTGTAACTTCTCGTCATTTGCGTGATCGTTTAATGAAAGAGACGGAAAAGAATTTGGCATTAAGAGTAGAAGATACAGACAGTGCAGATAGTTTCTTAGTTTTTGGTAGAGGTATTCTTCACTTAGGTATATTGGTGGAAACCATGCGTAGAGAAGGTTATGAGCTTACTGTTGGTAATCCTCAGGTATTGGTGAAAACCATTGATGGCAAGAAGCATGAACCATATGAGAACCTTGTGGTAGACGTTCCTGCTGAATACAGTGGTAAAGTAATTGATTTGGTAACACAACGCAAAGGCGAAATGCAAATCATGGAGAGTAAGGGAGAAATGCAACACCTTGAATTTGAAATTCCTTCAAGAGGATTAATTGGTCTTCGTTCTCAAATGCTTACAGGAACTGCAGGAGAAGCTGTAATGGCCCATCGCTTTATCGATTATAAACCTTGGAAAGGACCGATTCCAGGAAGAAGTAACGGAGTTTTGATTGCTAAGTTTCAAGGAATAACAACTGCCTATTCAATAGATAAGTTACAAGACCGTGGTAGTTTCTTTGTTGACCCAACAGATGAAGTATATGTTGGACAAGTAATAGCAGAACATATTAAACCAGGTGATTTAAATGTAAATGCAGTGGAAATGAAAAAACTCACCAACCACCGTGCAAGCGGAAGCGATGATGCAGTTAGAATTATTCCAAAATTGCAGTTTACTTTAGAAGAGTGTATGGAATATATTCAGCAAGATGAGTGTATAGAAGTTACTCCTAAAAATATCCGTATGCGTAAAACCATTTTGGATGAGAATGATAGAACAAAAGCTTCTAAGAGTATGAAATCAGAAGCAGTAGGATAATATTCTATTCCATTAATATTTTTTAAAAGCTATCAGTTAATTACTGGTAGCTTTTTTGTTTTATTCAGTAACTTTATCTTCTGGTTGAACTAAATACTTACAATGAAAAAAATAATCATCCTTGCTTCAGTGGTAGTTCTCTTTTTTACAGCTTGTAAAAAAACCGATACGCCAGCTGATGCCAATATTCGTTTGGTAAATTTATCTCCCAATAGTAATAACTTAGATTTGAATGCTAACAACGCTTTATTAATTGGTGGCGTTGCTTATGGTGTAGCAAGTTCCTATAGACCCATTGCATCGAGTAGTCCATTAGCAACTATTACCACTGCAGGTGTAGCAACTCCATATTTCAATGGTAACTTATTAATACAGCCTTCTAAATATTATTCTCTTTTTGGTTTCGATTCTACTGCTGCATTTAAAGTAAGTTTGGTTGAAGATGATCGTACAGCAACAGCAACTGGAAAAATAAATATGCGATTTCTACATTTTTATAAAGGCTCTGTAACTGTTGATGTAAAAAGGGGAACAACTAATTTGTTTACATCAAGATCAACTAATGATCATGCTTCCAATGGAAGTTACACGCAATATACTTCTATGGATCCAGGATCCTATAGTCTTGGTGTATTTGTTGCAGGTAGTTCAGTATCATTGTTTCAATTACCTGCAGTTGACTTTGTTGCAGGCAAAAATTATACCCTTGTTTTACGTGGTTTCAGCTCAGTTTCATCTGGGCCACAAGCCATGGTACTAGTGCCTATTACCGACAATTAATAAAAAGCAATTCATTGAGCTGAATCAATGAATTGCTTTTATTTCCATTAATTTTTCAATTAATTCTTACGGGATACTGCAACTTTCTCAGTAATACTTTCACTAATTACAACATCAAAATTTTCTGATTCGCCTGTTTTAGCATCGCGAATAGAGAAATTTAATTTACTGATGTCTTCTTTGTACAATTTAAAAGTTTTGCTGAAAGCAAGATCTTTATAATTTTCGCTGAAAAACAATTCGCCCTTAGTATCAGTAATTACTAATTTAAAAGTACTTCCAGTTGGGTTATTATAAACCACCTGAAAAGTTAGGTAATCATTGCTATCAGTACCTTTGTAGGTAATAATTGCTTTATTGTTTTTGGTAGGCTCAAAATTAAAATGAACCGGAGATACTGATGCATTCGCAGATAGGAATAACATTGCTGCCATTATATTTCCTAGGAAAAACTTTCTTGCGAAAGCAGATAACATTTGCTTTTTCATTCTTAATAATTTTTGTGGTGTAAAAAATTTGTTCAACTCACTTTGGCAAGCAAATGAATACGCGGAATGCGTATAATCGAATTGTAGCGTTAGCTACTTAGTGTACACTATACATGTTAATACCGGCATGTGAAAAAGGTAACCCTATCAATTTAATAGGCTATGTTACTTAAATGTTAACAGCAAAAATTATTGGATAGGCTTGTTCAAGGTTTCCCAAAGCAGGTCTTTTAATTCAATCAATCCTTTATTAGTAACTGATGAAATAAATAAGTGTGGAATGCCGGTTGGCAATTCTTTACTGATGGCTTCTTTCAGCTCATCATCTAACATATCGCTTTTACTGATGGCTATGATAAAATCTTTTTGCAACATTTCAGGATTGTAAGATTTCAATTCCTGTTGCAGAATTTCAAATTCTTTTTTATGATCATTGCTATCAGCAGGGATTAAAAAAAGTAAAACTGAATTTCGTTCTATATGTCTTAAAAAACGATGTCCTAGTCCTTTCCCTTCAGCAGCACCTTCAATAATCCCAGGCAAATCGGCAATACAAAATGATTGCTGATCTCTATAAGCAACCATACCTAATTGCGGAGTTAAAGTAGTAAAAGCGTAATTAGCAATTTTTGGTCTTGCAGCTGTTATTGAAGAAAGTAAAGTAGATTTTCCTGCATTGGGAAATCCTACCAAACCCACATCTGCCAATACTTTCAGCTCTAAATTTTTCCAGCCTTCTGTTCCGGCTTCTCCTGGTTGCGCATGCTCTGGAACTTGATTGGTTGGTGTAGCAAAATTGCTATTTCCTAAACCACCTCTACCCCCACGCATCCAAATATATTCTTGTCCGTCCTCTAAAATTTCTGCTTCTTTTTTTCCAGTTTCTTCATCACGTGCAATAGTACCAAGAGGCACATCTATATAAATGTCTTTTCCATCTCTGCCTGTACAATTGTCTTTACTTCCATTCTCTCCATTTTCTGCTAAAACATTCTTGAAATAACGTAAATGCAATAATGTCCAAGTATTGCTATTGCCTCTTAAAATAATATGGCCACCACGTCCACCATCTCCACCATCAGGTCCACCCATGGCAGTTAGTTTATTGCGCATAAAATGCTTTACCCCTGCACCACCGTGGCCGCTTCTGGCAAAAATTCTAATATAATCTATGAAGTTGTTCCTTTCTGACACGTTGCAAATATACAACTTTGTAATTTGTACTATTTTTTTAGCTCATTCCAAGTCTGGTAAAGATTTTCTTGAGACGGACGATTTTCAGGAATTTCCTTGAGTGGAACAGCTTCCATCCAATATTTTTTCATTTCTTCCGGTAGGGATTGATAGAGTTGAGTACCTTTTGTTTTCCAGTTGATCATCTCGTCAGAAACATCTTTTATTTTTTTTGCAGGGTTGCCTGCTAACAATGTTCTTGCTTCAATTATTTCATCAGCTTTCACAAAACTCAGTGCCCCAACAATACATTCATCTCCCAAAATCACATTATCCATAATAACACTATTCATTCCTATCAAACAATTTTTGCCAATGGTTGCTCCATGAATTACAGCACCATGTCCAATATGGGCATTTTCTTTTAATAATACAGTGGTACCTGGAAACATATGTATGATGCAGTTCTCCTGCACATTACAACCATCTTCAATAACGATGGCTCCCCAATCTCCACGAATGGCTGCACCTGGTCCAACATAAACATTTTTACCGATGATTACATTTCCTGTAACCGCAGCTTGTAGATGAATGAATGAAGATTCATGTATCACTGGTGTAAATCCTTTGAAAGAGTAGATCATCTAATTGAGATTAAAAAAATTAAATGTTTTTATAAATGGCAATATTTCAGAGGTTAATTAATTACCAATTTCCCTGGTCTAAAACATGTTCCTTTAAATAATGCAACTGTTTGTTGTTCTTGGTTAGTGATGGTTATATGATAGATACCTGTACTTTTTCCATTATGCATTTCTATTGCTTCTGCAATAAGTGTATCGCCTATATGAACGGCCTTTATAAAATTAATGGAAGTATCAAGTGCTACTGATAAATTATTTCTACTATTACATGCAAATGCAAAGGCGCTATCAGCTAATGAAAATGCGATTCCACCATGCACAATTCCTAATCCATTCAACATTTCAGGACGAACTATCATTTGTATTTTACTGTATCCCTCTTTTATCTCGATTACTTTTATGCCTAGCCAATTTGAAAAGGCATCGGTTAATAGCATGTGATCTACAATTTCAGACGGATTCATTTTTACTTTTTTAAGATGATCAATTGCCCTTGTAAATCGGTGCTCTTTTTGCTAAAAAAGCATCAACGCCTTCTTTAAAATCGTTCGTAGCCGCTGCTTTTTGTTGCAATTGGTCTTCGAGTGCCAACTGTTGTGTTAAATTATTGATAGATGATTCATTGAGTGCTTCTTTGATATAGGCCAAAGCTTTTGTGGGCATCTGTGCCAATGTTGTAGCTATTTTTTTGGTTTCATCTATAAAAATAGATTCATCAAATACCTTGTACAACATTCCCATTTTTAGTGCTTCCTCTGCGCCAACTTTATCTCCCAACATCATTAACGCACTAGCTCTTTGAAAACCAATTAAACGAGGCAATGTATATGTTCCCCCACTATCAGGGATCAAACCAATTTTAGAGAACGCCTGAATAAACGATGCTGATGAAATGCTTATTACAATATCACATGCAAAAGCTAAATTGGCTCCAGCACCTGCAGCAACTCCATTAACTGCCGCCAAAACTGGTTTTTGCAAATTCCTTATTCTTTCAATAATTGGGTTATAATGTTCACTTAAAATTCTTTGCATTCCAGGACCATTGGGGTCAACCACTTCAGCTAAATCTTGCCCTGCACAAAATCCTTTGCCTGCACCAGTTAAAACAATACAACGAACAGATTGATCTGATGCACAATCATCTAATATTTGCTGAAGTAATAAAGCCATTTCTCTATTAAATGAGTTGAGCTTATCAGGTCTATTAAGGGTGATGGTTGCAATTCCATTTTCTATGGATAATAGTATAGAAGACATTGATAAATTTTTATAGATTAATTCAATAACAAGTTAACCATATTTAATGGCATTTAAAATAATCGAATGGTTCTTTACAATCCAAGCATTTAAATAAAGCTTTACATGCTGTACTTCCAAATGCTGAGACCAAACTGGTATTGGTTGAATTGCATTGTGGGCATTCAATTTGAAGGTCTTCCAAATAAGCATTATCAAAACTTTTTCCAACAGGTGGTGCAATACCATAAGCTTTTAATTGTTGCTTACCATTTTCGGTGATCCAATCGGTTGTCCAAGCAGGAGACAATACTTGTTGAATAATCGATTGATTAAAACCGTTTGCTAACAGGGCCATTTTAATCTGAATGCTTATCACATCCATTGCAGGGCAACCTGAATAAGTAGGAGTAATGGTTACTTTGGCTATTTGATTTCCGTTTTCATCTTGTAACATTTCTATATCTCTGATAATTCCCAGATCCACAATTGATAGAACTGGAATTTCAGGATCATTGATAGTTTTCAGAATAGCCCATACAGCATCTGCTGTAGCTTTTTCTGATAAGATAATATTTTTGTTTTCTGAATTCATAATGCTCCCCCTTTAGGGGGCTGGGGGGTGGGGGGGTGTTACCATTCACTATTCGGATAAGCTCTTTGTAAATGTTGCATTTCTGCTAAAATAAATCCTAGATGTTCTGTATGAATGCCTTTTAGTCCACCTTCTTGCATCCATGTTTTTTTAGGCATCATTAAAGTGGCTTCATGAAATATTGATTCTACTTTATTAGTCCAATTTATTTCAATTGACTGATCATTTCCTGAAAATAGTTCACCAGTATATGGCCACAAATAGTCAATCGCTTTTTCTATTTTATCTTTACTTTCATCTGTACCATCACCCAATCGAATCACCCAATCTCCACTCCATCTTACATGATAAGTAACTTCTTTTAAAGATTTCTCCGCAATGGCACTTAGTTGTGCATCCTCATTTTTTATTAACTCGTTATACAAGAAATACTGGTAACTGCTAAATAAAAAAAGCCTCAAAGTAGTAACAGCCCAATCTCCATTAGGTAATTCTACTAGTAGATGATTTTTATAATCGGTAGTATCTCTTAAATAGGCTAATGTATCTTCGGTAGCAGGTAAAACAAAACCAAGTGATGGATCATTTTTGGTATTAATCAATTCTCCAGCATATTGATACAAATTTCTTGCCTGACCAATATAATCTAATGCAATATTCGAAATGGCAATATCTTGTTCTAATACAGGACCATGACCACACCATTCACTGCATCGGTGCCCCATAATTAACGCATTATCGGCAAGATGTAATAGGTATTCTATTTTATTCAACATTTTCATTTCAGTTACATGTACTTTACTTCTTCAGGCAAATCGTAAAATGTTGGATGCCTATATGCTTTATCATTTGCAGGATCATATAAAGAACCAGATTCTACAGGATTACTTGCATGAATATATTTGCTTTCAACGGCCCAAATACTTACACCTTCCATCCTCCTTGTATAAACGTCTCTGGCATTTTCAATAGCCATTGCTGCATCAGCAGCATGCAAACTTCCAGCATGTTTATGATCGAGCCCTTGTTTGCTTCTGATAAATATTTCCCACAAAGGCCATTCTTCTTTTGATTGATTATTGGTAGTAATATCGGCTGCACCGTTTTTGGCTTCACCATAATCACCATAATAATGTTTAATTGTAGTAAACGACATATTTTGTAATGAATTAAGAATTAAAAATTATGAATTATGAGATACATTATGCGGCGATGTTTTTGTTAGCTTTTTTTGCTGCATGCGCGGTAGCAGCAGCTCTTACCCATTCACCATCTGCCCATGCTTTTTTTCTGGCATCTAAACGTTCTTTGTTACAAGGCCCATTTCCTGCAATCACTTGCCAAAATTCATCCCAATTAATTTCACCAAAATCATAATGACCCTTTTCTTCATTCCATTTTAAATCTTTATCAGGTAATGTAAAGCCCAATACTTTTACTTGTTCTGCGCATACATCAATAAATTTTTGGCGAAGTTCATCGTTAGTAAAGCGCTTTATTTTCCACTTCATACTTTGAATACTGTTGGGGCTTTCATCGTCTTTTGGTCCAAACATCATAATGCTTGGCCACCACCATCTATTAATTGCATCCTGTGCCATTTTACGTTGCGCTGCTGTTCCTTTACTCAACACATATAAAATTTCAAATCCTTGACGTTGGTGAAAACTTTCTTCTTTACATACTCTAACCATGGCTCTTGCATATGGCCCGAAACTACTTCTGCATAATGGCACTTGGTTCATTATGGCAGCTCCATCAACCAACCAACCGATCACTCCCATATCAGCCCAACTGAGGGTTGGATAATTAAATATGGAAGAATATTTTGCTTTACCCGTATGCAACTGCTCATACATTTCATCTCTGCTGATGCCTAAAGTTTCTGCAGCACTGTAGAGATACAAACCATGACCAGCTTCATCTTGTACTTTGGCAATCAATATAGCTTTTCTTTTAAGAGATGGAGCACGAGTGATCCAATTGCCTTCTGGTAACATGCCAATGATCTCACTATGTGCATGTTGAGAAATTTGCCTAATCAAAGTCTGACGGTATTTTTCCGGCATCCAATCTTTCGGTTCAATTCTAATTTCTTTATCAATTTTGTCTTGAAAAATATTTTCCATTTGAATGATTATTTAGTATCAAAATCAATTACAATTTTCTCTGTTCTTGGATGGCTCTGACAAGTTAGAATGAAGCCATGTTCAATTTCTTCTTGCTCTAAACCATAATTTACATCCATGTCTACTTCGCCTTCTATTAGTTTTGCTTTACAAGTACAACATACTCCTCCTTTACATGCAAAAGGCAAGTCTGCCCCATGTTTCAATGCAGCCTCTAAAATACTTTCTCCCTCAAAGCCCAATTCAAAATCAAAGGACACTCCATCTTGTTGGATTGTAATATGACTTTTTACTTCATGCGAAGAACTTGATGTATTTATTAATGTTGATTTTTGCTTTTCTCCTACACCAAATAATTCAAAGTGAATCTTTTTAGAAGCGACCCCTATTTTTTCTAAATGTTCTTTTACGCTAAAAATCATTTCAGAAGGACCACATAAAAATATACCTGCAGCAGTTAATGGTTCAATTAAATGATTGCAGAGCAATTCAGCTTTATTGGCATCAATTCTTCCAAAATGAATAGAAGCATCTGTTTTTTCTCTAGATAAAATATATACAATGCTCAATCTACCCATATAGGTGTTCTTGAGTGCCTCTAATTGTTCTTTGAAAATAATAGAATGACGATTCTTATTTCCATAGATCAATGTAAAACTGCTTCCAGCTTCGGTTTGAAGG
Organism: Sphingobacteriia bacterium; assembly: GCA_031429515.1. Lineage (GTDB taxonomy): Bacteria > Bacteroidota > Bacteroidia > Chitinophagales > Chitinophagaceae > Sediminibacterium. Next base: position 24,168 of record JANOZT010000043.1, read on the forward strand.
GTCGTTTTGATAATGGAGATGATGGGAGTTATACCACTTCCTGATGCGAATGCAATATATTTATTCTTATTGTCTTGGCTTAAGGGAGTGTGGAATTTTCCATTCGGAGGCATTACTTCTAATGTATCTCCTTTTTGCAAAACTTCATTGGCAAAACTAGAGAAAATTCCTCCTGGCACTTTTTTAATAGCCACACGTAATTCCTTATCGAGTGGGCTACTGCAAATGGAATAAGAACGTCTTACCGATTCGCCATTGATCATTGTTCTGAGCGTAATGTATTGACCTTGTGTGAAAAAAAATTGTTCACTTACTGATTCGGGCAAATCAAATGCTATAGAAACACAATCATTGGTTTCTTTGCGAATATCTTTTATTGCGAGTGTTTCAAAATGAGTCATTGATGATGCTTTAGTAATTCATTCTATTTCAGTTCTAAGCCACCTACTAAAATGGTAATCATATTATCAGTAAGATTCGACGCATTTATTTTTTGGGTAGATCTATGCCAGCTTTCAATACCACCAATTGCATGTAACAAAATAAGCACAGCAGTAGGTGCATCAATTTTTTTAATTTCTTTATTGCGAATTCCTTCTTCTATAATGGCAGCAAAACGCTTTCTATACATTCTTCTCTGCGTTTGAAAATTGGATAAATAAGGATCAGCTAAATGTTTCCATTCACGATCACTAACATATACTTCTTCGTAATGGTTCACCATTTCATCAATATGAAAACGGATCAATTGTTCTACTTTTTCAATGGCACTGATAGAACCGGATTCTACCTCATCCATTTTATGCATAAACCGATTGGCCACTCCAAAACAAATTTCATGCAGCAGTTCGGTTTTAGATTTTATATGATTGTACAAGCTGGCTGCTTCCACCCCAACCGATTCGGCTAAATCTCTCATACTAGCTGCTTTAAACCCTTTTTCTCTAAAAAGAGCAGCGGCTTTACTAACGATTACCTCTTTGCGGGAGCTGTTTTTTTCTATTTTAATCCTTGCCATGGGGCGAAGATAATATACTAACGGATGTTAGCAAATATTTTGACTAAAATTTAATTTTTTGTTAGTTTGATTCCTGGTCAGACCAAACCGGTCAGACGGGTATTAGATATTTAAGGGTGGTCAGACGGGTATTTGTAGGTATTCGTATTGTAAAATAGCTATTAGATGGTCAGACGGTGTGTCATGGTCTGACCGGATGAATTCGCTTATTACCCAATAAACCCCTAATTTCGCTCCCCAATAACAAAAATCATTCTATGTCTTTAGTAGTTGTTGGGTCTATGGCCTTTGATGCCATTGAAACCCCCTTTGGGAAAACAGATAAAATTATAGGCGGAGCTGGAACTTATATTGCTTGGTGCGCTTCTAATTTTGTTCCAGTTAAGCAAATTTCAGTGGTTGGAGGAGATTTTCCTCAAGCTGAATTAGACGCTCTAACCAATCGTAATATAGATCTAGAAGGAGTTCAAATTAAGAAAGATGAGAAAACATTTTTCTGGAGCGGCCGCTATCACATGGATATGAATAGCAGAGATACTCTCGATACACAATTAAATGTGTTAGAAAATTTCCAACCTGTAGTACCTGAAAGTTTTCAGGATTGCGAATTTTTGATGTTGGGAAATTTGGTACCAGCCGTTCAAAGATCGGTGATAGAACAATTGCGTAAAAGACCTAAGTTGATTGTGTTAGATACCATGAATTTGTGGATGGATATTGCAATGGACGATTTAAAGAAAACATTGTCAATGGTAGATGTTTTAATGGTGAACGATAGTGAAGCTCGTCAATTAAGTGGCGATTATTCATTGGTTAGAGCAGCAGCAACTATTATGACCATGGGCCCTAAATATGTGATCATCAAAAAAGGAGAACATGGTGCATTGTTATTTCATGGATCTAAAGTTTTCTTTGCTCCAGCATTGCCTTTAGAAGAAGTATTCGATCCAACAGGGGCTGGAGATACTTTTGCAGGAGGATTCATCGGACACTTAGCAAAAACAAGAGATATTTCATTTGAAAATATGAAAACGGCCATCATTATTGGAAGTGCCATGGCTTCTTTCTGTGTAGAGAAATTTGGAACTGAACGATTGAGAGAAATCAATAAATCCGATATTGATACAAGATTAGAAGAATTTGTTCAGTTAGTAAATTTTGATATCTCACTGGGATAATTAAATCTTTTACAATATATTTGTAGCTACATGAACATGATGAAACATACAAAACGCACAAAGAAACCACGCTAAGCGGAAGGTACTGCACGTTTGTATATTAACTATATTAACAGAGACCTTCCAAAAATGGAGGGTCTCTTTTTTTTAACCAAAAAAATCTCGGAAACGAGAACTCGGGGGGAACACTATGAAAGTAGCAGTAGTAGGAGCAACAGGTTTAGTAGGAACCAAAATGTTGCAGGTATTAGCAGAACGTAATTTTCCGGTTACAGAAATTGTACCAGTAGCTTCTGAAAGATCAGTTGGTAAAGAAGTAAGCTTTAAAGGGAAAGCGTATAAAGTAGTGAGTATGCAAGATGGCATTGATGCAAAACCTGCGGTAGCTATTTTTTCTGCAGGAGGCAGTACATCTTTAGAATGGGCACCACTATATGCAGCAGCTGGAATCAGGGTGATAGACAATTCATCAGCATGGAGAATGGATCCTACCAAAAAATTAGTGGTTCCAGAAGTAAATGCTTCCGTACTAACCAAGGATGATTTTATTATTGCTAATCCAAACTGTTCCACTATTCAAATGGTTGTTGCGTTACAACCCTTGCATTTGAAATATACAATTAAACGTGTTGTTGTAAGTACATATCAAAGTGTAACAGGAACCGGTAAAAAAGCCGTAGATCAATTGATGAATGAAAGAAATGGAGTACAAGGAGAAATGGCTTACAAATATGCAATCGATCTAAATGTAATTCCTCAGATTGATGTTTTTTTAGAAAATGGTTACACCAAAGAAGAAATGAAGATGGTGAAGGAAACCAATAAAATCATGCAAGATGATTCTATAAGGGTAACAGCAACAACTGTTCGTATTCCTGTAATTGGTGGGCATAGCGAAAGTGTGAATATAGAATTTGCGAACGATTTTGATATTGCAGAATTAAAAGCCATTTTAGCAGCAGCGCCAGGTATTATTGTACAAGACGATATTGCCAATCAACAATATCCAATGCCATTGTGGGCGCATGAAAAAGACGAAGTTTTTGTAGGAAGAATTCGCAGAGATGAAACTCAACCGAATACCTTGAACATGTGGATCGTAAGTGATAATTTAAGAAAGGGAGCAGCCACCAATGCAGTGCAAATTGCAGAGTATTTAATGGAGAAAGGAATTATTGCATAAAACTATATAACTTGTAATAGATGAAAAAGGCTGTTACAAGTTATTGTTTTTTATTGCTGATGAGTTGTTCAACAGTTAAGTTGAATCAAACTCCTAACTCAGAAAAAATTACCGGAGCCGAATTTTATGCTTCAGCTGTTTCCATGCAATGGAAACAGAGAGATTCATTTGCATTGAAAGAAATACTTTCAGGTAACATGCCTGCATTCTTATATAAACTTGTTCCTATAGAAGTATATATAATAGATTCGGTCTCCAATAAAAAAATATCCGCCACTTATTACGTTAGCTCAGATTATTTAAGTGTAGGATCCAAATCTAATTGGGCCCGAATTCCCCTAACGCCTATAGCTGCACAAATTATTGCAGATAGTTTGCACTGTTTTTTACCAACCCGAAAAATGGTGAATGATATTTATGCAGCTTCAGTTGTAAAGCTTGCACCAATTCCCATGTATATTTATCGAGACAGTACTATTACCATGTGGCAACATCATTTAATAATTGAAGGTCAGAGAGCAGGAAGGAAAGGATTGATTGCCGGTATCAAAAAAGACGTAGTTATCAGCGATTTGTTAACCCGATCTTCTAAAACAAATAGAGTAGCTATTTATGGATGGCATCAATTAAATGGAAAACCTATTCAACCCTTATATACTGGGCATGTAAACTGGTATGCCGATTATAGCCATGGAATTAGATTGGTGAAGCAGAAAATTAAAGTGAATGGGAAATGGATGGACTATAAAACCGTTATGTCTGACCCAATATTAAAAAGACTTTTATCGGATGAGGAATTTGCAGATGTAATCAGATATTGATTATTTTTATTTCCAAATCCAATACATGAAACTAGTTTCTTTTTTAATAAGTTGCTTTTTATTGATTAGCTGTAATAATAATGATTCCAAAAAATTTGAATCTGATACAGTAGTTGTAATTAAAGCAAGTGCCGTTTCCGAAATACGTGAAAATCCAAACAGCTCTCCAATTGCCAATTATTCAGTGGCAGTAGAAGATGGAGTGAATTACGCAAATGGTTGGAAATTTTCAGCTAGCCTTTTTGAAACCAAATACACTTTTAAGTATCTACTCAAAATGCAATACAAAGAATTGAGAGAAACTGATACATTGGTTGTTCCTAATTTAGGTGTATTACCAAAAGTTGCGATCCGCAAAGGAGAATTAGCACAGTCTTGTGTTATTGGTTTCTTTGATAAAAAAGAAAAATTTAAAGAGTATAAAAAGTTAATGGTTCGCAATGAACAACTCAAACTAGTAACACTGCAATCTTATTCAGTGGGGGTGGTAAGGTCTAAGCTGCAATGAAAAAGCGTACATATACTTATATCATTCCTAATGAATAGTATTATTTTGTCTTCATTAGATTATTTAATCTTTTGAATATGGAAAATCTGATATCTATACGAGATATTATGCGTTTTCCTATAGATTTCATGTTTCAACTTACAAAAGAAGAATTTAGTGTTATAAAACTGCAAATAGGGAGCACTCGAAATGATGAGTCTTTAAGGTCACAGAATGTGACCATAAAGACTCGAAGAGGTCAACATAGAAAATTTATGCCTTATGTATTATCGAACAAGGAGTAGCTATGTTGAGTGGTGTAATAAACAGTGATATTTCTATTAAAATGAACATAGCTATAATGCGATCCTTTGTAGAACTAAGAAAAATTCAATTAAACCAAAATGAACTGCAGATACAAATTAAGGAAATAAATGAAAAAATTGGAGAGCATGATATACAGCTTAACCAAATCTATGATGCGATGGAAAACTTATTAGATGAAAAGTTCGATCAAAAAGATTGGAATGAAAGAGAACGAATCGGATTTAAAAAATAATCTACCGCTTAAACTTTTTATATGTAGGGTTTGTAGGAGCGTACTTGGTTCCCCATAAAGATGAAGTAATCATTAAGTCTGCAGAATGTCTATTAATGGCCACAGGAATATTATGTAATCTGCATTGTCTTAGCAGCATTTGAATATCTGCTTCATGCGGATTGGCAGTTAAATCATCAATCAAAAAAACACACAAGTCAATTTTTCCTTCCACCACCAATGCGGCAATTTGTGCATCACCACCCATCGGTCCAGATAACATTTTAGTAACTTTCGATTCAAAATTTGGCCCAACAATTTCACCCAAAGCCTTTTCAATTAATCCACCGGTAGTTCCAGTGCAAATCAATTTATTTTTCAATAAAGTTTCGGCATTGAAAATTACCCATTGAATCATATCGCTTTTACGAGCATCGTGGGCAATGAGTGCAATGGTTTTGTGGGTGATCATATTAAAAATATTGTAGTAAATTAGTGAAAATCGTTTAGTTTTCCATGTAAACATTCATACAAAAAAGGAATAGTTACAATTGCTGGAAAGTTAGGTGATGATATTATATTTAGTATAGTCTTTTTGCAATAAATTTCTTATTTTAATGGCATGAATCAAACATTAGCGTCGCAGCAAACCCTTGCCACTAAACAACGCATCTTAAGTATTGATATCCTTAGAGGTATTGTAATGATGATCATGGCCATCGATCATATCCGCGACTTTATACATATTCATGGAATGGATCAAGATCCAACCAGTTTAGCATCTACTTCTCCTGCAGTTTTCTTTACCAGATTTATCACTCATTATTGTGCGCCGATTTTTGTATTTCTTTCAGGCACTTCTATTTATTTGCAGGCACAACGCAAGTCTAAAAAAGAATTGTCCGTTTTTTTGTTCAAAAGAGGCCTATGGTTCATGTTTGCAGAAATAGCTATTGTGAATTTATTAATGACCTTCAATCCCTTGTATAATTTTGTAATGCTGCAAGTTATTTGGGTGATCGGGCTTTCTATGGTGTTGATGTCAGCAATTATTTACTTACCATTTAGAGCGATTTTACTCATTTCAATAGCATTAATATTTGGCCATAATCTATTAGACCAATTCAATTACCCAGACCCAACTAAAACGCCTATTTGGTTTGCTATCATTCATCAACAAGCTTTTATTGAATATGCACCAATGCATTTTTTGGCAATTGGTTATCCAATTATTCCATGGATAGGAGTGATGATGTTGGGTTATTGTCTTGGTAAGTGGTATAGTAAAGACTATGATGCCTCAAAAAGACAAAAACAGTTGATATGGGCAGGCATGGCAACCATTTTATTCTTTATTGTTTTACGTTATAGTAATCTTTATGGAGACCTCAGTATGTGGACCACTCAGCCGCGTGGAACAGCTTTCACCATTATTTCCTTTTTCAATGTTACCAAATATCCGCCTTCTTTGCTCTATTGTTGCATTACTTTAGGACCAGCATTGATTGCACTTTCTTTATTGGAAAAAACATCCGCTGAATGGACCAGAAAAGTGAGTGTATTCGGACGTGTTGCTTTTTATTATTATCTATGGCATTTTTTCTTGGTACATCTAACTTGTGTAGTATTCTTTTTTGCATCGGGAAAAGGCGTGAAAGATATTATTGACTACAATTCCCCTTTCTTATTTAGAAATATGCAATGGGGCTATCCTTTATGGGTAGTATATGTTGTTTGGTTAATTCTAATGATCATATTATACCCTATCTGTAAAAAATACGATCGATACAAATCAACCCATAAAAATTGGTGGTTGAGTTATATATAACCCAATGACCCCAAACCAACAACCAATAACTTTATAACCCAATAACTGCTCTATTCTTCGAGCGCTCTGTTAAAAAATTGATTTAAAGATTGCATTGCAGTAAATGCTTCAATTATTTTTTTAGAAAGATGGGCGTCAGTTAAATCTGTATCGCTGATTGGCATAGAAGCCACCCAACTTTTCATCTTTAAATAATCAATGGCTGGATTGTCTTTTTCGTAACCCTTGGGTTCGCGTTGTAAACTATTGGCCATATCTCTCGATAGATCGCCAAAATATTTCTTGAATGTTTTGTTGTTGATAATTGCGCTGAATTCTTTCCAATTATAATCTATTTCTTGGCGTACTTTTTTTATTTGGTCTGCTTCACCACCATACAACCCTCCTCCCACAAAGCTTTTTCCTCCTGGCTCGCAATGAAAATAATACCCTGCTAAATTCGATTTCTTTCCACCCTTTACAAAATACATAGCCATATTGGTTTTGTATGGGTCTTTGTTTTTACTGAATCGCACATCTCTGTTTATCCTGAACATACAATCTTTAAATGTAAGCGTATCAAGGGTCTTGTCCTTTTTGATAAATCCCTCCAATGTTTTTTTCACCAATTCTGCAAAGTCAGCTTTAGCTAATTCATACTTTGGGCGATTGGTATCAAACCAGGCTTTGTTGTTATTTTTTTTCAACAATTTTAAAAACTGTAATGTTGTACTTTGAAGCATTTTGTTTTATTTGATTAGTTGTATAAACTCCTCCTCGCTAATAAT
>JANOZT010000044.1:0-2858 GCA_031429515.1 Sphingobacteriia bacterium
CAATTGATCCTCCGGGATCATCACGTAGCCCTCCGAAACCCATCAAGGAAGACTCCATGACATAGAACCATCTGGTGTAAACAACATTTCTCTTTTTACTTTGATGATATTGGAGAATGTGGTGCCTAAATAGTCACCAATAAGATCGATATTGGTAACAGTAATTTTTAATCTGGCATTTCCTAAATACATTATTCCACCTTGAATTGTCCCTGCTCTCACAACAGTGGTTAACCAGGTTGCACTAGGCGTTCCTGGTATAACATTGTCTTTCAAATAAATGTATTCAGCATTATTCGCCACTGTATCGTATAAATACAAATAATCGTATTCAGGTGTTCCTAAACTCCAATACTCGCCATTGATTCTACCAGTTACTGAGAATGTATCTAAAGTAGGAGTGGTTTGATATTTAAAATAAGTCTTGCCCTGATAAGCATAAGAGAATTGAGAAATAGTGGCCCTGAATGTATCGAGGGTTGAACCAGCACCCAAACTAAATCCGGGATCCAATGTATATCTGATCCATCCATCAGCAGTAGTAGGACAATAGGAAGAAGTACTGCTTCCGTTATTTGGTCCTCCAACTAACAAACTAAAGCTGCAAGTGCTATTGCCAAAATAAGTTTTAAAATCAGTGGTTCCTGCATTCAACGGTCGTCCCTTTCCCTTTAATTTAATGACTTTAGCACCAGTTGATAGAACGTATCCAGAATCGATGAACCACATACCATTGATGGTATCAGAGTAAATTAAATATTTGCCTAATCCAGTAAAATTCACGTTCACACTCACGAAATTAGTGTCTGCTAAATCGGAATTGATATAATAGGTTCCATTGATGATTGCTTTTTTACATTCTCCCAAGCTATCAGTTAATAGTCCTGTGGCAACGCCACTAGCAGCTCCAGTTTCAAGGCTTACTTCTTTGGTACAACTGTTCAATACAATTGCCATTGAAAGGATATATACTAGATTTTTCAACAGTAATTTCATGTATGCTACTGGCTTTATACTACGAATATCAGATATTATTTACACCAATAACGCAGCCTGGGGGCTTATATTATTGCTTTTTATTAATTGACTGATATTAGTAAAAGTGATATTGGCAATTTGGGTTAACGCCTCGTCGGTAAAAAACGCCTGATGGGCCGTAATTAGTACATTCGGAAAGCTCATTAATCGTTGAATGGTATCATCCTGAATAATGTCTTCCGATAAATCTCTGAAGAATAATTTTTCCTCTTGCTCATACACATCAATGCCTAAAGCACCAATTTGTCCGGTTTTTAATGCTTTTATTACTGCTTTTGTGTCTACAAGGCCGCCCCTGCTTGTATTGATCAATACAGCTCCTTTCCTCATCATTCCAAAAGTAGTTTCGTTCATTAAATGCTTTGTCTGTTCATTCAAAGGGCAGTGTAATGAAATAATATCGGCTTTTAAAACTTCCATTAAAGGATGGTATTCTACACCAATGGATTCTAGGTCTTTATTGGCAATGATATCAAAAGCCAAAACTCGGCAGCCAAATCCCAGCATAATTTTGGCAAATGCCTTTCCAATATTACCTGTACCAATTACGCCAATGGTTTTACCATGAATATTGTATCCCAATAATCCATTCAACGAAAAATTTTGTTCCCGCACTCTATTATAGGCTTTATGCGTTTTTCTATTGAGTGTTAACAGCATGGCCACAGCATGTTCTGCAACAGCTTCTGGAGAATAGGCAGGAACCCTGCAAACCCTTATTCCATTTGATTTTGCTGCTTCTAAGTCTACATTATTGAAACCTGCACAGCGCAAGGCAACAATTTTGATACCAAGACTCGCCAGTTTTTCAAAAACGGCTGCTGTTATTTTATCATTTACAAAAACACAAACTGCTGCAGCGCCAGCAGCTAATTCTACCGTTTGATCATTTAAAGGGGTTTCTAAAAAAACCAACTCGTATTTTTCTGTATTAAATTGGGTAAAAAAAGTCTTATCGTAGGGTTGAGCTGAAAAGAAAACAATCTTCATGACCTAAATATACTGAGGCTTTGCCTTAGATCCGTACCTTTGCCACCATTTTTTAACCAATTGCCCAAAAGGAATTGTTGATTGAATAATATGAGTGCGAAGTATGCTGAATTTAAGGGACTGAATCTCCCACAGATCGAACAGGAAATTTTAGCCAAATGGACCGAGAACCAGGCTTTTGAAAAAAGTATTACACTAAGAGAAGGAAGTAAACCCTTTGTGTTTTATGAAGGTCCTCCTAGTGCCAATGGTATGCCTGGTATTCATCATGTAATATCTCGAACACTAAAAGACATGGTTTGTAGGTATAAAACTATGCAAGGATTTCAAGTAAAAAGAAAAGGTGGTTGGGATACCCATGGTCTGCCTATAGAATTGGGTGTAGAAAAAGAATTGGGTATTACCAAAGAAGATATTGGCATTAAAATTTCCATTGAAGCCTATAATCAAAAATGTAGAGAAGCTGTTCTTCGGTATAAAAAAGAATGGGATGATATTACCAATAAAATGGGGTACTGGGTTGATTTAAAAAATCCATACATCACTTACGAAAACAATTACATTGAAACGCTTTGGTGGATTTTGAGTGAATTGTATAAGAAAGGATTTTTGTATGAGAGCGTAAGTATTCAACCTTATTCACCTGCTGCAGGAACTGGTTTGAGTTCACATGAATTGAATCAACCAGGAACATATAAAGATGTGAAAGATACATCTGCCGTGGCCATGTTCAAAGCGATCAATACTGAACGATCAGCATTTTTATTTGATGCAGTTGCGGCGCATAATGGAAACAATGATAGAGAAATTTTCTTCATGGCATGGACCAC
>JANOZT010000045.1:0-2351 GCA_031429515.1 Sphingobacteriia bacterium
CAAATAAACAAAAAGAAAAACCATGAATTGCACTATCCTTTGAAACATGAAGCAATGTTACTAAAAAAACGGAGCACCTATTGCTATCTAGATAGTAAATAGGATTTCAATTCAACAAAGTCTGCACTCATTGTAATACTATGCTTTTCTTTTCCGAAAAAAGCTTTTGCAGTAGCTGGAATCTCCAAAGTTTTGCCGATTGCTTCTTCAACCGTTGCTGGAAATTTTACAGGATGAGCTGTTTCAAGCATGATTCCCTTTTGATTCGGATGATCGGCCAAATATTGAGCAAGTGCATTGTATGCAACTGCGCCGTGAGGATCCAAAATATATTGATGGGCATTAAATACATAACTGATTGTTTCCTTTGTTGCAAGATCTGAAACAGTACACCCAGTTATAAGGCTTGATAATGATTGATAGTTGGATTCAAATAGCTCGAGGATTCGAATAAAATTACTAGGCTCGCCTACGTCCATCGCATTGGAAATAGTTGAAATAGCCTTTTTTGGTTGATACGCTCCTGTTCTTAAATACTCCGGTACAGCATCATTTACATTACATGCTGCAATAAAATGTTTTACTGGCAAGCCGCTGATATACGCTACAAGTCCAGCGCAAATATTGCCGAAATTTCCACTAGGAACTGCAATCACTGGTGGAGCATCTATATCTTTCCATTGTTGAAGAGCAAAGAAATAATACAATTGTTGTGGTAACCAGCGAGCTACATTGATAGAATTGGCAGAAGTGAGTTGCATGTGCTTATTCAGATCTGGATCCATAAATGCCAATTTCACAATTGCTTGACAATCATCAAAGCTTCCATCTACTTCTAATGCAGTAATATTTTGTCCGCAAGTAGTTAATTGTAACTCTTGAACTGGGCTTACTTTTCCAGATGGATATAGAATAACAACATCTACTCCATCAACGCCCAAAAATCCATTTGCTACTGCCCCACCAGTATCTCCTGAAGTAGCTACCAATACAGTTATTTTTTCGGACTGTCCTTTTGAAAAATAGCCTAAGCACCTGCTCATAAAACGAGCACCTACATCTTTAAATGCCAATGTTGGTCCATGAAATAACTCTAAAGATGAAATTGAATCATTAATAGGCACCAAAGGAAATTCAAAATCAATTGTTTCACTCACTATCTGAAAAAGGGCTTCTTCAGAAATGGTATTACCCACATAGGGCAACATAATTTTGAATGCCAGATCTTGTTTGGAATATGCATGAATATGTTTTAATAATTCTTTATCAAGCGTTGGAATAGATCTAGGAAAATACAAGCCTTTATCTGGAGCCTGACCAAGAATGGTTGCTTCCTTAAAACAGACATCAGGCGCTTGTTTATTTAAACTGTAATACTGCATATTCTAAAAAAATATGATCGAAAAATTATGAATGGATTATTTTGATTCCTTCTTGATTGATTGTAGTAATATAAGTATGATGCGCTAAGCCTATTTCTGTATAAATAGCATGCATTGCAGCTTCCACTTTTTGAGCTGTTGATTTATCTCTACTCAACATAAAAATAGAAGGGCCAGATCCAGATATTCCTCCACCCAATGCCCCAGCCTCTTTGCTTTGTTGTTTTACTAGATCAAATCCAGGAATAAGAATGCTTCTAATTGGTTCTATCAAAACATCTTCCAAAGACCTACTGATCAAATCATAATCTCCTTTTTGTAAGCCTGCAACTAATCCTGCGATATTACCCCATTGTTTAATTGCATCTTTTAATAAAATCTGTTGCTTGAGAATACTTCTTGCGTCTGCAGTTCTCACTTCAATTTGCGGATGTACAATAGTAACAAATGAAGGGGGAGCGTGGAGTTCAATAATATCTAACGGAAAAATAGATCGAATTAAAGTTACGCCACCATAGATGCAAGGAGCAATATTATCAGCATGCTTAACACCTGAAGCCAGCTTCTCGCCATTCATTGCAAACCTTACCAGATCTACTTTTGCAAAACGATCTTCTAATAAACAATTAGCCGCAACAACAGCACCCGCAGCACTGGCAGCACTTGATCCAACGCCAGAACCCGGTTTAATTTGTTTTTTAATGGTGAGCTCAAACCCAATTGACTCAGGAATCTCTTCCAACATGGCCAACAAAGCTGCACCAGCTACATTCTTTGTTGGATCTGTTGGTAAATTATATTCGTCTTCATTAATAATAGTAATGCCTGGTTTATCAGAAAATCGAATCTTCATGATATCATAAGGCTCATTCACAGCAAAGCCCAATACATCAAACCCGCAAACCATATTGGCCACAGTTGCAGGAGCATGAATTACTATTTGTTTACTACTCATCGTTCGTCTTTCTT
>JANOZT010000046.1:0-95715 GCA_031429515.1 Sphingobacteriia bacterium
GAATATACTTCTGTTTTTTTGGTAGGAATAGTTGTATTAGAAGCGATCATGGTTGTCATTACTCCACCCATTGTTTCAATACCAAGGCTTAAAGGAGTAACATCTAATAACAAAACATCTTTAATTTCTCCAGATAAAACGGCACCTTGAATTGCAGCACCAACTGCAACCACTTCATCAGGATTAACTCCTTTGTTTGGTTTTTTACCAAAGAATTTTTCTACTATTTCTTGTACTTTAGGAATACGAGTTGAACCTCCTACTAAAATGATCTCATCAATTTCAGTAATAGAATAACCTGCATCTTTTAATGCAGCTTCACAAGGCTTTAAGCAACGAGCAAATAAATTATCCGCTAATTGTTCAAATTTAGCACGCGTTAATTTTACTACTAAGTGTTTAGGCACTCCGTCAACTGCAGTAACGTAAGGCAAATTAATCTCTGTTTCAGCAGATGAACTCAATTCAACTTTTGCTTTTTCAGCAGCTTCTTTTAAACGTTGTAAAGCCATTGGATCTTTGCGTAAATCAATCGCTTCTTGGTTTTTGAATTCTTCAGCCAACCAATCCATGATCACTTTATCAAAATCATCTCCACCTAAATGCGTATCTCCATTGGTAGATTTTACTTCAAAAACTCCATCTCCTAATTCAAGGATAGAAATATCAAAAGTACCACCACCTAGATCGAATACAGCTATCTTTTGATCAGCATGTTTTTTATCTAAACCATATGCCAAAGCCGCAGCTGTAGGCTCGTTTACAATTCTTCTAACTGTCAAGCCTGCAATTTCACCTGCTTCTTTAGTTGCCTGACGTTGTGCGTCGTTAAAATAAGCAGGAACAGTAATAACTGCTTCTGTTACTTCTTGACCTAAATAATCTTCAGCAGTCTTCTTCATTTTCTGCAAGATCATTGCAGAAATTTCTTGTGGAGTATATAAACGATCGTCGATCGCAACTCTAACCGTATTATTATCGCCTTTGGCAACTTTATAACTCCAATGGCTAATTTCTTCAGTTACTTCATCAAACTGACGACCCATAAAACGTTTTACGCTTGTAATGGTATTTTGAGGATTAGTGATCGCCTGACGTTTAGCAGGGTCCCCTACTTTACGTTCGCCATTCTTCAAAAACGCTACTACAGAAGGTGTAGTTCTTCGTCCTTCGTCGTTGGCTATAACTACTGGCTCGTTTCCTTCCATTACGGATACACAACTATTGGTGGTTCCGAGGTCAATTCCAATTATCTTTCCCATATTTTTATTTTTTCTAAGAAGGGTATGTCAATGATTATGCCATCCATTATTTCAATGAAATATTGTCATAAATTGATTTTTTTAGCCATTTTTTAAGCCATTTTGTAGGGATTGAACTACTTTCGGGTACTAATTTGGGTCATTTTAGCAATGAAGAAGAAGCTGATTTTCATCTATGTAATTATTAGTGTTTGTTTTTTTTCCCCCTTAATGGTCAGTGCCCAATCAACTATTAGTGGAAAAATCATTAATTCTTTTACCAAAGGGTCAGTACCATTTGCCAGTGTTCAATGGAAAAAAGCAGGTTTTGGGGTCAATTCTGATAGTGCTGGAAATTTTATTCTGAAGATTTCACCTTTAAAAATGGATAGTTTAATTGTAAACTATGTAGGTCATTCACCCAATTTAATTCCTTTTAATAAAATTAGAGATACAGGGAATATCATCCTTTTTTTAGGCGCAACTAAGTTGTCAAGTGATGTACAGGTTAAATCAAAATTCAATAAAGGACTCAGATGGTGGAAGAATATAGTAAACAATAAACCTAAAAACAATCCAGAACAATTTGTTTCCTATTCTTTTAATTTATATAATAAGTTGGAGATTGATTTGAACAATATCAATAAGGAGAAATTCAATAATATCAAATTAATGAAACCTTTTGGTTTTGTGCTCGACAATATTGATAGCATATCAGAAGACAAACCATTTTTACCCGTTTTCTTAACTGAAACGCTTTCTAATAATTATTACAGTAACAATCCAGAATCAAGTAGAGAGGAAATTTATGCTCAACAAACACATGGCTTAAAAAATGAATCCTTTTTGCAATTCATTAATGGTATTAACCAAAAAATAAATGTATATAAAAATGAATTGAGCTTATTTGGTAAAGAGTTCGTCAGTCCATTGAGTAATGTAGCAGACCGTTATTACAACTTTAAAGGAGCAGACACAATAAAAATAGGTAATCAACAATATTTTCATTTAATCTTTACTCCAAAGTCGGCGGGAGAAAATACTTTTAGTGGAGATTGTTGGATACATAGTAAAACATGGGCTATCCAAAGAATGAGTTTATCTATTTCTGAAGCAGCTAATATCAATTTTGTTAAACGACTTTCTATTTCACAAGAATTTAAATTGATTGATAGTGTCACTTGGGTATTTGCCAAAGATATTTTTGTGGCTGAAGTTTCTCCATTAAAAAAGGATAAATTTTCTTTTATAGGAAGAAAAACAAAGATTTATTCCAATGTTAATCTAAACACAACAATTGTTTCCCAAAAACTTCAACTCAATAAAAACAAAAACGAGTCAATATTACGTGAAAGTGCTTCAATCATTGATAAACAATATTGGAATCAAAATAGACCGGAAAAATTAAGTATCAACGAACAAAAGATATTGGTATTGATCGATACGCTTAAATCGGTACCTGTGTTCAAAAAATATGCCCAAAGAGCAGAATTTGTTTTTGGTGGTTATAAAAAATTGGGAAAGTTTGAAATTGGCCCATGGTATAAATGGATCAGTGGCAATCCCATAGAACGATTAAGGCTTCGATTTGATTTAGGTACCACAGACTCTTTTAGTAAAAATTGGCGTTTACACGCCTACCTTGCTTATGGTACACTAGACAAAAGATTTAAAGGGAAATTTGATTTTAATTATCGATTCCCAAATAGTAAAGGATGGAGTGTATTTGGTGCATATATCAATGACCTAGATAATGGAAAGATCAAATACAATGATGAAGATGTTACTACTGACAATTTATTTAGTCAATTAATTAGAAGACCCAATATCACTCAAAAGTTTTTAGGAGTAGAAGAATATAAAATGGGTGTTGGCAAAGAATGGCCTTCTAGAATTTCTATAAATAGTTTTATTAGTAATATTGATTATCGAACTTATGATCCATTACCAAATACTAGGTTCCTTTCCGAAAACCCCATCATTAATACAGAGTTGGTATTGAAGTTTAGATATGCTCCTGGCGAAAGAGTAATTCATTCATTTAGAAAAGATGTAAAGATTAAATCCAATCAACCAATTTATGAAATAAGGTTTGGTCAATCAGTGAAAGGTTTTTTGAATGGCGAATATCATTTTAGCAAATTGAATGCTAGCATTAGTCAACGATTTAGAATTCCAAGACTTGGGCAAATCAACTATATTTTGTATGGCGGAAAAATATGGTCTAAAACAGCATTGCCTTTTATGTTGCTAGAATTGCATCCCGGTAATGAAATCTACTATTACAACAAAGAAAGTTTCAATTTAATGAATCGATTTGAATATTTCAGTGACCGATTTGTTGGGCTTAGTGTAGAACATAATATCGAAAAAAAATTATTGAATTTATTGCCTTTTATGCGAAAGTCGCCTATTCGACAATTTTGGAATTTCAAAACAGTTTGGGGTAATTTAGATTTGAATAGCAGGGCTTTAAATCGAACCGACTTTGGAGATTATCGTATAAGATCGTTAAGAGGTGATTTTTATACCGAATTTGGAACGGGTTTAGATAATATAGCACGTTATTTTAGAGTAGATTTAGTTTGGAGAATTAACCCTTTATACGCTAGAACAAACCCCGCATTGATCAGACAAAATTTCAATGATTTTGGTATTTTCGGAAGTTTTCGCTTACAATTTTAAGGCAAATTTTTACTCGCTTTAAAAGTAAAATTCTTTTGAGAAAAATAACTGAATGCCACAACAAAAAAAGTAGTAACAATTTTGGAAGGGGTCGGATACCATCCGAGTACATCAACAAATATTTTCAGGAATAAATAATTAAGCACTAAACAACTTAGCACTACCATAAAATATTTACCCAATTGCTGGGCTTTGGCAACATTTGTTTCTTGAAAAACAACATACCTGCTTAAGTAAAACCCAATTGGAAATGTTACAAAAAAGCTC
Source organism: Sphingobacteriia bacterium (assembly GCA_031429515.1). GTDB lineage: Bacteria > Bacteroidota > Bacteroidia > Chitinophagales > Chitinophagaceae > Sediminibacterium. The sequence continues at coordinate 4,194 of JANOZT010000046.1, forward strand.
ATTAAAAAGGAAGCAATATGGGCTGCAATAATTAAACCTCCAATATGAACAGGTTGCTTTAAAAGAATAAAATTATAGGTAATAAAGAATAAACTGATATCTAATAATGTATTAAATCCCCCACAGGCTGCATACCTGAAAGTTTGCAAGTTCATGAAACGGCGAAACAGTGGGTAAAATAAATCAACCACTTGAAGTATCAAATTGCGAATAAAAAAATGCAGCTTTTGCATAACTGGAGGCGAAGGTAGCGCTTAATTGGTTAGATTTGCCACCCGAAATGGTTATAAATATGAGTGTTACTCAACAAATAAAAGCAGCAAGTTCAGAAAGTATAAACGCTTTATTCAACTATACTATTGAACCCAAATCGATTTTAGTTAACTTAACTAAACCAGAATTTGAAGGTGATTATACGGTTGTATTATTTGCATTTGTAAAAGAATTAAAGAAATCACCAGATCAGCTCGGCAATGAATTAGGCACTTATTTGGTTATACATTATGGACATTTATTTACTGCATTTAATGTGGTGAAGGGTTTCTTGAATTTAACTATCAATAATGCTATTTGGTTGGATTTTTTAACGAAAAATTATACTAACGAATCATTTGGGTCATCATTGGATAATGGTTCAACAGTAATGGTGGAATACTCCTCTCCCAACACCAATAAACCTTTACATTTAGGACATTTAAGAAATAATTTTTTAGGAAGAAGTATTGCTGAAATATTAAAACTAACTGGAAATAAAGTTGTTAAAACCTGTATAGTTAATGATAGAGGTATACATATTTGTAAGAGTATGATTGCTTGGCAATTATTTGCTAATGGAGCAACTCCAGAAACTAGCCATAAAAAGGGAGATCATTTTGTTGGAGATTATTATGTAAAATACAATGATGAATTTAAAATTCAAGTTGAACAATTAAAAGCACAAGGCATTTTACAAGAAGAAGCTGAAAAATCTGCCCCTATCCTATTAGCTGCTCATCAAATGTTGTTTGATTGGGAAGAAGGAAAGCCTGCAGTAATTGAATTGTGGAAAAAAATGAATGAGTGGGTATACAAAGGATTTGATGTTACTTATGCTAAAATTGGAACTGACTTCGATAAAACATATTTCGAGAGTAATACATACTTATTGGGTAAAGATTTAGTGGAGAAAGGGCTGATCAATAAAGTTTTTTATCAAAAGGAAGATGGTAGTGTTTGGATCGATTTAACTGGAGACGGATTGGATGAAAAATTAGTACAACGAAAAGACGGCACATCGGTTTATATAACGCAGGATATAGGTTTAGCTGAGCAAAAACAAAAAGAGTTTAATGCCAATCAAAGTATTTATGTGGTAGGTGATGAACAAAACTATCACTTTAAAGTGTTGAAATTGATTTGTCAAAAATTACAACTTCCTTCAGCGGATGGGATTTTTCATTTAAGTTATGGAATGGTTGAATTGCCAACAGGTAAAATGAAAAGCAGAGAAGGTACTGTTGTAGATGCAGACGATCTAGTAGATGAAATGATTGCAATTGCCAAACAAAAAACGGAAGAATTGGGCAAAGTCAATGATTTTACTGAATTGGAAAGAATGGAATTGTATGAAATATTAGGACTAGGTGCGTTAAAGTTTTTCTTGTTACGAGTAGACCCCAAAAAGAAAATGGTATTCAATCCGGAAGAGAGTATTGATTTTCATGGATTCACCGGCCCTTTTATTCAGTACACACACGCTCGAATAAAAAGCATTCTACGAAAAATGAATGTTAATGTTAAAGATCAATTAGAAAAGATCTCGTCTTCAGCAACTTTTTTTCCACTCGAAAAAGAATTATTAGTAGAGTTGGAGCAATTCCCCACTGTATTAAATGATGCTGCATTTGAACATGATCCTTCTAAAGTGGCTATTTATATATATAATTTGGCAAAAACTTTTAGTTCCTTTTATAATGAACATTCCATAGCCAATGCAGAAAATGATGAAAAGAAAAACCTTCGTTTAATGTTGGCCATTTCTACTGCTCAAGTGATTAAAACTGGCATGGACGTATTAGGAATAAAAGTACCAGAACGTATGTAATGAATATTTTCTAATATTGCATTTCTTTAGCCCGGGTGTTGAAATTGGTAGACAAGCCACCTTGAGGTGGTGGTGCTGGAAACGGCGTGCTGGTTCGAATCCAGTCTCGGGCACAAGTAAAAAGTTCTGCACATAGTGCTGGGCTTTTTTTATGGGCTCGACCGAAGCTTGCTTCAGGGCGGGCGTATAAAAAAGCCCTACTTGCGAAGCAAGTGAGAACTTTTTACTTGAGTAAGCCCCCACCCTTGGATGTCGGCGAAATGAAGTGAAGCCGACAATCCATATAATGCAATTGAAATAAAATCGAATAAAGCCGCAGGCGGTGCGGAGCTTTTGAGTAAGACCAATCTTTGGATGTCGGCGAAATGAAGTGAAGCCGACAATCCATATAAAACAATTGCAATAAAGACAGCAACGCCGCAGGCGGAAAATCATGCAACGCCGCAGGCAGTGCGGAGCTTTTGAGTAAGACCAACATTTATGGATCAGCGAACGAAGCGAGTTAATCCAGCATAATTCAATAACTTCATACCCTAATTATATCATATGTCGAGCTTTATTATAACATGCCCTAATTGTAATCACCAGTTTGAACCAGGTGATTCAATGCGTGATGAAATTGAAAAAGAATTGAGGGGTAAAATGGTTGATTGGCAAAAGAAAAAAGAATTGGAATCAACAGCCTTATTGGAACAAGAAAAAAAACGACTTCAAACGGAAATGCAGGAATCCATTAGAAAATCAATGGCGGCAGATTATGAAAATCAATTAAAATTATTACAGCAGAATGCAACTGACAATGAGCTGAAATTAAAAGAGTCCAGGAAAAAGGAATTAGACTATTTACAAAAAGAACAACTACTAAAGAATAGGGAGGAAGAAATGCAAATTACCCTTCAACGTCAGTTGATGGAGGAAAGAGTTAAATTAAAAGAACAATTACAAAAAGAGGAATCAGAAAAAATGAGCCTGAAAGATCAGGAAAATTTAATGCGTGTTAGAGAGTTAGAGAAACAATTAGAAGATCAGAAAAAACTGGCAGAAGAGATGCGTAGAAAATCTGAACAAGGCAGTATGCAATTGCAAGGCGAGGTTCAAGAACTGCTTTTAGAAGAATTATTACAAAGCACTTTCCCCTTCGATAAAATTGAGGAAGTAGGAAAAGGTGTTCGCGGAGCTGATTGTATACAGGTAGTGCGCAATCAATTTGGGAATGAATCTGGTAAAATTATTTATGAAAGTAAAAGAACCAAAGATTTTGCCAATGAATGGATTGAAAAATTGAAAAAAGACATGCGCCATTTCGGCGCAGATGTAGCAGTAATTGTAACACAAACTTTACCAAAAGACATGGATCGTTTTGGAGAAAAAGAGGGTGTATATATCTGTACTTTTTCAGAAGTTAGATCAGTTGCTATACTCCTAAGAACTGCTTTATTGAAGATAGCAGATGCCAAAAAAAGTCAAGAAAACAAAGGCGACAAAATGGTGATGTTATACGACTATTTAATAGGTTCCGAATTCAGTGAACAATGGAAAGCGATTAGCGAAGGCTACAGAAGTATGCGTCAAAGTATTCAAAAAGAAAGAGACGCTATGGAAAAATTATGGAAAGCAAGAGAAAAGCAACTCGATAAAATATTATTGAATGCAGCTCATATCAAAGGATCTGTAGAAGGTATTGCCGGTGCGGATGCCGTCAATTTGAATTTATTAGAAGACGATAACGACTCCTTATTACTTGATTAATTTTATTGACCATATTAATCATAGTGGGCAAAACGCACATCCATCTAGGAAGAAACCAATATATCCCATTAAGGAAGACCTGAGAAAGTATCTAGTTAAATATGGCAGAGAAGTGAAGCTGCCTTTCGCCTATAGTGATTTACAAAAATTTACTTATACAGTTCCATTAAAAGATAAGCATGGCTTAGATACAGCATGGGAAAAAGTTTCCTACGATTTACATGAATGGAAATTCTTAAGAGAAAGTTTAATAAAAGTATATGCCATTTTAAAGACGGAAGGAGATATGAGCTATATTGATCATTTGGATGTAGCGAGAATTGATTATTGTTTTTTTGGGAATAGTAAACCATTTAGAATTAGAATAATTAATAAATTCAACGACAACTACGATCACTATTATATTAAACAGGCAGATGCTAGCAGGGTTTATGGATTAGAATTAGAGCACCTGCTCTCTCCTAACCGAATGACTTATTTCACTAGTAAAGAAACCTTGATTGAAGAACATATTCCCGGAATTCCAGGAGATGTTTTTATTGCTGATTATTTAAATAGTAAACAAACCAATCAGATCAGATTGGCCAAAGAATTTGTAAAATTCAATGAACGTTGTTTTGTACAATTATTAGGTGATATGCGTTCTTATAATTTTGTAGTGAATATCATTCCTGATATTGAAGATTTTCAATATCGAATTAGGGCAATTGATTTTGATCAGCAATCTTATGAAGGCAGAAAAAATTTATACTTGCCCCAATTTTTTAAAGAGAATCAACAATTGGTTAAAATAGTAATGAAGCATTTAAACAATCAATCGATTGAACAATATCAGGCCGAAGAAAAAACGATGATGACATTTAGATTGGTCTCTTCTAGGTATAGAATCAAAGAGCTATTAGATATAATGGATGATGACCCTATTTCAAAACCAGAAAAAATAAATGAACTTAAAATATCTTTAGCGGAACATTTTCATAATGATCAATATTTGAAAGCCACTACAATGGGTCAATTACTGAAGACCCATATGAAACAAGCTCTACTGAAATTGCTGAAGCAAGTAACTAAAACGAGAAATAGAATTGCAGATTAATGAATTTCCTCTAAACGAAATTTTGTTGCATTTTTTTCTGCCCAATCGATCAATTGTTCAGCAGTTTTTAACCCCTCCTTAGCTACCTTCATATTTTTAGACCCGTCATATCCCATTAACAGATGCAAAATATAATAACCGTCCTCAAATAGTTGAATCATCTTTTTATTTCTTTGGGCTAGTTGTTCTATATACCATTCTTTACTTTTCCTTTTTTTCCCTTTGTATTCAAATAACCCATCCAATGCGACCAATATACCAGTATAAGCTGTATGTCCTGCCATGCGAACATATTTTTTATCTTGATAGTAGTTGCCTTCCAAAATGGCTTTCTCCTTCAATATACTTCTAGCATTGTCTAGATACCGCCTTGCTTCAATGATGTGATCCATTGTACAAAATTAATGCAGTTTTTGAAATAGAAAATAGGTGTTTATACCTAAATCTATTCTGAAATCACCCAAACTAAGCTGAGGTAATTATCAAGTTGATAGGAAAGAATGAGTTCTTGGTCAAATTCATTTTTCGTGAATCTTGCCTTTAATATTCCCTTTTCGGAAATATTACTTGCATCAATCCTCATCACTTCACTAAAATCTACATCTCCCCTTCCCCACCATTTAAACATCGCTTCTTTACAACTCCATAATAAGGTGAGTGTCTCAATTCTTTTTTGATCTTCTAGCTCATCAATTTTCCAGTCTTTCAATTCATCAGGATGAAGAAATTTGTGTTTGATTTTTTCTACTCTGGTAGTAATCAATTCAACATCAATTCCTACTCTACATGTTTCACTTACAATAGCTGCAGCAAAGTTGCCACAATGAGAAATGGAGAAATGGAATTGTTCATTAGGCAAAAAAGGTTTTCTGGTATCTGCAATTTCGATCAAAGAAGTTGGAAAATGGGGAAATAAATATTGGAGTAAATACCTGCCTGCTAAATGCTGTAAACGTTTATGTGGATGGCTTACAGGCTGATGTAAAGGCACTTTTTCAAGGAAAAAAGATTCGATTTCATTGATCTCCCAAAGGGCTAATTGAGTTGTATCGTTAATATTTTGTTGATAATTGATTGGCAAAGCTGGGGAGTTGCGTTTATATATTGCAGAATTACAATTTATTTGCAATACCAACATAAAAGTATTTAAAATGATTTTAAGTGATCTGCGTATTTTAGAAGAAATTGACAAAGGAACTATCAAAATAGTTCCATATGATAGAGCCGATTTAGGAAGCAATAGTTATGATGTACATTTAGGAAAATGGTTGGCAGTTTATGTTGACACAGTTTTAGATGCTAAGAAGCATAATAAAATCGAGTATTTCGAAATACCTGATGATGGCTTTGTTTTAGAGCCAACCGGATTTTATTTAGGAGTTACTGAAGAATATACCGAAACACATGCTCATGTGCCTTTCTTAGAAGGCAAATCATCTACTGGAAGATTAGGAATAGATATTCATGCAACTGCCGGTAAAGGTGATGTAGGATTTTGTGGTAACTGGACTTTAGAAATCTCTTGTAAACAACCCGTTAAAGTATATAAAGGAATGCCAATTGGGCAATTGATCTATTTTCCTGTAGATGGAGAAATTGGAACAGCCTATAATCAAAAGAAAAATGCTAAGTACAGCGGGCAGCCAGATAAACCCATTGAGAGCATGATGTGGAAGAACCAGTTTTAATAGTCAATCAATTCAATCTAAAGATCGCAGCATTTAATATGGTTGCAAAACTAACCCAAAACAAATAAGGCAATAATAATATAGATGCTAATCTAGAATGTTGCCAGAAAAAAAGTATTGTCAATAAAATAAAGATCCACATCAGTAAGATTTCTAATAATGCCCAGCCCAATAAATGGTATTTGAAGAAAATAATTGACCATAAAAAATTCAACACAAATTGAATCATAAAAAAACCAATAGCCCAATTTCGGTCTGTAGAAGAAGGCTCTTTCCATACTAACCATAAAGCAATACCCATCATTGTATAGAGCAAAGTCCAAACTGGCCCGAATAACCAGTTAGGTGGGTTAAAGCTTGGTTTTAAGAGTGTTTGGTACCATGTAGGAATTTCAGCAACGGTAAAAATTGCACCTAGCGAACCAAAGCCAACAGTAAAGAGTAAAGCGAGTATTAATTTGAAAATGTTATTCATTGAACATTGAGGTCATATTTTATAACTCCCCTTTCTTTTTTTTGTATGCAATTAACCAGCCAATCACTTCATCATAACTGTTAATTCCTGCAAATTGTTTATTCAGTTTAAGGTATTGATCGTACAAATCAGCTGTAATAGGTGTAATCTTGTTTTTTCTTTGGTTAAAGAATTGTCTGATTTCTTTTCGATCTTTTTTAACCAATGTGTCAATATGGCTTTTATTAAATTGAATCAAAGTTTCCAATTCTTTAAAACTACTATCTCTGGCATATAACAGAAATTCTTCGCTTAAAGCATAATTCAACATTTCGAGATAGGCAGAATACCGAAAATATGGATTGCTTGATTTTGAAGCAGTCAAAAAACCTACAAAATTGGCTTCACTTTCACTAGCATATCCTAATTGGTGGGCTATTTCGTGACAGGTTGTAAATGGCAGTAAAATGCATGGTATATCCGTTCTAAGTTGAGCTTCCCCAGAAAATGGATTATAATATCCAGTAAAACCAACATAATCAGCAATTGAAATAAAACTGCTCACTTTAATACTATACGGTGGATATTTTAGAAAAGGATAAAATTCTTTGATTGAATGATAACTTTGAATCGACTCTTGTTTGATTTTTTCAAATGAATAAACAGGAAGATCATTCGCTGAGATTGCTTTTCTATAAAAATTAGTCTTCTCAATTAGTTCATTGGTAAGCGATTTGATTTCGGCTTTAGAATATTGATCATTTTGAATGGCTAATTGATGTGCAATACCTTGTCGATGATAATTCAATCCCCAGAAAAGATTAAAACATATATACACAATACAAACCCAACTTAATAATTTACCGAGGAACTTAAAACAAATATGCCAGCTTACCCCATTACTGAAAATCAATCTTAGAAATTGAAGGAATCGAATCAATATCCAACCACCAATTGCTAAATAAAAAAGGTCTCCAAGGCTAAATTCTACCCATCCAGTGGTTAATCTGAGTGCTTTTGAAAAAAGTGGATAAAAACCAAGTGAATACCATTTTTCCACAAAACCTGGGTAAAACCCGATCAAATACACCAAAAATGACCCAATGAAGAGCCAAAAATTAGTTTTAAACGTTTTTTCGTGAATAATTATGGAGAAACTCATCGCTAAAGAATCAGCAAAGATATACTTGCTGTTAGCTTAATTGGGTATTTTCTTGTTTACTTTGGCAAATTCAGGGCTTTTTTCTACCTTTGCAAATCCTTAAAATGTGGATATGAGTAATCGGCGCGAATTTGAGATCGCTTTTGTGGGTTTGAAGCCGGGAATTCATCTATATGAATACAGGATAGATGATCAGTTCTTTTTACCTTATGGTGAGCAGGATTTCAAGAAATGTGAAGCCAATATCAAGCTAAGCTTAGATAAAAAAACAGGCTTTATGTTGTTGAAATTTGATATCGATGGAAAGGTCGAATCAAACTGCGATCGATGTGGAAATGGAATTCCATTTCAATTATGGGATGAGTTTAATATCATTGTTAAAATGGTAGACGAACCCAACCTGATGAATGAACAGGAAGAAGATCCAGATGTATATTATATCAGTAGAGGCGAAAGTTATTTACATTTAGCTGATTGGATATATGAGTTTATCAATTTGAGTTTGCCATTACAAAAAATGTGTAAGCCCGAAGAATTTGGTGGCCCAAAATGCAATAAAGAAGTGTTGGAGAAATTGAGGAAGATGGAAGAAGAAGCAAAAAATGATACTCCTACTTTATGGAAGGGGTTGGAAAAGTTTAAAGATTTAGAATAAGTTTTTTTTGATACAATAAAAATTGAGCAATGCCGAATCCAAAACGCAGACATTCACAGCAGAGAAGTGCTAAGAGAAGAACACACTATGTTGCACAAGAAGTTACCTTGAGCAAAGATAGCACTACAGGAGAAACACATGTACGCCATCGTGCACATGTAAGCGAAGGTAAGTTGTTCTATAAAGGTAAATTGGTTGCTGAAAAAGCACCATTGAAAGCATAACCTTTTAGATCAATTTATTTAAGTAGCTTATTTGCATGAATATAGGATTAGACATGATGGGTGGAGATTTTGCACCGCTTGAAGCGGTGAAAGGTATCCAACTTTTTATGTCCACTACTATAGAGCCAGTAAACATATTTTGTATAGGTGATGAAGCTATTGTACAACCTCTTTTAGATGAGTACAAAGTTTCATCACCTAATTTACATTTAATACATGCTCCAGAAGTAATCGGTTATCACGAGCATCCCACTAAAGCATTAAAAGAGAAACAACAATCTTCGATTGCGATTGGGTTTCATTTATTATCGTCAGGAAAAATTGATGCTTTTATTAGTGCAGGCAATACAGGTGCTATGCTTGTTGGTGCAATGTTTACCATAAAAGCCATTGAAGGTGTTACTAGGCCAACGATTGCTACCATCATGCCAAAAATGAATGGATCAACAGGCGTTTTATTGGATGTTGGTTTAAATGCAGATTGCAAGCCAGAGTTACTCAATCAATTTGCTATTCTAGGAAGTTTATATGCTGAACATATTTTGGGAATCAATAATCCTTCAATAGGTTTAATCAATGTAGGTGAAGAAGAAGGAAAAGGAAATATTTTGTCTCAAGCAACCTATCCTCTTTTAAAAGAAAACAATAAAATTCGTTTTATTGGAAATATTGAAGGCCGAGACTTTTTTTCAGACAAAGCCGATGTAATGGTTTGTGATGGATTTACTGGCAATATTGTTTTGAAAATGGCCGAATCTATTTACGATATGGCCCAACAAAGAGGAATTGGGGAAGATGCATTTTTCAACCGGTTTCATTATGAAAACTATGGTGGCACTCCTGTATTAGGTGTTGCAAAGCCATTAATCATCGGACATGGAATCAGTTCTGCCAAAGCATTTAAAAACATGATACATGTAGCTTCAAAAATGATCTCAACTAATATTTGTACTAAAATGGCTGAATCTTTTAAGGCTTAACCCTCCCATTAATACTTTCACATGCTCCGAAAAATTTGCCTGTTTATTTTTAAACAAACAGGGTGGAAAGTTGATCATCATCTTCCGCCAGCCATTCAGAAATGTATTATTATAGCAGCACCACATACGAGTAATTGGGATTTTTGGTATTGCATGGCCGCTTTCTCCATTTATCGTTTAAAAATCAGATTTACAGTAAAGAAAGAATGGATGCGATTCCCTTTCAATCTGATCATGAAGCCCTTAGGCGGAATTGGTATTGACAGATCTCCCAGAAAAGATGGTAACAGACCAAGTTTTGTAGAAGCAATGGCTAGTCTTTTCGATCAAAATAAAGAATTGATCATTGTGATTACTCCTGAGGGAACAAGAAGCAAAAGAGAACAATGGAAAACTGGTTTTTTTCATGTTGCTCAACAAGCCAATGTACCTATTTTATTGGGTTATGTTGATTATGCTACAAAAACTGCAGGTATTGGTAAAGTAGTCCATCCCATTGAGTTCAATCAAACGATGGATGAAATCATGGAATTCTATAGCCATATTACGCCAAAATTTCCTGCGAATTTTTCTTTAGACATTCATTACAAAGAGTCCAACGCTTAATTTCAAAACTATACCTTTGTGCAAACAAGTGTTAGTTTATATGTGGAAGAATAATGTATTGGAAACAATCGGTAATACACCGATGATCAAATTAAATAAAATCACCAAAGATTTACCCGGAATTATCTTAGCCAAAGTAGATTATTTTAATCCAGGAAATTCAATCAAAGATAGAATGGCTTTAAAGATGGTTGAAGTTGCCGAACAAGAAGGCAAATTAAAGCCAGGTGGTACAATCATTGAAGGCACAAGCGGCAACACTGGAATGGGGCTTGCATTGGCTGCATGCGTAAAAGGCTACAAATGTATATTCGTTACTACTGATAAGCAATCAAAAGAAAAAGCAGATATATTAAAAGCTGTTGGCGCAGAAGTAATTGTTTGCCCTACCAATGTATTACCAGAAGATCCTCGCAGTTACTACAGTGTAGCAAAAAGATTAGGGAAAGAAATTCCTAATTCTATGTACATGAACCAATATGATAACTTAGCTAATAGACAAGCTCATTATGAAAGTACAGGCCCAGAAATTTGGGAGCAAACAGAAGGAAAAATCACCCATTTTGTTTGTACTGCAGGTACTGGAGGAACAATTACTGGAGCAGCTATGTATTTAAAAGAAAAGAATCCGAATATCAAAATTTGGGCGATTGATGTGTATGGATCATTGTTAACCAATTATTACAAAACAGGTAATATTGATATGAGTTTTGTACACCCTTATATCAGTGAAGGATTTGGGGAAGATTTTCTTCCGCTGAATTATGATATGAGTGTAATTGATCATTTTGAACAAGTGACCGATAAAGATGGAGCCATTATGGCGAGAAGAATTGCCAAAGAAGAAGGACTTTTTTGTGGTTATAGTGCAGGAAGTTGTTTGCAGGGTCTCATGCAATTAAAAGATCAATTGAAAAAAGATGATGTGGTAGTTTGTGTTTTTCATGATCATGGTAGTAGGTATGTAGGTAAAATTTACAACGACCAATGGATGATGGAAAGAGGTTTTCTAGAAGTGAAAACATTTAAAGATATAGTTAGCGGAAGAGTTGGTACAAAATTGGTAACAGTAGATGCTGCACAAACTGTTGCTGATGCAGTAGAACTAATGAAAAAATATGACATCGAACATATTCCAGTAATGAAGAACAATATACTTGCTGGTAGTATTAGCGAAGTGGGTTTATTCTTAAAAGTTTTTAACAACGCAGACATTAAAATGGCAACTGTTGAAACTGTTATGGAGCCTGCATTTCCGCTTGTTGACTTCTTAGCGCCAGTAGAAAAAATAGGTAGTTTGATCAATAAAGAAAATGGGGCTGTTTTATCTAAAGACGAAAAAGGAGATTATCATATCGTTACAAAATACGATGTAATTCAAAGTTTGGCAAAATAAGTGAAATGATATCAATCAGGCATTTAGTCTTTATGGCGGTTGGAGAACAATTGAGTTTTTCAAAAGCCAGTCAAGTACTATTTATTTCACAACCTGCAGTGAGTAAGCATATTCAGCACTTAGAAGAATTATATCAAACAAAATTATTTGAACGAAAAGGACTTCATTTAGAATTGACCAAAGCAGGTAGCTTATTATTGAATAAGTTATTAGAAGTAAAAGATATTCAAGACAGAACTGAATATGAGTTGTCCATCATCCATGATAGTGTTCAAGCCAAAGGTAATTTAAAATTAGGTGCAAGCACAACTGTAGCATTGTATATATTACCAAAAGTATTGTCTGCATTTCATTTACAATACCAACAAATTGATATTAGCTTACTCAATAGAAATTCCGAATCGGTTGTTGAAGCCCTATTAAATAAGAGTATTAATTTGGGAATAGTTGAAGAGAAAGGAAGGCGCAATAATATTGAATACAGCCCATTTTTATCGGACAAAGTAGTGGCAGTTTGCAGTTCCAATAGCCATTTATTAAAAAAGAAAAATTATCAATTAAAAGATATTACACAAATCCCTATTGCACTTAGAGAAAGAGGTAGTGGTACTTTGGCCGTATTGAAAAATGAATTGGAAAAAAACAAGATCAAGTTAAGTGACTTACAAGTCAAAGTGAGGTTGGGAGGAACAGAAGCACTGAAGAACTTTTTAATTGAATCGGATTGCTTAGGATTCTTGCCAAAACGTTCTGTAATTAAGGAACTCAAAACTGGAGAGCTAAAAGAAATTACGATCGAATCATTTATGCTTGAAAGACAGTTTTATTTTATTCAACGCAAGGGAGAAACCAACGATTTGAATTCAATTTTCATTCGTTTAGCCAAAAGCATTTATAACTAAAAGTTATAGTATATAATAATTTATAAATTAATAGTTATTTGTCTTTGCCTAGTTTCGAGCTATGAATTCAACGAAAAGTCGAATTGAATCTAGGATCGAAAAGTTGGTTTGTTTCAAATGTGGAAAAGCGCATGACCATCAAGCAATTCAAACAATATCCAAATGTTGCAATCGGCCATTGACTGCTGATTATCATCTATATCCTTTTTCTAAATCAATACTTACTGATCGGCCATTGAATATGTGGCGTTATAGAGAAATGCTACCAGTATTACTTGATGAAAATATTGTTAGCCTTGGGGAAGGCTTTTCTCCTATTCTTCCTTTGGAAAAATTAGCTTCAAAATTCGGAATAAACAGTTTGAGGCTTAAAGATGAAAGTTTAAATCCAACAGGGTCTTTTAAAGCCAGAGGGCTTAGTATGGGGGTTTCAAAAGGCAAAGAGTTAGGCATTCAAGAATTTATCATCCCAACAGCAGGAAATGCAGGTGGTGCTTTAAGTGCTTACTGTGCAAAAGCAAATTTGAAAGCTACGGTTATTATGCCATCTCATACAGCAGAAACATTAAAAGAAGAATGCAGGTTATATGGCGCCAATTTAATTTTAGTAGATGGCTTAATTGACTCATGTGGTAAGTTAGCACGTCAGATTGCCGCTGATACTGGCGCATTTGATATATCAACCATGAAAGAACCTTATCGATTAGAAGGCAAGAAAACGATGGGTTATGAAATTGCAGAACAAAGCAATTGGCAATTGCCGGATGTTATTGTTTATCCAGCTGGAGGTGGCACTGGTTTAATTGGAATGTGGAAGGCTTTCAAAGAAATGAAAGCATTAGGATGGATTCAAGGAAAGTTACCACGTCTTGTTTTAGTTCAATCTGAAAATTGTTCACCTATGAAATATTTATTTGACAACGGAGTGTTACCAGAAGATTATACACCCAAACCATCTGCGGCTTTAGGGTTGGCAGTTCCGTATCCATTTGCTACCGATATGATGTTAGCATCATTGTTTGAAAGCAATGGAACAGCCATAACTGTTTCTGAAAAAGAAATGGATCTAGGAATTGAAGAAATTGCTTTATCTGAAGGACTCATTCTTTCTCCAGAAGGGGCAGCCACTTATATGGGAATGAAAAAATTATTGGAAAAAGATTGGATCCAAGAACACGAAGAAGTGTTGTTAGTGAATACAGGCTCATGGTATAAATATCGTTAAATGTTTGTATCATTTAGAAACATTTGTTGGTAAACTTTCCATGATTCTTACTACTTCATTAAGAACTGCTGTATCAGGATCTTTTGGTGCTTTATTGAAATCAGCACTGCCAACTCATTTTCTAATAGCAGTCATCTTAACAATTTTTTGGTTTCCTATTTCATAAATTAATATAATTTCCACAGGCTTTTCAGACCCCACCCTACCTACAATTTGTTCGTGATCGATTACTTTGTTATCAAAGACAATTCTTTTTAAAATGGTTGAATGCAGTTTTGGGGAGGCTTCAAAGACTTTTTGATAAAACCCTTTAATGGCATCTTTACCTACAATTGAAGGTTTTGCATCTCCATAGTTATACAATGCAATATCATTGCTAAATGAGGCCATGAATCCCTGAATATCTCTTTTATTATATGCAGTTAAGTTTTTTTGAACAATCTGTTCAGGACTTAATTTTTGAGCGTTGATATCCATATTGTTAAAAAAAAGATATAAGATGAATAAATAAATGCATTTCTTGTTCATAAATTAAAGGATTTTTAGCAAAATGATCAGATTGATAAAGATAAAGCCTAAAAAGACTTAATTCACCTGCTAAAATACATTTAAGGCTAATTTTTGTATCTTTATAAAAATTATACATACATGAAGAAGTACAGTTCTGGCGTTTTATTTGGTAAAGAATTAGAAGCATTGTACAATGATGCTAAAGACAATCAGTTTGCATTGCCTGCAGTAAATACCATTGGTACAAATACTATTAATGCAACTTTAGAAATGGCAGCAAAAGTAAATTCACCAGTAATTGTTCAATTTTCAAATGGTGGAGCGCAATTCATAGCCGGAAAAGGAATGCCCAACGATGCATTACAGGCCAATATTTCTGGTGGAGTTTCTGGAGCTTTACATATTCATAATGTGGCAAAATATTATGGTGTTCCAGTTGTATTACATACTGACCATGCTGCCAAAAAATGGTTACCATGGATCAGCGGATTAATTGATGCTGGTGAACAATATTTCAAAGAGAAAGGACAACCTTTATTCAGTTCTCATATGTTGGATTTATCAGAAGAACCATTAGAAGAAAATATTCATACTTCGGTAGAATTTTATAAACGAATGGCGCCTTTAGGCATGAGCATTGAAATTGAACTAGGAGTAACTGGAGGAGAAGAAGATGGCGTAGATAACAGTGGTATAGAGAACGATAAATTGTATACTCAACCTCAACACGTAGCTTATTCTTATACAGAACTAAGCAAGGTTGGCAATATGTTTACGGTAGCAGCAGCTTTCGGAAATGTGCATGGAGTTTATAGCCCAGGCAATGTAGAGTTAAGACCCGAAATTTTAAAAAATAGCCAAGATTATATTGAGCGCGAATTAAAAACCGGTAAAAAACCAGTTTATTTTGTGTTTCATGGTGGTAGCGGTTCTCCTCAACACCAAATCAGAGAAGCCATTAGCTATGGTGCCATTAAAATGAATATTGATACCGATTTACAGTGGGCATTCTGGGAAGGTATCCAACAATATTATAAAAAGAACGAAGGTTATTTACAAGCACAATTAGGTAATCCTGAGGGTGCCGAAAAACCAAATAAAAAATACTACGACCCAAGAGTTTGGTTACGTAAAGGCGAAGAAAGTTTTGCAAAACGTTTAGAAGTTGCATTTGAAGATTTAAACTGTATCAACAGAAACGCATAATTATTTTCCCCCAATAGTTTGCCTTTATGAAAAAAGAACGCGAAGAAGATATTGAATCGAATTTGGCTGGCGCAGAAGAAACACAACAGACAGAAGTTAGTAAATCTCGTTGGTTTACTAGAAAAAGAAAAGGAATATTAACTTCTACTGCCGATAAAAAAGAAACACCAGAAGGTTTATGGAATAAATGCCCTGAGTGTAATTTAATATGCACCACTACCGAATTAAGAGAGAACTTATTTGTTTGTCCTAAGTGCAATCACCATCATCGTATTGGTAGCGAAGAGTACTACGATTTATTATTTGATCAGCAAGAATTTACTGAGTTATTTGATAATATCAAAAGTAAAGATGCTCTTGGGTTTACTGATTTAAAAAACTATCAAAAACGCTTAGACGAAATACATGCAAAAACGGATTTAAAAGATTCTATGCGTGTTGCGGTAGGAAAAGTGAATGGTGAAGGGATTGTAATTGCTTGTATGGATTTTGAATTTATTGGAGGTTCATTAGGTAGTGTGATGGGCGAAAAATTCAGTAGAGCAGTGGACTATTGTATAGAACATAAGCTCCCCTATTTAGTAATAAGTAAAAGCGGTGGAGCAAGAATGATGGAAAGCGCTTTCAGCTTAATGCAATTAGCAAAAACGAGCGGAAAACTTTCTCAACTAAGTGATGCACAGCTCCCTTATATATCATTATTAACAGACCCTACCTTTGGTGGAATTTCTGCCAGCTTTGGAATGTTGGGTGATTTAAATATTGCTGAACCTGGCGCCTTAATTGGTTTTGCAGGCCCACGTGTAATTAAAGAAACCATCAAAAAAGACCTTCCTGAAGGATTTCAACGAAGCGAATTTTTATTGGAGCATGGTTTCCTCGATTTTATTGTTGACCGAAAAAACCTAAAAGATAAACTTTCACAAGTAGTTCAATTATTCAGAAATTGAGTATTCAAAATAGACAGGCTTATTATAATTACCACATAGAAGATAAATATGAGGCTGGTATTGTATTACTAGGAACCGAAGTAAAATCTATTAGAGAAGGTAAGCTCAGTTTCAATGATGCATTTTGCATGTTCGATGAAGACGAATTATGGGTCAGGGGCCTATTCATTGCTTCTTATTCGCATGGTACAATAAACAATCATATTGAAGTGCATGATCGAAAATTATTACTCAATAAACGGGAGCTTTCTAAATTACAACTCAAATTAAAAGACAAAGGTTATACGGTTATTCCACTCAAAGTATTCTTTAACGAAAAGCGATTTGTTAAAGTTGAAATAGGTTTAGCAAGAGGTAAAAAGTTACACGATAAAAGGGAAACCATTAAAAACCGTGACGTTGCCAAAGAAATTAAACGCCATTTAGGGTAATTTAATAATAAAGCAACATTTTATTGCTAAATTGTCTCTTAAAATATCAAATAATCTATTTTATGGAAAGAAGACATTTTTTAGGTACCCTAAGTGCTCCAGTCATTGTAGCATGTGCTGCTTGTTTAGGAGCTTGTAGTAAAAGTGGAACTTCTAGTAACAATGTTACTGCTCCAACCAATGTGAATTTTACAGTAGATTTAAGTGCTTCCATTACAACTATTGGTGCATCCATTATTCAAAGTGGTGTTATAGTGGTTAGATTAGCCGCTGGTAATACTGTTCCCTCCTTTTCTGCTGTTCAAGTAGCTTGTACACATGAAGGCACTAATGTTAATTTTAATAATACCACTAGACAGTTCAATTGTCCGAATCATGGTGCAGTATTTACTTCTGCTGGAGCAGTAGTAACAGGTCCAGCAACTAGGCCCTTACAACCATTTAACATGGCTATTTCAGGAAACATTTTAACTGTTACCAGTTAGCCAATTAAGAAATATGAAAGATGAAAGAAGAAATAAGAAAGATAAAAGAAGAGAAATAATTACGGCGATAAAATTTCATAATTCATAATTCTTCTTTCTTAATTCATATTAAGGGTTCTTGTTGGCTTAGGCAATGAAAACTACCTAGCCCCCAGATAATATCAGTAGAATCTATTCCAACAGTAGTTCTGTCAGGAAATGCCGCTTCAATTATTTTTAAAGCTTCAGCATCTTTTTTGCTTCTAAAAGTTGGAACAATTACATGTTTATTGCTAATATAAAAATTAGCATATGAAGCAGGTAAAGATTGATCTTCATAAATAACAGGGTCGGGCATTGGCAATTCAATAATATTGAGTTGCTTCCCATTTATTAAACGCATTTGTTTTAATTGCTTCAAATTAGTTTGCAGTAAATCATAATTCTCATTTTGCTGATTCGGTTCTATCACTGTAATAACAGTGTCTGCATTTACAAAGCGTACGGTATCATCTATATGACCATCTGTATCATCACCAATAATGCCTTCAGCTACCCAAAGCACTTGCTGAACACCATAATAATCATATAAATATTGTTCAATTTCTTGTTGGCTTAAATGAGGGTTTCTGTTTTTATTGAGCAAGCAACAACTAGAAGTGATCAAAGTTCCTGCTCCATTAAAATCTACAGATCCTCCTTCCATGATTATGCCAGGATGGTAAACCGGTAAATTAAAATGATTCCCAATTAATGTTGGAATTACATCGTCTAGATCGAAAGGAGGATATTTATTTCCCCATGCATTGTAATTCCAATCTACGATCACTTTTTTTTGTTCGAGGGCGGGATTTATTAAAAAAGCTGGGCCATGATCTCGGCACCAAGCATCATTTGTAGGATGAATATAAAATTCAACCATTTTCATATCAACTCCAGCGTTTTCTAAATGACTGGTTGCAAACACTTGCATTGCGGTATTTGCTACATTAATTCTCACTTTTTCACTAGCAGCCAAGTATTTTACAAACAATGAATAACTTGGATAGATCGAATCGATTTTTCCAGGCCAACTGGCTTCTTTATGAGGCCAACTTAACCATGTTGCAACATGAGGAGCATACTCAGCAGGAAAAGTATAGCCAAGAGATGCTGGTGTTATTATTGTTGAAGCAGTAGACATTTTAAAATATTAATCTTCGTCGATAAATCTTTTGGTAATTGGTTGATAAGAATCAATTCGTCGATCTCGCATAAAAGGCCAATGAGTTCTGTATTGATCTGTTTTTGAAAGATCAATTTCAATTACTGAATTTTCTTCGTTTTCATGTGAGCCTTTAAACAACAATGTTCCAAATGGATTCGACACAAATGAACCACCCCAAAATTTCATCAAGCCATTTTGTTCCATCCCTACTCTATTTACACTAACCACATGAACTCCATTGGCAACTGCATGACTTCTTTGTATGGTTTGCCAAGCATTGTATTGTTCATTATTAGTTGCTTCATCCTGAGAACTTGCCCAACCAATTGCAGTTGGATAAAATAATATTTCAGCACCCATCAATGCAGTAATTCGAGCTGCTTCAGGATACCATTGATCCCAACAGATTAATACTCCCAATGTTGCGAATTTTGTTTTGAATACTTTATATCCTAAGTCACCTGGAGTAAAATAAAATTTTTCATAGTATGCAGGATCATCAGGAATATGCATTTTTCTATACTTGCCTAAATATGTTCCATCTGCATCTAAAACAGCTGTGGTATTATGATACAAACCCTGGGCCCTTTTTTCAAATAATGAGGCTATTATTACAACGTTCAATTCGGCAGCTATTTTACTTAGTTCATCAGTTGATTCACCAGGGATGGATTCTGCCAATTTAAAGTGCTCATAATCTTCTACATCGCAGAAATACAATGAAGTAAATAATTCTTGTAAACATACAATCTGAGCACCATTTTTTGCAGCTTCTCTTACTCCATGAATTGCTTTTGCACGATTGTCTATTTTACTACTTGTACAACTCATTTGCACAAGGCCTATCTTAACTTTTGCCATATTGTCTAATTAGGTAGTTTTTTGAATAATAGCATCTAAACTGCTTATCCCAAGTGTTTTACGAGTAATGAAACCTTCACCATATTCAACGCCTATTCGTTTTCCGAGCATAGCATCTCTACCCCTAACCGTTTCTAAAAACTGAGGCGAAGAAATATAAGTTTGTGGCTCATCTAAATTCGGATTATGAAACTGGGTATTATAAGCAAGAATCGATTCCATTTTAAGATCGATATATGTAGAGATATCAATAATAAAATTGGGTTCTAAAAAACGGTCTTGTATATAATGAAATACATAGGATGGCCTCCAAGCTTCTTGTTGATTGCCAGCTAGATCTGTTGTTTCTATTTTTCTTAGCCCCGCTAAAAAAGCAGCATCTGCAACTAAGTTTGCACTCTTCCCATGGTCTGGATGACGATCTTCAGGTGCATTTGCAAATATGATCGTAGGTTTGAATCTTCGAATGACTTCAATGATTTTTCGTTGATGCGCTTCATCATTTTGTAAAAACCCATCTGCCATTTCTAGATTTTCTCTATGATGTACACCAAGAATTTTAGCCGCTGCTTTGGCTTCAATCAATCTTGTATCTGCAGTACCCCTCGTACCCAGTTCTCCACGAGTTAAATCAATGATTCCGGTTTTCTTTCCTTCAGCATTTGCGAGTAATAACGTACCCGAGCAACCCAATTCCACATCGTCTGGATGTACACCAAAAGCTAAAATATCTAATTGCATAAGCATTCTATTGTGGCAAAGATAATTAATGTATGGTCAAAAAAAATCCTGCTGATTAGAGCAGGATTTGTATTCAAAATTATTGAATTAGTCTTTTTTTGCGTAACGCTTCTTGAACTTGTCGATTCTACCAGCGGTATCAACCAATACGTTTTTACCAGTATAGAAAGGGTGAGAAGTATTAGAAATCTCCAATTTTACAACTGGATAATCTTTACCGTCTTCCCAAGTGATTGTTTCTTTGGTTTGAGCTGTAGATTTACTTAAAAAAGAAGTACCGTTGCTCATGTCTTTGAAAACAACGAAACGATAATTTTCTGGATGGATACCTTGCTTCATGATTTTTGGTTTAGGTGGTACGGATTTGGCCGTACGATTATTTAATTTGGATTGCGAAATTAGTAAAAATCGCTGTTTTTACCAAATCAATTGACATTTTGCTGTTTTTAGCTCTTCATATTTACAAATTGAAGCGGAATGTCAAAATTTCCAGTCCTGCATTTTGCAATAACTTCCTGCAAATCATCCAATTTTTTACCAGTTACACGTATAATATCGTCCATAATGGCTGCCTGAACCTTAAATCCATTGTCTTTGATCATTTTTACTATTTTCTTAGCATCTTCTTGTTTCAAGCCATTTCTAACCGAAACTTCCTTTTTAACCACTTTGCCGCTTGGATAAGCATCTTTGGTAAAATCAAAGGCAGAACCATCAATTCCTTGCTTCATCGATCTGCTAATCAATACATCTATTAGCTGTTTCATTTGCATATCACTGCCTACTTCCAAGGAAATAACAAAATCCTTTTTATTGAGCTCCACTTTTACCGCTGTATCTCTAAAATCGTAACGAGTAGCAATTTCTTTTTTAACAGTATTAATAGCATTATCTAATATTTGCAGATCAACTGCACTTGCAATGTCAAATGAAGGCATAACATTTTTTTTCAAAGATAATCATTAGTTAGTTATCGGTTATTGGTTATTAGTTATTGGTTAAAACCATTAAACTGATAACTAATCTCAACTATCAACTTAACAACCTAATAACTAATAACAACTATCAACTTAATAACCAATAACTCTTATCTCTTATCTCATATCTCATATCTTTTATCTCTTCTTTCTTCTTTCATCTTTCATCTTTCATCTTTCATCTTTCTTAATTCTTATTCCCAACTCTGTTCTGTTCGTCATCTGCTCCACCTCTTTTGCGCTGACTAGTTGCTTTTCCTTTACTAAAACGATAAGTAAAACTCAAGTTTACAATTCTATTATCATTGAATTGGTGAAAATTCACATCAATAGAACTATACTTTGCAGATCCATTGATTTTCTGAGACCATAATACATCTCTTACATTTAATCGGATAGATCCTTTGTTTTTCAAAATTTGTTTTCCTACTCCAATATTCATTACTCCAAATGGTTGAATTACAAATAGACCCTCTAATCCTTGTGTTCTGTAAAATCCGCTTACTTCTCCAGACCATCCTTTGTTGAATTTAAATTGCTGACTAATATTGAACATTGCAGTTACTGCACTTTGATTTACTTGATCTCCATTAACGATGCCATTAAATTCGTTGTGAAATACATTCATATATATATTCCCGCTCCACCATTTTGTATATTGATTGGATGCGTTTACGGATAAGCCAAATTGTTTTTGGTTGGCAATATTTTCTTTTTTAATATAGGTTTCATTAGCAGCATTATTTTGAATCAATACTTCTTGCATAATATCTGTTGTATTGGTATAGTTCAAAGTAGTAGTTAAAAACCCTTTAAATGTATGGCTCAATTCTATATTATGACTGAATTCAGGAACAAGATATGGGTTGCCTTGTTCAAAGGTATATCTATCTAAAAATTCAACAAATGGATTTAAACTTTCGTAATCAGGTCGACGAATTCTTTTTCCATAGTTGAGAATAAAACTATTACTCTTGTTGAGATTGTATTGAAAATATGCTGTTGGAAAAAATTGAATATAATTTCTATCAAACTGAATATTAGTAGTAATTTGGTTGCCTGTTGAATGAGTATGTTCAGCTCTCAAACCCAATTGCATGCTGAATTTCTCGCTAAAAGGTTTTGAAAAATTTACATAAGCCGCATTGATGTTTTCTTTATAAATAAAATGATTGCTTCTACCTAAATCATTTACACGCTTACCGTTAATTAAACTATCATAAATAGCATTTGCATCTGTCGTTACATAACTAGATTTTAAGCCAGCTTCTAATTTTGCTCCTTTTTTTAATGGATGCGTATAATCTAGTTTTGCACTATAAATATTAATTGATTGTGGTAAATATCCTAATAATGTATCAGGCTTAGAAGAAGGAATTCCAGACTGATTATAATATGCATTACTTAATGCTTGATTGTTGGAACTATTGTATTTTAAGTAGTCTGCATCAAAAGTAATTTCTCTCCCAGCTGTATCAAGCAATCGTCTAATATTTAAATTTGATCCTATGTTTTTCCATTTATTATTGGAATTAGAAACTGCTTTTGTAGTACTTATCAAAGAGTGACTAGCATTAAAAATATTGATATTTCCTTCGCTCAATTGTTCATTTGGGTTGATAAACCCATTTACAACAATTCCTATTGTAGTCTTTTTATCAACAAAATAATCTGCTCCAATTTTTCCATTATAACTACTGTTTGAATTTCTCATGATGGTATTTTGCTCAAAAAGAGAAACGATTTTTTTAGAACTATTGTCAATAAAACTTCTATTGATACTCAAATTTTGAAAACTTTCCCGATCATTATGACCAATATTTCCAAAGACATTTATTTTATTTTTTCTATAATTTAAGTTTACACTTTGATTATTTCTTGCATAAACTCCCTGTCCATATCCAACAGTTACAGATCCATTAAAACCAAAAACTTTGTTCTTTTTTGTTTTGATATTAATAATCCCAGCTTTACCAGCAGCATCATATTTAGCTGGAGGATTGGTCATGATTTCAATTTGATCCAACTGATTGGCTTGCATATTTCTTAATAAATTAGCCAAGTCTTGTCCTGACAAATAAGAAGGTCTTCCATCCATATAAACCATTACACCTTCTTTACCTTTCAGGCTGATATTGCCATCTTTATCAACTGTAATACCGGGAGATTTTTCCAAAACTTCCAATGCATTAGCCCCTACATTGGTTGGAGATGCATCTACATTAATTACCATACGGTCGGTTAATTGTTGAACCAAGGGCTTTTTTGAGTTTACAGTAACTTCAGCCAATTGTTTATTAGTGGAGGCCAATTGTAAATCAGGTAATTGGATATTTCCATTCCCGCTAAACAAAAATGGCTGGCTAAACGCTTTTTGGTAACCTACCAAATTTGCTGAAATTAAGTAGTTTCCTACAACTACTTTTTCAAAAGCAAATTGACCATTTTTATCGGATAAGCTGATTTTTACCAAGCTAGAATCAGTTGATTTTAATAAACTCACCAAAACCGATTCTACAGGAACCTGATTTGATTTTACATTACCATTAATAAAATAGGTGTTTTGTTGAGCTTTTAAAGCAAATGTCATGGCTAATCCCATGAACAGAAATAGGGTTTTTACTAGATTTTTCATTATTCTATGTTTTTTGTTTAGTTCTTGTTAAAGACAATTACAAAACAAAACTAACTACTGTGTTAAACATAGTACAATGCTTTAGCATGGACGGTAAAATAAAAGGTTAAAAGGGGAATATTAAAGGATGAGCATTAGAAAAATGCAGAAAATAGGCTGACAAATAAACAATAAATAATACCTGAATTTAAAAAAGAGGATTAATTCGATTTTTTGCTAGCCCATTTATTGGATTGGATGAACAAGATAATTCCACCAATAATTAGAATAAAGGAAATTAACTCTGCTTGTGTAGGATTGAATAAGAAATCGTACTTAGTGTTGACTCTTATTTTTTCAATAAAAAACCGCTCGAAACCATTGAAAATTAAGTAAAGTGCAAATAATTTTCCAGGAACTTTAATTTTATTTCTTAAAAACCAAAGTAGTCCAAATAAAATAAGACAAATAATTATTTCATACAAAGGAGTTGGATAAACTGCTAATGGAAGTTCATTACAAAATTGCCCAACACATCCAGGAATTGGCACACCTTCACCAATTACATTATGTGGAAATTTATATGCCCATAAAATATCTGGTACCCAACTAAATGGCTTAGGATGGTTATTAACTATTCCCCAATCTCCATCTCCACTAACCATGCAACCTACTCTACCAAATGCATAGGCAAACATCATTGTTGTAGCCATTGCATCTAATAAATGAATGATGGCTACTTTATTTTTATGAGCATACCATAAAATGGCAATCCCTGCACAAATCAATCCACCATAGAAAGTTAATCCACTAAAAGAAATTAAAGAACCAATAGGATCCTTTACAAAGTCATTCCAATTTTCTAAATTATGAAAAATCTTAGCTCCTAAAAATCCAAATAGTGCTGCATAAATTACGATGTCTCCTACTCTATCTTGAGGCCAAATACGAACAATTCTTTCTTCTGGTTTTTCGAGTTGGTCTTTTTTCTTTTCCCACCATTTCAATCCGGTAAATATCAACGCAACGATCATACCAGTTAAAAAATTTCCATTGGTAGATAGAATAAATGCTTGTGGATCATTTAAGGCATCTGGTATAGTAAAAGCCCCTACCAGCTTGTATCCAAACACAAATCCCAATAATCCATTAATTAATAACTCAGTCAATCCTGCAGGTTGACCAATCATTATTTTCTCTTCTGTAAATACAAATAAACCCTGCTGTTGCTTTCTTCTTAATTCAATTGTTAATATCCAGGCAGAAATGATAAATGAAAGGGCTACAAAAAAACCAAATGAATTCACCAGCTTTAAGCCGTTTAATTCAATTCCGAATAAATCTTTAAAAGCGTAGTATAAATTAGGATACATATATTAGAAACCTATTAAATGAATAGTACTGCAATGTTAGTTAGAAAATCCGATAAATAGTAAGGCCTCACAAAAGTGAGGCCTATACTTACTAACCCATCTAAAAACAATCTTAAAAAAAATTAATTACAATGTTCGTTAAAAACAGCAATCAAATGTTGAGCAATAACCTGAGCAGGTCTTCCTTCAATTTGATGGCGTTCTACCATGCTTACCAATGATCCATCTTTAAACAATGCAATCGCTGGAGAAGATGGAGGATAAGGCAACATATGTTCCCTTACTTTATTTACTGCTTCAATATCAAATCCTGCAAAACTAGTTGCTAAACGATCTGGTTTTTTCAAAGCATTTTGAACAGCCATTACTACACCAGGTCTGCAAGTTCCTGCAGCACAACCACAAACAGAATTAATTACAACCAATGTTGTACCATCCATATTTAATGTGGTGTCAACTTCATTCGCTGATAATAATTCACTAAATCCTTCATCTGTTAACTCTGCCTTCATTGGCAATACTATTTCCGCTGGATACATAACTCACTTGTTTTTCTATTGCAAAGATACTAAAATCATCGAAAAGTAAAAACAGGACTTATAAACAAGACTAATTGTCTGTTATTATTAACTGATAATGCCATAATGGCGCATTTTGTTTCATGATTATGTAATTTTGTGCGAAAAAAGAAGCAAAATTGAAATGGTATAGCATTTGAAATTCATTCTCATATTAAAAACCTTAAAATCAAATAAAATGACATTTTTAAAACAACACAATCAAACAGTATTTGATGAATTAATGAATTCATTTCCTACTTCATGGGGTAAAGATGCACCTACAGGCTACCCTACAGCTAGCGTAAACATTATTGAAACCGATGATGCTTTTCATTTATCGTTGAATGCTCCAGGAAGAACAAAATCTGACTTCGTTCTTAATGTAGACAAAGGAATTCTAACGATTAGTTACGAAAAACCCAGTCAAAAAGAAGAAAGCAATTTCAAAACGATCCGCAAAGAGTTTACTTATCGAAGCTTTAAAAGAAGTTTCAGCCTAGATGAAAACATTAATTCAGAAGCAATTGAAGCGAAATATGAAAATGGAGTACTGCAGTTATTACTTCCCAAAAAAGCAATAACATCTACTAGTCCAAAACAAATTGCGATAAACTAATTAGTTTGGTTATAGATGGGTTGGTTAGGCCTCGAGGAAACTCGGGGCCTTTTTTTATGAATTGTAATAATTAGTGATTAACAACTACTAATGAAACAATGAAACAACATCTCCTATTTCTACTCATTATTGTTGTAGGCGTATCTAAGTCTAACGCGCAACAAAAAGAAGCATCTTCTTTACTTTGGGAGATCAGCGGTAAAACCCTTTCAAAGCCATCTTATGTATTCGGAACTTTCCATTTAATGTGTGCCGCAGACTTTAGTATTGGCAAAGTATTAAGTGAAAAATTGAATTCGACTGAACAGTTTTTTGGTGAAATTGATATGAGTAAACCCAATTGGCAGACTGAAATGGCCATGAGTTTAATAATGAAAGAACAAACCATTGAAGGTTTAATGGGGAAATTGGACTATGAAAAAGCAAATAGAAAATTTAAAGAAATAACTGGTATGGATTTAACTAATCTCAATAATGTAAAGCCATTTATGAGCTTGAGTTTATTAATTCTTAATACCATTCCATGCTCCGATAAAATACAACCAGAAACCATGTTCATCAATATGGTTAATCAACGTAAAGCTCCTGTATTTGGCCTTGAAACAATTGCAGATCAAATGAGTGCTATTGACACACAACCACTCGATTCGCAGATTAATTCTTTAAAAAAAATGATTTTTAATTTTGATAGTGTAAAAATTGAAATGCGTAAAATGATTGATGTCTATCAATTAAAAAATGTAGATAGTCTATATAATTTCATGAGGCAAAATGGGGCTGATGGGGAATTTGAGCAAGAACTCTTGATTAAAAGGAATCAAAAATGGATACCAATAATAACAAAAGCAATCAACCAAAAATCTAGTTTCTTTGCAGTTGGGGCTGGGCATTTAGGTGGTGAGACCGGAGTGTTAAATTTGTTAAGAAAAGAAGGATATCATATTAAAGCAATTAATTACTAATATTCGCAGATGGCTGCAGAGCAGGAATTTATAGGGCTTCTAAAAGAGCATCAAAAAATAATATACAAAGTATGCAATTTGTATATGCAATCTCATGCAAACAGGGAAGATCTTTTTCAGGAAATAACATTACAAGCCTGGAAAGCATATAACAATTTTAGAGGTGATTCAAAATTTTCTACTTGGTTGTATAGGGTTGCTTTAAATACGGCCATTACATTCTTTAGAAAGGAAAAGAAAACAACACATATTTATACTACTGATGAATTACCAGATATTGCTGGAGCCGCATTTGATCCTATTGAAGACCAAACCAAAGCCATGTATGCAGCAATTGGGGACCTATCTAAGGTTGATAAAGCTATTGTGATGCTTTACTTAGAAGATTATAGCTATGCCGAAATAAGTGATTTAGTTGGTATAACCGCCAATAATGTTGCAGTAAAAATGAATCGAATAAAAATAAAATTGAAAGAAGAAACCAAAAAATATTTAGCAAACGCTTAAACATATTATATGGAACTCGATGAGCTTAAAATATTACTGAACCAAAAATTAGAAACCGATCATTTGCTTAGATCCGAAAAAGATCTTGCTGCTTTGCTTTCCCAAAAAGCACAATCGATTTATGCAAAAATAAAACGTAGTCTTTGGTTTGAGATCATCTCTAGCTTTATCATTATTATTGCTTTTGGATATATTGGTTTTACAAGTAAATACCATTCAATCAATATTTATTTTAGCTTTTTTACTGCTTTATTCATCCCATTTATTTTGATATTTTTTTACTTACTAAATAAAACCAACAAGATTAATGAGTCTAACCAGCCTATAAAAGAAAATATGCAAAGCTTGGTTAATTTAATGGAAGAGTTCATGAAGCGGTATTTTCAGTTTACCATGGCATTGATTCCCATTTGTTTTGCCTTTTCTTTTGCATTGGGTTATACCGAGAAAGAACCTATCCCAGCTTTGGACAATGCATTTGAAGAATATAAATTAAATAAGGGTTTCTTAATTGGGTTTACCATCGGATATTTAGTTGCACTTTCAGTTGGTGTATATTATTTCACCAAATGGTACTTAAAAAAACTCTATGGAAACTATGTGCAGGAATTAAAAAAATACATTGCAGAGCTTCAAGAACAAGCATGATTTATTCAGCGCAATTCCCTTTTCTTCTTGTATCAATGAGGTATTGAATTTTCCATTCATTACGCAAACGAACCAATTGAAAAGAATTTACACCACAGTGGCTAAAAACTCCATTTCTAAAAAACTGATAGGGCGCCCAAACGATGGCTAATGGCCCATCTACTTTTACTACACCAAATACAATTCTTTCATCGGCTAGCCCTTTTGGAATTCCACTGATCTGTTTTACAAATGAAGCAACTTCATCGTTCTTTACAATATCTTTTCCTGTTTTGTCTTGTGTAATTGTTTGTAAAAATGCGCTATCAGTAAAACAGTTTTGTAATTTCTTTCCATCAGCTTCAAGCATAGCTTCAAAAAGACGGCTAATAGTTGCCTTCACCGAATCAGTGGCCAATTGCGCAAATGAAACAGAACTGTTGAGTAATAAGATCAATAGGAATGGAACTATCTTTTTCATTTGCAGTATTTTATCGATTAACCAATAACTTCCATCACTTATCTCCTATCTTTCATCTCTTATCTCTTAATTCTTATCTCTTAATTCTTATCTCTTAATTCTTAATTCTATCTAAGGTATCCTAAAATCTTAAGCATACTCTGTGCAGACTGTTCTTTAGCATATACCCAATCAATTAGTTTTCCGGATTTATCTTTTTCAATGATCACGTGTTTGGGTGATGGAATCAAACAATGTTTAATTCCTCCGTAGCCACTGATCTGATCTTGATATGCTCCTGTATGAAAGAAGCCAACATAAAGTGGTTCTTTATTCGATTCTTCTTCTTTTTTATCGGTTGTTTTTATTTTAGGAAGAAACACTTCATTGATATGCTCCTCTGAGTCATAATAATCATGGCTATCACATGTGATACCACCTAGTACCACTCGATGATATTCATTATCCCATTTATTAATGGGCAGCATCAGAAACTTTTCTCCAATACCCCAGGTATCGGGTAAAGTAGTAATAAATGAGGAGTCGATCATATACCAACACTCACGGTCATTCTGGATTTTTTCTCCTATTACACTATAAATGTGAGCCATACTCTCTCCTACTGTAAAACTTCCAAATTCAGTATAAATATTAGGCATGGGTACTTTGGCCTTCTTACATGCTTTTTTAATATTGCCAACTATTTCATTGATCATGAATTGGTAGTCGTATTCAAAACCCAAAGAATGTTTAATAGGAAATCCTCCACCAATATTAATAGAATCTAATTCAGGGCAGATCTTTTTTAATTGACAATAAAGGTTGATGATTTTATTCAATTCACTCCAATAATAAATATCATCTTTTATGCCTTTATTTAAAAAGATATGCAACATTTTCAGTTGGAATTTATCTTCATATCCCTCAATTTCATCAACATAAAATTCCAAAATATCTTTTGTACGGATTCCTAAGCGGGAAGTATAAAAAGGAAAATTAGGTTCTTCTTCAGCAGCAACTCTGATACCAACCGAAAATGGAGTAGCCGATCGTACACTTCTTTTGTAAGCTTGTAATTCTTCTTTATTATCTAAAATAGGAACTACATTTTTAAAACCAGCATTGATTAGTTTTGCAATTCTAGATGTATAATTTTTCTGTTTGTACCCATTACAAATAATAAAGGTTTCTTTATTGATTTTCCTACGCTGATAGAGTTTATTTATAATTTCAATATCATAAGCATATGAAGTTTCTAAATGGATATTATGTTTCAAAGTTTCTTCTACTATAAATGAAAAATGGGAACTTTTAGTACAATAACAATAAAAATATTCCCCCTCATATTTATGCTTCTTAAATGCATTGGCAAACATATTTTTTGCCTTATTGATTTGCATTCCAATCTTTGGAAGATAAGTTAGCTTTAGTGGAGTACCATGTTTATCAATTAATTTTTTGATATCCACTTCATTGAACTGAAGGTATCCTTCATCGCTAACATCAAATCCTTCTTGTGGAAAGTGAAAGGTCTGGTTTACCAGAGAGGTGTAGGTATTATTCATTCCGGGAATTTCCTTTTAGATGGCAAAAATAGTTCTTGTGATGGAAAGTGGAAATAAAAAAAACCGGAGCAATTGCCGCCGGTTTTTTAAAATTCTTATTATATCAAGTGCTTATTTAACTGAAGCAACCAAAGCTTTGAAACTAGCTGGTTCGTTCATTGCTAAATCGGCAAGCACTTTACGGTTCAAGTCGATTCCTTTAACACTCAACTTATTGATGAATTGACTGTAAGTCATTCCTTCTTCTCTTACGGCAGCATTGATACGAGCGATCCATAATTGACGGTATTCGCGCTTTTTCAATTTTCTACCTACATAACTATAGGTAAGTCCTTTTTCGAGAACGTTTTTGGCTACTGTATAAACGTTTTTACGTTTTCCGTAGAATCCTTTTGCTTGGTCGAGAATCTTTTTTCTCCTTGCTCTTGATGCAACTGCATTTTTTGAACGTGGCATACTAAAATGTTTTGAAGTTAGCGGGGCTAACCGTGATGAATAATCTGTTTAAAAAGCGGCTAATTAACCTTTTAGGCGTAATAAGCGTAGAACGAAATCCTTGTTAGTGGATCCAACAATACCTTTCTGTCTCAAAGCACGCTTGCGCTTCTTAGATTTTTTGGTAAGGATGTGACGCTTGAATGCTTTTTGGAAACTGATTTCTCCGGTTCCGGTCACTTTAAAACGCTTCTTAGCGCTGGAGTTTGTTTTTACTTTTGGCATTTAAATAATCTTATTAAGATTACACCCTGCTGGCGGTTCTCCACGGGGAGTACACTTGTTTTGGCCTTACGGGAAAATTTTGGATTGCAAAGGTATAATTTTGCCATGAAATGGCAAAATTAGTTATTTCTTCTTGCCTGTTTTTGGAGTAAAAATGGCAAACATCCTTTTTCCTTCTAATTTTGGCATGCTTTCCAATGTACCAGCTTCGGCCAATCTCTCTGCAAACTTGAGCAACAATAATTGACCTCTATCTTGGAACATAATAGCACGACCTTTAAACTGGACGTAGGCTTTTACCTTATTGCCATCTTTTAAGAAATTTTCGGCATGTTTTGCCTTGAAATTAAAGTCATGATCGTCGGTACTAGGCGTGAAGCGAATTTCTTTGATTTCGCTCTGCTTAGAATTGGCTTTCATTTCCTTTTCTTTCTTCTTCTTTTCGTATAAGAATTTTTTGTAATCTATTACTTTACAAACGGGAGGATCTGCTGTTGGAGAAATCTCTACCAGGTCTAATTCCTGTTCTTGTGCAATTTTCAATGCATCTTGAGTAGAATAAATACCTACTTCAACATTGTCTCCTACTAATCGAATTTGGGGAACCCTAATTCTGTCATTAATTCTGTGTTCCGGCTCAGGCTGCCTGTTAAATCTTGGATTAAATCTTCCTCCGCCTCTTGGTGGTAATGCCATTAAAACTTGTTTGGTTTATAAATTTTGATAAAGATATACCTATTTTAGGCTATTCGCCTGATTTACGATTTACAATTTCATCTAAAATTTGTTCAACAAAGCTTTCTACAGCAATTGTTCCCAGATCTCCCTTACCCTGCCTTCTAACGGATACCTGATTTTCATTCATCTCTTTTTCTCCAATTACCAACATATAAGGCACTTTCATCAACTCAGTATCCCTAATTTTTTTGCCGATCTTTTCACTTCGATCGTCTACTTCAACCCTCACTCCTGCTTTTTTTAATTGCTTCAGTACTTCATTGGAATAGCCGATGAATTTATCGCTAATGGGTAGAATTTTTACTTGAAGTGGAGCAATCCAAACTGGAAACTTGCCAGCATAATGCTCTAGTAAAAACCCAATAAATCGTTCATGTGTTCCCAATGGAGCACGGTGAATGATCAATGGAATTTCTGGTTCGTTGTCTTTATTGGTAAATGATAAATTAAAACTTCTTGGTTGAGCAAAATCAACTTGATTGGTTGCCAAAGTAAATTCTCTACCAATTGTGCTCCAAATTTGAACATCAATCTTAGGGCCATAAAATGCACCCTCTCCTTTTACTTCAACAAATGGCACTCTAGTTTCAATCAACACATTTCTTACTAATTCTTCTGTTTCTAACCACAACTCGGGTTCATTAATATATTTCTGCCCCAGTTTTTCAGGATCATGTAAACTCAATCGCATTACATATTTATCAATACCAAAAATCTTGAAATACTTAACGTACATATCATTCACGGCTTTGAATTCTTCCATGAATTGTTCTTTGGTACAATAAATATGCGCATCATTCATATGCAAACAACGTACGCGCATCAATCCAAATAATTCACCGCTCTGCTCGTATCTGTAGCAGGTACCATATTCTGCAATACGGTATGGCATATCACGATAACTCTTTGGTTCTGCATCAAATATTTTATGGTGATGTGGACAATTCATTGCTTTGAGATAATATTTTTCTCCGTCCATTTCCATTGGAGGAAACATACTATCTGCATAATAAGGAAGATGGCCACTCGTGATGTACAAATTTTCTTTCGCAATATGTGGCGTTACCACTCGTTTGTAGCCTGCTTCGTTTTCAGTTTCCTTCGCTAATTTCTCTAACTCCTCGATAATCACAGTACCATTGGGCATCCAAAGAATCAATCCCTGACCAATATCATCATTCATTGTATAAATACCCAACTCTTTTCCTAACTTTCTATGGTCACGTTTCTTGGCTTCTTCTAGTAACAATAAATATTCATCTAATTCTTTTTGAGCAGGAAAACTCACTCCATATAAACGAGTAAGCATTTTATTTTTTTCATCTCCCTTCCAGTAAGCCCCAGCAATATTAGTGAGTTTGATGGCTTTGATAAACCCTGTGTGTGGTATGTGTGGTCCACGGCAGAGATCGGTAAATTCACCTTGTTGGTACAAAGTAATTTCTCCATCTTTTAAATTAGTAAGTAGATCTAATTTATAAGGATCTCCTTTCTGATCAAAATATTCAATTGCATCTTGCTTAGATTTTTCTATTCGTAGAAATGCATTGTTCTTCTTGGCCAGCTCATTCATTTTCTTTTCAATAGCCAATAAGTCATCTTCGGTGATCTTGCGATCCCCTAAGTCCATATCATAATAAAACCCTTTTTCTAATGCTGGCCCAACCCAGAATTTAACTCCAGGAAAGATTGCTTCAATGGCTTCTGCCATTAAATGGGCTGTAGAATGCCAAAATGTATTTTTCCCTTCTGCATCTTCCCATGTAAGAAAATTTACAGAAGCATCTGTTTCGATGGCTCTTGTAGCATCAACTACAACATTATTTACACTGGCTACTAATACTTTTCTGGCCAAACCCTCACTGATAGATTTAGCAATTGCTAATGGGGAAATGCCTGATTCATACTGTCTAACTGCTCCATCCGGGAAACTAATATTGATCATATATTTAGTGTATCTCTTTTATATAAGTCTGCAAAGGTAACAAATACCCTAAAACCTTTAACGCTTTTTTATCAGATTCAATCCCTTTGTTCTTGTTAGTTTTGTGGGATGAAGGTATTTTTTACCCTGATTGCTTTATTGGTTTTATTGTTTCAGTTACCTGCTCAGAAAGTTACAGGTATCTGGAGAGGGTATTTTAGTTCTTCGAGCGGGGTTTATAAAGAGGGTGTAAGAGAAGAAATGTACAAATATGAAATTCAAATAAACCAATTGGCCAATAATGGAATTAAGGGTGTTACCTTTTCCTATAAGACTACGGTATTTTATGGCAAAGCAACATTACAGGGTATTTATAATGTGAAGTCTAAAACCTTATTATTAAAAGAAACCGATTTAGTAGATCTGAAAGTGGGCGATAAGAGTGAACCCTGCCTGATGACTTGTTATTTGGATTATAGTAAAGTAGGTAAATTAGAAGTGCTTCAAGGGACTTTTATTTCTACCAATATGAAAGACAAAGGAGATTGCGGCAGTGGAAAAGTATATTTAGAAAAAGTGCCCGTATCGGATTTTAAAAAAGAAGATTTTTTAAAGAAACCAGATAGCGATAGTTCACCAACAAAATCAATTACTAAAAAACCGACTACAGCCAAAGATACAGCCGTTAAAAAAACAAGTTCCACTTCTGCAACCACTCAGGCTCCTTTGAAAAAAACGTTTCCACCAAGTACACCAATAAAAAAACAAACTGCTCCTCCAACAACTGCTCCTAAAAAACTGGATACTGCTCCAAAAGAAACCCCTACAAAAAAGAGTGAAGAAGCTCTTACTATCACTACAAAGCCACCAGCTGATGCTGTGGTTCCTGAAAAAAGAAATACGCCCATTCCAAAAGTATTGAAAGAAAGGGAAAACAATTTAGTAAAAACAATCATTACTGATGAAGAGATCATTCAAGTAGATTTATTTGACAATGGCACTATCGACAACGATACTATTTCTGTGTATCATAACAATGTGTTGATGATTAAAAGTGGACGTTTAACCTATAGCCCTATTTCATTCAAGATTAAGAATAGCCTCACAGATGATTTCCATGAATTAGTGATTGTCGCAGAAAATTTAGGGGAGATTCCTCCTAACACTGCATTAATGGTAATTACGGCAGGTAAAAAACGATATGAAATTTTTCTTGCTTCGAATGAAGAAAAAAATGCCAAAGTAGTGATTCAATATTTACCTAAACAATAAATATTAAAATTTCACATTCCAAGTGATAGATGGAAGTATTGGAAACAATGAAACCTGTTTAGCAGACACTTTCAAATTCCCTTGAGCGGCAGATCCTTCTTGATCGAAGTAAATGAAATACGGATTGAGTCTACTGTAAACATTATAAATGCTGAATACCCAATTATCAGTATATTTTCTTTGTTTCTTGTGTTTAGGCGTATATGTTGCTGCAATATCTAAACGATGATACGCATTCATTCGATATGAATTGATACTGCTGAACTGCTGAGATAAAGTTCCATTAATAAAATAAAATCTTTCCGGAACCGAAATAGCACTACCTGTTCCATATACAAATACTGTTGAGAATCTCCATTTTTTATTCAATTCATAATTTCCAACAACGGAAATATCATGCCTACGATCGTACCTACTTGGAAATTGATTCCCATTGTTTAAGTCTTTAAATTGACGCCAAGTCCAACTCAAAGTATATCCAATCCAGCCTGTAAATTGTCCTTTTACTTTATTAATAAACAATTCGGTTCCATAACTCCATCCCTTACCAAATACAAAATCTTCCTCAGGATCTTTTAATGAAGGGGTATATCCTTCGCGATACTCAATTTGATTCTGCATGGTTTTATAATATGCTTCAATGGAAGTTTCAAACATCCCCTCTTTGAAATTTTTAAAATATCCTGCTGCGTATTGCCAACTAATTTGTGGTTGAACCCTCAAAGTACTTGGAACCCAAAGATCGGTTGGTAAAGTAGATCCAGCATTGGTCACTAAATGGATATATTGTAAATTTCTTGTTACACCAGCTTTAAAGGAAGCAGTTTCATTTAATGCATATCGGAAAGTTGCCCTTGGTTCAATACCACCATAGCTTTTCACCAATTGACCGCTGCCATAAATAGTACTATCTGTTTTATTGCCATTGGCGTCTTTTTGATAAGCAATATACTTGCCAACTTGTTGAAACAAACTGAATCGAAGACCAACATTTAATTTCAATTTTGAATTAATCTCCCAATCATCTTGCAGGTAAGCAGCATATTCATTGGCATATTTTTTACTTGCATTGGATGGAGTAAATACTACACTGTCTTGGTTTCCACTCAAAATATTGGGCAAAAAAGTATGAAAAGTATATTGTACGCCGAATTTTAATTTATGCTCAGGAGTTGGATAAAAATCAAAATCGGTTTTAATATTTAAATCTCTGATGCCCGATGAAAGATTGATTTTAAAATTATTTTGAGTTCCATCTAAACTAAATTTATAATCATTGTATACCAAGGTGGTGTTGGAGAATAATTTTTTATTGAACACATGATTCCACCTTAATGTAGCGGTTGAATTGCCCCAATCAATTAATGTTTTAAATGATCTTGCAGCATTATTAAAAGTGAATTTATCCCTTCCAAAATAGCCACTTAAATAAATATGGTCTTTTTCAGAGAATTCATAATTAAACTTGGCATTTAAATCGTAGAAATAATAACCGGAGCCATAAAAATCACTGGTCTTTTTTATCAATGGTTTGGCAAGGGCATCAATATAAGTTCTTCTGGCTGAGATGATATATGAAGCTTTGTTTTTAAATAATGGTCCTTGCACACTAAACCGCGATGCAATTAATCCGATACCAGCATCCACTTGTGTTTTATTTCGATTGCCTTCTTTCATAGCAACATCCACAACAGAAGATAATCTACCACCATATTGGGCTGGCATTCCTCCCTTGATCAATGTTACATTCTTAATAGCATCTGCATTGAATACTGAGAAAAACCCAAACAAATGACCCGTATTGTATACAACTGCATCATCTAATAAAATTAAATTTTGATCAGGGCCACCTCCTCTTACATAAAACCCTGCATTGCCTTCACCAGCATTTCTTACACCAGGCAATAATTGTAAGGTTTTTAAAATATCTACTTCACCAAAAAATGCAGGCAAGGCTTTTGCCGTACTCACATTCATTTCAAACTTACCCATTTGAGCCGTTTTTACATTATTGTCTCTTCTTCTACCAACAACGGTCACATTATTTATTACAGCAGAATTGGGCAATAACAGCATATTAAATACCTTATTCTCATTCAACTCTATATAAATTTCTTTGGTTTGATAGCCGATGAAGGAACCGGATAATTGATAATTGCCCTTTGGCAGTGTGATAGAAAAAAAACCGTACCCATTACTTACAATTGATTTCCCGGCCGATTTGATGCCCAAATTTGCTCCGATCAGCGTTTCTCCGCTGAGCGTATCTTTTATGTAACCGCTTATGGTGAATTTTTCTTGCGAAAACCCTTTTAGAACAAATCCGAAAAAAATCAAACCCAATATCAGTTGTTTCATAATACCAGTTCAAACAAAAAAATAAATGCTTAGTTCTCTAAAATTATTGTTTTCTTCTAAAATCAATTGAATCGCGTACTTCACCACAATTCAACATTGTTTTGGGCAGATAAGGATTCCGAATAATTAAAGAATTACTCAACCAAGTTGCTCCATCATTATTAAATGCCATTGGACAATATTCATGATAGATCTTTTCCTGATCGTACTGTACGGTTCTAATGAGATCATAAAATTGTTCACTGATCATTTGCAATGACTTCCTTTTCGATTCTATTTCATTCTCCCCCAAAAGACCTTTAATTTCAGCGGAAATTCCATCAATATAAGATTGGGCTGTACTGATTACTGCAGTATCTCCTTTCAATTCTTTGATAAGTAAACTATCCATGTTCTTTAACAATTGATTAGCACTTAACTGAATTGCAGGCTCGTTTTCGGCAATAAATTGGTCTTTTAAATCGTAATAAGCATGCAATACCTTTTTGAAAGATTGATTAAATGCTTCAGATTGTCCACTTTTTCCGGTTAAAACCGTTGATTCAACGGCTAATGGCGCTTTTTGATCGATACTAGTACAAGCTGATAAGATCAATAATATTATATATGTAGTACCGTTTTTCATAAAAAATATTGAACAAAATTAAAGCAAATTATTTTGGCAGCAGATTAGAATTACCTTTGCCAACTTAAATTATTGATTGACATGTTGATAGGATTACAGAATGTGACTTTTGAGTTTGGTGCACGCGTTATTGTTGAAGATGCTACCTGGCATATTCAACCAGGTGATAGAATTGGTTTAGTGGGTTATAATGGTACAGGAAAATCTACTTTATTAAAGGTTTTAGTGGGCGAATATCAACCTTCTAAAGGAACACTAGAAAAAGGCAGAGAGACCACTATTGGTTATCTCCATCAGGATTTATTGAGTTTTGATACCAATGATAATATTACTGAAGTGGCACTCGGCGCTTTCGAAAGAGTAAGGGCTTTAGAAAAAGAAATTGAAGCATTTGGAATTGCATTAGAAAAAAATTCAGAAGACGAGGCTTTGCTGATTCAATACACAGATGCTTTGCATGAATTAGATGTTTTAGATGGTTACAATATTCATCATAAAGCAGAAGAAGTATTACATGGTTTAGGATTTAGCAATGAAGATCTTGTTAGACCCTATAAAGAATTTAGTGGTGGATGGAGAATGAGGGTTTTGTTGGCAAAAATGATTTTACAACAACCCGATGTATTGTTGATGGATGAACCTACAAACCACTTAGACTTACCTTCTATTGAATGGCTAGAGAAATACCTTATCCATTATAAAGGCAGTGTTGTAATTGTAAGTCACGATAAATTTTTCCTCAATAG
This sequence comes from Sphingobacteriia bacterium, assembly GCA_031429515.1. Taxonomy (GTDB): domain Bacteria; phylum Bacteroidota; class Bacteroidia; order Chitinophagales; family Chitinophagaceae; genus Sediminibacterium. The sequence goes on from JANOZT010000046.1 coordinate 43,428, forward strand.
AATGGTGAACAAAATTGTTGAACTGTACCAACAACAATTACATATTTATTCTGGTGATTTTGATTTTTATGAACAAGAAAAACTGATTCGCATAGACATGCAACAAAAAGCTTTTGAGAATCAGCAAGATTATATAAGGCAACAAGAAAGATTCATAGAAAGATTTAAAGCCAAAGCCAGTAAAGCCGCACAAGCACAGAGTGTACAAAAGCGCTTAGACAAATTAGACAAGATAGAAGATGTTCAATTAGAAAGGCCCGATCTAAGAATCAATTTCCAATTGGATAAAGTGCCTGGAAAAGTATTGGTAACCTTGAAAGATATTGGAAAGCAATTTGGGGTCAATCATATTGTAACCAATGCATCTGCAGAAATTGAAAGAGGAGATAAAATAGCGTTGATCGGAGCGAATGGTAAGGGAAAGTCCACCCTATTAAGAATTGTAGCAGGAACCGAAAAATTTACAGGAGCAAGAGATTGGGGGCATAATGTTGATCAAAGCTTTTATGCACAGCATCAATTAGAAGCATTGGGAATGGGTCATACCATTTTAGAGGAATTGCAACATTGTGGAAGCAAAAAAACAGATCCGGAATTAAGGAGTTTATTAGGTGCATTTTTATTTGGAGGCGATGACGTTGATAAAAAAATAAAAGTATTAAGTGGAGGAGAAAAAGCAAGGGTTGCATTAGCAAAAACCATTGTAAGTAAAGCTAACTTTTTAATACTAGATGAACCTACTAACCACTTAGATATGCATTCAGTAGAATTATTGGCTGAGGCATTGAATAAATATGAAGGCAGTTATATTTTAGTGAGTCACGACCGATATTTTATATCTAAGACGGCCAATAAAATTTGGGAAATTGTTGATCAACAAATTAAAGAATTTAAAGGTACTTATCAGGAATGGGTAGAGTGGAATGAGCGTATGGAGAAACAGAAAAAATTAGCAGAGCAAGAAGAAAAGAAATCTCCCATTGTTAAAGAAGTAAAACAAGCAATAAAAAAACCTGAAGTTAATAATACACCTATAAACAAAGAAGCCCAAAAAGAATTGCAAAAACTGCAAAGAAAATTAGCTGCTTTGGAAGAAGAAATAGAAAAATTAAAAGCAACAAAATTGAGCATTGAAGCCGATATGGGCAATCCTTCGAGTTATGCAGATAAAAATGCTTTTACTTCTTTGGAAGCTTCTTATAAAAAAGTAGAAACTCAATTGAAGGAATTATCTATTGAATACGAAAACCAATTTGAGCAATTAATGGCGATGGAAGAAATTAAAAGTTAGCATAGATCATTCAGCAATTGGTCTTCCACTAAATAGGGAATGGTCACTTTTAATGATGGGGTTCTTTCCATTTCTCTTTTAATGGCAAAAATAGCTTCGTCATTTCTTGCCCAACTTCTACGTGCTATTCCATTGTTTACATCGAAGAAGAGCATGTTTTTAATTTTATTATCTACTTCAGGAGACCCGTCTAAAACCATCCCAAATCCACCATTGATCACTTCACCCCATCCTACTCCACCACCATTATGAATGGATACCCAGGAAGCACCTCTGAAGCTATCTCCAATTACGTTGTGTATGGCCATATCGGCAGTGAATTTGCTTCCATCATAAATATTACTGGTTTCGCGATAAGGAGAATCGGTGCCACTCACATCATGATGGTCTCTACCTAAAACGATTGGTGTTGATATAATACCATTGGCAATTGCATGATTAAAAGCAATCGCTATTTTCATTCTGCCTTCGGCATCCGCATATAAAATTCTGGCTTGAGATCCTACCACCAATTTATTTTGGGCTGCTTGTTCGATCCATTTAATATTATCACTTAACTGTTGTTGAATTTCTATAGGTGCTGTTTCTTTAATGTTCATTAACACCTCTCTTGCTATTTGATCAGTAAAGGCTAAATCAGCTGTATTACCTGAAGTACAAACCCATCGGAAGGGCCCGAAACCATAATCAAAACAAAGTGGGCCTAAAATATCTTGTACATAAGAAGGATATTTGAAATCTATTCCATTGGCATTCATAATATCAGCACCAGCCCTAGAAGCCTCTAATAAAAACGCATTACCATAATCAAAAAAATAAGTTCCCCTCTCTACATGTTTATTAATTGCATTGACCTGTCTAATTAAAGATTGAGTTACTTCATTTTTAAATGATGATGGATCTAAACGCATCATTTCATTAGCTGCCTCGAAACTCAATCCAACAGGATAATAACCCCCACTCCAAGGATTATGCAAGGAAGTTTGATCAGAACCAATATCGATCAAAATATGTTGTTCATAAAATGTTTCCCAAACGTCTACAATATTTCCAACAAAAGCAATTGAAATTATTTCTTTATTACTAATTGCCTTATTTACCCTGGCTACTAAACTAGGCATATCATCTATTAATTCGTCTACCCAACCCTGGTCGTATCTTTTTTTTGCAGCTACCGCATTCACTTCTGCACACACAGTGATACATCCTGTAATATTACCCGCTTTTGGTTGCGCACCGCTCATGCCACCAAGACCAGCTGTAACAAATAGCTTTCCTGCTAAATTTGCATCCATGCCTAATTTTTTACGAAAGGCATTCATGAGTGTAATAGTAGTTCCATGTACAATTCCTTGTGGGCCAATGTACATATAGGACCCTGCGGTCATTTGACCATATTGCGTTACACCCAAGGCATTGAATTTTTCCCAATCATCTGGCTTGGAATAATTTGGAATCATCATACCGTTGGTAACAACCACTCTTGGTGCGAATGGTGTGGAAGGAAAAAGTCCCATGGGATGTCCTGAATAAATATGCAAAGTTTGATGATCATTCATTTCAGACAAATATTTCATTGTCAATAGATACTGTGCCCAATTCTGAAACACTGCACCATTTCCTCCATAAGTAATTAATTCATTAGGATGTTGTGCAACAGCAGGATCCAAATTATTTTGAATCATTAACATGATGGCTGCCGCTTCTTTAATTACAGAAGGGTAATAATTGATTGGCCTGGCAAATATGTTATAATCGGGTTTGAACCGATACATATAAATTCTTCCGTATTCATTCAACTCTTGTAAAAATTCGTTGGCTAATTCTACATGCCATTCTTTGGGGAAGTAGCGGAGTGCATTTTTTAAAGCTAATTTTTTTTCTTCCAGATTCAATATATCCTTTCGCTTTGGAGCACTGCTTAGATTTCTATTAACAGTCTTCTTAGATGGAAGATCTGTCGGGATGCCTTGAATAATTTGTTCTTTGAAATTCATAATAACAATTAATCGAATCAACCCATTCAGAATATATTTCTGAGAGAATGTTAATTATTATTTTTCAGTTGGATTTCTTTTACCTGCTAATAATTTTTCTAAAGCAGTTTCCAAACGACGTTGACGAGTTTCTTCTTTTTTTGCCCCTTGAATCCAGGTAACATACTCTTTCTGATTGGTAAAAGACAAAGAAGTAAAGAACTCCTTGGCTTCTTCATGAGTAGTAAATAATCGGTCTAATTCAATAGGCGCTTTTACCAATCTTTTTTCAAAATCGATATTGTTAACAGCTAATGGTTTATTATCAGCAAAACTTCTTGATTTATTAGGAATTTGATCTGATTTTTTAAATCGCATAGCACTCCAAACATGATCCAAAGTAACCTGACGTACACATTCATATCCTTTTTTACTTAAACAATCCCAACTGCAGTCGCGGTTTAAATCGCTAACTATTTTGCTGGTTGTTTTTGGATAAGCAATCCATAATTTGGTTTCTTCATGTAAAGCTGGGAAAACTTCAGACAAAACATTGTTCAATTGGTGTTGACTGAGTGCAAATACCAATACAAAGTCTACTTTTCTACTTTTCAACAAAGGAGTTACATTTTTGGCGTAAGTAAGCTTTGCAAATTGTTTTTCTACTGAAGATGGCAAACCTTGAATTAGCAGGTTCTTTTCGTCTTTTAATTGTAATTTTTCGAGTAAAGTTTGATTAGACATGCCTTAAAGGGAGTTTATTACGCTTTAAAAGAATGCAAAGTTAAAAAATTGTTACGGCTTTTTATAATAATTTTTATAAGCATACACAACAATCTTCTCTAAAGCGGCTATTCTTACCTCATCACTAGGGTGAGTGCTGAACAAACCTGGTGCAGCATTGGAATTAGACATTTGACTCATTCTTTGCCAAAAAGTGATTGCTTCCCTTGGATCATAGCCCGCCAATGCAGAAAATTGTAGACCAAAACGATCTGCTTCTAATTCATTGTTCCTACTAAACGAAGAAATACCTGCTTGAGAGCCAATCCCATAAGCAGTATTAAAAATATCCCTAGTTTCAGCTGGTTTAGACGATAAAGCAATTGATAAACCCAGACCAAGACCTTGTTGAACCAGCATTTGACTCATTCTTTCACTACCATGTCGAGCTAAAGCATGAGCTATTTCATGCCCCATTACTACCGCTAATGATCCCTCTGTTTGAGTTACAGGTAGTAGCCCTGTATACACAACTATTTTTCCTCCTGGCATACACCAAGCATTCATTTCTTTATTATCTACAAGATTTATATCCCAATTATACCCCTCTAATTCTTTAGATAGGCCTTTTTCACGATAGTATTTTGTTATTCCGTTAATGATTCGAATGCCAACTCTTTTTACCATTTCTGCGTCTTTATTGCCTGCGGCAACCACTTTGTTGGTCTCAATAAAGGATTTGTATTGAGAACTTGCGAGTGACTGAGCATCTGATTCAGGAACGATGGATAGTTGGTTTCTGCCAGTAATTAAATTACGCTGACAAGAAAAATTGGTAAATGAACTGAATAAAATCAGCACTAAAAATAATTTGTTTTTCATAGATTAACTTTTCATAGGTTCATAGGATGGAAAATCGTGCCAGCTAAATTCAAAAAGAATTATTTTCTATTTTTTCGCCGATCACGGTCACGGTGCTTAAAAAGAGGGATTTTGCTTTCAGTGCCTTTTAAAATACGAGTAATATTTTTTTGATGTGTTAAAATGACCATCAATGCGACCATGACTGCAAAAATTCTGTAAAGTGTTTCTTTTTCATTAAAAATAAATAAAATAAATACCATAAAGGAGATGCCTGCCAAAATAGAACTAAGAGAAACAAAACGTGTTAAGTACAACACAATTAAAAAAACGCCAATGCAACAAACTGCAACCAAAGGTTGAATAGCAACTGCCATACCAAGCAAAGTAGCAACGCCTTTTCCTCCCCTGAAATTTGCCCATACAGGAAAGATATGTCCCAAAACTGCAGCCATACCCAATCCAATCATAAAATTTGTTCGATCCCATTCATCTGTCAAATAAAAAGGTAATAGAATATACAAAGAGGTAGCAACGATGCCTTTTAAAACATCAACAGCCATAACTAAAGTACCCCACTTAGATCCAAGAACCCTGAAAGTGTTGGTGGCTCCCGCATTTCCACTACCATAATCTCGAATATCGATTTTAAAGAAATACTTGCTAATCCATACAGCTGTTGGTATAGAACCAATTAGATATGCGGAAAAGATTAATAAAACTTCGTTCATACAAAACTTTTTGTAGAAAGTAAAGGTACTAAAACACCTTACATTAATAATTATTAAAACTTACACATTTATTGTTTAATAAAATAAAGCGCTACCCAACCATCTTTTTCCAAGGTTTTTTTGTGATGCAAACCCAGATTAGCAGTTTGTTCAATAATAGCTATCTCATCAGAAACAAGTAAACCACTCAATATTAAGGCTCCGTTGGAATTGAGTGATTGATCAATAGAATGTAAACTAGCTTCAATAATATGTTTATTGATATTGGCAATTACAATATCAAATTTCCAATCTATATTAATTGAATCAACTAATTGAATATCAATATTTTTACAATTGTTAATTAATATATTTTCAGAAGCATTTTCTATACACCAAGAATCATTATCTACTGCAAGTATTTGGGCTGACCCTAATTTTTCAGCTAAAATGGCCAATATTCCGGTTCCAGTTCCAAAGTCAAAAACGGTCTTCCCTTTAAAATTAAGATCCTTCATTAATTGAATGACCGAAAACGTGGTCGCATGATGCCCAGTTCCAAAACTCATTTTTGGAGTAATCAATAGTTCATGTTCAAAACCCAACATTGGCTCATGAAAAAAAGCTCGAATACCAACAAAATCATCCACCATTACTGGATTAAAATTGGATTCCCACAATTCATTCCAATTTTGTTCCTTAATATCTGATAATAAATATGTTAAACTATGCTTACTCATTAAATTGTTTAGTTCTGACTCATTAAAATCAGTAGAAAGCAGATATGCTTTTAATACATTTTCTTCCTCCAAAAATCCATCATAACCAATTTCCGACAATTCTGCGATCATCAATTCAGCTTGAGCTGGTTGAATGGACTGAATGATGATCTCGATATATTTTTTCATACCTATTTTAAGATAAAAATGCCCCGATTTATCGGGGCATTAAAATTATTCAATTAATTAGAGGAAAATTTATTCTTGTGATTTATTATCTCTTTCTGGTCTTGGCATTAACACTTTACGGCTTAATTTAAATTTACCCGTTTTAGGGTCAACTCCTACCAATTTCACCTTAACAATATCGCCTTCTTTAAATAATCCATCCATAGTTTCTAAACGGCTCCAGCTGATTTCGCTGATATGCAATAATCCTTGTTTACCAGGCATGAACTCAACAAAAGCACCAAATTCTTTAATGCCTTTAATTGGTCCTTCGTACACATCTCCTACTTCAGGAACTGCAGTAATACCTTTGACCCAATTCACTGCTTTATCTAAACTTTCCTTAGAAGCAGAGAAAATGCTTACTTCACCAGTATTACCTACTTCTTCAATATTCACTGTTGCTCCGGTTTCACGTTGGATCTCTTGAATTACTTTACCGCCTGGCCCGATCACCGCACCAATGAATTCTTTATCAATGATCAATTTAACCATTCTAGGTGCATGAGGTTTTACTTCGGCACGGTGAGATGGCATACATTCGTACATAGCATCTAGAATATGTAAACGACCTGCACGAGCTTGTGTTAATGCTTCCATCATCACTGCCATGCTTAATCCATCTACTTTAATATCCATCTGCACTCCACAAATACCATCTTTAGTACCAGTAACTTTAAAATCCATATCTCCTAAATGATCTTCATCACCTAAGATATCGGTAAGAATTGCATATTTACCATCTTCTCTAGTGATCAATCCCATCGCTACACCACTTACATGTTTTGGAACAGGAACACCTGCATCCATTAAGGCTAATGAACCTGCACAAACAGTGGCCATAGAAGAAGAACCATTGCTTTCTAAAATATCACTAACTATACGAACGGTGTAAGCAAATGAAGTTGAAGGTGGCATCATTTGTTTTAAAGAACGTTGTGCTAAATTTCCATGTCCAACTTCTCTTCTACCAACACCACGCATCATTTTTACTTCACCAGTAGAAAATGGAGGGAAATTATAGTGCAAGAAAAACTTGCTATATTCCGATTTTGCAGCAGTTTCTGCCAACAATTCATCTAATTTAGTTCCGAAAGTAACCGTTGTAAGTGATTGAGTTTCACCTCTTGTGAACAATGCTGAACCATGCGGAGATGGCAAAGGAGATACTTCCATAGCCAATGGACGAACTTCATCCAATTTACGACCATCTAAACGAATACGCTCTTCTAACATCATATTTCGTACAACTTCCCATTTAAGGTCTTCGTAATATTTTTTGGCTAATTTCTTTTCACCATCGGTTATTTCTGCACCTAAGCTAGCAATAACTTCTGCTTTCAAAAGATCATATCCTTCACTTCTTTCGTGCTTAGCAGATCCTTTTCTTGAAATTTCATACACACGATCTTTTGCAAAAGCGTATACTTTTTCTTTGATCGCTTCATTTTGCTCTGGCTTTTTGTAATCGCGTTTAGTAGTAACTCCTACCTTGGCTCTTAATTCGGCCTGTGCTTTAATTTGAATACGAATGGCATCATGCGCTATTTCCAAAGCTTTTACTAGATCAGCTTCAGCACATTCTTTTGCTTCTCCTTCCACCATCATCAAATTCTTCTCTGTAGCTGCGATTAAGAATTCCAAATCGGAAGCTGCTAATTGAGCACGGGTAGGATTTACAATAAATTCACCGTTGATTCGAGCTATTCTTACTTCAGAAATAATTTCTTTAATAGGAATATCTGAAACAGCTAAAGCTGCAGATGCTGCTAAACATGCCAAAGAATCAGGCAATATATCGGCATCACTTGAAATAAGGCTTATAAGTACCTGAACATCACATAAATAATCTTCAGGAAATAATGGACGTAATGCACGATCTATCAAACGACTGGTTAAAATCTCATAGTCATTCAGACGAGCTTCTCTTTTAAAGAATGAACCAGGAACGCGTCCGGCAGAAGCAAATTTTTCTTGATAATCTACGCTCAAAGGGAAGAAATCCTGCCCTTCTTTAGGATCTTTATTAGCCACTACTGTAGCCATAATAATGCAGTTTCCCTGCTGTACGGTAACGGCTCCATCAGCCTGACGGGCTAATTTGCCAGTACCCAAAGTTACCTGACGATTTCCGCCAAGTTCGAAGCTTACGCTTATAGGTTGTGTTAACATAATGAATGTTGAATGAAGGTTGAAAAAATGAATCGAAAACTGTTAGGATAAAACAACTATTCCCAACTACAATAAAATGTGAGTTGGGAATGGTTTTATAACATAGCTGATCAATTATTTTCTCAGACCTAATTTTTCGATCAATGCGCGATAACCAGTTAGGTTATGCTTTTGCATATAAGTAAGTAAACGCTTACGTTGACCTACCATTTGCATCAAACCACGTTGAGTAGAATGATCTTTTTTGTTGACTTGCAAGTGCTTAGAAATGTGCGCAATGCGCTCAGTTAAAATGGCAACTTGTGCTTCAATTGAACCAGTATTGGTTGCTTTTCCACCGAATTCAGCAAAAATGCTGGCTTTTTTTTCTGTTGTTAAATGGGACATCTTTAATTTTTTTTACTCCAGAATTGGAGGCTTATCTTTTTTTATTCGCGCAAAGGTACAATTTTAACTGAAAAAAGCACCTTTTTATTGATTTTTTTTATGCGATAAAATAGCTCTGGGCAGTTTAGCCCAAAATAGCACATAAATTATTGAAAAAAAGAACAGTTATGCAGCATAAAAAAACATAATTTGTCGTTATAAAGGGAAACTAACCCAATTCGTTCAAAAAATACATTTTGGCCATGTTTGCAGTAACTATTTTGGGCAACAATTCGGCACTACTTGCTTACGACAGGCACCCAACTGCTCAAATAGTCACCCTGAACGACCAGCTTTTATTAATTGACTGTGGCGAAGGTACTCAAATGCAATTGTCTCGTTACAAAGTAAAAAGGGGGAAACTGAACCATATTTTTATTTCTCATTTACATGGAGATCATTATTTTGGCTTAATTGGATTGGTCACTAGTATGGGATTATTAGGAAGAGAACAACCCTTGCATTTATATGCACCTCCCGGATTAGATGCCATTATTCAATTACAATTAGAAGTAGCCGCTACTTCTCTCCCATTCGAATTGGTATATCATGCTTTAACAAAAGAAGCACTCATTTTAGATAGTCCAAAATTTTCAGTTGAATGCTTTAGCACCAAACACCGTATTCCTTGTTGGGGATTCATCGTAAGAGAAAAAAAATTACCTAGAAAAGTAGATAAGGATAAAGCCATTGAATTTATGATCCCTGCTTCTTTTTATAACTCATTAAAAGAAGGATTAGACTATCACACTAAAGATGGCTCTGTCATTTTAAATGATCAAGTTACCATACCCAATTCTGCACCAAAAAGTTATGCATTTTGCGCAGATACAATTTATGATGAACGCATTGCTGAGATTGCGAAAGATGTTACACTCATATACCACGAAGCAACTTATTTGAAGGACTTAGAAGACAGAGCTGCTGCTCGTTTTCATTCAACTACTGTTCAAGCGGCAATGATTGCAAAAAAGGCCAATGCCAATCAATTATTGTTAGGACATTTCAGTAGTAAATACGAATTATTGGATGATTATTTAACAGAAGCGGTGGCTGTTTTTCCTAAAACGCAGTTGGCTATTGAAGGGGTTACTTTCTTAATTAAGAATTAAGAAAGATAAAAGATGAAAGATAAAAGATGAAAGAAGAAAGATAAAAGCTAAGAGATAAGATTTCATTTCTCAAATATTGTATCTCTTAATTTATATCTCATAATTCTTGTCTTGTAAAAAAATGGATCCATGAAAAGAATTCAAATTATTACAGGTACAGAATCTATAAGTCTTGATTTTATTCTTCCCCCTCCATTATTACCTTCCGAAAATGCCAAATCACTAAACGAATGGTTTAAAAATACCAGGAGATTATGCGATTCAAGTAACTCTAAATCGATTTATGTTTTTAAAATATATAGAACAATTGACCATTATTATGCTATCTATTTAACTTTAGCTATACATTCAGAAGACATGGATGGTCAGTTTGTATTTTTGAAACATATTGGAAACTCATTTAAAATTCCAGAAGCAGACTCTAAGGAAATTAAACCTGAAGAAATTATACTAAGAATTTCTTCAGAATTTCTTGTTTTTTTTAAGAGTAGTAAATTAGTTAATTGTGTTTTTGAAAAAGCTGAATTGGTGATGCTAACTTATGACAGTTATCATTATACGAATTTAATACCTAAATAATTTCAAACATTACAGAGTCAAAAACTAAACCGGCTCTCTACTCTTTTTCTAAAACTACAAACCACAAATTCTTAATTCATCTTTCTTAATTCATCTTTCTTAATTTATAATTCTGCTTTCTTAATTCCGGTTTTTAAAATGCTTTCAGCATTTTAAAAACCGGTAAGCCTTTCGATTCTAGCACCACAATAGCTACTTCAGATGCATTAATAGGTTGAGGAAAAACAATGATTCTTTTATTGCCCACTGTGGTAATTTTTTGTTGCAGTTTTGTTTCTCCACTAATACTAATGGTAATATTTACAGCAGTTATTTTTTGTCCGTACTTCAAGTCTTCTTCTAGTACGAGCCCATTCATTAAAACAGGTTTCTTTAAAATATAATACCAACTATAGGGTTTATTGATATTGTTTCTATCGGGTTCTCCAATACTGAGTGAAGCATTTTTCAACAAATTGGGTCCTTCTAAAATCGTTCTTTTTTTGAAAAAATTCATTAGAGCTAATGAATCATTGGGGCTGATCAATCCTCGATCATCTGGAGGAACATTCAACAACAAATTGGCTCCACGACCCACTGTATTCAAATAAATATTCATCAACTCGTCTGCCGATTTTACTTGGTCATTTTCTGTTTGATGATAAAACCATCCTGGCCGAATACTTACATCTGCTTCCGCAGGAATATAGTTGGCACCTCTAAAATTACCCTGTTGCAAAGTATCGTTGGGCGGTGCGCCCAATCCTCTTTTAAATCCAACTGTATCTAATAAATTCCAATTGGTGGTGGAGGCTTTCCCATTTTCATTTCCAATCCATCTTATATCTGGTCCTATATCACTGAATACAACTGTTTGAGGAGATAAACTACGCACTGTATTTTCAAATCTTTGCCAATCATAGATCTGTTTTTTTCCATTAGGGCCTTCCCCATTTGCACCATCCCACCAAAGTTCCCAAATTGGTCCATAGTTTTGGAAAATTTCTTTTAGCATATTTACAAATACCGTATTGTATTGCTCGGTACCATAATCGGGATGATTCCGATCCCATGGTGAAATATATACGCCAAATAAGAGCCCATATTTTTTACAGGCTGCCGACAATTCTGCTAAAACATCTCTTTTAAAAATGCTTTGACCTACTGTATGAGTAGAATATTTACTTGGCCATAAACAAAAACCATCGTGGTGCTTTGCAGTGATGATAATTCCCCTTGCTCCTGAAGCTTTAGCGATTTTACACCATTGATCACAATCCATTTGGGAGGGATTGAAAATGGTCGTTTTTTCTTTACCATCTCCCCATTCTTTATTGGTAAAAGTATTGGGGCCAAAATGCATGAACAAATAGTAATTGTTTTCGTGCCATTTTAATTGATATGGCGATGGCAATGGATTTCTAAATACTTGATTAGTTGATGTGGGCAATATTTGCGCACGCATTGACTGCATCAATACGATCAACAAACAAAACAATATTATTTTTTTCATTGTTACCAATTATTGGTCATCCATTTATAAAAATCAGCAAACTCTTGACGCCAATAAGTTTCATTGTGTTTGCCCAATGGATTCACTACAGTTCTTGTTACAAACTGTGGTTTTTTCTGCATGATTCCAGCCATTTTTTGCATATTCGAAACCATTGTTACATCTTCCTGAGCTCCTGCATAAAAATACATTTTGGGTATTGCATTAGTTGGTGCAAATTTTTCAGCATCAACGTAAACCTGAGGCGAAACCCAAAATGAGGGAGAAAAAATACCTGCTCCACCAAATACATTGGGATATTGTAATAATGCATACCAACTGATCAATCCGCCCATGCTAGATCCAGCCATATACGTAAAGTCTGGTCCTTTTCGAGTTCGGTATTTACTATCGATGAATGGCTTCAAGGTATTGGCAATAAAATCGATATATAATTTACCCTCTCCTTTGCCAAATTGAATTAAATCATAGGGGCTATACTCATTCATTCTTTTTTCTGAACCATTATCAATACCTACAACGATGCATTCTTTACCTAATTTAGCTTGCAATGTATCTAAGCATTCATCTACTCCCCATTCGCCAGCATATGAAGTTTTTTCATTGAACAGATTTTGTCCATCATGCATATATAAAACAGGATATGCCTTACCCACAGATGCATACCCTTTTGGTAAATACATCCAGACCCTTCTTTTACGATTGAGTTGTGGAATAAAAAAAGCGGTGTCTATAATTCTAACTTGAGGGCTTGCGGAATAGGTTTTAGGTCGTTCAGGATAATCGTCTTTCCAACCTGCAATGGTGAATTCGGCAGATAGGTCCCCATTTACTTCGATCATTCTATCTGCAATATCTCTACCATCAGCGGCGGATTCTAATTTATCTTGTCCTCGAGTAAATTTAAACGCATAATTGCCTGCTGGTAAGTCCTTGAGTACAATTACTTTTCTTCCTCCAGCAAATAATTTGAGTTTATAATTTTCATCTTTGGGATTCCAATTATTAAAATTGCCCGTTAAATAAATATCATCATTCTTTTTAGTAGCAATATCAGTTACCACAAATCGAACCGAGAATTGGGCATATGATGCATTGTTTATAGCCATCATAGAGATGGCTGAAAAAATAATCGATTGTAAAATACGCATATGCTAAAATACGAAAAATAAAAAAGCCTTCCTAAATGAAAAGAAGGCTTTCTAGTTAAATAGTCTGATTAATCTAAGACCTCCACATCTTTAGGATATTTTGCTTTATTAAAAACAAATAAATTATCATTGAGTGGAGAAGCCATGTTGAAGCTATTTACTTTCAACTCGGTAATATTATTGCTCTTATCGAGTATACGTGCTTTTAACAAAGTATTTTTAGCCTTATCAAAAAACAAATTCACTTTTACAAAATTCTTACGCTTGTCGATTGGAAGCATTTCTATTTCATTATACGCTTTAGTAGAGGGCAATAATTTATAAGTAAAATCTTTATCGTAAGATCCGGCTAATAATTTTTGTGGACTCAAAGTTTGACTACCTTCTTCCACTGAAGATTTGGTAATGGTTTTATTGCCATCAAAATTATAGACATTCTTTCCATCACAGATAATCTCTGTCTTTCCTTGTTTCAACAAGTATTTTTCTCCATGCATGGAAATACTTAATGATTTTGACCCAGCAGATCTTCCCTTGCTGGTAAAAGAATTCAACTTGAAAGAAGCCACAATTCCATTAGAGGCTTTTACTTTAGAACCAAAAGCGTCAATTACTTTTTTTGCGGCAGGGTCACTCTGTGCATTGGATAGTAAAGAAGTGAATAGGATGACAAAGAGAATCGAGTAGAATTTACGCATTGGGCTATTTTACTTTGCAAATATATGTATTAGAACCATTTGACTATGAAAGTCAATCTAAGTTTAATATATATTGGTTTATTGCTCAAATTATCGGTGAAACCGGTCTAAATCAGGGTATTGAAGAACTCTAGTAATTCAGCTTCTGTTTTAAAGATTACTTCTCTGGCCTTACTACCCTGATTGGGTCCTACCACTCCAGCTGCTTCTAATTGGTCCATCAATCGGCCGGCTCGGTTATAGCCTAATTTCATTCTTCGTTGAATCAAGGAAGTTGATCCCATTTGACTACTTACGATTAATCGAGCAGCATCTTCAAATAAAGGATCTCTGTCATTGGCATCAAAATCCCTCCCTTCCATTTCTTTTTCATCTACATATTCTGGCAATAAAAATGCCTGAGGATATCCTCGTTGATCACCAATGAATTCACAGACACTCTCTACCTCTGGAGTATCTACAAAAGCACATTGTAATCGGGTGATCTCTCCATTATAACTTACGAGCATGTCTCCTTTACCAATCAACTGTTCTGCACCGCCTGCATCGAGAATGGTTCTACTATCAATTTTACTAGACACTTTAAATGCAATTCTTGCAGGGAAATTGGCCTTAATGGTTCCTGTAATGATGTTGACTGATGGTCGTTGTGTAGCAATGATCAGGTGGATTCCGATGGCGCGGGCGAGCTGTGCGAGCCGCGCGATAGGCATTTCAACCTCTTTACCTGCTGTCATGATCAGGTCGGCAAATTCATCTACCACTAATACAATAAATGGCAAATATTGATGCCCTTTTTCTGGATTCAATTTTCGAGCAGTAAACTTTTCATTGTACTCTCGAATATTTCTACAACCTGCTTCTTTTAACAAGTCATATCGATTATCCATCTCAATGCACAAGGCATTAAGTGTATGCACTACTTTCTTAGTATCTGTAATGATCGATTCCTCTTCACCAGGCAATTTAGCCAAGAAATGCTTTTCGATAACACGATACAAACTCAACTCTACTTTTTTAGGATCTACTAAAACAAATTTTAATTGCGAAGGATGTTTTTTATACAATAAAGAAACAAGAATAGCATTTAACCCTACAGACTTACCTTGGCCTGTTGCTCCTGCCATTAATAAATGTGGCATAGCCGCCAGATCTACAATGAAATTTTCATTGTCAATTTTTTTACCAATCGCTATCGGAAGTGAATATGCACTCGATTGAAACTTATCACTAGCGAGCAATGTTTTCATGCTTACAATAGACTTTCTAACATTGGGCACTTCAATACCAATCGTTCCTTTACCCGGTATTGGTGCAATGATGCGAATGCCGAGCGCAGCGAGGCTCAGTGCTATATCATCTTCCAAATTTTTGATCCTACTTATTCTCACACCTGGAGCTGGTACAATTTCGTACAAAGTTACTGTAGGTCCTACGGTAGCTGCAATTCTTTGAATGGCAATATCATAGTTTTTCAGTGTGGCAATGATCTGGTTCTTATTGGTTTCTAATTCATTGGGATCATGTACAATTTTTTCACTGCCATGTGTTTCTAATAAATTCAACCCTGGATATTTATAATCTTTTAGATCAAGCGTTACGTCGTATTTGGTAGCTAAACTACCAATGGTTGCAGCTACTTCAGCCAATTCTTCTTCTGGAATTTCGTCTGGTGTTTCTTTTATTTCTAATTCCAAATTGGGAGCTGTTGGAGCAGTGTGAGCCGTAATCGGTTTTACAATTGGTTGAATTGGTTCTATAATTGCAGGCTCCTCTTCAACTATTTCTTCCTCCTCTTCTTCTTCCAAATCCGCTTCAAGTGCTTCTTTTTCAACCACATCAAATTCATTCATTGGATTCACTACATCCTCAGCTGTTGGGAGTATTACCGATACCAATGAATTTTCATTTTTTAATTTATTGTTACTAACTGGCAAAGTATCTTCTTCTGATTCTTCTTCAGTATTTTCATTGTTTTGATCAATGGTTGAAATAGGCATCTCGGCATCTTCATCAAAACCTAAATTAGGAGACAATTCTGCTTCTTGCTTTTTCAACCAATCAAAATTCCAATTAGGTATTTTAAAAGTTGGATTAAACCTCCAAATGATATAGCTAAAAAATATTACTCCAATCAAAGCACCTGTTCCAATATTGCCGATCCATTTAGTTAACCATTCACTTACTAATTCGCCTACAGCTCCACCCCAAGAAAATTCAGCCCCCTTTGTTGCAAAAGAAAAACTTACACTTAAAACCAATAATCCTACTAATACATATTTTACATTTCTTAAGAGCTTGAAAACTTTCTTCCCAAATAATAAATTAACACCCAACACAAAAAAGAAAGTACAAAACAAATACGATGCTAAACCAAAACCATTGTACCAGAAAGTATGTGCGCAATATGCGCCAAGCACTCCCAATAAATTATTTACTCTCACATCATTGGTGGCAAATATTCGAATACCGAATTGTTGAACTTTATCTTGGTCTTCTTGCCAGGTAAATAAATAAGAAGTGAATGCAATAAAGAGAAACAATGTAAATAACAAACTGATAGAGCCAACTATTTTAGCAGTTCGCTCATCTTTAACCACTTCGGTTACGGTTATTTCAGCTTCTTTATCAGGAGCTAAAGCTTCAGGATCCGGAGGAGGTGGCGATTTCTTTTTTAAGCTATTTGCCATGAAAACAAATATAAGCTAAGGCATAAGCAGAAGTTGCTTATTGAAGCCAATGTGCAAAACTGATTTTAAACCAAACAGTTTTCCACTTAATCTTTATTTCGATATACGGTTAGGGCTAACAATAACCAACCTGCAATTAATAAAATTCCACCTAATGGGGTAATTGCTCCAATCCAGTTGAATTTTCTAACATGAGTAATTGACAGTATTGTCATTAAATATAGAGAACCTGAAAAAACAATAATCCCCCAAATAAACAATTTACCCGCAATCAGTACATTTTTTGAAGGAATAAATTGATACATAATTCCAGTTAAAGCGAGAGCAAAAACATGATAAAACTGATACCTCACTCCAGTTTCATAGGTTAACAATTGTTGAACTCTTACATAGCTTTTTAAGCCATGTGCACCAAAAGCTCCTAAAAAAACTGCTAATGCTCCCAATACTAATGCGGTAACAATGAATGGCTTATACATATTGTTTGATAATTTTTTTCAAACTATTCAAAGAAATTTCAGCAGTTTTTAAATGGTGTTTTGCTTTAGAATAAAAAGGCAATCGTTCATTGTATTTTTGACTTAAAAATGCATGAATACCTTTTTCATCCAAATGACTAATCAATGGTCGATGGTCTTTTTCTGGAATCAATCTTTGAACCAATTCTTCAATCGATTCATCTAGCCAAATAGTTATTCCTTCTTGGTTCATCCATTGCATATTTTCATGGAAACATGGTGTGCCTCCTCCAGTTGCTAACACAAATGACTTTTTTTCTCCAAACCATCGCAATAATTTGGCTTCTGATTTTCTAAAATAGACTTCACCATCTTCTTTAAAAATTTCACTGATGGATCTTTCTTCTTGGGATTCAATAATAAAATCTAAATCATATCCTCCAGTTTTCAATTGTTTGGCTAACAATTGCTTCCAGTAAGACTTACCAGACCCCATCATCCCAATTAAAAAAATTTTCACAGCAATAACTTTAGAAGTATGATATGATTATTGCATTTATTTAAATGCGTTGAAACCGGTAATATCCATTCCTGTTATGAGTAAATGAATATCATGAGTGCCTTCATAAGTAATAACGCTTTCTAAATTCATCATATGACGCATAATACTGTACTCTCCAGTAATACCCATGCCACCCAACATTTGGCGAGCATCACGAGCAATATTCGTTGCGATTTCACAACTATTTCTTTTAGCCATACTTACTTGCTGTGGAGTTGCTTTCCCTTCATTCATCAACACTGCTACCCTCCAAACCAATAATTGGGCTTTACTGATTTCAGTAATCATTTCAGCCAGCTTTTTTTGTTGTAACTGAAACCCGCCAATTGGCTTTCCAAACTGAATCCTTTCCTGACTATATCTTAAGGCAGTGTCGTAACAATCCATTGCAGCACCTAGAGCTCCCCATGCAATGCCAAACCTTGCTTTGGTCAAGCAACCCAATGGTCCTTTAAGCCCTTTAACATTAGGTAAAATATTTTCTTTAGGCACTTTTACATTATCAAAAACCAATTCGCCAGTAGCACTAGCCCTCAAACTCCATTTCCCATGTGTTGTTGGAGTTGAGAAACCTTCCATCCCCCTTTCTACAATAACTCCTTGGATTTCACCAGCTTCATTTTTAGCCCAAACAACTGCAATCTGCGCAAATGGAGCATTACTGATCCACATTTTAGCACCGTTCAAAATAACATGATCACCGGCATCTTTAAAATGAGTAAGCATGCCCGCAGGATCACTTCCATGATTCGGTTCGGTTAGTCCAAAGCAACCCAACCATTCGCCTGATGCTAATTTGGGTAAATATTTATTTCGCTGGTCTTCACTTCCATAAGCATAAATTGGATGCATTACCAAACTACCTTGAACACTTGCAGTGCTTCTTACTCCACTATCACCTCTTTCTAGTTCCTGCATCATTAAACCATAACTGATATAGTCCAGTCCACCACCACCGTATTGTATTGGAACAGTTGGCCCGAAACAGCCTAGATCTCCCATTTGTTTCACGATTTGTATGGGAAACTCAGCCTTTTGCGCACAATCTTCTATAATTGGAGAAATCTCTTTTTTTACATAGTTCCGAACTGTTTCTCTGATGAGTTTATGTTCTTCAGTAAGCAAATCATCGATCAACAAATAATCAGGGGATTGAAATAAATCAGTTCTAACAGCCATATGATATTTTTTATGCTAATATTATACAAAAATAAGGTTAAGCTAGATGCTTAACCTTATTTGTTTAAAGTTGGCTTATTTTTTTCGCTCTATATCTCTGTTCATTTCTTCTTCATCTACAGGTCTTTCTGTAGTATCTCCCATTAACCAACGAGAAAAATAGTCACTCATTTTCCAAAAGAAATATTCGGTCATATCACCAAAACCATGTCTTTGTGTAGGCAAAACAATCATATCGAATCTTTTATTATTTTTTATTAATGCATTTACAACGCGCATGGCATTAGCAGGATGTACATTATTATCAATTTCTCCGTTCGACAACAATAATCTGCCCTTCAGGTTTTTAACTATATCTGGGTTCTTATCTATACTATACTGAAAACTAGTATCCCCTTTATCGCTAATGATTTCTTTTACTCCATGATGTTTCTCACTCCACCATCTATTATAAATAGAATTATCGTGATTGCCTGCAGAAGAAACGGCCACTTTAAAGAAATCAGGATAGGCCAACATAGCAGCAGTACTCATAAATCCTCCTCCTGAATGTCCATGAATTCCCACCTTATTGATGTCTAAATATTTGTATCGATCTGCTAATTGCTCGGCAACAGCTTTTTTATCTGCTAACCCATAATCACGTAGATTGCCATATCCAAATGTGTGGTACCATTTACTTCTACTTGGGTGTCCTCCTCTATTTCCTAAAGTAATTACTACCATACCTAATTGTGCCAAACGATCTGTGCGATCCATCCCTCTACTGAATGATGTATTCATTGCTTCTGTTTGAGGACCAGGATAAACATATTCAACGATTGGATATTTTTTGGTACTGTCAAAATCAAATGGTTTGTACATCACACCAAACAAATCAGTAATACCGTCATCAGCCTTGGCTTTAAATATCTCAGGAAACTTATAACCAGTTGCCATTAATGAAGACAAATCAGCAGTTTCTAAATCCATGATTTTCCTACCATCTGCGGCAAATAAAACTGACTTAGGAATAGTATTTACTCTAGAGAAATTACTGATCATGTATTTTTTACTATCATCAATAGTTGAAGCAAAATCAAAATCTCCTGGGTTTAATAATTTCAAACCTGTGCCATCAAAGTTCACCCGATAAGTATGCAAGTAATAAGGATTTTCTCCAGCTTCTTTTCCATTGGCCGAGAAAAATAAAACACGGCTTTTTTCATCGATCCCTAAAATTTCTTCGGCATGCCATGCTCCTGATGTAATTTGATTTTTGAGCTTCCCATTTTCATCATACAAATAAAAATGTCCCCATCCATCATCTTCACTCCATTGGATCAATTCTTTCCCTTCATTGACTAAACCTAAACGACGTATTTCTATATA
Source organism: Sphingobacteriia bacterium (assembly GCA_031429515.1). Lineage (GTDB taxonomy): Bacteria > Bacteroidota > Bacteroidia > Chitinophagales > Chitinophagaceae > Sediminibacterium. Next base: position 63,826 of record JANOZT010000046.1, read on the forward strand.
AGTATTTAGTTTTTCTTGAATCAGCGTTTTAGCAGTAGCTGATTTTACATCAACCATACCAATATCAATTCTTTTTAAATCTCTACTTGTTCTACTGAAATAAAATTTATCGGCAGTACCCAACCAAACCGAAGGCCTAAACTCATCATCACGGGCATTCATTTTTGCAGGTTGGCTCCAAACATTTACTGATTGGTCTTTATACATACCAGTAACTATTTCCTTTGATGTTTTTGTACTCCAATCAAATAATAACAAATGCTCAACTGGCGCTTCTTTTTCGCCTGGCATCCAATATTTATAGGTTTCTAATGTAGGCCTAGGATCTGCAATACTGTTGATCACCCATAAATCTTTTACTTTTCGATTATCAGTAAAATCTACGGTGAAATATTTTGAATCTGGAGACCATAAAATGAAAGCAGATTTTCGTTTATTCTTATTCTTCTCCTTATCTACATTGGTTTCTCCATTACCATCTCGATGATAACTGAAATTTTCAACTCCGTCTTTAGTTATTTGGTATTGCACAATTGTACTATCATCTTCATTCTTTAAAGCCTTATAATAATTGGCTTTGTCCATCCACCATAAATTGTAGTTTTTACCAAAAACTACAACATTACTATCTGGAGACATATTTGCCCATGTAGGGATGCGTTTTGGCTTTGTAAATTCATCTAGCTGCACCAATTCTCCAGTTACAATATTGTAATTAAAGAAGAATATTTTTTTCTCTTTTACAGGTGGTGTTCCTTTTTTCGCTGTTGTATCTTTTTTCTCTACATCTATGCTGCTTTTTACTTCAAAATGAATCCAATTTTCATCTTTGATAAAACGCATACTATCAATATTCAAATGCTGCGCATCCATTGCATCGTCTGTAATCCGGGTAAGTTTTGCTGCCATTAAAGCATTATCGAATAAAAATTTCTTCTCCCCTTTTGCAGCATCCACTATATACCATTTTTTCCCTTCAGTGGTTTCGTACATATACCAAAAACGATCCGACTTTTTTAACCAATGCGGATCCACATTTAAACTAAACACCATTTTCTCGATTTTTTTGGGAGAAAACCGAGCGGCTAATTGATAATTGGCTTTTGTAATTGGTATTTGTTGCGCAGAAGTCCATTCAACTATCACTGTACTCAACAAAAACAAAAAGAAAAGTCTAAGTTTTGGCATATTTGGTAGATTTAGGTTGAAAATAGGAGAATATTCTGAAATTATTATATTGTAACAAAAATGTCATGAAAAAAAGTATAGTGAATCTATGTTTTTTAATGTGTACGTTAAACATATCAGCACAAAAAAAAACAAACAATGAACCTGAAATGAACATAAAACAATACTATTTTGTATTGTTAACAAAGGGGCCAAATAGAAATCAGGATTCTGCTTCTGCTTCAAGTATCATGAAAGGTCATTTGGCCAATATTGGCAAATTATACAATGATGGTAAACTTAAAGTTGCAGGCCCTTTTGCAAATGATGAAAATTGGCAGGGTATTTTTATTTTCGATTGTACAAGCCAAACTGAAGTTGAATTATTACTCAAAACTGACCCTGCTATAAAAGCTGGCAGATTGAACTATGAAATTAAAGCCTGGTATACTGAACCAAGTGGAAGTTTTAAATTAGGCAAACCACTAAAAAAATAAATACTTTGAAAGTGATGAATACCAATAAAAAATTTGCAATAGATGCTGACCATGAAGATCCAATTGCGAATTATAAACAACAGTTTTATTTTCCACAACATAATGGGAAAAATGCCATTTATTTTTGCGGCAACTCTTTAGGACTACAACCCAAAATAGTAGAAGCGTCAATTCAAACAGAATTAGAAACCTGGAAGGAGATTGCCGTTGGCGGCTATTTTGGTGGAAAAAATCCATGGCTTTATTACCCAGACAAGTGCAGACCAGCTTTATCTAAAATGATTGGTGCAAAAGAATCGGAAGTAACTGTGATGAACGCTTTGACCGTTAATCTGCATTTAATGATGTTAAGTTTCTACAAACCTTCTCCCACACGTTTTAAAATAATCATGGAAGCTGGTGCATTCCCATCTGATCAATATGCAATAGAAACCTTGGTTAAGCATTTTGGCTTGAACCCAGTTGATACTATTATAGAAATAACACCGAAAGAAGGTCAAAAGATTTTACAAACTGCAGATATACTCAATGCAATTGAAACTGCTGGAACATCTTTGGCCATAGTTATGTTTGGTGGAATCAATTATTATACTGGTCAATTTTTTGAAATTGAACAAATTACTTCAAAAGCACATTCAGTTGGTGCGATTGCAGGTTTTGATTTAGCTCATGTAACCGGCAATATTCCTTTACAGTTGCATGATTGGAAAGTAGATTTTGCAGTATGGTGTAGTTATAAGTATTTAAATGCAGGTCCTGGGGCTGTTGCTGGAGCTTTTGTTCATGAAAAACATGCAAGTAATATAAATACGCCCCGTTTAGCAGGTTGGTGGGGTAACGAAGAAAAAGAAAGATTTAAGATGGAAAAGGGGTTTGTTCCTAAGTCTAATGCCAATGGATGGAATTTAAGCACATCACAAGTATTTAATACGGCTGCTTTATGCGCTTCACTAACATTATTTGATGAAATAGGCATTGAAGCACTCCGTAAAAAAAGTATAGCCCTAACATCGTATTTAGAATATTTATTATCTCATCTAAACAATATTTCTTTCGAAATAATAACTCCTAGTAACCCCGAAGAAAGGGGTGCGCAATTGTCGTTATTTTTCAACGAAAATGGCAAAGCAATTCATAGCAAATTAATAGAGAATGGAATTATTGTAGATTATAGAGAACCAGGTGTTATCAGAGTAGCTCCTGCCCCATTTTATTGCAGTTTCGAAGATGTTTATCGATTTTATGAAGTATTAAAAGAAAATATATAATTATGGTACACCATAACAGCTATTTAGCATTAGGTGATTCTTATACAATTGGAGAATCAGTTCCCATACATGAAAGTTACCCTTATCAAACTGTTCAGTTATTAAGGAAAGCAAAACAACATTTCTACGCGCCAGAAATAATTGCAAAAACGGGTTGGACAAGTACTGAATTGGCAGAACATTTATTGCACACTCAATTAAATGAACAGTATGATTTTGTAAGTTTATTAATTGGAGTAAACAATCAATATAGAGGTCTTTCTATTGCTGACTTTTCAACAGACTTCGATTTTTTATTGAAAAAAGCATTACACTTTACTGGAAATAAGCCAGATAGAGTTAATGTAATATCTATACCAGATTGGGGGTGCACCCCATTTGCAAAAGAAAAGGATCATACTTTGATTAGCAAGGAAATTGATGAATTTAACAAAGTATGCTCAGATGCTGCATTAAAAGCCAAAACTCATTTCATCAATATTACAGATGAAACGAGGGCTGAAAAAAATAATCTAAAAGCTGTGGCCAAAGACCAATTACACTATTCGGGTGCCACGCATTTAAGGTGGGCTGAAAAGCTAACTGCAACAATCATCAATCATTCAATTACTTAATTTATTGGGCAGTCTTTTTTGCATCAGCTTTCATTTTTTCATTAGCTGTGATTACAATATTTACCCTTCTATTAAGTGATTTATTTTCAGAACTGCTATTTTCTACAATTGGCTGAGACTCTCCGTACCATTTAGTCTTAATTCGAGAAGAAGCAACACCTTCGTTTCTTAATGCATTGCTTACTGCATTTGCTCTTCTTTCAGATAATACCATATTAGAAGACTCTGAACCAACATTATCGGTATGTCCTTCAATTAATATATCTGTATCTGGGTAATCACTAAATATTTTTTTAAAATTTTCTACAGTAAGTTGGGCATTAGAGGTAATGTTGTATTGATTATTGCCAAAAAACAGACCTGCTTTAGAACCATCAGGGTTCTTTTCATCAAATGTCACTGCTATTCCCTCGCCTACTCGTTGAACATTTGCATCAGGAATTTCAGCTTTTATTTTCGCAGCTTGTTTATCCATATTATTTCCAATAACTCCGCCAGCTACTCCGCCGATTGCTGCTCCGAGTATTGCACCCAATGCAGTATTGTTTTTATTCCCCACATTATTTCCGATAATTCCGCCTATCACTGCTCCACTTGTGGCACCAACTGCAACTCCTTTACTTTTATTGCTGCTATTCTTAATAGTATCGCAACTAAGTGTTAATACAAGAGAGGCCGTAAAAAGTACTGAATAAATAATTGAATTTTTCATAATCACAAAGTTGATAGAATCGATGCATTTAAATGTTACATAATTCCTATTAAAACTTGCAACAATCAGGAACATTATTAATTTATTGAGTGTTTTTATGGGTTTCACTTGCCCATTGAAAACCGGCTTCTCCACTTTTCTTTCATCTCCAGCTTTTCTTCTTCAGTCATATTCATGCACTTTTCTTTCCAATCTTTAGAGAACCCGCGATGTTTATTTCTTCCTCCTCCACCAGATCCAAATCCACCAAATAGAATTCTTGATAGTGCAAATAATCCAATTGCTTGCCAAAAACTAATTATTGGTAAATGAAAAAGTGCTGGCAATAATGCATTCCATAAATACATTACTAGTGTCCCGAAAAGAAAGATAGCCAATGGCGGTACTACTATGAAAAATAAAAATCTGAAAGGGCGCATTCTTTGCTTAAATGATTGTTCCATCGTATTGATTGTTTTTATTGATTAATAAATTCATGATAAAAAAAAGATAACTTTTTTTGCAAATGCATCACTGCATATCGTTTTCTACTTATAATGGTTTTTAAATTTTCACCAGTTTGATTGGCAATTTCTTGTAAAGTAAAATCCTCCAATTCATTCCCAATGAATACTAGTTTTTGATTTTCAGGAAGTTCTTCCAGTGCTAAAAACATTTCTTCCCAGAATAATTTCACCAACTCTTTTGTTGCAGGATCATTGTCTTTGGCAAATAATAAATGACTTAGTGAAAAATTGGATTCTTCAAAATCTTCATCCTCAAATAGTTCTTCAACTAATTCGGGTTCTTTTTTACGGTATTGATCAACAATTTTATTCTTTGCAACACGGTACAACCATGCACTCACTTGCTCAATAGGTTGAGAGCCAGCAACCCTGATGAACTGATACCATACTTCTTGTAATATATCTTCCGCATCCTCATCTGAATTAACCTTTTTACGAATAAAACCCAATAGTTTAGCACCATAAGTCTTAACTGTATTGCCAATATTTAGGTTGTTTTCCGTTGCCATATCTAAAGCATGAACCAGATTCATACTAAGGTAGACGGATTAGCGGGAGGATTACTTTAAAATAAAGCGTATTTTTTATTTTAGTTTCGAAAATCGACTAAATATGTTTGCATCTCTTCGTGATAACTTTGTGCGATTTTTTGCGCCTGGTTTGCAAAATCCTCATTTCCACCAGCAAAAATAATTGCTCTGCTAGCATTCACTAATAAACCAGCATCTTTATTTAACCCGAATTTTGAAACTTCTTCTAAGCTTCCACCCTGAGCACCAACCCCAGGAACCAATAAAAAATGATCAGGAATAATGGAACGGATATTTTCTAAATCACTAGCCCTTGTTGCCCCAATAACAAACATTAAATTGTCGATAGTACCCCAAGAACAAACTCTTTCTAAAACATGCTCATACAAACGCTTTTCAGTATTCCCTTGGGTTATATGAGGAACCATGGTTAATGATTCATTATGTGGACTAACCAATAATTGTTGAAAATCATTGCTTCCTGCATTGGAAGTTAAACCCAAAACAATCGTTACTTTATTTTCATACTCTAAAAAAGGTCTAACACTATCTTCTCCCATGTATGGAGCCACTGTAATTGCATCAAATGGCAACACTTCAAAAAAGGTTTTTGCATATTGAGCAGAAGTATTTCCTATGTCGCCTCGCTTTGCATCAGCAATTGTAAAGTGAGTACTTGGAATATACGCCAAAGTTTCTTGCATGGCCTCCCACCCTTTTAAGCCTTGTGATTCATAAAAAGCAGTATTTATTTTATAACTAACACAATGGGCTTTGGTTGAATCTATAATTGCTTTATTAAATTCAACTACTCCGTTGGTTTTGCCTTTTAAGTGTGCTGGTAATTTATCTATATCTGTATCCAATCCTACGCATAGATAGGATTTCTTTGAGTTAATTTGATCGACTAATTGCTGACGGGTCATAGCACAAAAATAGTGAAATAAGCCAATTTAAAGGAACCACTTTATATCTTAATAATAATACACTTTACTCTCCCAAGGGCCAAGAATCAATGGGCCAACTGGAATAGATTTTAAAGTAGTACCTGATAATTCTTTTATTCCTATCTGATTTATATCCTTAACGTCTTTTGGATTGATTGAAAATGATTGTTGTTTAGCGCTGAGATTAGCTATTACAAGAATAAACTGTTTCCCTTTCTTACGATAAAAAGCATATATAGATTGATCTTTATCGGTAATTATTTTTTTCATTGGAACATCAGCTGCTAATGCAGAATTACTCATCCTTAATTGAAGCAATTTTTTGTACAAATCTGCTCTTTGGAATTTTTCAAATTGCATTGGATCTTTTTCAAAGAAAGCAATGGGTCTTAAAATGGGTTCTTCCTGCCCTCCATATATCATTGGAATACTTCTTGGTAATGTTTGAGAAAGCACCGCAAATGGTTCATGGATCTTTCCGGGCATTGTTCCATAATCGGCTTTATTCCAACTATTTTCATCATGATTACTGGTAAAATACAATAATGAAGCACTAGGCGTAAAACTATTATCAATCTCCTGTTGAACAGAATCCAAAGCCAATGCATTTTTAGACTGATTGGCAATATCAACCATGATATGGAAAGCTTTCCATGGATAGCTAATATCGAAGCCAGCTCTATGCACCCATGCATCTTCCGATTCAGCGATCATTAACAAATTTTTATTGGCCTTTAATATTGGCAAGGCTTTGTACCAGAAACTACTATCAACCAAATGCGCTTGATCGCATCTAAAGCCATCAATACCAGATTCTTTAACCCAATACATCATAGCAGCGATCATGCTATCGGTCACTGCAGGATTTTTATAATTCAGTTTTCTGGTATCTGTCCAATCAAATTGACTGATCGTATTTCCGGAACTATCTTTTACGTAAAAATCTGGATGTGTATTTAGCCAAGGATGGTCTGCACCAGTATGATTAGGAACCCAATCAATGATTACTTTAAAACCTTTTTCATGCGCTTCTTTAACTAGACTATTCCAATCTTTTAAATTTCCATATTCCGGGTTAATTGCAGTATAATTTGAAACAGCATAATAACTACCTAATGTTCCTTTACGATCCATTTTACTAATAGGATTAATTGGCATAAACCACAAGGTTTGAATACCCATTTTTTTGAGCCGATCTAAATTTTTTGCAAATGCTTTAAAAGTTCCTTCTTTGGTATATTGACGTGTATTTATTTCGTAAACATTTCCTTGCAATGCCCAAGAGGGAATGGTTAATCCTTTCTTTTGAGCAGTAATAATTCCGACACTTGTAATTAAACAGAAAAGGATTAAAAAAGAATTAACTATAATTTTCATAACCAATTAATTGATATTTATTGAGCAACTTATTTCCCAAATATACCAAAAAGATCATATGGCTTAATAGTAAAAAAATCATTGAAAAAATAACCAATTATGAATGCAAAAGCAATAAATGCAATAACAATGACTAATTGAATTATAGAAGTTTTTTGAATTGCTTGTTTAGACTTTGCATCACATATTTCACCGGGGCAATATTGGGCTTTTTCTTTATAAAATATTTTATAGAATATACAACCAAGGCAAATTCCAAAAGCCGATTCAAAGAATAAAAATATCAGGCATATCAAACAAACAATTCCTGTAATTGGGCTATAAGAATTTATGATTACCATGAAAATGAGCATAGTTGCTGAAAGAATGACTCCTATCACCCAGGCAAATAACTTTTGTTTAGCACCAACATATTCAGGATTCTGCTTGCTCACAATTAATCTTCCAATAATTAAAGTTGGGGCGTATTTCGGGTTAATAAAAACCCTGATCAGAAAATCAATAAAGAATAATGAGATCACATATTTTATTGGCACAAAATTGTTTTTAAACATGATCAACATCAGCGAAATAAAAGTTGCTAAAAAAAGGATGCCAGCAGCAGCCCTGATTTCTCTTTCATTTAATACTGGGATGGAGTATCCTTCGACATCTTCACCAAATTTGAATAGTTTACTCATCTTTTTTGATTTTTAAAAGCTGTTTAATGGAATTTGTCATTCTTTATCCATTTTAAAATTATGCCAAATTAATAAGCATCAATTACCTTCCATCCGCCTATATTTGCCGTATAAGGATTGCATATGGAAAAGAGCCCCATGTATTATGGCAGTTACCTGCATTTAGACAAGATCTTAGATAGTCAACACCCAGTAAGTTTTGAAACAGGAAATGAACCTGCTCACGATGAAATGCTTTTTATTGTTATTCATCAAGCCTATGAATTATGGTTTAAACAGATTTTATTTGAATTAGATTATACAATGGGTGTTTTTCAGCAAGCATCCATCAATGATAATTCAGAAGATTTAAATTTGGTTAGACATCGACTAAGAAGAGTTATCAAAATTTTAGAATTGCTTAATCAGCAAGTGAATGTACTAGACACTATGACTCCGATGGATTTCTTAGCTTTTCGTAATCTCCTCACCCCTTCTTCCGGATTTCAAAGCAAACAGTTTAGATTGATTGAAGCAAAATTAGGATTACAGATAGACAATCGTCATCAAAAAGAGTATTACAAAAGAACCAATGAGGGTGGATTTACTCAACCTGATTTCCAAGACATCAACCAAACTGAATCCACTAAGAACCTTCAACAATTAATTAATGACTGGCTCGAACGCATGCCATTTTTCGACGCTGCATATTGGAATTTCGAAACCAACGAAACAACTATTGAACATCCATTCTGGAAGCAATATAGAGCAATTTATAAAGAAGGCTTATCAGAAAGAGAGCAACCCAAATTAAAAGATTTTGATTTTGTATTTTTTGAAACCGTATCTCATGATATCACAGAAGAAGAATTAAACTTACTTAAAAGCAGCTTCAGCGTAAAAGCTATGAGAGCCGCTTTATTTATAATGTTATATAGAGACTTCCCGGTTTTTCAAACCTCTTATCAAATTCTCGATTCACTCATTGAAATAGATCATTTGATGAGCAATTGGAGGCACAAACATTTGATCATGGTTAGAAGAATGATTGGCATGAGAGTGGGAACAGGCAATACTTCTGGGGCTGGCTATTTAGAAGGCGCTTTGAACAAACATTATGTGTACAAAGATCTATCGGGCTTGAGTACTTATTTAATTGAAAGAAAAAAGTTGCCTAAATTACCAGAATCGCTAACACGTTTCCTAGGCTTTAACGATAAGTAATTTATTTTTTTCTCGCTAAAATGATCAATCTGGGTGAATTTTTAATGTCGTAATTACCCAATTGATAATTACCAAAAACTTCTTCGATCTGCATACCTTGATAAGTGAGCATATCATTAAAATCGCCTAATGAAAATTTAGCTACTCTTTCTGTATACAAATGTCTAGGTGTTTTATTTTCGGAATCAGTTATTTGAATTTGCTTAAAAAAATGAGCTTCGTCTTGCCATTTAGTGATATGAAAATTAACATCTCCAATAGAAGTAGTGAATGTTTTTTCTTCATGCTGTTCTGTAAAGTGAACATTTAAATAATCAATTACAAATAATCCATTTTTTTGCAAACTTTGAGCAATGGTTCTAATGGTATTATCATGCTCTCTTCTTGTTTTAAAATAGCCAAAACTGGTAAAAAAATTAAATGCATATTGGTAATAATTCACCCAAAAAGGCAAACGCATATCATGTTGATAAAAATGCAGTTGATCAGTCTCCTGTAATTTTGCAGCTTCTATAGAAGCCGCAGATAAATCAATTCCTGTAACGTCATACCCCATATCTGCCATGGCAATACTGTGCCTACCCTTTCCACATGCCACATCTAACATAAAACTGCCTTTTTGAGGCTTTAAATAATTGATCAATGTTTGTATGAATTGATTGGCTTCATCTTCATCTCTATGTTGATATAGCAGGTGGTAATAAGGAGAATTAAACCAGTCTTTGTACCAAGCTTTGTCAGCCATATTGTATATTTCAACACAAAAATACAACCTAAGCTCCAACAAACATTTTTGAATTATCTTTGCAGCCATTTTAAAAGCAATACATGGCATTAATTAAAAGCATTTCTGGTATTCGTGGAACTATTGGCGGTTTACCTGGAGACACTCTAAGTCCTTTAGATATAGTAAAATTCACTTCTGCATATGGAACTTGGCTTAAACAGCAGCAACATTCCAATAAAAAAGTAGTAATTGGTAGAGATGGAAGGATCAGCGGGGCAATGGTTCAAGGCTTGGTAGTAAATACCTTAATTGCCCTTGGAATTGATGTAATTGACCTAGGATTGAGCACTACTCCTACAGTAGAAATGGCTGTGGTTTTTGAAAAGGCAGCAGGAGGAATTATACTAACAGCCAGTCATAATCCTAAAGAATGGAATGCACTTAAATTATTGAATAGTAAGGGGGAATTTATTAGTGGAGCACATGGAACTGCACTATTAGAAATTGCTGCAAATGAAGCTTTTGACTATGTTTCTGTTGATCAATTAGGGGCATATTCCGAAGATCATACCGCCCTCGACAAGCACATTGAAGCAGTGGTTCATTATCCTTTAGTTGATATAGAAGCCATTAAAAAAGGGAATTTCAAAATAGTCATTGATGCAATTAATAGTACTGGCGCCATTGCTGTACCTGCATTATTAAAAGCCTTAGGGATCACCAATTATACCATTTTGAATAGCAATGTAAATGGGCAATTTGCACATAATCCAGAGCCATTGCCAGAAAATTTGAGAGAATTGTGTAACGAGGTAAAATCACAAAAAGCACATTTAGGTATAGCAGTAGATCCAGATGTTGATAGACTATGCTTTGTTTGTGAGGATGGCTCACTTTTTGGAGAAGAATATACTTTGGTAGCAGTTGCTGATTACATTTTACAAAACAGAAAAGGCAATACAGTTAGTAATATGAGCAGCACTCGTGCTTTGAAAGATGTAACACTGAAATATGGAGGTGAATATTTTGCCAGTGCAGTAGGTGAAGTAAATGTGGTTACAAAAATGAAATCGGTTAATGCAGTTATTGGTGGAGAAGGGAATGGTGGCATTATTGTTCCAGACTTACATTACGGTAGAGATGCCCTTATTGGAATCGCTTTATTTCTGACCCAGCTAGCCAAGTCAGGTAAATCCATTAAACAATTGAGAAGCAGTTTTCCAGACTATATCATCAGTAAAAATAAAATTGAATTAACCAAAGGAGTTGATCTGTCTAAAGTCTTTAAGCATATACAAGAGAAATACAAAAAAAATCCTATGAATACTGATGATGGACTCAAAATTGAATTTGATAATGACTGGGTTCATTTAAGAAGTAGTAATACCGAACCAATCATTCGAATATATGCTGAAAGCAATAGCGAAACCGTAGCAGAAAATATTGCTAAAAGATTAATGGGTGATATTCAGGAAGCGGCTTTATAGACTATTAACTAGTAAATTGCAAACATGGAGAGAATTTATTTAGATAATGCAGCAACTACCGCGTTGGACCCTGCTGTATTAACAGCAATGATGCCTTATCTTACTACACAATTTGGCAATCCCTCATCTATTTACAGTTATGGTAGAGAGTCCAGAATGGCCATTGAAAACGCACGTAAAACTGTTGCAAAAATATTGAATGCACATCCTGCTGAGATTTTTTTTACTAGCGGTGGAACTGAAAGTAGCAATACTGCTATACGGGCTGCCGTAAGAGATTTAGGCTGCAAACATATTATCAGTTCTGTAATAGAACACCATGCTACAACACATACAATTGAACATTTACACAAAACTGGAGAAGCAGCATTGAGTTATGTAAAATTGTTGCCCAATGGACATATTGATTTAGAAGACTTAGAACAATTATTAGCATCTAGTACGGATAAATGTTTGGTGACTCTCATGCATGCCAATAACGAAATTGGCAACATGATCAACATAAACGAAGTTGGCAATATTTGCAAAAAATACAACGCTATTTTTCACAGTGACACAGTTCAAACTGTAGGTCATTTTCCTTTTGATTTAAGAAATACCCCTGTTCATTTTATTACAGGAGCTGGACATAAATTTCATGGCCCGAAAGGAGTTGGAATTTTGTATATCAACGAAAATATCAAGATAACTCCATTTGTGCATGGCGGAAGTCAAGAAAGAAATATGCGTGCAGGAACTGAAAACTTATATGGGATTATAGGATTCGCTAAAGCACTTGAAATAGCTACATCTGAATACGAAAAAGAAAGCGTTTTTATTAATGGATTGAAATTGTACATGATGGAACAATTGCAATCCATAATTGAAGGTGTGAGCTTTAATGGAGACCCATTGGGATCGTCTTTATATGCAGTATTGAGTACAAGTTTTCCGAAAACAGAAAAAAGTGAAATGATATTGTTCAATATGGATATTAATAATATCTGTGCAAGTGGAGGAAGTGCCTGTACTAGTGGTGCTGACCAAGGATCACATGTAATTAGAGCCATTAATAATAATCCCAATCAAATAACTGTGCGGTTTTCTTTTTGTAAAAATAATACAAAGGCAGAAATAGATCATGTTGTAGAAAAACTAAAAGAGTTAATTTAAAAATCAGAAAGTCAATCCAACCATTTATACATTATTGGGGTTTTATCGATAATCATCTTCATTAATTTCTTCATCATCTTCTCCTGTTGAAATTGACCCAAGGTTCATTATACTGCCCATTAAGTCTTTGAAAACAATCTTTCCATCTATTGATTTTTTACTGATCAATGAATAGGAAGATAAGCCATGTAAAACAAATTCCATTAATAAGGCATTTTCTTTATCATTGGCTTGCGGATAATATTTTTTAACTACACCAAACAGTCCATCTACTTTATATAAAGATTGTATTCTTATTTCGTCTTTCATATCCATCAATAAATCAAGGTGATTTCCTGCATCGAACCATCTTGTAATTACTTTATATGGATTTTCTGGTTCTTTTTCTTCTGCTGATTTTTTACCACTGCTTCTGCGCTTTTTTAATGTATCTGGGTTAGGAAAATAAGCAGCAAACTGAGTTCGAATAGATTTATCTAATAAATTAACAGCAACTTGATAAGGACCTTCTTGTTCTCCTTCATATACCAATTCGATTTTACCAGTGATCGCAGGAATAATTCCAGACAAATCACTCACCCATACTTGGGTTTGTTTTTCTTCGTGAATGATGGCTCTTCTTTCTGCACTACTCACTGCGTTTTCATAAGCAGCAATTGTTAGCCTCGCACTTACCCCACTTTTTTTATCAACGTACTCATTGGATCTCGCTTCAAATGATACTTGTTCCACAATTCTTTTGATTAGATCACTTACTATTACTCGATCTTTTTGAATTGCTAAAATATCAGCTTCTTGTTCTGTAATTGACAAGGAAGTTTCAATATCTTTCGGGTAATGAGTGAGTATTTGACTTTGAATACGATCTTTTAAAGGAGTTACAATGCTTCCTCTATTGGTATAATCTTCGGGGTTTGCTGTAAATACAAATAGAATATCCAATGGCATTCTCAATTTAAATCCACGGATTTGAATATCCCCCTCTTGTAAAATATTGAATAAAGCCACTTGTATTCTAGCTTGCAAATCGGGCAATTCATTGATCACAAAAATGCCACGATTACTTCTTGGAATGATTCCATAATGAATCACTTTCTCATCTGCAAAACTGAGCTTTAGATTAGCTGCTTTAATAGGATCTATATCCCCGATTAAGTCTGCAACACTTACATCTGGAGTCGCTAATTTTTCTCCATACCGTTCTTTTCTATGCACCCAATGAATGGGCGTATCATCTTGCAATTCTGCAACTAGGTCTTTTGCAAATTTGCTCATCGGATTCAGCGGATCGTCATTTACTTCACTACCTGCAATGATTGGAATGTATTCGTCTAACAAATCGATCATTTGACGAGCCATTCTTGTTTTTGCCTGACCTCTTAAGCCAAGGAATAATATATTATGTCTACTCAATAAAGCCCTTTCTGTATCAGGTATTACCGTGTCCTCATATCCAAGAATTCCTTCAAACGGATTTTCTTTATTGCGAATGGTATTGATTAAATTATCCCTTATTTCCTCATGAACCGATTTGGACTGATAGCCTGATTTCTTTAATTGCCCTAATGTTATGATCTTACTAATCTTCATCATTTTCTTGTTACTGTTTTTGATACAATTAGAAAACAGTTTTTCTTTTACCGCTTTCAAAGTCTTTAAAAATAAATGCTCCTAATTTATCCAATGAGGCAAAGAAGGCTTTCCCATTATTCATCTCCGTAAATTCTTGCACAAACTTTTGGAGATAAGGATCTGAAGCAATCATAAATGTAGTGATGGGGATTTTTAATTTCTTACACTGAGCTGCCAAATTAATACATCGATTCACCACCTTTCTATCTAAGCCAAAACTGTTTTTATAATATTGTTTACCAATTTTTAAACAAGTTGGCTTACCATCGGTAATCATGAAAATCTGTTTATTGGGATTTTTTCTTCTTCTCAATATATCCATTGCCAATTCTAGTCCTGCAACTGTATTGGTATGAAATGGCCCTACTTGTAAATAAGGAAGGTCTTTAATTTCAATACTCCATGCATCATTCCCAAAAACAACAATATCGATTGTGTCTTTCGGATATTTGGTAGTGATCAATTCACTAAGCGCCATGGCCACCTTCTTGGCAGGCGTAATTCTATCTTCTCCGTACAAGATCATGGAATGAGAAATATCGATCATCAGCACAGTAGAAGTTTGCGTTTTAAAATCGCTTTCTCTAATTTGCAAATCATCTTCTTGCATGGAGAAACTTTCTACTCCCCTATTGATCTGTGCATTGCGAATACTTTCAGTAAAATCAATTTGTTCTAACATGTCACCAAACTGAAAAGGCCTGGTGTCTGGGTTTACTTCATCTCCTTGACCTTGCTTGAATGTTTGATGATTTCCTTGTCGAGATTTTTTGAGTTTTCCGAAAATTTCTTCTAAGCTTTTCTTTCGAATGGTTTGCTCAGATTTTCCAGTTATTTTAAATGAGCCATCGGCCTCATTTTCTTTCATGTATCCGTTTTGCTTGAGGTCCTCAATAAAATCGCCCATGCCATATTCGTCGTTGGTAAACTTATACTTGTTATCTAACTCATTCATCCAGCTCAAAGCCTCTGATGCATCCCCATTCGTATAACCAAGCAATTGCATGAAAATATCCAGCATTTGCTCAAATTTGGTTTTCCCGTCTTCATTGGGATTGAATTGCACAAAACGATGACCGATCATGAATGTAAATTAGCTAAAATAGTAACAGATATAAAGGAGAATAGTTCAAGGGTAGATTTTCTAGGGGAACATATACTAAATGCCGTTAAAAAAAATAACACATGAAGCGTAAACAATGAAAGCTGTCTGAGACCCAACTTGTTGGGGCGAGTTCTTTCATTGTAGCGGCATGTGTTATTTTTTAGGCATTTAGTGAAAGTGACACTAGGAAACTACACTTGAACTATGCTCCTATTTCATCGAATCTTTTGGTGCCATTAATTTACCTGGAATTTGAATAGCTGGATTGTAAATTGTTTTCATTTTTTCCATTCCATCCATATAACTTTCCGCCATTCTTTTTTCATCTTCCATATTTTCAGCCTTAAGACCAGTTAAAGTGTTGTAAAACTTTACTTGTTGTTGCAAGTCCTTTTTAATAGAACTAGATACTTTTTCAATCAAATTTTTATCTTCAGCTAGGTAGCAAGCTTCTAAGAACATTAAAGAGTTTCGATTATGCATATTACCTCTACTCACCATTCCATAAGGTATATTTTCCTCTAACATCATCTTATCTACTTTCTCCAATACTTTACGTGCTTCTTCTTTTTTTCCTGAATTGGCCAGATCAATGGCTAAATCTGCATAAGCTGCCCTGATACTATTTAAGTGTCTACGATTTTCTTCATCGAAATACACCCCTTTTTGATTGGCATTACCTCCAACAAAAACATTTAGCGCTTTGTCTTTCATCCAATCAGCATTTACCCGAGAATTTTCAACAGGAACTAAACGATAACTTAATCCATCTCTGCGCAAGAATTGATCAAATCCTAGATCAACACTTGAATTGGTGAAATAGATCGGTCTATTCCATTTAGCAGCTGCGATGATATTTAAAACTGCCATATCGTTTTTCAACATAGAAGATTTTGGCAATTCAAAACGCAATTCATTCACAACACTATCTGTTGGATTTACCGTTTTATTGGCAATTACCGCAGCTTTGTTAACAGGAACTGCAAATTTGCGAACGGGGAAAGTACTTAAAGCATCTCCATTTCCACGATCTTCCATTTTGGTAGGGTCATCGCTGCCCACATAGTTTTTCATCAAATCAAATAGATCATAATATTGATTTTCTGGAATGCCTGGCTTAGGACGATACAATGCATAATCTCGTTTACCACCTTCAATTTGTTCAGCAGTCCATATTACATCAATTGGTCCACTTTGATTAACCTTGTAGCGTAGTTCATTGATATACCAATCAATACCTAACAAACTATAGTTGATCACTCGAATATCTGGACGTATACCTTCTACTTCCTGAGCGTACCATAATGGATAAGTATCATTATCACCGAACGTAAATAGAATGGCATTGGGTGCACAACTTTCTAAGTAGTCCTTTGCCAAATCTCTAGATAATACTTTATTGCTTCTATCATGATCATCCCATTCTTGTTGAGCCATGATCGCAGGAACGGCTAAGAGACAGACAATTGTTGAAACAGTAGCAGCCAATCCTGGCTTTAATTTTCTTTGTAATAAAGAAGCAACGCCTAAAACACCAAGCCCTATCCATACTGCAAATGCATAAAAGCTTCCTACATATGCATAATCTCGTTCACGTGGTTGATTGCCTGCTTGATTTAAATAAATTACAATGGCAAAACCAGTCATGAAGAACATTAAAAAGTTAGTCAGCGCATCGTCTCCTTTTCTTTTAAACTGATAGAACAATCCGATCAATCCTAAGATCAGCGGAAATGCAAATAATTTATTGTTGGCTTTATTATTTTTAATGGAGTCAGGTAATGCTGATTGATCTCCTAATAAAATATTATCAATAAATGATATGCCCGTTTGCCAGTTACCATCTCTAACATTTCCTAAATAAACTCCCTGTAAATCATTTTGCTTTCCGGAAAAATTCCACATAAAATAGCGCAGGTACATCCAGTAGATCTGGTACCCTACAAAAAACTTTACATTGTCTGCTTGATTAGGAGCACGATCATAACTGCCATCTTTTAATTTAGGAATTTGTAAAAAAGAAGAATAATAATAAGCATGGTATTGATCGTCACTGGCATCCCAAACGCGAGGGAAAACCATTTTATCTTCAGCAGCGTATACATATTTTTTATCCTGACCTTGTTCTATGTATTTATCCTTTGATTTTTGGTACTTCATTCCTGTACTTTTTAAATCAACAGGATTGGCAGTAAATTTTTGTCCGTATAAAAGTGGGAAATCACCATATTGTTCACGACCTAAATAACCGACTAAACTCATTGGATTATCTACATTGTACATATCAACCGATGGATTTGCACTACTGCGAATCATGGTAGTTAAATAAGTACTATATCCTATGAACATGAATGTAATACACCAGATAGACAATGTTAAATAAGGCCATGCTTTTTTAGCAGCAATTTTCAATCCATACCAAAGTAGACCACCTATTAAAACAAAGAAAAATGCAAAACCAAAAAAGAATGGCAAACCAGCTCCGTTCACAAACCAACGATCAAAATTACCCGCCATCTTTACAGAATATTGAATGATACCAACTTGTATCAATCCTGTGATCATACATCCTAAAAGAAAAAAGATATAGATACCGCCTACATAATCTTTTTGAGTTGGTTTCCATTTTTCGATCAAGAATAATAAACCAACTGCAATAACAGTTCCCAAAATAACTAATCCACTCATTGTTCCATCCATCGGTACATTATCAGTTGCTTCTGCACTTGCCATAATTAATGACCCAACAAAAGCCGCAATTCCTCCTACAACAGCTAACTTAATGAACCAACTACGAATCAACGTATAATTGAAAGTATCTCTTCTTCTAAAATAATACACCATTACAATCGCAGGAATCGTCAATAGATTCAATAAGTGAACGCCTATAGATAATCCCATCATAAAGAAAATGAAAACGATCCAACGATCGGCTCCTGGTTCATCTGCAGCATGTTCCCATTTAAGTATGGCCCAAAATACAATCGCTGTAAAAAAACTAGACAAAGCATATACTTCGCCTTCTACAGCACTATACCAAAAAGAGTCACTGAAAGTATATGCCAATGCTCCTACCACTCCTGCACCCATAATACTCCATAATTGATAAGCATTTAAAGTTTCAGTAGTTTTTGCATTCACCAACCTGCGAGCAAAATGAGTAATTGTCCAAAACAAAAATAGAATAGTAAATGAGCTGGCCAAAGCACTCATGATATTAACTGCTTTTGCGGCATTCAAAGGATTATCTCCAAATAAAATGATAAAGACCCTTCCAAGGATAACAAATAAAGGAGCCCCAGGAGGATGCGGTATTTGTAACTTAAAACAGCTGCTTACAAACTCTCCACAATCCCAGAAACTTCCACCCGATTCGGCAGTTAAAATATATACAGCACTAGCTATTAAAAAAACAAGCCAACCCGTAATGTTATTGATCTTTTTGAATTGCATATTCGCTTTGGTTTTTAAGACGGGCAAACATAGTTTATTATACGTAAAAATTGAAAAAGAAGGGGTAGTTTGGGGAGATTTAAGAAAGTTTTTACAGATTATCCACCATTACCACATTAACCAATAACTCAATAACCTAATAACTGATTTTCGCTACCTTTGCCTCCCGATGGCTAATAAACAGACAGTCGCTTTTCATACATTAGGTTGTAAACTCAATTTCTCAGAAACTTCCACTATTTCCAGAATGTTGGAGAAAGAGGGATTTGAGAAAAGAGATTTTACTGATTTGGCTGATGTATATGTAATAAACACTTGTTCTGTAACTGATAATGCCGATAAGGAATGCAGGCAATTGGTAAGAAGAATACAAAGAAAATCTCCTGAAAGCTTTGTAGTGATCACTGGCTGTTATGCTCAATTAAAACCAAAAGAGATCTCAGCTATCCCAGGAGTAGATCTAGTATTAGGCGCAGCTGAAAAATTCAATATAGTTCAACACATTAGTGAACTGACCAAATCCACCGATCTGGCAAAAATTTGCAGTTGCGATATTGAAGAAGTGACGGGGTTTAATGCTTCTTTTTCGCAAAATGACAGAACTCGAACTTTTCTAAAAGTGCAAGATGGCTGTGATTATAATTGTTCTTTTTGTACCATACCAATGGCAAGAGGCAAAAGCAGAAGCGATTCTATCGACAATGTATTAAAGCATGCAAGAACATTAGCGGAAGAAGGTGTGAAAGAAATAGTGCTTACCGGAGTTAATTTGGGAGATTTTGGCAAAGGACCCAATGGAGACTTAGCACATGAGTCTAATTTTACGGATTTGGTAAAGGCATTGGACCAATTAAAAGGAATAGATCGATACAGAATTTCTTCTATTGAACCCAATTTACTTACCAATGAATTGATTGAACATGTAGCCAATAGCAATTATTTTATGCCCCATTTTCACATTCCATTGCAAAGTGGCTCGAACGAAATTTTGGGATTAATGCGAAGAAGATATAAACGTGAATTATATGCTGAAAGAGTTCAACTCATCAAAACCTTGATGCCTAATGCATCTATTGGTGTGGACGTCATTGTTGGATTCCCAGGAGAAACAGAAGCGCATTTTACCGATACATTTGAATTTTTACATTCATTGGATGTGTCTTATCTGCATGTATTCACTTATTCGGAAAGAGATAATACCAAAGCAGTAGAATTTAAACCAATTGTACCTATTTCAATTCGCAATGAAAGAAATAAAAAATTGCGCAATTTATCATTTATGAAATTGCAATATTTTACCAATTTACATCAGGGCCAAACAAGAAAAGTATTATTCGAAGCCTTTAATAAAGATGGAATGATGGAAGGCTATACGGATAATTATATCCGAGTCTCAACACCCTACAGAGCAGAATGGGCCAATCAATTAGTGGATTGGAAATTATAATGAATTATTCAACAAAGGAATCTGATTGGCCAGATCATAAAATTCTTTGGTAATGGTAAATGCTTTGATCGCATCTACATGATTATGATGATGCAAATCAGTGCCTATTAATTTAAAAAAATTACCTTTGATTAATTTCAATGCCATTTTTTTTACTGGCAACCCATAGTAGCCACTTAAAGAAAGCATATTGCATTGAAAAATGCATCCCATTTCTAGTAGTCGCTCATATTGAGCAAAATTGTCGTAGTAATATCCATAGCGTTCTGGATGAGCCAAAATGGGTTTATATCCTTTAATATTTAATTCAAAAATAGCACGCTCAATAAATGGAGATGGTGCTGCATAAGACATTTCAATAAGTACATTTTTACTGCCAATAGTTAGTAATGGTTGATCTTCAGAAAGCAATTCCATGAAATGTTCATCTACCATATATTCTGCAGCAGCATCTATTTCAATATCGATTTCAGCCAATACCAATTCTTGTTTCATTCTTTCTAGAACTGGCAGAATAGAGGAAGGCGAATTATTATGAACCCCATTAAAAATATGTGGAGTAAGAATACATTTTCGGTACCCCCATTCTTTCATTAACCCAAAATAATGCAAGGATTCTTCAATTGTAGAAGCCCCATCATCTAAGCCTGGCAAGAGATGCGAATGCATATCAACACCAATGAAAGAGAGGTCTCTTTCAATTCGAGAAGAACGAAAAAAAGAATTGAACATGATTGTTTATAATAAAGTGGGCGACAAACTTTCAGCTGGAAACTCAACTACCATCACTTGACCCAAACTTTGTAATTGTACGTACACTTTTTTCTTACCCCCTCTCAACACAGTACCTTCCTTGTCCATAAATACACCAAAGTTGACCCTTACTTTTTCTCCTGGAGCAAAACCTTCTTCTGAGATCACTGTAATTCTTGCATCTTTTTCTGCCAGATACATTTTTATATTATTAACTTCTTCGTCTTTTATAACTGCAGGCTTACCCAAATAATAAACAAAGTTCAATACACCATCTGTCATTAATACATTGCTTCTCTCAGATACATCTATTCTTACAAATACATAGGATTTAAACAAAGGGTCTTCGATCACTTTTTTGCGATCACTCCATTGCCTTTCTACTTTTTGAAGTGGGCACCAACTATCAATCCCTTTCTTTAATAATCGAGCATCGATCTTTTTCTCCCAACGTGGTTTGGTATATAGAGCATACCATTTTTTTTCTAATACTTTCTCCATCAGCAATCAATACTAATTATTTCCTTCGAGTAATCAATTAATTTTTAACAAAAGAGGTTTGCGACTTGGCAATCTCTTCAATCACTTTTACACTGGCATCAATATGCATATCCGTTTTTAAAAACTTCAACCATTCTTGATAACGCAAGCCTTTAGTTTTATCTGGATTATTGTAAAATTTATCTTTATCATCTTCCAACGCAACAACAGTTAAATCATCTTTGAGTTTTAATAAACTAGTGTTTTGATTCACTGTTGTTACAATTTGTTTTTGTTGATCTTTATATTTATCCAATTTCAGATTGATTGCACTTTCGTTGTTTTTTGACAACCACTTTAAATTTTCTTGCAATAAATTTAAATTAGGATCTGTTTGAATTTTTTGTTGCATCTGCTTACTAATTACAGATAAATCTGTTGAAATGGTACTAGTCCATGGTTGGTAGTTTGTTTTAGCAATTGCATCCCAAGGCAATGCGTTTGGATTGTCTTTTTCACGCAATTTCAAGAATTCATATGAATCTGGAATAATCACATCTGGTACAACTCCATTCAATTGAGTTGACCCACCGTTAACCCTATAAAATTTTTGAAAAGTGAGCGCTACAGCTCCGTACTCTGTTCTTCCACTATACATATCAATTGGCTTACCAAATGGAATAGGCCTTTGAACAGTTCCTTTTCCATAGGTAGATGTACTTCCAATTATTATTCCTCTTTTATAATCTTGAATTGCTGCAGCAAAAATTTCGCTGGCCGAAGCACTTAATTCGTTCACTAAAACGGTAAGCGGGCCATCATATAAAACAGATTCATCATTGTCTCTCCATGTAAAATTGTCTACTTTACCATCTCTTTCTTTCACTTGAACTACAATTCCACTTTTAATAAACAATCCAACCATTTTAACTACTTCAACCAAAGATCCTCCCCCATTATTTCTTAAATCAATCACAATTCCTTTTACGTTTTCTGCTTTTAATTTGGTTACTTCTTTAGCCACATCATCAGAACAACGATACCCATTTTTATCATCAAAATTGGCATAAAAGTCTGGCAAAGCGATGTACCCTATTTTATCTTTCCCACTTTGAACAATTGCACTTCTTGCTAAGCCTTCATCTTGTTCAATTTTTTCACGAATCATTGAAACAATAATGATTGTACCATCTTGTTTTTTTACAGTAAGCCTTACTTCAGTATCTTTATTTCCCCTTATTAATTTAACGGCGTCAGTAACTTCATAGCCAGTTACATCTACTGGTTCTGCACTACCTTGCGCTACTTTAATAATCAAATCTCCTACAACAATTTTACCTGATTTTGAAGCTGGCCAACCATTAACAACACTAGCAATTTTAATTCCATTATCATCTTGTTGTAATTGAGCTCCAATGCCATAAAACTGATTACTCATTTTTTCGTCGAAGCCACGCTTTTCTACAGGAGGAAAATAATCAGTGTGGGGATCCATTAAGTTAGTAACTACATTTACAAACGCATTGAAGCGTTGTTCTTCTGTATAAGAAGTTTTGATTCTGTTGAAACTTCTATCAATAGATTTAATCACTTTCGATCTGGCTTCTACTTCTAAACTATCATCTGGTTTTGAAATATATCCTTCTTTTCCTTTGTTCTTATCGCGCTCTTCTAATAAGTCTATGTAACGTTCTAAAGTGTAATATTTAATTTTCTTTCTCCAACGATCTTTTCTATCAGCTTCATTTATTGAAAAGCCTATTTTATCTCCGTCTAATTGAACTGTCTCATCTACATTAAAATCAAATGGCTTCAATAAAATTTCTTTGTATAGTTGAATAGCTTCGTTTACTCTTTTTTCATAAATCGCACTCACTGCTGGTTGAAACTGGATAGCTGCTCCATGAATTTCATCGTCAATAGTTGTTTCATATTTTTTCAAATCAGCAATATCCGATTGTAAAAACAAAGATTTATCTCCGTCTAATTGATCTAAATAAGCAGTAAAAACCTGTTTAGAAAATGCATCATTGATTGGTTTAGGACTATAATGCTCTTGTTCTAACAAAGCGCCAACAGCATTTAACAATCGTTGTTGAAGCGTTATAGCATTATTGGATTCTTTAACGCCAATGGTTCTAAAAGCAAAAAATAAACCACCAAATAATACAATGGCCATTAGTAATAACCCTTTTTTTGTCTTCATAAATTGCTTCAATTTTTGCATGATCTGCTCAAAAATAACTTAAAATGAATTTACATTATAATAAATCAATTCAATTAACAAAGCTTTGGAAGGATTGTTTTTTAAAGAAAATATACTATTTTCGCATCCCACAAAAACGGAGGGCGTAGCTCAGTTGGTTAGAGCGTCAGTTTGTGGATCTGAAGGCCGGGGGTTCGAGACCCCTCGTTCTCCCATCATAAAACCTATAAGACCCATGTTTTATAGGTTTTTTAAATTTCTTACATGAACTTAATTTACCTAATACCCTTTATTTCGGCTTTTATTGGCTGGTTTACCAACTGGATTGCCATTAAAATGCTTTTTCATCCAAAAGAGCCTAAAAAGATTTTAGGGATTACTTTCCATGGAATTTTTCCCAAAAGACAAAAACAATTTGCAGAAAAACTGGGTAAATTAGTAAGTAACGAACTGCTTTCTTTTAAAGATATTGAAGAAAAAATCAGCAATCCGGCCAATATCAGCAAACTAATGCCCTTTGTTGAAACACATATTGACCATTTTCTACGAGTTAAATTGGCAGAGCAAATGCCTGTAATTAGCATGTTTATAGGCGATAAGACCATCAATCAGCTGAAAGAGGTCTTTATTACTGAATTAACGGATCTTTTTCCGGTAATCATGAAAAACTACATGAATAACCTCCAGGAAGACCTTGATCTAGAGAAAATTGTAACTCAAAAAGTGTCTGGTTTCTCATCAGATAAACTGGAGCAAATTTTAAACGACATTATGTCTAAAGAATTCCGCTTTGTAGAGATCATTGGAGCTGTTTTAGGGTTTTTAATAGGCCTTTTACAAGTTTTATTAACCTTATTAACCTAGTCACCGAATAAAAATCGGTAAGCATCACTATTTCATTCAAACTTTATCCATTCAAATTTGTCTTATTACCGTTGGTGTAATGCAAATCTCATTCATCCAATTCCTAATGCAATTTTGCATCTATTAACAAAGTTTATTATGCGTAATTTTTTGATTCTTCTAAGTATGTTTTTGGTAAGTTTAACTGCAACAGCGCAGTTTCCTGGTATGGGAGGACGCCCTGGTGCAGCTGCGGGTGGTAGCCAAAACACCAATATTGGGCATTTTTATGGAAAAATTGCAGATTCGAAGACAAATAAAGGAATCGAAGGTGTAACTGTTCAATTAAAGGGAAATAAGTTTGATACCACTACAAAGAAAATGAAGGACGCCATTTTGGGTACTATTATCACCAAGGCAAACGGCGATTTTACTTTCGATGGTCTCTCTTTATTTGGCAATTTCAAATTAACTATGAGTGCTATTGGGTATAAAAACTTAGAGCAACAAATTAGTTTTGGTATCAAATTTCCTCAGGCAGGCGCTGCAATGGATTTTCAAAAAATGATGGCCCAGGCAGATAAAGACCTAGGAAATATCAAATTAGAAGAAGATGCTACCAATTTAGGAAATGTTACTGTTACTTCCTCCAGTAAGCCACAATTTGAGATGGGAATTGACCGTAAAATTTTTAATGTAGATAAGAATTTGATGGGATCTGGCCAAACAGCTACAGAATTAATGAGAAATATTCCTTCTTTGAATGTAGACATTGATGGCAACGTAACATTAAGGAATGCAACCCCAACATTATTTATAGATGGCAGACCTACTACTATTACTTTAGACCAAATACCATCTGATATTATAGACCGCGTAGAATTAATCACCAACCCTTCTGCTAAATACGATGCATCTGGTGGTAACGCTGGTATTTTGAATATTGTATTAAAGAAGAATAAAAAATCAGGCTACAATGGTGGAGTAAGAGCTGGTATTGATTCTCGAGGAATGCCAAATCTCGGAGCTGATATTAATTTGCGACAAAATAAAATCAATTTTACAGGTAGTGGAAATTACAATCAACGTAAATCTATTTCTGAAGGAATTACAGATCGGAACAATTTAATTACTCCTCCAAGTAATGTATATAATGTAACCAATTCAACCAATACTGGATATTTTGCTTTTGCCAGAGCTGGTGTAGATTATTTTGTGGATAATAGAAACACAATTTCAATTTCAGGCAACTATGTGAATGGTGAATTTGATAACGATCAATTCCAAAGAGTTGATTCAACCATCAATAAAGTACCTAAATCATATACCAATATTGGAACCAATAGCATATCCAATTTTAAAAACTGGGGAACTCAGTTGAGTTTCAAACACAATTTTGCCAAAACTGGTCATAGTATTTCTTCTGATTACAATTACAACAGCAGTACAAATAACAATAATTCAGACATTAATAACTATACCTATAATTTAAGCAATGTTCAAGTAGGACTTCCCATCATTCAAAGAGGTGTTGGTGGTGGAAATAGTACCAATAATACCATTCAACTTGATTATGAGAATCCCTTAACAGATGATTCTAAATTTGAAGCAGGTGCAAGAGCTGCCATCAGAGATTTCTCCAATATTTTAGATCAATATCGTTTTTTCCCTTCATTAGGAACATTTGTATTGGTCCCTTCAATTAGCAGTAGATATAAATTTAACGATCAGGTTTATGCTGCTTATACTACTTATAGCTTTAAAGTAAAAAAATGGAGTTACCAATTGGGATTAAGAGCGGAGAGCTCTAATTACACAGGTACTTTGATCAATTCAAAAGGTGCAGATTCTGCCAATTTTAAAGTTACCTATCCTTTGAGTTTGTTTCCAAGTGCATTCCTTACTTATAAGTTGAATGATAAAATTGATTATCAGATTAACTATTCAAGAAGAATTAACAGACCGAACTTCTTCCAGCTAATGCCATTCCCAGATTATACTGATCCGCAAAACATTAGTTTAGGTAATGCAGCATTAAGACCAGAGTTTACCAATTCATTTGAAATGTCTTGGAACAATGCATACAAGAAGGGATCAAACTTTTTAGCTACTGTATTTTTTAAATATTCTACTGATTTAATTACCCGATTCGTTTATCGCGATAAGAATGCATTAGTACCAACAGATAGTGCATTTTTTAGTACATATATAAATGCTAATAATGCTACGAGTTTTGGAGTAGAATTAACGGAAAAAACACCCATAACAAAATGGTGGGAAATCACCGTAAACTTCAACTTGTTTAATTCTAGGATTAATGCAAGTGTTCCTGGTCAACCTGACTTAGTGCAACAACAGTGGAGTTTTTTCACCAAGTTCAATAATACATTCAAAGTTTCTAAAGGATTATCTATTCAGTTAAGTGGAGATTATCAAGGACAAACCGTATTACCACAAAGTTCTGGAGGCGGCGGACGTGGTGGCGGAGGCGGTGGAATGATGTGGGGCGGTG
This sequence comes from Sphingobacteriia bacterium, assembly GCA_031429515.1. GTDB lineage: Bacteria > Bacteroidota > Bacteroidia > Chitinophagales > Chitinophagaceae > Sediminibacterium. The sequence continues at coordinate 91,124 of JANOZT010000046.1, forward strand.
GTCCACAGTCTGGTGCACAAGGGTATAATTTACCAAGATATGGTTTCGACTTAGCTATTAGAAAAGAGTTTACATGGAAAAAAGGCAGAACAGGAAATCTTACTTTGAGTATGAATGATATTTTTAGAACTCAATTATCAGAATCTTATTCCGAAAGTTCTTTCTTCAATCAAACCAATTCACGTAGAAGAGATCCTCAAGTATTACGTTTAAACTTTAGCTATCGCTTTGGTAAATTCGATGCGAGTTTATTCAAAAGAAAGAATACAAAAGCCGATCAAGGTGGTGGAATGGATATGATGCAGCAATAATAGTTATTGGGTTAAATAGTGGAACGGGGTAGTTAAAAAACTACTCCGTTTTTTTATTGATTTTTACCAGTGAGCATTGGCACAAAAGAAAACTCTTCAAAAGTCTCTTCTTTAATAGAACCATCTGCCAACTTACTTAATCTTAGCATACGTTGCGATTCTCCTTCATCTACAGGAATTACCATGCATCCGCCAGGCTTTAATTGTTCAATCAATTTCGGAGGAATAAAAGGAGCAGCAGCGGTTATAATAATTTTATCGAAGGGCCCATAGGTAGGCAAACCTTGAAATCCGTCTCCATAAAAGAATTTAATATTCGGATATTGGTTTCGGAAAAAATAAAATAGTTTTTGTTCTTCGTATAATTTCTTTTGGCGCTCAATAGTGAACACAAATTGCGCTCCTAATTCAGCCAAAATGGTTGTTTGATAAATACTGCCTGTACCAATTTCTAAGATCTTCTCCCCTTTTTTAATTTGCAATAACTGGGTTTGATAGGCAACTGTATAAGGATGAGAAATAGTTTGATCTGCTGCAATAGGAAAAGCCCTATTCTCATAAGCAATTTTATCAAAAGCAGAATCTAAAAAGAAATGACGAGGTATCTTATTCATTGCATCCAATACCCCTTCATCAGTAATACCCTTTTCTCTTAATACTTCTATCAACTTACGGCGCATGCCTTTATGTTGAAATTCATCCTTGTAATTTCTATTGGGCGACATGGCGCGAATATAGTTAATCTAATTGCATACTTTGAATGATCCCTTTAATTCGGTTTTCTAATTCGAGTTGTTTTGCATCAAATTCAGCTTTTGAATTCAAAGTAGTTTTTACACTGAAATAGAATTTAATTTTCGGTTCGGTGCCTGAAGGTCGAGCAGAAATCTTGCTTCCATCAGCAGTAATAAACTGCAACACATTACTCTTTGGTAAACTAATTGGCCAAGTATCACCTGTTTGCAAATTCTTTCCTGTTTGCAACTGATAGTCTAATAAAGTGATAACAGCAGATTCATTGATGGTTGATGGTGGATTGGTTCTATATCCATCCATCATATCAGCAATTTCTTTCTGCCCATTCATTCCCTTTTTAGTAATACTAATTAAGGTTTCATAATAAAACCCATACTGCAAATACAATTCGATCATTTTGTCGAATAAACTCTTCCCACGATTCTTTTCAAATGCAGCCATCTCACACATTAATCCAACTGCGCTAACGGCATCCTTATCTCTAATCTGATCTCCAATCATTAAACCAAAACTTTCTTCCCCACCTATAACATAATTTTCTTTTCCTTCTAGTTCTTTTATTTTTTCTGCTATCCATTTAAACCCGGTTAATACATTGTAACAGGCCACATTATTTTGTTTGGCAACTTCATTGATCATTTCTGTAGTTACAATGGTTGAAATGACCATATCATTGGGCTGTGCAATTCCTTTAGCTTTTCTCGCTTCCATCATATAGGCAAAAGCCAATACTGCTGTTTGATTACCATTCATCAACACCCATTCACCTTTGTGATTTTTAACACCAATGCCCACTCTATCTGCATCAGGATCGGTACCTAATAGAATATCGGCGTTGATTGATTGCGCTTTTTCCAATCCAATACTCATGGTTTCACTTTCTTCCGGATTAGGATATGCAACTGTAGGAAAATTACCATCTGGTGTTGCTTGCTCGTCAACAATTGTTACGTTGGTAAATCCAAAACGAGATAACATTTGTGGAACCAATGTTATACCTGTGCCATGAATTGGAGTATAAACGATTTTTAAATCATGTTGCTTTGCAATAACATCTGGATAAACACTCAAACCAGTTACCATGGATAAATAGGCATCATCCATATCCTTACCTAGTATAGTAATATTAGACTCCCCTCCATCCCATTTTACTGCATCAACACTATCAATTGCTTCTACTTCTATAATTACATTTTTATCATGCGGCGGCACCAACTGTCCGCCATCATTCCAATATGCTTTATACCCATTGTATTCTTTTGGGTTATGAGATGCTGTACAAACTACCCCAGCTTTACAACCTAGATAACGAATAGCAAAACTCAATTCAGGTGTAGGACGCAGAGCATCAAACAAATACACTTTAATACCATTAGCAGCAAAAACATTTGCTGTTGTTTCAGCAAAGAATCGACTATTGTTTCTGCTATCATGCGCAATGGCTACTTTTATTTCTTCTCCACTATATGTTTTTTTAAGATAATTAGCAAAACCTTGAGTAGCCATTCCAATAGTGTATTTATTCACTCGATTGGTGCCCACTCCCATTAACCCACGTAATCCACCAGTACCAAACTCTAAGTTTCTGTAAAAAGCATCAGCTAATTCATCGGGATTATCCATTTTCAAATCAGCTATAATCGCTTTTGTTTGAGCATCGTAATTTCCGTTTGCCCAAATATTGATTCTTTCTTGTATGGCAGCGTTCATGTTAGGTTGAATTTTATTTAGATAACAATTTTAGTGATTAATTCTTATAATTCAATGAATTAACTTACCACAAAAGGGGATTTCTACTTGTCTTATAATTTCTATAAATCAAGGATAGTTCAAAAACATTAGAAGTAACTGAACCTGATTTTGCAGAAGACATTTGTACATCATAAGTTACTGCAAATTGAAAATCTTTGAAGACATATCCTACATAAGGAATAATGGCATCTCCTACTCTATAGTAAGCACCCAAGTTAAGCGCCTTCGGTGATTCGGGATCATTGGAATGAGATAAACCAAAATAGCCGCCGCCTATAAATCCGCTCACCCCACTTTGTAATTGATATAGTCCACTCAAATTAATATCTACTCGATCACTTAATAATTTCCCCATACTAAAATGAGCATCATACCTGGGGTTATTCATTTGAGATCCATTATCATATACCGATTGCTTGGTTTTGAAAAAACGATAACCAGCAACTCCAAAATCGGCAACCATTTCTTCTGTAGTGAAAGTATAAGTTAGTCCTGCACAAACAGATGAATATCCTGGAATATTTGTAAGCCCTGGCTCCCCCGTTGGCAATGTTCTGTTAAATCCACCTGAGCTCAATTGTTGCCCTGAAGTAAGTTCATCAAAATTGATATTTGTCTTGTTATAAATGTAACCTAGCCCACCTGTTAAACCATGTATTTCATTCCTATCTAATGCAACGTGAACAGCAGCATTCAAAGTAAAAAAAGTACTTTTATAAACTCCCTCTAACGCATCATCCTGAACAAATAAAGCACCCAAACCAATGTATGATGGAGATTCAGGAAGTTGATAAATTTTGCCGTCTACCGACACAGACTTAGTATTATAATTAGTACCAAAACCCAATGACTGATTTCTAAATGTAGCCATTGCCCTCCATTTATTATCTCCATTACCCGCTAATGCAGGACTTATAGATAATGGCGAATGAAAAAATTGTGAAAAATTGGGATCCTGTGCAATAGCTTTCTTAATTGAACAAAAATGTACAATCACCAAAATAAAAATTAGGTATTTTATCTGTTTCGTCATTTTGCTATCTTAAAAGCATCACAGTGCCTTTTTGTGTTACAGGTTTACCATTGATATCAATTCCTTCAGCTATCCAAACATAAGCTCCTAATGGTTGATCAGTGCCATTTACTCTTCCATCCCAAGGTGTATCTGAATTTCTTGTTTCAAACATTAATTGCCCATATTTATTGAATACTTTGAAATATTTTAGTTCTTTAATTCCAGCTAAATAAACAAACAACTGATCATTTGTTCCATCTCTATTAGGAGAGAAAGATTTAGGAACAAAAATATCGATCAAGCCATTTTCAAACACATGTACTTTGAGTGTATCAGTGGTAACACAACCATACTCTGAAATAATATTTACAAAATAGGTTTGATTGGTATTAAAATTAAATGTTGGATTAATGATATTTCCATTATCTAATCCAAAGGAAGGAACCCATTTATGTTTATAATTAGCTCCTGTAAAAGTTCGTGCCAACAATGCAGTAGGTGTGTTTTTATAGGTAAATACATTCGGCATGTTAATGGGCAATTCAGGACGTCTAATTAAAATATTGGAATCTTTAAATACCGAATAACCACAATAAGCTGAAGATGCATATAGTTTTATGTTTTGAGTACCCGAATTTTTAAAGGAATAAATCGTATTACTTCCTGCTACTGAATCTTTTCCGCCAAATATCCATTTCCAATCAATTACTCCTGTTGTACTTGTATCGGTTAAATTTTTAAATTTAATGGGAGTATTT